>JBBAQX010000039.1:213-44652 GCA_040400085.1 Lysinibacter sp. | reverse complement strand
TTGTGCGCCCGAAGGGATTCGAACCCCTGGCCTTCTGATCCGTAGTCAGATGCTCTATCCAGCTGAGCTACGGGCGCATAGTGTTGGCGCGTTTTTGAGCCAAGAACGATACTACCCCACAAACCTGCTCAATGTGAAATCCTGTCACAAACATGCAGAGATTTTATGTGACAGTTATCCGAAAATCACCAGTGGGGAGGCCTGGTGAGGTTTCCGGGCAATCGAGTACGAGCATCCCCTCTCGCGGAATTAACCTGTTGCTGATTCACAAAAAGGGCATTCTCGAGAGTGGCGTTTGCGAGGTTGGCGTCACGCAGATCAGCGCCAATCAGGTCGGCCCAGTCGAGATTTGCTCCCTCTAGGTTTACCGCAATCAGGTAGCTGCCACGCAGATTCGTGCACCTCAAATCACTACCAGCGAGGTTAACGCCCATGAGGTCGGCACCCGGTGCAAGCCTGCGAGCAAGCGCCGAGGTAGGCGAAGGCAAACGCAGGCGTTCCCCTTGGCGCGCACGAAGCCACTCACTGGCCTTCGCAAGCACCCTACCGACTTGACCCTGCAAGCGATCAAGATCGGCGCTCAAAACGCACTCAGCTGAGTCCTGAGCCACAGCCTCTACAGCTTCCCTCACTAGAGACAGCTCCTGATTAAGATCCGGTGAAGGCCCTTCGCGTGTGAGCATGTCTGCGGCACAGCCGAGATACCACAGGAACTCGTGCAACTCCTTCATCATGGGGAAGACCGCAAACATCTGCTGCCGAACAGCCGGATTCTCACGCCAGTTCATTCCCCCGAAGGTATCTTGCGACACCCGCTGCCCGGCCCCAAAACACTCAAAGACCGTGCACCCTTTCATACCGGACACCCGAAGCCTTTCGTGGATACCGCAGCTGAAATCCCGCCGAAGATTAACGCAGGGCTCACCCTCGTCCTTCGCAAAGGCAAAATCTGAGGATCGCTCAAACACCAAAGCCGTGCAGCAGAGCCCGAAACAACGAGAGCAATCGGACTGCAACAGATTAGGGCGCTGTCCGTGAAAGTTCTCCTCGACGTCCATGTCTCTCCCTACCTCAGAAGTCACCCTACGAGAAAAGCCCCGGGGAACCCGAGGCTTTAATCTTTCCGCGGAGACGAGGGGATTCGAACCCCTGGTCCCCTTACGAGGACTCCACCTTAGCAGGGTGGTGCACTAGGCCTGACTATGCGACGTCTCCAGCGCGATCAAAAGAACGCACAACGACTATCATAACGAATGCGGAACCCTATCTCGAACCAAAGTGGCAGTTCTGGGCAAATTCCTTCAATAATTAACGGATGCTGATCCCACTACCGCCCCGTAGTACAGGTCACTTCGCTCGCGTTCTGCCCGCGCAAATTCTCTAAAGGACTCTCGCTTGCCGTGGGGGCGGGTGTTTCTCCCGCTTGGGCTTCCTGGGCGGGTGCTGACGTCGGAACGTCCTGAGTCGTTTGCGGGCCTTGGGCGGATTGAGGCTCATCAGTAACCGCAGGAGCCCCCGGGGTAGCGCTGGACTCAACCTCTGTGGCGGGGCCCGTCTCAGCTACCTGTAAGCTCTGACCACTCTGGATCGCCTCGAAGAGAAGTTTAGCCGTGGCGTAGTCCGGAGCAACCTTGTTGGGGTTGTAAGGGTGGGTCTTTACTGGATATTGATAGAAGTTAATGTCTTCGAGATTGATGTCTTTAATCGTTGCGGCAACCGAAAGCAGCTGAGGAACCGAATTCAGTGAGTCTGACAGAGTCACATTTTCAGCCGTAGCCTTTGCAAGATTATAGATTTTAGCCGGGTTGCTGAGGGTATCTTCGCTCTTGATCTTCTTTACCAGGTTCGACATGAATTGCTGCTGATTACTGATTCGACTGAGGTCTCCCCCGTCGCCTACCCCGTAACGTGAACGGAGGAATTGAAGCGCGTCCAACCCTTGAAGGGTATGTTCACCCTGATCCAGCTGAAGCCCGGACATCGGGTCGTTGATAGGAGTAGCCACACACACGTTGACGCCGCCGATGGCATTGGTAAGATCGATTACTCCATCGAAGGAGATCAGCCCTGCATAGTCAATCTCCACACCAGTGAGTTTTTGGATGGTCAGCGCCGCGCATGCAAGCCCACCATATTGGAGTGTCGAGTTGAGCGGTTGTTCACTCATCGCTGGGTAGTAGTTCGGCTCTCCTTGCGCGCTAGGGCATGAGGGAATCGGCAGCATGAGGTCGCGAGGAAAACTGGTGATACTTGCCTTGGTGTGATCTGCAGAGACCGTCAACAGCATGTTGACATCGTTAAGCTCGCCCTCTTCGCCATCGTCTAGCTCCTGGCCGCTACGGCTATCTGATCCCGCAAGAAAGATCGACAGTGATCCTTCGACCGCTCCGGCCTGAGCGACATCCGTGTTTCCAATTTTATCTGCGTCAGGTTTCACGAGAGTAACGGAATCCTTCCGGCTATTGTTCACATCCCACGCGGCATATGCACCCACCGATACAGCACTAACCGCGACAACCGCAAGGCCGGCAAGGCCAACCTTGATCGCGTTCCTCCAGCTACCGGCCCGGTTCAGCCGTCCATGCCGCACGGAGGGACGCACGTTTTTTTCAGATATTTGCTCTTGTGAACCCGACATCAACACCACCAAACTCAAAACTCTACTAAAAATTCTCACGGATACGGGCATCCCCTCGTTATCGAAACGAGGCTCATGAAAAAGCACTTATGAATCCGAAATAGAAGGATGCCCCTATCCAGTTTATCGAAAGACCCTAGAGATCACTGGGAATTGGTAAATCCCCGCCCAGCTTTACCCTCGAATACACTCGAGATAGCCGCCTGGGAGCCTGGGTAATTGTGACCTGTTGAGCATCTGATGTTTTGGGCCTGGGATGTTGTTCGGGGCCGACTGGGCCTGTTGTATGGGTAATAGGCCGAAACGGGAGAGGGATACGCAGGAACAGCAAAACCCCCCGCTAAACATCAGTTCAGCAGGGGGTTTACGTGGCGGAGAGCGTGGGATTCGAACCCACGAGACGTTTCCGCCTACTAGTTTTCAAGACTAGCTCCTTCGGCCGCTCGGACAGCCCTCCGAGAAAAAGCATAACGTAAAAAACCGTTCCGCGAGTCACACGCACCGATGAAGGCCCACTAAAGACCCCTCGAAGCCCTAAAGCGAGCGCAGCAATTCTGCCACACCATCACCCTCAATTGGCGCGACAATGCGTGTGGCCACTGCTTTAACCTCGTCAGGAGCCTGCCCCATAGCTGCGGCAATTCCACGCTTTGATGCCCATTCAAGCATCTCGATATCGTTGCGCCCATCCCCGGCAACAACGACGTCTTGGCTTGCTACGCCAAGAAGCTCAATCACTTTGCTCAGCGCCGTGGCCTTGTTAATCCCGAAGGGGGCGATATCCATCCACGCGGTCCACCCAATCGCATAGCTCACCTGATTCAATCCCATATTCTCGACTACCTTCAGGAAGTCCTCGAGAACGTGATCGGGTGAGATCACAACAACACGAGTTGCGCTCACCTGCATGAGTTCCTCGAAGGTAACCTTCTTACTGCGGGAACCAAAACTTGCGTCAGGAAATTCTTGTGTGCTGTAGAAAAGCCCCGCGCTATCCTCAACCGCGTAGTGCGCGTTCAAAAGATGACTACGGATGCGCGTCAAAACCGACGTCGGATCAAACGTCTCCACGATCTCGCGTCGATACCCGTCGACCAACGAGTCATCCCGCCGGAGCACGATGGCACCATTAGAGCACACAACATATTCCGGGTCGATACCGAGTTCGCGGACGACAGGGATGGTCGTACTCGCGGAGCGTCCAGTGGCAATCGTCACAATGTGCCCGGCAGCAACCGCCTCCGTGACGGCCTGGCTCACAGCAGGGGTAATGACGCCGTTCTCGTCGAGGATGGTTCCGTCGATGTCAAGTGCGACGAACTTACGCGAGTTATTGGTCTGAGTTGGTGCAGCATCCATGTCTATCGATCCTTATGGCTTCAGAACGTCCAGGCCGCCAAGATACGGACGAAGTGCCTCCGGCACAACAACCGAGCCGTCGGCCTGCTGGTGAGTTTCGAGAATAGCGACGATCCACCGGGTTGTAGCCAGCGTGCCGTTAAGCGTTGCCACCGGAGCGGTTTTGCCGCTCTCGGTGCGGAACCTCGTATTCAGGCGACGTGCCTGGAACGTGGTGCAGTTACTCGTAGAGGTGAGCTCGCGGTAGGCATCCTGAGTAGGAATCCACGCCTCGATGTCAAACTTACGCGCGGCGCTCGATCCGAGATCACCAGCCGCGACATCGATCACGCGATAGCTCAGGCCTAGCGCCTGCAGCATCCCCTCTTGCCAGGCAACCAGGCGATCGTGTTCTGCCTCGGCTTGCTCCGGGGTGGTGTACACGAACATCTCAAGCTTATTGAACTGATGCACGCGCAGGATGCCGCGGGTATCCTTGCCGTACGAGCCGGCCTCGCTGCGGTAACACGTTGACCAGCCAGCGTAGCGCAGGGGGCCATCCGTGAGGTCGAGGATCTCGTCGGAGTGGTATCCAGCAAGCGCAACCTCGCTGGTGCCAGTGAGGTACAGGTCTTCGTCGCGCAGCTGATAGACCTCACTAGCATGCTCGCCAAGGAAGCCGGTTCCATCCATGATCTCAGGCTTCACGAGCGTCGGAGTAATAAGAGGAACGAAACCCGCCTGCAGGGCATGGTCGAGACCCATGTTCATCAGGGCGATCTCAAGGCGGGCACCGATACCACGCAGGAAGTAGAAGCGCGAGCCACTCACCTTGGTGCCGCGCGTCATGTCGATAGCACCGAGTATTTCGCCCAGCTCAAGGTGATCCCGGGGCGTGAAGTCAAAGTCGGGGCGCTCGCCGACCTCGCGCAGGGTCACGAAGTTGTCTTCGCCTCCCGCGGGGACCCCGTCGATAACCGGGTTGGCAATGGCGCGGGCAAATCCGGTAAAGGCGGCCTCGGCATCCGACGCTCGTTGATTAGCCTCGCGCACACGGGCGGCGAGATCCTGCGCCTGGGCGACCAGGGCCTTCTTTTCCTCCGGTGCAGCCTTGGCAACCGTTTTACCAAACGCGTTCTGCTCGGCACGCAAAGCTTCGAACTCGGTGATGGCCTCACGGCGTGACGAATCGGCTGCGAGAGCCTCGTCAACGAGTTGCTCCGACGCCCCGCGAGCACGCTGGGAGAGCTTAATGGTTTCAGGGTTTTCGCGTAGCAATGCTGGATCAATCACCCTGTCAGTCTAGCCGGAGCGCGCACAAGTCTCGCGGATGACGTAGCGTATTAACTATGGTAAATATATTTGGCTCCCATCGTCCGCGAGCCGCAATTGTTTATCATCCGCTCAAAACCGATATAGCCGCACTCAAAAAATCAGTCATCGCTCAACAGAAACGTTCCAAATGGGCAGAGACCATGTGGTTCGAGACCACACCGGAAGAGGCCGGTCAGGGCCATGTGCGTAAGGCACTCGATAAGGGCGCGGATGTTGTGGTTGCCGTCGGCGGGGACGGCACGATTCGCGCCGTCGCTGAGGGCCTGCGGGGCAGCGGAGTGCCGTTCGGCCTCATCCCTCAGGGGACAGGAAACTTGTTAGCGCGGAACCTGCACCTCGAATTGCGAGACCTCGACGACGCCGTATCCACGATCTTTACCGGCGTGAATAAGCCAATCGATACCGGGATTATTACCATCACCCGAGAGTCCGGCGAATCGAGCGAGCACGTCTTCTTAGTTCTCGCGGGGCTCGGGCTTGACGCCAAACTGATCCAGCTGACGCAATCGGGACTCAAGAAAAGGGTGGGGTGGCTCGCTTATGTTGACGGGGGCATCCGCGCAATAATCGAACAAAAACCACTGAAGGTTCACTACCGGATTGACGCCGATCCGCCAGGAACCATGTCGGTCTACAGCGTCATGATCGGAAACTGCGGGCTCCTGCCTGGCGGTGTATTGCTCATCCCCGAGGCCGAGATCGATGATGGGATACTGGACATCATTTCCCTGCGTCCACAAGGCATTTTCTCCTGGTTCAGCATCTGGCGCAAGATCAGCTGGGAAAACGGGGTGCTGCGCAAAACGAAGACGGGTCGTAAGATTATCGACCTCACGAACGACACCAAGTCGGTGACGTATCTCACGGGGCGCACGTTTGACCTAAGGCTCGACCGACCGGAAGCCGTGCAGCTCGACGGGGACGACTTTGGCGAAGCAGTGGCGGTGAATGGCGCGGTGGACGCCGGGGGACTGATCGTGCGGGTGCCGGGGCCGGTCGACTGATCCGTTTGGTGCCTTTCGCGGATCAGAAGTCAGCGACGAGGGCGAGGGCGGCCCGAGGGTCGCTCAGGGTCTCTCGATCATCGGGATGGTCGAGGAAGTAGCGAATCACCTCAGCGACGACGACCGGGTCCGACCCAAAAAACATCGGGACCAAGCTATGGACGTTCCCGTCGCGATGATGCAGCCGAAGCCGCTTTCCTTTTTTCTTTGCTCCGAGGGCTACTTCAGCGAGGCCATCCCACGGAATGATATTTTCACGCAGGCCCTGCCACCAACGCACTCCTTCGGGAGAGAGCTCTACACCACGAGGCCGCAACAGCTTCGGCATCTGATAAAAAATCCCAGCAATCCCGAGAGCGATGAAGAAAACCCCTCCACCCCTTCGACCGATAGGGCCGGTGATCGGTTCTATACCTAAGACAAACAAAGACAGGATTACAACCGTACCAGCGAGGAGAAAACATATAGGCCCTGCCAGGTTAAGAATCCAGATAGCTGTGGGTGGAAGGAACTTCAAAGGGGAGGTAGGTGACAATCGCACTTTCCCAGGTGAAGGTGCCTTGCGCCAAGGGATAGTGGATAGAAAAAAGAACACTATGCCTAACACGAGAAGGAACATCATGAGCCGAAAATATGGCTTGTTATCAAGAAGAACCGGAAGGAGTAAGAAGCCGACCAAAATAAGCATAAGGACAATCGGAAGAACAAGGCTGGTTCTTGCGTGCTGATATTCAAGGGGAAGAACTACCCGGGCTTTTTTGATCCGAACTTTCAGCTTCTGTGAACTCATCAGTTGACCGCATCCGTGACGAGTTCTAGCACAGGCTGAAGGTCGCTCAGACTCTCTCGATAATTAGAGCAGCCAGGGGAATATCGAATTACCTCGGCGAGGACGACCGAGCCCGAACCGAAGTAAGCCGAGAATAGGCCATATTTACCTGCAGCACGAAACTTACTATACGCAACTTTAGCCTGCTCTTTCCAGTGAATACGGATATTACTAACCTCCACCCAAGTCACACAAACTTCCCCAACTCGCAGATGCAGCGGTCTTAAGCTCATAAAATTACTAACAGCCTATCTTAGACGTTAAAATCACTTGAACGCATAGTCGAAGTCCCCCGCATCGATTGCCTCACGAACGTCGAGTGGAACACCGGATTCCCATGCCCACTGAGATCCCCAAGCCGCTGCCGCTCCGATTGCCGCCAGTCCGATTGCAACCCACCCTGGAGGCCCCGATAGGACGAGACCTCCAACTGCGGTACCCGCAGCACCTCCGGCTAGACCCACCACAGCGGAGGAAGCCGAACCACCACTTGCAACATCGATCCCCGCTGAGACAATATCAATTGCCGGCCCAACAAGGGGGATGATCTTGGTGCCTCTACGCAGATTGCCGACCTCAGAATCCAGTACATCTCTCGCAGCTCGCAGCTCGGGTTTCGTTGTACTTTCAGCAGCACTTCTGATCCGAGGATCTCCCGACCGTAGTCTCTCGCTGTATGTCTCATATGCAGATTGAGCAGCCTTAGCCTTATCCTCAAAAAGCTGAAGACTGCTTTCCCAGTTCATTTCTTCGAGATTAAGGACAGAATTGAGAACAACATTATTCCCAATTTTCAAGGTTTCGAATGCATCCGCTAGGGGTTGAAACTCAGTAATTCGATTCATCAATGGCACGATATGCTCATCGATCCAGTTCTCAAGATCACCCCACCATGTTCCCACGTCCTTAGCAATTCGCTTGTAACACTCCAGAGAGTCTTCATAAGCTCCGATAGGTAACGGGAAAAGGCATTCGCCGTTAGGCCCACGCTCGATAGGTGGAGGAGTACCAGGGCTGGAGATATACTGCTTCGGTGCCATCGGCATTGCAATAATATCTCCCGCAACTGTAAGCCAAGTATTTCTGGCATCATCGGCATAATCAGCGAAAGTATTCTTCCCCCTTGCAAGTCTCTGCGCATATGCGCGAAATACTTCTGCTGCATCAGCAATATAAATGTCAACCGGGTCCACGCCGACGGAAATCGCATCCACGGACTGTCTAAACGCCTCACCAGCTAAACCTCGCCAGTACATCCCTGAATCGGATGACATTGTCGTCAGTCCCTTATGCAAGCTGTTTACCGGATTGTTCAGATCAGGATCTAACCAGTTGGCGAGTTCATGAATAGCTGCTGGATCCCCGGGAATCTTAAGATCAATACCCATTAGCCGTTGGCCTTGTCTGCGAAATTATCAAGAGCATCCATAATTTCCTCTTCGGTTTCCATGTGCCCATCAACAGCAGAACGCCCAATCGCACAGACGCCGTTTGCGGCGTCCACAGACATTTGCGCAGCCTCCATCGCAGCCCTCACGATAAAGGCGATCTTATCGCTGGCAATACCTCCATCAGCAGCGGAAGAAAACTTTCCGAGAACACCCGAAACGTCTGCGGCTAATTCCTCAGGCTTTTTGAAAACCGCGCCCATCGATTCCCTATCGACATCGATCCGGGTCATGCGAGTTTCCCCTCACTTTTGAGACGATCCGAGATCACCGGGTCAAAGCTAACGATATCAAAAGGCTGTTCGTCTTTAATGTCACCTAGGTCCTCGATCTTTACCAGCACCCATGGCTGCTCAAATCCACACTGATCTGCCAGCCTGTCAAGGGCTGTATACGCAAGTAAGGCCCGACGACCATCTGCGGTTTCACGCACCTCAGCGAGTTGCTGACCTTCCGGACCGATCCGAACCGGAAGGTAAAGCATCGGAGGGATAATAACGCCTTCCTGCTGGGAAAGGGGTACACGATGGTTTGCATTGGTCATGTTAATCATCCTTTTCTTCGAGAATCTCAAATAAAGCAGCGTTACTGGCTCCGCCGCCGCAACAACACGATCACGACCGTCGCGGTCACCCCGAGGGCTGCCGCCCAGAGGGCGACATTCTGGGTGGGCACCATGGGCGACTGCCGCTGCGAGAGGTTGATGGGGGCAGGGGTAGCCTCGACGCGCTCGACCTTCTCATAGAAGGGGTTGACAGGGCCACGGGCGCTCCCATCGTTGATGAAGGTGAGCGCCTCATAGGGCTGGATGAGCCCCCATCCGTCGATGTCAGTTCGGTTATCCGCGCTCGCACGCGCCGCGGTTGCCGACAAACGATAAATCCACCCGGCTGGACCTTCCTCGGGGAAACGCTGGGCGAGTAGTGCAGCTGCGGCGCTGGCGTATCCCGTCGCGAAGCTTGACTGGGCCGCCTCCGTGGCAAAGATGCAATCGCCCATAGAGAAATACGTCGTGAGAACGTTTGCTCCTGGGGCAGCTACATCCACCTGTTCGCCGTGAATCGAGGCATCCGTCACGTTGTCCTTAGAGTCGACGGCGGTCACCCCGAGAACTTCGGGGTATGCGGCAGGGTATCGAAGTCCATCCACGGCATCTTCCGCTGTGTTGCGGTTCCCGGCGCTCGCGACGACCAGGCTACCTCTCTCGTAGGCGTAGGTCACGGCGTCACGTAACACGGGAGAATCTGCGCTGTCGCTCATCGATACGTTGATGATGGTGGCACCGTGATCGACCGCATAGCGAATACCCTCCGCCATACGTCCGATGCTGGGCCCAAACCCTGCCTTCCGGCTCTCTTCATCTTCGCTGCGGAAGACCCGCACGGGCAAGATCTTCGCCTGCGGGGCAAGGCCGATCACACCAGAAGACTCAACCTGGCGGGCAGCGATAAGGCCGGCGATAGCCGTTCCGTGCCCGGTAATGTCGCTGCGACCGGTCGGGTCTTCACCATCCCCGACGAGGTTGGCCCCCGGCAGCACGCTTGTTTCGCCCAGATGAACGTTAAGATAGGACACCCCGGAATCGACAATCGCCACGGTGATACCCTCGCCCGTTGCTAGCTTCCAGGATTGTTCCCCTTGAAGACTAATTATCCCAGAAGGTGTGTCGGGCACGAAACGTTCCACCGTCGGCGAACACTTGTCGTCGTCTGCACTATATATAGGTATCGCACGCGATACGGCGGCGTCTGGGTCGGCAGTCGCCGCGGGCCCCAGAGTAAAGGTAGCGGCGAACGTCGCAATACCGAACGCAACCAGCCTAAGTCGAATCGATGCCATGCCCCTTATCCCCCCACAACCTGCAGTTTGTCGGGCGTGGACCCTGCTGCTTCCTGAGTGAGGTTCGGTCCCTGCGCAAAGAGCATCATCCAGGACTGGGGAACTTCCACCCTGTCGGAGGGTTTGTAGCCTAATCGAGCCAGAATCTCGTTGTCAGCATCCGGGACAGGAAAAGCTGTTCCCGAGCTATCCACGACGAAGGTATTTCCCTTGTTCGTGTCGCCCTCATTCGTCGCACGCACGATTGCTCCCCCGGCTGGCGACACGGTCACGCCCTCGGGTTGGTTGCGAAGCTTCCCGGTGTCAGTCGGGATCGATAGACGGATGCGCGACGATTCGCCGCTGGTAGTTTCCAGTACTGCACACGCACCCGATCGCGTGACGTCAAGGGCGGGCGCGGTTTTGTCCGGCCAATCTTCTGGGGCTGCGGGCTTATCCGCGTTGCCGAGCTGACGCAATTGCGCTGGAGAAACATCTACCTGTTCCCCGAGTTCGGCTCCGGTTCCAAGCAGGTATAGTTCGTAAGCGAGGGGGCTGAGGGGAGCCAGATCTCCCTTGGCGTCGAGGACGTAACGCTGGTTGTCGCTTTGACCTTCAGTACGAACCACAGACCCCACGCGGAGGCCCGTCATCGTGGAACCTGCCAGACCCGGTAGGTCTCCGCCAAAATCGGGAATGAACAGAGGCTCAAGGTCGCTACCCGGGGTGAAGAGGTTGATCCAGGTTCCGGTTACCTCGACGGGGTTGGTCGTGGCTAGTCCGAGCGCTCGCAGCACAGCGGACTCCGCGTTCCGGTCGACCTTATAGCGGTAGCCGTCTGCCACGATGTAGCGCTGACCCTGGTGTGTGACGAGGGCGAAGTCGCCGGTAGTCTTGGCGCTGTAACCGTCGCTGATAAGGGCCGTTTTCTCGGCATCCCCTCCAGCGATGCAGCTGGCCCAGCCCGAAGAAATGAGCCGGTTCGGAACGGGGAGGGAATCTGGTGCGCCGAAGATTCCGATAGTTTCTCCGCGTTCTACGTCGGCTATCTTTGCCTGATCGACGGTGAGCACCTTGAACGACTCGGAGGGGATGACTAATTGAGCACTCGTGGTGTTGATCACGGGGTATAGCACGCCGTTGACAGCGACGTAGCGGGCGCCGGAGTCTTTTGTGATGAGTAGGGTATTGGCATCCCATCCATTGGGAAGGCCGGGGCGAATCAGGCCGAAAACGATGCTACCGACAATGATCAAGATGGACAGAGCGGTTCCGGCGACGACTGCGCGCAATGGTTTGCTCGGCTCAAGCTCTTTACCGCCGGGTGCGCCCGACACGAACGCGGTGAGAAGGCGTCGCCTACTGTATTGCTGGGCCTGGATCAGTTCTTTTTTTGTTGCCATCTGGGTTACGCAATTCCAGCCACTGTGACGCCCAGCGGGAGCAGTAGCGCAAGCGCGACGAGGTCGACAGCATCGGCGACCCGGCCTACGCCCATGCGCGGCTTGGAGGAGAGCAGGGTAAGCGACACGAGGATCGCCGCGATGACTCCGAGCGCGAGGACGAGAGCCTCACGCCATTCCGGATGAATGACGACGGCAGAGACTCCGGTAACGACCAGGCCGACCACGCCAGTGCTCATGATAGTGAGGACGTCCACCCGAGCGTAAACTTCTCTGGACTTAAGCATCATGCCAACAAAGCAGAGGGCGCACAGGACGGTACCGATGATTCCCGATTCTACGACGAAGGGCGCGGTGACGACCGTCACAATCCCGAGCGATGCCCGGGTTGCGAGCAGCACACGCTGGCCCCGCGCAAATTGGGCACTTATCTCGGCGGGATTGATGGGGGCGGGATCGGAAAAAATGTCCTGATCATTTTCAGGTGTAACAATTTTAAGTTTCGACGTTGACATGGCCAGCCAGGGCAGGCCGTTGCCGAGCGTTGCGGCAAGCGCAAGGGTGATAGCGAATACTCCGCTGGGGGCGAGATCGAAAACGGCCGTTATAGCGGCGGCAACCGCAACGATGAGGCCGCTCAACGCGGGGATCAGCGCTACCTCTTTCTTTGCGGGGATAATCAGCGCGCCGATCATGCTCGTGAGCGCGGCTCCCCCGCCGAGTGCCACGATGGGCCATCCCCAAGCGATATTGCCGGGAACGGCGGTGTATCCGGCGACCGCGCCAAAAATGGATGCTGTGAGGACAAGTACCAGCCCAGCCATCGGCTGCTCGAACCGGCTCAGCACGCCACCCACCGTTATGAGCAGAAGGGCGGCGCATCCGGCAATCAGGCTGGCGATCCCCGATGATTGGGATGCTCCCATCAAGAGGACGGCGCCCATCACGAGCAGCGCGGCGCTGGTTGCGAGTGCCGTCTGCGCGCTGTCCTGGGCTGTCCAGGGTTTGTGTTGCCGCTCGACGGTGTCCGCAACAGCTTCGACGATATCATCGTACACTTTTGGCTCCGGCTGTAGCGCTCCACAATTAAGGGTAAAGAGTTCGCCGTGCGATACTCCCTGGGTAGCTAGACCGTGGGCGGGTTCGAGAGTTGTTCCCTCCGCGTTGACAAGGGAATATCCGCCGTGCACGAGCGTTGGATCGAGGACGCCTAGGCTGCGCGCGAAACCGGGTAGGAGTTCTGCGAGTGGAGTCCGCGAGGGCACGCCGACATCGAGGCGACGGTCATTGCACGTCACAGTAATGCGGATCAGCGTATTTGCTGCCACACCGGAAGCAGGCTGGGGGGTCATGAACTAATATCCTTAGGTCCGATGAGTTTCGGGTAAAGAAAAACGCGGAGGCTCTACCACAAAAGCCACGGATCCAACTTTAGTGCATCTATAGGCAAATATGAACGCATAGGCGGGAACCAATGCCCTTCGATCATGAGAGACTCGTTAATCCAGACTGGGACTAGGGTATCGGGTCACCCTCAAACCTGAGCCTCACGGAAACGACGAATTGACTCCTCCGGGTCCGACAGCGCCTCGCGATCCCTCAGATGATCACGATAATAGAGAATAAAAGCCGCCACTACATTCGGATCAGACCCAAGCTCAAAAGCCTCGACATGGAAAACGCGACCCTTATCAGCCTCAATCCGCACAGCAGGAACAAAGCGCTTCCTTCGCCCGGCAGACTTCGGAACCATTTCAACCGTCACACCAGTAACTTGCTTCCACGGCAGAAACACGTTTTTGTTCTTGTAGTTAACAACAACTTGGTCGACAGAAAGCCGAATACCCGGACGCCCACGTATCGCGCGATACGCCTCGCGCCACGCAAAAACGCTCAACACAACACCCGCAACGCTGAGTACCCACGCCGAACGAGGAACCGCCGTCAACAGGTTTCCGGTGTTCCAGATGAGACCCGTGACCACAAAATATGTTCCGTACACACCCATCGCAATAGGAACGAGAGCGAATAACGAGGTCGTTAATGGGTTTAAAAAAGAAACTTGCGAAAACCAGGTGAAACCAGAGTCGAGTCGATATCTTACAACATCAACTTTAGAATCAAACCACGATTTAATTAGTATAACAAATAATAATACCGCAAAATAAAATATGATATCCATAAAAAACCCAGCTCTAAACGGGGACAAGGGCAAAACAGCTGGCGCCACGAAACTAAGAAAAATAAACACAAGCGTCCCCGTAACTCCGAAAAGACGTGCCGAAAAAGAAAAGGTGACAGGATCAATAGGAGTTCCTATGCTCTCCTGAAAACGCTTGCTCATGAGAACCTGAGTAGTTTTGGTTGTCTTGTTCAATGATCGTAATTCCTATTAAGTATTATCTACATATGCCGATAGTCAGACTCAAGCGACTGAGAAATCTGGTATTTTCCAGCCAAACCCTCATCAATAGCCTGCCTCGTTCGTAAAGAAGCCCATTCTTCCCAACCAGCTTCCGCACCTACACCACCAAAAAACCCTCCGACTATACCCCCTCCGATACCAAACGCTGCAACCGTTCCTGGGCCACCCCAGAGTCCCGCAACAGCGCCCGATAATGCCCCGCCTGCCGCGCCACCAGCAGCACCCCCGGCAACCCCTGCTCCGACAGTAGAGGGCGATTTTCCGGTAGAAAGATCATACGCAGCCAAGGCCACGGTTCCCAACGCGCCAGCGGCTTTGCCACCCTTTAACATAAAGTCTGCCGGACCAAGTTTCTTGATCTCCGCATCAATCTGGCTCCGAGCCTGACGATGCGCATCCTCGTCACATCTTTCCGCATCAGCCCTTTTACTAGGGTCGCCCGAGCGCCCATCGCTCTTGTGCTCCTGCCACTTCTCCTCGTAGCCTTGCTGCTTCTCCAGAAAATGAGACAAATCATCGCTAATCCGTTTACCTGCCTCCGAGACGAGCGCATCAATCGCGGTGCTACCAACGCCCAGAAGCTGCCTAATCAGGTCATCCACCCCGGTCAGCTCTCCAATACCTTCAATGAGAGGCACGAAATACGTCGTGATCCACGCCTCAGCATCAGCCCGCCAAGTAGCGACCAGATCACGGATCTCGATAAATAACTCAACCTGATACTTATACGTTTCCTTGATGATCTGATCCGACCCATCAACGGCACATGACATATCAGGCGCCGTCGGCGGGTAAATATACCGATCATCTGTAACGATAAGCTCAGCTTTTTTCGCCGAATCTGCATAGTCCGCGAAATAGTTACGCCCACGCTCGATCAACCCGCCATACGCATCGGTCACTGAAGATGCATCTTTGGCAAACGTAGCCAACACATCAATCGCCGTAGCATGCTCCTCCGCGATGGTACGGAACGATTCGAAAGCATCACCCTACCAGAAAAAAGAAATATTTTCCGGCAAAAGCCCCAGGCGGGAAACAACGTCGTCGAGCCTGTCATAAATCGTCGACATATCACGCGACAAGTCGTAGAGAGCGGGAACATCCCCCTCAATCTTCAAATCGATCGGTCCTGTCGAGACAAACACCTCGGCGCTCAGCGGATTAACCATCGAGATCTACATCTTTCACCTTGTCAAACACATCTGCCGCATCTTGATCACCCGCGAGCAGATTCTCCGCCACCTGACGAACAAGCAGGCTTAGCCCCTGTTCCGCAGCAACCACGTTCTCAGCTTTCGCCTTCAACGTGGATACGATCGCCGCGCGCTCACCGGATGCAGAGCCCGCATCCGCGGTGTTCGGAAACCCTTTCAATGCTCCCACCAGGTCCCCGACCACATACCCGAACGTATTCAGCTGGTCTTTGACGCCGACAAGATTAATATCTATAGACTTGCCACTCATGCTATTTTGCCTCCATCAAGAAGTTCCTGGGGCAGCTCCGGATCGAACGCCACAATATCAAATGGTTGGGTCTCTTGAATCGCATCAAGCGCAACAGTCTCAATCAATTTCCATGACTGACTACGGCCACATGCATCCAGCAACCGATCCAACGCTGTGAATACAAGAACCGCCCGCCGCCCGTCAGTGGTCTCATGCACCTCGGCGATAAGCCCACCCTCCGGTAGCGCACGCACAGGGAGGTACAACACCGGAGGTACAACAGTTTCGGCGGAGCTTGAAGGGACGGGCTGCAGCGACTGAAATGACTGAGCGGTACCGAACAGACCGCTTGCAGGTTGAGAAGGAAACTGCATCGTTACACGTCCTGGGTATTTTAGGGGGAAACAGGCTTTCGTAGCCTAATCAGGTTACAACAATCCCTCAAGTTCTCCCACAGACTCTACATTCACGTTTTTATAGAAAGACTCTCTGCCGATCAGCCTGAGTAGGTTCCACTAGCCAGTGAAATACAGCAACCAGAATGACAATATTCAACGGGAAGAGCCTCATAATAAGCAATTTTGTGGGTTTTAGTGTATTTTTTCATTCGCAACAGTTGCACCCAGGCTAGTTAGTGCATTACCCTCAAATTGTTCTGTGCGTTTTTACAAACGGATCAATCCGGGGGATGCATGAAATTTTTTGTTCATGCCATCCCCATTTTTGCCCCATCGTGGGCCGAACTATTGGAGGTGTAGTTATGGCTGGTGTTATTTCAGCTGAAGAAGATGCGCTAAATAAGGGCGCACGCGCTGTTGCTGAGGCCCACGGGTCCATCAAGCAACAGGTATCGAAGGTTCGTGGTGAGGTTGAGCAACTTGGCGGCGCATGGCAGGGAGCTGCAGCTGTCTCATTCCGCAACCTCATGTCCGAGTGGAACGGCAAGGCCGAACGCCTCAGCCAGATCCTCGACACGTTGCAGCAGAACCTCGTCACCACCGACAAGGTCCAGCAGGAACTCGAGCAAGAGAACAACGATTCCATTCGTAACCTCGGTTCGATGATGAGCGGTATCTAAACCTTTCCCCAACTCCCTTCGTTTGCGAAGACCCAACCCCTAAGGACAGACCCATGCAGTCAATGTCAGTAACACCGGAGATGGTGAATGCCCTCTCCCAGCAAATCAAAACCGATTCAACCCACATCCGCGAGATCCTTGACACGTTGGAATCCAACGTCAAGGTCCTGAAAAACTCGTGGGAGGGTGAAGCCCTCGAATCTTACAACCAGGCAGAACGTGAGTGGAAGCAGCTCGTCGAGCAGATGCACGCCACGCTCGTACGTATCTCCTCCGCCACCGGCGAGATGGCGAATGCCTACGTCAGCAAAGACAAGGCCAACGCCTCACTCTTTCAGGGCTAAACCCCACACACGCATTACCAGCGCTGTGTCGTTGACTTCCTACCTTAGCGGCGGCCAACGACACAGCGCACTTGCACCCATGCATACCCCGCACCCTTTGTTTCCACGTCTGTGATGACGTGACTCACACGAAAGCCAGAGCTCACCGTGGCCTCAGAAATCAGTATCCAGCCAGAAACCGTCTCTACCTCAATCACTCGACTTGAAAATGCGGCCGAGGATCTTTCAGCCGTCAATCTGCCCCGCGGAGGAGCGCAGCCCGAGATCCAGGGAGTGGATGTCTGGGCAACTGAAAACTTCCACGTTACGTTCACCCAGACCCTGCAGTTCCTTGGAGAGGTTGCGAATAGCTACTCTTCCGAAATGGGCAAGACCGCGGGCAATATCAAAACGGTTGTTACCAACATCGGGCAGGCGGACGTGGATATTTCTCAGCGCCTGGATACGATGACCGCGGAGGCGGCTAGCATTGTTGTCGACACGTCGATTCTGAACGGTGGCGGCCCCGCCACCGCTCCGCCGTCAGCGCCTTCGGGCTGGAACGGCGGCAGCACGACAGACGAGCAGGGCGAGTTTTAATGCGTGGTCTGTGGGGAAAAAACAAAGGCAAGATTCGAGCCGGGTTGGCGGCGGCCTTGGCCTTATCGTTTCTTGGTGTAACGCCAGCACTGGCAGAAGACGACCCCACTCTTTGGTATTTTGATCGCTACGGAGTAGCCGAGGCACACGCCGAGGGCTACACCGGTAAGGGCGTGAAGATTGCCGTGATCGACAGCCAGATCAACCCTAATCTTCCGGAGTTTGCGGGGGCAAACCTGACAGTTAAAGAGCCTTCGTACTGCGAGGCTTCCCTAGAGGGCGACCGCTCACGCCTACCGGCTGTGTCAACAGAACCGGCGGCCTACCACGGCACAGGGATGGTCTCTCTACTTATATCGAATGGCAACGGAGTCAATGGACTCCAAGCCCCAAAGGGTGTAGCCCCCGATGCTGAAGTTACTCTTTACGCAACAAGTGCCAGCTATAAGGAAGTTACCGTATCTGAAAAGACCCAATGCTATCGAGATGGCAAAGGTTCACAAGGCAATAGCTTGCCTGATGCAGAGGCAATTAACGATGCCATCGATGACGGTGCAGACATAATCTCCATGTCATTCACAGGGCCTGCACAAGAAGAGGTGAAGGCGGCCTTCATCAAAGGGGTTCGGAAGGGTGTGATCTTTGTAGCGGGAACGAGCAACGACCTGACACCGACACTAGCCGGGGAGCTTGCGGCGCTGAACGGATTGGTCACAATACAGGCTTTAGACGCTAATGCGCAGATCCAATCGGTGAGTAACTCACCAGATAAGCGAACAGATGTTGTGGGCCCTGGCGTCGATATCAAAGGAATTGAGACCGACTACAATGGCTACTCCGGTGGAAGCGGCACATCAAACGCAACTGCAATCACATCTGGTTTCCTAGCCCTGCTCAAATCAAAATACCCGAACGCGACCGGAAATCAGCTACTCCAATCTCTGATACACAATACTGGTGCCGAGGATCATGAACTCAGCTTCGACGAAACCGGGTACTGGGGCTATGGACCAGTTTCCCTGAAACATATGCTTCGCGAAGACCCCGCTCAGTACCCGGATGTTAATCCGTTGGTCGCGAAAGAGATGAAACGCGGCCTGCTCTTTCCGAGTTACGAGGAAATATTCGGCACAGATCAGGAGGCAACTGCCTCAGCACCCCCGGTTGCCGCGGAGGACGTAGTGAGCAGTGAACAACCGTCTGACGCCGAGGGAATTCCACTCATCAGAGTGGTTATTTTCGGTTTGCTAGGCTCTCTCGTACTTGCAGTAATTGGCCTCATAGTCGGGAAAAATATATCGAAGCGCCGACGTATGGCTCAACCAACCCACAACCCAAGCTATCCCGATCTAGGTTACCCAATCACATCAGGTACCGAGAATACACAGGAAAGGCATTAAAGAACGATGGCTCAGAATAATCAATGCACTACCGATGAAATAATCCTCGCAGCGGTTGCAAGGTCACCACACTGGGCCTTTGATAGCCAGCTCCGCGACCTCACCAACGCATTCTCATCAACCAGTACCAGCATAAAAAGGCTCGAGGGCAATCCCGGGTGGAGCGGGGATTCAGCGGAGGCCGCCAAACACCAGGTAAAAACAATTTCGGGAGAGATGTCGAATAATTCCGAGCAGGTTGCCGCAATCCGACAAGAGCTTGACAAGGCGAACCAGGCGCTGGATGAGGCGAAAAAGAGCTACGAATCGCTACCTGAAGAAGGACTCGGTTTTTGGGACTCGGCAGGAACTTGGATAGGCGCGGTCTGGGACGGCAAGGATGTCGACACCGAGATCCAGAAGAAGGAACACGAAAAATCGGTTGAGCGCGAGAAAGCGGCTCGGGAAGCCCTCGACTCCCTCCAAAGCAAACTTCAAGGAATAGCGACGAAAGTAGCAACGCTCTCCCAACAGATAGATTGCAGGACGGATGTTAAAACGCCTGACATCCCAAGCGGACCAACGCTTCCCCCACCCAGCAGCGGCCCCAGCACGGGAAACGTCCCTCCCGGATTCGGCGGCAACGGTCCCGGTGGTCCGGGCGGAACCCCGTCATGGCAAATCCCGGACACATCTTCAGATTCATCAAATGACCGCAAACCGATATGGAATGGCATCATTGGCTGCAACCCAATCACCGGCGAAATAGGCAAACCCGACGACATCGGAGGGGGAAATAACAATACCGGCGGCGGTAACAACACCGGAGGCAACAACACCGGAGGTGGCGGAAACGGAACCGGAGGCAACAACACCGGCGGCGGCAACGGATACACCCCCAAACCGAACTACGGTTACTCACCCTCAACGTCCGTGGACAGCAGTATGTCAGGCGGAGTAACGGGTCTTGGCGGGGCGGCACTCGCGGGAGGCGCAACAGCTGGCGCTCTGGGCGCGGCAGGCTTAGCTGGCAAGCTCCTCGGAGGCGCGGGCGGAGGCGCTGCAGGACTCGGTGCGGGCCTGAACGGCGCTGGCGGGCTTGCAGGAACAACTGCATCTATCGCAGGTGGAGCTTCGGGCGGAGCTCAGGGCGGCGCAGGATCATCTGCAACCGGTTCTGGAGCCAACAGCGGAGGACGCGGCGGCATGGGCATGATGGGTGGCGGAGCCCCAGGCGGAGGCGGCGACAAAGAGAAGAAGGCAGGCAGCCTCGGTCTCATCGCTCCAAAACTTGAAGACGAAGAGACCCAGCTAACCAAGAAAAGCAGCGGTGCTAAAGCAGGCTCCCGCGCGCCCAAGGCTTAAGAAAACGCCTGATATTACTATGTCCGAGGAGAGCATAAATGGCTGCAACTAGCGCAGACAAGATCGTCATTAATGACGAGGCATTAGACGCGCAATCACGAGAGCTACGGCAGATGGCCGATAGTTTTGGGGCTTGCACCACGATACAGGCTGAGCTAGATTCAACAGCCTTCGGCGTCATGAATGCTTTTCTTGTGGGGCCAATCAATGCTCTTGCGGATAAGACAGGTACCCTCATGTCGCAGGCCGCGCAGATGACGGCTCGTATGTCGGAGGGAACGGCTGCTGCCAGCAAGTCGTTCGCCAAGCATGAAGAAGAGTGGGCCAAGCGGCTTAGCGGTTACACGTTGGATGCGGGCCTGTGAGTAGCGGCGCGGCAGCTGCCATCCGCAGCGGAAGTTGGGTGGGCTCAGCCCCCACGCAGACTTCGGGAGCAGGTGATTCCGGAGGCCCCATCAACATTGTGTCGTGGGCGCTTGAATACGTCGAACCGCTCTGCACCTGGTACGACAACCTTGTGGGAAGCCCCTCCGGAATCGAACAGACCGCCAACTCGTGGGAACAGCTCGAAAGAACGTTAAACGACCTCTCCGACGATGCCCAGAGACTCCATAATCAGCTCGAGCCCTACGAAGGGCGAACCATTCGCGTACTTCAATTGCGCTACAAGGATCTGCAACCTGTCGCCCAAGACGCCGCAGACTACTGCGGAGCAGCGGCAGCAGGAATCCGACTTGCCGGGAGCATCTCACAATCGGTACGTTCGTTCATACGCGTGTGCCTGGACCAGATAGAGCTTCACATACGAACCGTCTTCGGATTCTCGTTGAACCCCTTCGACAAGATCGACCAACTAAATCAATTGGTGGATGCCGCAGGTGCCATGACCCGCGACATCCGCGATTTCATCACCAGTATGTTCGACGCATTCGAGCGACTTATCGGCTTCATCGCGAAGCTTGGGCCACTCATCGATAATGCGGAGCGCGGATTAAGCGAGATAGTCGCCAAAATGCTCCCCCTCGTAGGACAACGATATCTTGGAATACCTGGACTGATCGGGGGCGCAATCCTGAACGACGCACTCATCGGCATCGGGGATGTCGAACAATACGATATCGATGAGTTGCGACGGCAACATGCCGCAGCTACCGGCGAGGAAAAGGAAAGGTTACAAAAGAAAATAGACGCTTGGGAGGATGCCCACAAGGTTAAGAGTCTAAATTCATTTTCAGATATCGTGGGAGTCAACGGAACAACAGATGCTCTAGGAAGCAACCAATCAACTGCCATCGATGTCAAACTGGTCCGCGCGGCAGACGGCACGGAACACTGGGTAGTCTCGTTACCGTCTACACAGGATTGGTTCGATATGTTCGGTTCGGGGGCGATGAACGATGGGAGAACAAACCTGTCCCTCATGCTCAACAACGATGGGATAACAACTCAATACGAAAGAGCTGTCATGCGTGCCATGCAAGAAGCGGGTATGAGTCCAGGAGACCCAGTTGTCTTTACCGGCTTTAGCCAGGGAGGAATCATGGCCGCAAATCTTGCAAGCGACCCCAAACTCCCTTACAACACTATCGGCGTTGTCACCAACGGTTCACCAATAGATACGTTCAAAATACCCCAGCATATTCCGGTGGTGTCTTTCCAGCACGCGACTGACCCTGTCCCTATGGCGGACCTTAACATAGATGGTGATGTTCCAAGCAATGTTCGACGAGTGGTACTAGAGAATCCAAGCTCCAATCCTTTCGCTTTTGACCGGCTTCACAACAATAGCGAATACGTGACATCGATGAAAGATTCGCGCATGTCAAATCTAGATCACGAATACGCTTGGATGGGAGGCGACGTTATTGACCACCAAATTTTCAACACGACTCAACGCTAGAAGCGTGTGGAGACGAATCAGCTACGGAGTTGCCCTTCTCCTCGTAATAGCACTCACCGGATGCGGCCAAATAGTCCCTCAAATCGGTAACTTCGACAAAACAATCCCCGAAGCGTTAATAGGCTTGGATCTTGGCATAACCGAAGCCTCCGCAGGAAAAATCGGAACGAACCAACAGCTGACAGTAACGATTTATGTCAACGTGATGCTCGATAGAGATACAATAACCCCCGATGAAGTTGAAAAGATTCTCACAACCATAAGTCCTCTGATTGATCAACCGTTCGCATCCGAGCTGGAGCTCAACATCAGAAAAGTGGTAGACGATCAGTCCGACGATAGGATCGAATTAAATGATGCTATTCAGGAGCTAAACGAGCGATGGATTACTATGAGCGGCATAGTCCCTGAAAGGACAGCCGACTACCCCTTCGGTGTGGTGGGAAACGATTCAACAGAGTCTTTGTCCGACATCACGATACAACTCAGCAGCCTTCGAGAATACGTGCGTCTACTCGAAAAACAGTATTAGCCCCCACTCACACCACGATCAAGGACACCCATGAACGAGAGCATAGAAGACGCCCGAGCCCGTCTTGACGAAGAGACGAGAGCTGCGGAGGCAAGACAGGAAGGCGTGAAGCAACTCGCACAGGATGTGAAGGCGCTCTCGACCACGGTGAAGTCTCCTGGGGGAGAGATAGCGGTCACGGCATCCCCAAGCGGGCGCGTATCGAACGTGACATTCACCCAAGCCGCTGAGTCGTTAAGCGCAGCCGCACTATCGGAACTGGTCACCGCGACGATCGCGCGAGCACAGCATCGATCAGCGATGGATGCTGTGGAGCGCAGCGCAGAACTACTCGGCGAGGATTCGCCATTTGTTACGCAGCTGAGAGACGACGCCCTGGCGGCGTATCCAGACGTCCCGACCGATACCATCGAGTACCGATAGGAGGCGGAAGATGCCAACGATACAGGTGGAACCCAACCAGCTGAGGACGATGAGCACTGCGATGGAGCAGGCATCCGAGTCAATCAATACAGCCCTGCATGCGCTACAGGCGAAGGTTACAGTCATGGTTGCGGATTGGTCCGGAGATGCTCAATTGGAGTTCAAGGCAAAATTCAATAGGGAGTATGTCCAAGCATCGGTAAAGGCTACCGAGCTCGCAGAAATCGCAAAATTAGTAAACATTCTCGCGGAAGAATGCGGGACTATCGACCGGGCCGCATCGGAAGCACTCGGTGGGCAATGAGATCACACTTTAGTATTGCCCGTAGCCCACTGACTGTAGCGGAAGATCAAAGGCTGAGGTAAGAGCGCCCACCTCAAGAAGTACGCCCTGTTCGCGAAACGCACGCACTGCATCGTCTAGCAGCCGCAGAAAAAGTGGCTGCAACCTAAATGCTCCGCTCCCTTCAATCGAACGGAGACTAATCAACAGGCCAAAAGACTGATCTCCCGGAACGGCGGAGAGCGTTTCACCCGCCAGTAGAACATCCCCCGCAAATCCTGGAGGACCGTAAGCGACAATTACTTCTCCGATTGTACCCAAACGGCCAACTTTACCGGGAATTACGGTGAGCCAGTCAAACAGAAACCAGGATTTTGTCCCAACGACTGCCCGCAAAAGCGGCGGGTTTTCAATATACTCAACCCGAAACCACTCTTGGCGAAGTAACTTCTCCATGGTGGCTAATGCCGCTGAAGGCTCCCCCCTGAGAATGATTTCGCAGGCAGGATGACTAAGCGACACCCAAGAAGGGCGGGCCATCATAGCGACCACCGATCAGCATTACGTCTCTCCGCCTGGTCATAGCGTTCACGAGCGTCCGATACCAGCTTTGCCGCAGAGCGAAGAATGTCGTTGATTTCATTCATTTGATAGGTACCATGACGCTCAAGCTTCAACCTCTTTCACTATCATCTGCGGGGCCCAGGGACCATATTCAAATCTATTTTAGTGACCCAAGCAACTGAGTCGCCTTGCTCCGCGAGGCCGGGCAGTCCGGGTCCGAAACACCGAGGATCTGCTTATCCGCGGAGATGAGAGCTCCCTGACCCTCAGCGGTGCTTATCACCTCAGCAATTGCAGCTCGTACGAGAGGGGCTGCGCCGAAAGCCGAACTGGGATCACCAGAGTTCGAACTAAGCGGAACAATGAACAGCTCAGTCACCTCAGAAGACTCATTTCCTGAGCTTATGGCCCGAGCTGTAACAATCACCGTTGTGGGCGCAATAGTCCTACGTAGAGCTGGAAAAAGGTCGACCGGAATAAAGTCCTCAACTAAATCGGCGACGATACCTCGCTGCCAGGACTTCTTACGGTCACCGATCGTCAGAGCTTGTGCCGTCCAGGCGGCGCCTTCTGCCCGCAACGCAACGTTCAGATCTTCCTGACGGAGCGAAAACCCCTGTGCTAATAACCGCATGACGCCGAGTTGCACCGCCTCACTCGGAGAATAACGGACGAGAAGCCGTCGACCCGTCAACGCACCCTGATAGACAAGGTCGATGAAGCGGGTATCGTCTGAATTACTCAAGTTCACCGGCCAATCATAAATGCTGTCGAAATCTGTCTTAATCCTCAGAGCCCCCGTTCAGAGCCTAAGCACCATCATACAAACACACCCCCGAAAAACTTCATCAACCCCAGACGCCCAAAAACGCGACATCCCGCGATCACAGCCTTTATAATTAGGGCTGATACTTCCCCTCGTGTATCCGCCACAAAAACCGGTCAATGTGGCACCGCCATCAGCACAGCGAAGGGGACCACTGCGAAGAAACGGGGTTGACGTCATGGGCATAGGTGCTCTTGAGCGACGCCGTGTCGTCGTTGCCCACGGCAAACTTCGTAGTGACATCTCTATCCCCTCGAACGTTCCACTCGGCCAAACCCTGAACGTGCTCGGCCTCATCCAGGCAGGAACCATCGTTCTTCTTCCCAACGGGCATAGCGCAGACCTCGCCCTGGCACCCGACAGCGGAAATCCCTCGAACCGAATCCCCGAGGGAACACTGCTCACGATCATCAACCAGACCGCACTGGGAAAGTCCGACCGGGCCTCCAAGAACTCTGCGGCAGCCCTACGCGGAACGCTCGATCGCACCGTATGGTGGTTCGCGAGCGCGCTGGCAGTTGTGAGCCTGGCGACGGCGTGGCTCAACGCATCCGCAATCGAAACCGAGGTCTTACCCGACTACGCCTTCAACATCGCGTCGCTCGCGTTTGGCCTGGCCGCGCTGATCTCTGCGATCTCAAGCACGCGTATCCCCGCCGGAAAGATCAGCGTCAGCGCCCTAACGGTTCCGCCAGTACTCGCCTTCAGCGCGGGCTTTGTCTCGGTATCACCGCGCCTGGCGGAATCAATCCACCTGGCAACACTCTGCGGTTTTCTCGGCGCTACGGTAGCAATCGCGATCGTACACCTGCGCTGCGGCAAGCTCTTCACGATGAACTCCACGGGACTCGTGCTGGGGACACTGGCAACCGCATCCGCACTCTGGGGGCTCACCCTGCAACTCAGCATCCCCGAAACTCTCGCGGCAGCCCTCGCCGCGGGATTTGCACCGCTCGCGCTGAGGATCCTACCCAGTCTGTGCCTCGACGTCGAAGACGGCCAACTCATCGAATACGACCAATTTATGAGCGGAAAGTGGACCGTTCGCGGATCAACACCCAAAACCGCATCCGCCGTGACCGAAAAAGACGTCGCGGGGATGATGAGCAACGCACGTTCCCAACTCGCAACGGGCACCGTATTATTCAGCGCGATCCCGGCCCTGATGTTACCCATCGTGCTGACGTCGGTCTCCGGCAGCACGCTCGAAAGCATCGGCGCACTCGTACTCGCCGGTTGCGTCGTAGTCTCACTGATGCTCACACCACGGCAGGCAGGCGCGCCCCTGCAACGCTGGGTTCCCCGGGCGGGAGCCGCACTGGTGCTCGCCCAGCTGACCGCACTCGCCCTCCTCAGCATGCAAGAAGGAGGGATGCTCATCGCGGCCCTCTCCGTCATCCTGGTAGGCCTGTGCATGGTTGGCGCGATTGTTCCAGTGTCCAGAGGCATCCGCTCGCTCAGCCTCTCGCGCTTTGCCGACATCGCCGAAACGCTCACAACAGCGCTGGCGCTCCCCGCAGCGTGCGTGGCAGCAAATCTCATCGAAATCGTACGCGGGATGGTGTCGTAATGACAGGCATACAAGAAAACTATGGCGCGATGGCGCCCGTCGCAGGGGTGAATGCCTGCGGAAGTTGCGGACAACAACTCCCACCCAACGTTGCCTTCTGCATCCACTGCGGAGCATCCCAGAAGGCCCAGGTCAGCCTACCTCCCAGCACAACTCCAGCACCTTCATACGATTCGGCACCCTCCTACCCAACGGCAACACCGGGTTACAGATACTCCCCCCTACCCGAGCCCACCGAAAAGAAGGGGCTTGACGATTCCTTCGGAGATATGACCCCTGCCGGAACGGGACGGCGGCTAGCAGCATTCACCATCGACGTGCTCTGCGTCGCCACCCTCGCCGCTGCGGTCTGGTTCGGGACTGCAGTGCTGCTCGGCACGCCAAGCCTTATTTACACCGCCATCGCAGCGGGCGAACTCGTGCTCGGACTCTGGGCGTGGCAAGCCATCCGGGGAGCAACAATCGGCAATAAGCTGCTCCGGATACGGGTCACCCGGGCAGACAAACCCTACGCCATGGGGGCAGGTCGAGCCACGATGCGCGGGGTCATCACACTCGCTGGCGGCATCGTCGCTATCGTGGGCGCCTGGCTCATCGTGGCCTCCTCCGCTTGGGACTCGTCCGGCCGTAAGCGCGGCTGGCAAGACAAAGCGGCAGGAACGCAAACGGTATCTCTCGCGCCCCGCAAAAAAGTTGTCGGTGGCAGAACAGTGATCTCACTACCGAGCGACTCACACTTCACCGATTTCTCACAAAACGCCTATGCCTCCGCAGGCCTTGGTAGCTATAGTGAGCCCCTTGTCAGCAACACGCGGATCAGCAACTCAGCCGACGGAAGCGCCGCGGGGAGCAGCGCTCGCGGACGCTCAGACGGAGCCGAGGACGGCTCCGCTGAAAACTCCGGCGCGAGCGATTCGTTCGGCCCCATGATCACCGGCGTACAGCTCGACTCAACCCCTATTCACATCGCTGGCTCAGACCCCTCCCGCGAACAAGCGATCTACAGGGAGACTGCGGCAGCCAACGCCGGGTATGACACAGGCTCCGAATATGGCTTCGACAGTGACACCAATAGGCTAATCCCACCGGTGCCGGGCGGGCTGGAGATTCCCGCGTTCGTTGAACCGGCATCCGTCATCCGCGGAGAACCTGTCGTAGAACCGGCACCAGTCGCTCAACCGGCACCAGCGAGCGAAACAATCGTCTCGCCACAACAGGTAGGTGAGCCCGAACCGGCCCGCATCACACACCTTTTACTCACATTCGACACCGGGCAACAGCTCTACCTCGCGAACCCGGGAACCGGAATGATCGGCCGTAATCCACGCCAACGCTACGAAACCGATCAAATCTTCTCGGTCGAGGACCCCGCCTCAACAGTCTCAAAAGCGCACCTCGAATTTGAGGCCAACGGCGACGTGTTCCGCATCATGGACAACCACTCCACAAACGGCACCGGAATCATGAACGAGGACGGAAGCACCACTCCCCTCTCGGCGGGAGAAATGCACGACATACCGCTGAGTGCCACCGTCAGGATCGGCGACCGGGCCTTCAATATCTTTCCCATCTGGGAGCAATGATGCTCTACCTCAACCCGCAGCTCACTCACCCATCACGTTCTGAGGAAACCGACCTATGTCAGATCTGACCCCCGGATCGCAGCGACTGGCTCCGCCGAAAGTTCCAGCCGGAAAAATAACACTCCAGGCACCGCCCGAAATCGAAGCGGGCGACGGCGTCAGCTCCCTGCTCAGCTCCATGATGCCCATGCTCGGCAGCGTTGGCGCAATCGTCATGGTCACCATGAACAACGCAAGCCCCACCGGTTTTCTCACCGGAGGGATGTTCCTCCTCTCGTCTCTCGGTTTCGTGGCGGTTAACGGGTGGAGACAGCGCTCGCAACAACAGGCATCCACCCTATCGAACCGCCGCGAGTACCTGGCCTACCTCGCAGAACTGCGCAACACCGTGCGAGTCGCCGGCAAACAGCAACGCAGGGCGGCGCTGTGGGCAAACCCTGACCCGTCGTCGCTGATCTTCCTCGCCGAAGAAAAAACCCGCGTGTGGGAAAGATCCTCCGACGACCCCGACTTCCTGAACATCAGGGTAGGGGTCACAGACCAACCGCTATGCCTTGCGCTCGAGGCCCCCGAGCTTCCGCCGCTGGCACAGCTCGACCCGGTATCCGCATCCGCCGCGCATCGATTCATGGTCACCCACCACACGCAACGCAACCTGCCGCAATCCATTCCGCTCACGGAATTCTCGCACGTCGAGGTCGTCGGGGGCGAAGATGATGTGCGGGGTATTGCCCGAGCCCTCATCATGCAAGCCGCGACTCTGCACGGGCCCGAACAGCTCCAAATAGCGATCCTCGCCGATAAAGATGCGATTAAACAGTGGGAATGGGCAAAATGGCTGCCGCACACCAACTCGCCCCGCGCATCCGATGGCGTAGGCATGGCACGGATGATCGCGCCCGCGCTCGCAGAGATCCAGGACCTGCTCCCCGAGGACGTAACCGAACGCACGCGCTTCACCCGCGGTTCCCAATCGGCCACACCGCACCTGATAGTCGTGGTGGACGGCGGACGTATCCCGTTCGGAAACCCGATTGTCACGGAAGACGGTGTGACGGGCGTAACCGTAATCGATCTGCCCGCCAGTTGGGACGAGCTCGACAGCCCCCACCGCCTGCGCCTCGCCGTAGACGATAGCGTCACAACAGAATCGGGCAACCCCACGGTCGAGCTCGTTCGGACCAACTCAGTGAGCCAACGCCTCGAAGCTGACGTACTCAGCATCCCCGAAGCGGAGGCAACCGCCCGCCGGCTGACCCCTCTCCACTCCGACGACGATTCGGGGGCAGGCGAAAACCGCGTTGCCACCTCAGACGAGCTGGTGGATCTGCTCGGTCTTGGCGATGTGCGCGACTTCGACCTCGACTCGGCGTGGAGGCCACGCCTGCAACGAGACCGACTGCGCGTTCCTATCGGTCTCACGACCGACGGCATCCCCATCTCTCTCGATATTAAAGAGTCGGCGCAGCAGGGAATGGGACCGCACGGACTGATCATCGGCGCAACCGGGTCGGGTAAGTCAGAGGTGCTGCGCACGCTCGTGCTCGCCCTCGCCCTCACGCACTCCCCCGAACAGCTCAACTTTGTTCTCGTCGACTTCAAGGGAGGCGCCACGTTTGCCGGAATGGCGGGGATGCCCCACGTCTCGGCCGTGATCACCAACCTCGGCGAGGAACTCACCCTGGTCGATCGAATGCAGGATGCCCTGCAAGGCGAGATGGTGCGGCGCCAGGAACTCCTGCGCTCGGCCGGTAACTTCGCCAACGTCACCGACTACGAAAAAGCTCGGATGGGAGGCCGCACCGACCTGGCCCCACTGCCAGCCCTGCTCATCGTCGCCGACGAGTTCTCGGAGCTGCTCGCTGCCAAGCCGGAGTTTGTGGAGACCTTCGTGAACATCGGCCGGCTAGGTCGTTCGCTTCAGGTGCACCTGCTGCTGTCATCGCAGCGCCTCGAGGAGGGTAAACTCCGCGGGCTGGACTCTCACCTCTCGTATCGCATCGGCCTGCGCACTTTCTCGGCGGCCGAATCGCGCACGGTACTCGGTGTGCCGGACGCCTACACCCTGCCGCCCCTACCAGGCGTCGGCTTCCTCAAGGAAGATACCACCACGATGACGCAGTTCCGTGCGGCGTATGTTTCGGGGCCGCCGCGCGGGCGCAAAGCCATCTCCTCTGCACCCGGCTCGCAGCGTGAAATCACCATCGAACCGTTCACCGCTGCCCCCGTGCTATCGCACAGCGAAGAGGTCGAAGAAATTGAAGTCTCCCAAGACCGGGAAGAAAAGCGCAGCACTTTCGACATTGCCGTTGACCGGATGACCGGTCGCGGACCCGCAGCCCACCAGGTCTGGCTGCCCCCGCTGATCGTACCGACCAGCTTCGATCAGCTGATGCCCGACCTCGCTATCGACCCCCAGCTCGGCCTGATCTCGCAGACCTGGCGCAACGCGGGCGACCTCGTCATTCCGCTGGGCATAGTGGACCGGCCGCTGGAACAGCGACGAGAAAACCTCACCGTCTCGCTCGGCGGAGCCGCCGGCCACATGGCAATCGTCGGCGGTCCTCTCACCGGAAAGAGCACGCTCGCGCGCTCACTGCTTGTCTCTCTGTCCCTCACCCGGACGCCCGCAGAGGTGCAGTTCTACGTCCTCGACTTCGGCGGCGGAACGTTCACCCCGCTCGCACAATACGCTCACGTGAGCGGTATCGCGAGCCGAAACGAGCCGGATGTCATCCGCCGTCTCCTCGCAGAGGTCACGGGCATCCTTGACCAGCGAGAGATTTACTTCAAGGCCAACGGGCTCGACTCGATTGAGACATACCGTCAACGTCGCGCGCAGGGCCGCGTGGACGACGGCTACGGCGACATCTTCCTCATCGTCGACGGCTGGGGCATGGTTCGATCCGACTTCGAAGAGATCGAACCAGACATCCTCGCGATCACCGCGCGAGGCCTCACCTACGGCGTGCACGTCGTTATAACCGCCGCGCGTTGGATGGAGCTGCGGGCAAATATCAAAGACCTCATCGGCACGAAACTCGAGCTGCGTCTCGGCGACCCGAGCGACTCCGAACTCGACCGCAAAACCGCCGTGAACGTACCCACTGGCGCCCCCGGTCGAGGAATCACACCCAGCAAGCACCACATGCTGGGGGCGCTGCCCCGCATCGACGGCAGCGGCGACCCCGCGACGCTTGCCGACGGCATCGAGCACCTCATTGCACAGGTCAACGGCGCATGGACTGGCCCCGCCGGACCCAAGCTCCGGCTCCTACCCGAAACGATCCCGCTCCCCGAACTCCAGCGGATGGCTCCACCGGAACAGAACAAGCTCTGGCTGGGAATCGACGAGGCCAACCTCGCCCCGTTCGGCATCAACCCGCGCACCGAACCCCATCTCTACCTCTACGGAGACTCCGGTTCGGGCAAGTCCTCGATGCTCCGCTCCTATGTGCATGAGATCATGCGCCTTTACAAGCCGAACGAGGCCAAAATCTTTGTGGTGGACTTCAGGAGAGCCCTGCTCGGCGAAATCCCCCAGGAATACCTCGGGGCGTACCTCACCTCGCACGATACTGCCACTGGAGGGATGGCCGACCTGGCCGCGTTCTTCAAGAGCAGGATGCCCGGACCAGACGTCACCCCTGAACAGCTCCGCAACCGATCCTGGTGGACCGGCGCTGAGGGCTTCATCCTCGTAGACGACTACGATCTCGTGTCCACCTCGCAGGGAAACCCGCTGCAGTCAATCGCTCCGCTGCTCGCGCAGGCCAGTGATGTGGGGCTGCACGTCGTGATCACCCGCCGAACCGGTGGCGCGAGCCGTGCCGCGTACGACCAGATCATCCAGGGGATGACGGACCTGGGGACAACGGGCATCCTGCTATCGGGAAACCCGGAGGAAGGCGCGCTGATCGGAAAGGTCAAGCCTGTGCAAGCTGTTCCCGGTCGCGCGCAGATCATCAGCCGCGAGAAGGGCGTTTTCGGGGCTCAGCTCGGGTTTGTACCGCCGAAGCTCTAGGCTCGCGATGATCAGATGATCAACCAGATACTTGGCCGATCCCTAATACATTGTTACTTTCGAGGTATGACTCTAGCCAAATATTGATAAGTGTTTGGAATGCAACCGTTAAAAATCTACGTTCATCCATGCCTCGTCCAATGGTTCGGTTCCTGCTCTAAGGGTCTCCTACGCCTACTTCCCTTGCCGACGTCCCTGACAATAAAACCAATCAGCGACTATTCAAAGACAATCTGATCGCCTTCAACCTTGGGAATAAAAGAAAAGTAATTAGCAACATCATCATCAAATGAAAAATGTTGTACACCAGCGGCCTTGGGGGCCTGAGTATCGACAGCATCAAATTCAACATGGAATCGCCCACCCGAGGTTTCGTCCAATTTCACCACAAGAGAATCAGACGAAACAAGAACGGTGGGATACTCAATCACCCTGGCTGTTATGTTCTTAATATTTTTGTATTTATGCTTGGTAGCGTCATCTAAACTGAAATCAGAGCAGTTGTTTTCGATGCCAGATTGAAGTCCCGCAAGGCATCCGTCTATCACCGAACGATATTCCTGTTCAGCCCCTGTTGAAAATTTTTCAGAATAAGTAAATTTCAGATCTGCCTGCGGATAATTTATTGAGGTGACCAGGAGAGGAACCACTCCACCCGAAAAGAAACCATTCATAGGTGTCTCCAAGTTATAAACACCCGGATAAATCTTGTACTGGTCCATATTAGTCGGCGCCTCGATATTTCCGATACGAAAATACGGCAGGGGAGAGCTCGTAGTGAAGGTACCTAATATCGGTTTTTGTAGCGTCCACCTACCATTCACCAAAAAGACTTTCGCAACCCCGCTATCTGACTGACCGTCAAGTTGATAACTATACGAGACTCGATATTTGCCTGGCTGATACTCAAGAGGGTATTCCTGAACTTCAATGTCACTGATGCGTGCTACCGCCCCAGCGAGAACCTCCGGGGCAAGGAAAACCCCGTTATCACCCGATAGTCCAGTTGGAACCATTACAGCAGCTGAGGCCGCATCACCGGCGGCTAAATACCCGAGGTATTGCTCAACAGCAGCATGGGGGCTTGCCGGGGCAGGAAGATCACCCGTGTTGGCGCCATCGGCATCTAACGGTGTAGCCGCTTCAAAGGAATTGGAGTATCCGGTGCTCTCTGAGTACGACTCATCGAAACTTGGCTGAGCCATTCCGCCAATAACCACCACGAGAACCATCCCGACAACAAGAACACCGCCAAAAAATAACCATTGCTTCATGAGAGCACTTACAGCGCTCGCATTGGACACGAAGCCCACTCCACCTGAGGCCGCATTTCTCACCGATTGCTCAACCATGCTCGGTAGTTGCTGCTGCGGCTGCGAAAGCGGCTGCGAGGGCTGAGGAGATGACGACGAATTAAGCAGTGTCAGCTCTATGAAGGAATCGGTGGGAGGCGTTTGCGTCGGCTCAACTTGAGGCTCAACCGCACCCTCAACAGGCACAGTCAAATGCTCGACAGGAGTGGTCGGATGCTCACTAGAAGCCTCCTCCTGCTCATCTGTCGCACGCGTTTGTTCGATTGGAACAGCGTCCCGTTCCAACTGATCCCGCTCGAAAGACTCAAGCTTTGTCAGCTTCGTCTCAAAAGGATTCGGCGTCGAGGTAACAGGCATCGGCGCGCTACTCAAAGGGGAACGTATGCCAGTCATCCCTATCCGACTCGAAGGCAAAGGGCCAGGGGCCAGGGGATTCGGGGAATCGTCAACTGGCCCCGGGCCCTCTGCCTCAGCGTTATCGATAGTTTTTACTCATTAGCTTCGAAGGTAATTTTACTGCCGTCAATGACCAACGACACGCTAAAGTATCCGGGCAGGTCTTCCTGAATAGAGAAATGCTGAACCGCTTTATTCTTATAGTCATAGCGGTCGACAGCGTCAAAGTCGAGCTGTAGCTTACCTCCCGTAACGTTAGAGCTAAGATACGAACTCGTGGAAGATCCATCAACCGTAAAAACAGGATACTCGGCAACAGTTGCCTTCATATTTGTAATGCCTTCGTACTGTGTAAGGCTAACAAAGTGGCATGGGTCGCTGTAATCGTCACCATAGAAACTGCCGCCAGTGAGACACGAATCGATCCACGAATTAAATGCTTTCTGAACCTCAGTGCCAAATTTTTCGGAGAGGGTGAACTTGAGATCGACACTGTCGTAACTATCGTCTCCAGCTACCACCGATACTGACTTGCCCGAATAGAAGCCGCTCTTGGGAGTTTCAAGCGCGTACACACCGGGGTAAACGCTATAGCTATATAGATCGTTAGCAGAGGGGGCCTCAATATCGCCGATACGGAAATTAGTAGCTTCTAATACTCCAACGCTAAAGGATGCTAACACAGGCTTCGCCAGCGTCCACTCGCCATTCTTTTTATACACCTCGGAATTTCCGTCAAAGGAACGACCGTCGAGTTGATAGGTATAGGAAACGTAGAAACGATCTGTCCCCATTTTAATCGAATTACCAATCTTGACATCGGTAATAAACTCGGTAGCTCCCTTGAGGACAGCCGGGTCCAAGAAAGCGGCCTCATCGCCTTCGAGACCGGTCGGAACCATTTTCTCCGCGGATTCGGCGTCGCCGTCGGCAATGTAACCAAGGTACGTCTTCATGGCAGACTCTGGCCCGCCAGAACCGCCGAACATACCAGTAGCAAGCGCTATTCCGCCGCCGATAACCAGCAGGATCACAACAGCCCCGGCAATAATTCCGCCGATGAGAAGGCCCTTCTTCGAGCCAGGCTGAGGAGCGGGTGCCGCCGGATACTGAAACTGTCCCGGACCCTGAGGGGGAACCCCACCCGGGCCATACGGCGAGGGCTGCTGCCCAACAGGAGCACCATAAGCAGGCTGTTGTGGATCACTCGGAGCACCAAAGCCCGGCTGCGATTGACCGTAACCGAATGGCGGCGGAGAGCCAGGAGCAACAGCAGGTGCTCCAAACGATGGCTCTGGCGAACCCGAAACGCTCAACGGCTCATGAGAAACCGTCTCGGGAAAAGGAGCGCTCTCGAGCGGGGAAGCCGGAGTGGAGGGCAACGGTGCCTCTGTTCCTGGCTGAGGTGGCACTTCTGGAAGACCGTTATCGTTGGGAGGTTCTGGATGAGACATGCTATTCCTGTCTGAGCGGGGGTGAGGAAGAAAAAGGAAAACCGACGCTAATTACGGGGCGATTCTCCGCTAATGACATCTCGCAACCAATCGCGAGCGTCCGTAAAGACCTCGTTGCTATAGCGACTTTCATGCGCGATGACGGCTTTATCTGCCCGAGGATAAGATCCAAGGAAGATAACACGGGGACTAAAACGCTTAAGCCCCAGCAAAGCATCTGCCACCCGCTCGTCAAGGATATGCCCATCTGCGTCAATCACAAAACGATACCGCCCGAGGGAATCCCCAATCGGACGCGATTGAATCAGGCTCAGGTTCACACCGCGCGTAGAAAACTGCTCCAACAAACTCAGCAACGAACCCGCCTCATCCACAGGAAGCTCCGCCACCACGCTAGTTTTGTCCGAACCGGTCGGTTCCTGCACGGGCCCCGTGCGTCCGACGAGAACGAAGCGGGTGACTGCGTTCGCGTTATTGCCAATGTTCTCGGCGAGCAGCTCCACATCGTAGTGCGCTGTGATGGTGGGCGGGGCGATCGCGGCATCCGCAATCGAACCGTTAAAGAGAGTGGATGCCGCGGCCACATTGGAACTCGCCGGAATATGCTCGTGACGCGGCAGATGCTCGTCGAGCCACAGATGGCACTGGCCGTATGCGACCGGGTGGGCGTTGACAACGCGCACCTGGTCGAGGGTCGTTCCCCGGCGGGCGACCAGGACGAAATTAACTCGCACCAAATACTCGCCAATGATCTGGATGCCCGGAATAGTCGCGAGGGCATCCTGCGCAACCGATACCCCACCCTCGACGGAGTTTTCGATCGCGATCATCGCGGCGGTGCTGCGACCCGTGACGACGTCATCGAGTGCCTCACTAACGTTATTCACTGATCGCCAGGTCTGACCCGCGGCCTCCGGCACCTGCGCGAGAGCGGCTTCGGTAAATGTTCCTGCCGGGCCAAGGTAGCTATAGGTGCGAAGATCGGAAACCATGGTAACGAGCTTAGCGGGCATACGGCAATCTTTTTGGCAGGAAAGAACGCCAACAGCAAGGTAATTCTATTCGGCCCCGGTGGTGTGATTTCCACAGTAGAACCCGTAATCTGTAGCGAATAGATTCGTGGCAGACGTGCAGCCCGCGTCGACAACTGGCACACTGGGTGTTATGCATGAACGCGCCGGAACACTCGCAACGCCCGCAGACCTGGTTGACATCGATGCCCTGCTCGATGCCTATACAAGTATCACGCCCGACCCGGCGACCCTGTCGCAGCGCGTAGCCTTCGGCACGTCGGGGCATCGCGGCACGTCACTGAACGGCTCGTTCAACGAGGCTCACATCCTTGCGATCACCCAGGCGATAGTTGAGTACCGCGCGGCACAAGGCATCACCGGCCCTCTCTTTATAGGTCGCGATACGCACGCACTCAGCCACCCGGCAGAGCAGAGCGCCCTCGAGGTTCTTGCGGCAAATGGCGTAGACGTGCTCGCGAGCGCCGACGACGAATTCGTGCCGACCCCCGCGCTCAGCCACGCCATCCTTGCCCACAATAGAGACCGCACACACGGCCTCGCCGACGGCATCATCATTACCCCCAGTCACAACCCGCCCCAGGACGGGGGGTTCAAGTACAACCCCCCTCATGGAGGTCCGGCCGATAGCGACGCAACCGGGTGGATCGCGGCGCGCGCCAACAAACTCATCGAAGGCGGACTCGCCGAGGTAAAACGCACAACCCCGATGAATATCGGCCGCTACGACTTCCTCGAAAACTACGTTACCGACCTCGAAAACATCATTGACGTCGCGGCGATTCGCAATGCACATATCCGCATCGGCGCGGACCCGCTTGGCGGCGCATCCGTGGCGTATTGGGCTGCCATCGCCGAGCGCTACAACCTCAAGCTGACGGTGCTCGGTCAGGGCGTTGATCCACAGTGGTCTTTTATGACGCTTGACTGGGACGGCAAGATCCGCATGGACCCGTCCTCCCCCAACGCCATGGCATCCGTGTTGAAGCATCGCAACGACTTCGACATCGTCACGGGCAATGACGCCGATGCAGACCGCCACGGGATCGTAACCCCCGACGGCGGCCTCATGAACCCCAACCATTACCTGGCCGTGTGCATCGACTACCTCTACCGCAACCGCTCCGACTGGAGCGCCAACGCAGCCGTCGGTAAGACACTGGTATCTTCGGGGATGATCGATCGAGTGGCGGATGCCCTCGGTCGCCAACTCCTCGAAGTTCCGGTCGGCTTCAAATGGTTTGTCGACGGGCTACTTGACGGCTCGGTCGCGTTCGGCGGCGAAGAGAGCGCAGGGGCAAGCTTCCTGCGATTCGACGGAACCGTGTGGACGACAGATAAGGACGGCATCCTTCTCGCGCTCCTCGCGGCAGAGATCCTGGCCGTCACGGGTAAGACGCCCTCGGCTCTCTACCGGGAACTCACCGAACGATTCGGCAACCCCGTATACGAGCGAGTGGATGCGGCGGCCACCCCCGAGCAGAAAGCCGCTCTCGGCCGTCTCACCGGCTCGTCGATCACGGCATCCGAACTCGCGGGCGACCCGATCCTGGCAGCGTTGAGTGAGGCCCCAGGCAACGGCGCTCCCATAGGCGGCGTCAAGGTTGCCACGGCGAGAGCGTGGTTCGCCGCCCGCCCCTCTGGCACTGAGGACGTCTACAAGATCTACGCGGAATCGTTCGTAGATGCCGAGCACCTCCGAGAGGTTCAGGTAGAGGCGCGCAAGATCGTTGATGCAGCACTTGGCAGTAAATAGCGGCAGAGGCTCGCGATAACGCAACTGTGTAACATCCCGTCATTTAGTGGCGCAAATACGAATATGAGCCTAGATTCGTGGGTGAGGACCTGCCAGCCCTCGCGACGAAAGGTTTCTACGTTGAGTTCAACAACTTCACAGACTGTTCAGAAGACGCCAAAAGCACCACAGGCACCCCGGCTTCCCGCCTGGATAAAATCCTTTGGGGTCCAAATCACGATCGCCCTCATCCTCGGAGTAATAGCCGGAGTTATCGCCCGAAACATTGGGAATGATGCCGAGGACAATCCCAATGGGCTGGCCGCCACCCTCTCCACGATTGGCAGTTCTTACGTAGCCCTCTTGAAGGCTGCGGTTGTTCCCCTCATTTTCACCGCAATCGTGTCGAGCATCAGCAACCTGCGCAAGGTCACAAATGCGGCCCGCCTCGCCGGCCAAACGCTACTCTGGTTCGCCATCACCGCCCTGATTGCCGTGAGCATAGGAATAGCGCTCGGCATCATCCTTCAGCCAGGCAACCAGGCAAACCGTGGGGAACTCACGGGGAGCGAGCCCTACACCGTCGGAACCTGGTGGAACTTCCTCACCGGCCTCATCCCCAGTAACTTCGTCGGGGCCAGCGTCAATACCTCGGTTACTGTGGCGGGAGATACGGCAACTGCGACGTCGAGCGTTGGGTTCAATATCCTCCAGGTGATCGTCGTAGCTGTTGCCGTTGGCATCGCCGCTCTCAAGGTCGGCGACAAGGCAGAACCGTTCCTCCGCCTCAACGAATCCGCGCTCGCCGTTATCCAAAAAGTGCTGTGGTGGATCATTCGGATCGCGCCAATCGGCACGTTCGCACTCATCGGGAACGCGGTAAACACCTATGGGTGGACCACGATCGGTTCGCTCGCCTGGTTTGTAGCCGCCATCTATATTGGACTAGCGCTGGTGCTCTTCGTGGTCTACCCGATCCTAATTCGCAGCCATAAGTTGTCGATCCGCCAATACTTCAGCGGAGTCTGGCCTGCCGTTCAGCTAGGGTTCGTGAGTCGCTCGTCAATCGGCACGCTGCCCCTCACCCAGCGGGTAACGGAACGCAACCTCGGAGTCCCCCGCGCATACTCGGCGTTCGCTGTTCCGCTGGGGGCGACCACAAAAATGGACGGATGCGCGGCAATTTACCCAGCCATCGCGGCCATTTTCGTGGCCCAGTTCTATGGCATCGACCTCACAGTGCTCCAGTACTTACTCATTGTGCTTGTCTCGGTGGTAGGTTCCGCCGCGACCGCAGGAACAACCGGTGCAACCGTGATGCTCACCCTAACCCTGACCACGGTAGGACTCCCTCTGGAAGGAGTAGGCCTGCTCTTGGCGGTGGACGCGATTCTTGACATGGGACGCACAGCGGTAAACGTTGCGGGACAGGCTCTCGTGCCTACAATCGTGGCAAAACGTGAGGGAATCCTCAACGAGGAACTCTACAACGCTGCCCGCGCTGGGGATCCGTTTAGTGACGATCTGGTAAACGATGTAGCGCTAGACACGGAATCTGCGGTATCGTCTGAGTCGTTGCTAGTGAATTCACGCAACAGCGAGCAGGGCCCTGGTTTGAAGGATCAGCCAGGGTCGAAAGCTACCGAAGAAAAAGCTAACGCCTAATAAGCGTCACAATCTTCGGGCGGCCCCAGGTTGCAGGCGCACCCCCCATTTGAACTAATCGCCTGAAATCTGCGGCCGTCCGATGTTCCTCTTCCAGACGCGCCAAAAGCCGCGGTTGGTACGATTCTGTTGAACGGCCGGGGCCGAACGTCTGCCGCCGAAAGACGAAGGAACCAGAAATGACATCTGACATAACCCTTATCGGGTCGAAATCCCTCTCGAACGTTGCCCAGTACTCCTATGCAGCGACGGCTCCCTCCGACGCGCGATTGATCTTCCTGGCTGGTTCTTGCCCGCTCGATGCTGAGGGGAACACGGTTGCCGTCGGAAACATCACGGGGCAAACGAAGAAGGCCCTCGATAACATGAGCGTGGCGCTTGCAGAGGCAGGAGCATCCATCCGCGATGTCATCAGCACACGCGTCCTGGTCGCATCAACGAAACAGGCAGACCTCGTCGAGGCTTGGACTGTGGTTCGGGACACGTTTGGCGAACACACAGCTCCCAGCACGCTTATGGGAGTTACCGTCTTGGGATACGACAACCAGCTTGTCGAGATCGAAGCTGTCGCAGCCGTACGAGACGAACCCTCAGCTTCTGGCGCGCAGAACTAACCTCATATGGGTTACCTGCATTACTCTGGAAAGACAGGAACCCTAGGAGGCGCACATGATCGAACGTCGCAGAGAAGTTGAATGCTGGCTCACCGACATGGACGGCGTGCTCGTGCACGAAAACCATGCGATCCCCGGAGCCGCTGAGCTTATCGAACAATGGAAAAACCAGGGGAACCCGTTCCTCGTACTAACGAATAACTCGATCTTCACGGCCCGCGACCTGAGCGCCAGGTTGAAGGCGTCGGGACTGGACGTTCCCGAGGAATCGATCTGGACATCCGCTCTCGCGACCGCAGCCTTCCTGAAGTCGCAACAACCGGGCGGAACGGCATTCGTCATCGGAGAGGCCGGAATCTTGACGGCGCTCCACGAGGCCGGATTTGTCATGACCGAAACCGCCCCCGACTTCGTAGTCGTCGGGGAGACCCGCAACTACTCATTCGAGGCGATTACCAAGGCAATCAGGCTCATTAACGACGGCGCGCGATTCATCGCGACCAACCCTGATGCGACCGGCCCGAGCAAAGATGGCCCGATGCCAGCGACCGGGGCGATCTCAGCGCTCATCACAAAGGCAACAGGCAAGGAACCCTACGTCGTGGGGAAACCGAACCCGATGATGTTCCGCTCTGCGCTCAACAAAATCGGAGCACACTCCGAGAACACCGCGATGATCGGCGACCGGATGGACACCGACATTGTGGCTGGTATCGAGGCCGGTCTACACACAATCCTCGTCATGACAGGTATCAGCGATCGAGCCGAGATCGAGAAGTACCCGTTCCGTCCCGACGAGACGCTGCAATCAGTTGCCGACCTGATCAACCCGGAACCTGCCGAGACCGAACTCTAGGTTCTTCGTTGGCGGCTCGGCCCAAGTTTCGCGGCTCGGCCCAAGGCACACGTTTCCGGCCTAGCCTAAAGGTTAGGCCGGAAACATGCAGCTTGGGCCCGGTACTCATGGTGAAGCAGGTAGGTCGCTGTGAAGCAGGTAGGTCGCTGAGAGCGACCCGGTGTTACTGCTGTTCGAGGCCTAAATCCTCGAGCCCGATCGCGTAGTGGTACGGGTAGCCGGCAGCCTCGATACGTGCACGAGCATCCGTATTTCGATCGACAACGACGGCGACACCAGCGACGATCGCACCGACCTTCTCAAGCGCCTCGATCGCCTTGAGCGGGGATCCGCCCGTTGTCGACGTGTCCTCTACAACGATCACACGCTTACCCTCGAGATCGGGGCCTTCGACCTGACGGCCTCGACCGTGATCCTTTGGCTCCTTGCGCACAACAAACGCGTCATATTGCTTCGAACCCTCGCCGCGAGCCGCAGCTTGGTGAAGGATAGCGGAGGCGATTGGGTCGGCGCCCATGGTGAGGCCTCCGACGGCGACAACAGCATCCACGCTATCGATTAGGGGAAGCATGACCTGGCCGATCAGCGGAGCGACCCGATGGTCAAGGCTAACCCTGCGGAGATCAATATAGTACGTGGCCTTTTTGCCGCTCGTGAGGGTAAAGTCACCGTGAAAAACGGCTTCGTCCCGGATGAATTGGATTAGTTGGTCGCGTGCATCACTCATGGGCTCAAGCTTACAGCGGCAAGCGGGGCTGGTGAGTTAGGCTGGATACCGTGAGAATCGCAACCTGGAACGTAAACTCCGTGCGCGCCCGCGTCGACCGCATCGTGGATTGGCTCGTGCGCGAAGACGTCGACGTGCTCGGGATGCAAGAGATCAAATGCCGCCCAGACCAGTTCCCGCGGGCGCAATTCGAGGCTGCCGGCTACACCCTCGAGATCCACGGCCTGAACCAGTGGAACGGCGTAGCGTTCGCGAGCAAACATCCAATGACGGATGTCGTGACCACATTCGACGGCATGCCAGGCTTCGGCGAGCCGGTTCAACCTACCCTGGCAGGCACCGGCCCCGCGACCGATGCCAACAACATCCCGCTCGAGGCCCGTGCGCTGGGCGTCACAGTTGACGGGTTGCGACTCTGGTCCCTGTACGTTCCCAACGGACGTTCGCTTGACCACGCGCATTTCACGTACAAACTTGAGTGGCTCTCTACCCTCCGAGCTAACACCGAAAGCTGGCTTGCCGAAGACCCGAACCTGCGCCTCGCCCTAATGGGCGACTGGAACATTGCTCCTCTCGACAGCGACATGGGTGACCCGTCCTTCACCGTAGGCACTTCAACGCACGTGTCACAGCCGGAGCGAGCCATGTTCCGCAGCTTCGAAGGCCTCGTCGGCGATGCCGTGCGCCCCTTCGTTCCGGAAGGATTCACCTTCTGGGATTACAAACAACTCCGTTTTCCTCGCAATGAGGGGATGCGCATCGACTTCATCATGGCGAGCGAAACGTTCCGCGACCAGGTCATCGACGCCCGCATCGATCGAAACGAACGCAAAGGCGATGCGCCGAGCGATCACGTGCCAGTTGTGGTTGACCTCGACCTCTCACTCAGTGATGAAGAGGGGTACGACGACGAGGACGACATGCCCATGATCTTTGGGTAGCGGGATTCCTCGGCGGAGCATCCGCTATCGAAGATTCATAATTACACGATGATAAATGGAGAAACAGATGAATACCGCACTCAAAAGACTCTCAGCAATTGGGCTTTCAGCAGCCCTTCTCGGTGGATTCACCGCCTGCGCGAGCCAAGTGGAAAACGCGATTGATCAGGTCCAAGAGAAAGCAACCCAGGCCGCCAACGACGTGCTCGGAGAAGGCTCTGACGTGCAATTTGATTCGGGGGATGGGGTAGCACTTCCTTCTACGTGGCCGAGCAACCTGCCAACGCCTCCCGGCAAAATCACGGCTGCTGTCGCCGCCGCCGGGTCACAAAACGTGACGACAAATGGCGCTAGCATCGCAGAGCTCAAAACGTTTATTGAGGATGCGAAGACTGCCGGTTACAGCGAAACCGTAAACGTATCCACTGAGAGCAATGTTGTGGCAACCCTCACACAGGGTGCCGCCTCTGTATCAATAGTTGGGGATGCTAATTCGGCTCTGTTCACGTTGACCGGGCTTTAACGGGCAACCACCGCTACCCCGCCAGAAACTGGTCGAGTTGCTGCCTGGTCGGGTACGACGATTGTGCTCCGAAGCTAGTTGCCGCGTAGCTGCCGACGGTAGCAGCGAAATGAGCGGCATCCACAAGTGAGAATCCGTTAGCCAGGCGGAACGCGAGGGCACCCATAAATGCGTCACCGCATCCAGTCGTATCGATTGCCTCAACGGCGGGTGAGGCAACAGAGACAACCTCTGCCGGGCCGTCGATCACCACGGCCCCAGCGGATCCCGTCGTCACGACCGCACGGTCGATTCCGCGGGAGCGCAGGGCGTCAGCCATCCCAGCCCATCCGGTTTGTCCTGATTCGGCCAGGTTTGCTGCCTCGTGTTCGTTCACGAGAAGGATGCTCGTGAGTTCCAGCAACTCGTCCGGCACAGGTCCGTAGGGCGACAAGTTGAGGAGCACCTGAGCTCCGGCATCTCTGGCCCGCCTTGCGGCAGCCACAACGGGGTCGATGCCGACCTCAAGACAGAGGCATAGGATCGCAGCGTCGATGAAGACATCCGCAACAACGTCTATCTGCTTTTCGTCGAGCGTTCCGTTCGCGCCGGGCGACACAATGATGGTGTTCTCTCCGGATGCGTCAACCGTGATCACCGCAGTGCCCGTCGCTACTCCTGGCGTGCGGCTTACGTTGCCCACGTCGACTCCTGCCGCACGTACCTGCTCGCGAAGAAAGTCGCCATGAGAATCGGCGCCGACTGACCCAACCATCGAGACGTTGCCGCCGAGTCTGGCTGCCGCAACCGCCTGGTTCGCGCCCTTTCCTCCCGACAAAACAGCGAGCTCCGAACCCAGAAGGGTCTCCCCCGGCTGCGGAAAACGCTCGGTGTGGACCACCAGATCAGCATTCAGCGACCCCACTACAACGATGCGCGCGGCTTCACTCACAGCAGACCTACCTTTCGCAAAACTCTTGGGACCAGCCTACCTGGCAGTGTCTGGGGCGGTCGGCGGTCGGCGGTCGGCGGTCGGCGGTCGGCGGTCGGCGGTCGGCGGTCGGCGGT
>JBBAQX010000039.1:0-113 GCA_040400085.1 Lysinibacter sp. | reverse complement strand
CGGCCCAAGGTACAGGTTCTGGGCCCAACCTGGAGGTTGGGCCCAGCCGGGTAAGTTAGGCCGGCAGTTTCTAGTGGTCAATGCAACACTCGTGAGTTGTGGGAGTGTTCGTT
>JBBAQX010000038.1:0-46147 GCA_040400085.1 Lysinibacter sp. | reverse complement strand
TGGGCCTCCTCAATCAGGCGTTTGCAATCCGCGAGAGACCCGAAGAGCGGATCAACGTCGCGGTAGTCGGCAACATCGTAGCCGCCGTCGACCCCCGGGCTCGGGAAGATGGGGGAGAGCCAGAGAGCATCCACGCCCAACCACGCCAGGTAGTCGAGTCGTGAGGTGATGCCGTCTAGCGTCCCGTATCCCGAGCCGGTCGTCCCGAGGAACGACCGCGGATAAATTTGGTACGTTACCGAATTTTCCCACCAGGGTGCCGCGTCATTCATATGTTTTTCAGTTCCTCCGAGTTTCGTACGCGGGAACGCGTAGCCGCCGCAATCCGATGAGGGATGCTCCGGCCAGCAGCACAGCAGCCGCCAGAAGTCCAGGTGTATCGGACGTTCCGCCCGTGTTAGCCAGGTTTCCCGTCGGCACGGCAGCCTGACCTGCCTCGGCAAGAGGCTGCGCCGGGTCGGCCGGCTTTGGATCTGGTATGACTGGACTTAGCGGAACCAGACTGCTTCGCTCGACCACAAAACCACCGGGTGCAACCGGGATCGATTGACCGATGCCCGTAACGGCTTGCGTGGCAGCGGCGTGCCCGCTGGCGTCGTAGGCCGTCGCGTTTCTCTCGGTAAAGTTACCGAGACTCAGGGCCTGAGTATCGCCGGCGGAGCTCCAGCGGAAGACCGTTCTGGTCGTGCCGTCTGTGAGTTCTGCCGAGGCGATGAGTGGCTGGATGAGTACCGCATCGATGAGAGCATCCCCTCCGCGAGCAGTCACCGAGACACTCGCCGTGCCCGCCGGAATTAGGGAGCCGAGGGCCAGCGGTTTCAGCTGTCCAGATGCCTCCGTGATCCCCGGCGCTCCGACGCCGCCGTTGGGCAGCGTGCCTAGCGCGAGGCTTCCCGCTGACCATAAACTCGTCCCGCTTTCGGCCTCTGCCCGGTTGATGATTGGCAGTAGCCGTTGTGGCTGATCGCTGGCGGGAATCGTGATCATAGCTGTCTCGCCGTCCGCGAGCAGCAGGTACTTGCCCTGGCTGATCGACGATTCGCCAGTCCAACCGGATGCCGGTGTGACGACGGTTCCGCCGGTCGCGCTTTCCCCTTCGACCGTACTGAGGCCCGTGTGAGATACCGCGGTGGGCATACTGAGGGCGGCCGCGCGAACTTCGGGGTGAGCATCCAACGCAATCATCGATAACAGCCCGTGGATCGTTGATTCGGCCCCGGAGTTCCGGTTGGGGTTGCCGGAGAGTTCGAGTCCGTCAAAGGTTACGCCCGTCGCCGGATCGTACATGGGCTGCCCGCCGCGATTTGCGCCGAAGTACCAGGACGCTGCCAGTGCTGCGGTCTCCGTGAGGCCTGTCGCACCCGTCGCGTCTGCAACTCCGAGCAGGCTCTGGATTCGAGAGTCAACCCCGTAGGCGATCTGCGCCGGTTCGGTGAAGCCGGGTCCCCACGCATTGTCTATGCCGCCGGTTGCGAGGAGCTGTCCGGTGAATTGCACCGTATCGGCTACTGCCGGCTTAAAGAGTGTGGGATCGTTAAGAGCTTTTCCTGCTGCGGCCAGGGCAGCTGGGGGTTGACCTCCCCACGCGTGCCACATTGATTGCGAGAGGGTCCACGGAATAATTGCGCCAAACGGCCACTGCGCCGGGCTAACACCACCTAGGTTTCCGCTGCCCATGGCAGCGATCCCCTCTGCATACTGCTCAAGGGCTGTACGCGCCTCGATATCTGCCGGATCCGCCTGAACATATGCGGAAAGGCCCAGCACGGCCTCTGCGGTTGAGTCGGCCCCGTCTGCGATCAACCAGGCAGGCACTGACACGCCGTCGGCCTGCGACCACTCGCCGTAGTGACTCAGGCTTTCGCGGTTGAGTGCCTGTAGAGAGAGGTGCAGACGATCCTTGATGAACGCGGCGAATGCCGGGTCGCTGTCCTTATAGGTTGCGTATCCCTCGCCGAGCGCCCACAGCGTACGTGCGACCCAGTATGACTCTCCCGAGTCGGACGGATCCGGCAGCTCGACAGGTTCGGCGCTGGGGTTCAGCTGACCATCGGGTTGCTGCCACAACACGCTGTTCCCAGCGTTCGGGCCCTCGGTCGTCTGCATATACATGACGGACCGCAGTAGGCTCTTGGCCTTCCGGCTGCTCTCCATGTTGCCTGTCAGATTGAGATGACGGAGGTAGACCACCGCGGTGCGGGTAATATCATCCGTGTTGTACGCGCCCTGACTCCAATGCCCGGTGACGGCGTCGAGGTTACCGCCGCCCACATTGCGGAACCCGCCGCCCGGCAGGTTATCAGCGTAGGTCCAGGGGACGATAGCTGTCGGTTCCGTAGCCTGCTGGTAGGTGCTGTGGCCGGGAACATCCAGCAGCGGTACGTCAGCGAGAAGACTATCGAGGTGCGCCAAGTTGGTCAGCGGCCCGGTATGCACACCGGCCTCGGGGGCAGCCATCGCTGGCCCCGAGGCCGACGCGAGCAGGCTAAACAGGCCTAGTCCCACGGCGGCGTGTCGAATGAATGAGCGGGGGGATGTTCGTGAACTCATGATTGCACCCTTTCGAGTAGCGCGACGCCGATGCTTGAATCTGCCATTCCATAAAATACGTACAATTTGCCGTCGATCTCTTCGATGGCGGTCGGAAAGACCACGTTGGGAACGGTGCCGTCGCGTTCCTCATCGGTCTCGGGAACCAGGAGCGGCAGCTCGGTGCGCGCAAGAATCACGGTCGGATCGTTCGCGTCAAGGATCATCGCGCCGGCCGCGTAGTTCACTGCCTGCTGCTGTTCGAATGCGGATGCTTTGATGAGGCCTGATACCCCGTGGTGCAGCAGCAGCCAACCCTCGTCGATGCGGATCGGCGCCGGGCCTCCGCCGATCTTGAGCGACTCCCACGGGTATTCGCTCATGGCGAGAATGCGGCTATTGCTCTGGTGCACGAGCGAGCGGATGTCCTTCTCAACTTCCGTTACCGGAACATACGAAATCCAGATTCCTGGTCGGTCGTCCTCGAGTCCGGCAGGAAGGTGTGTGCCTTCGCCCTGACGGATCCAGCCGAGATCCCACATGGGCCGGTGCAGCATGGCGAAGCTGAGTTCGCCGGTTTCCGGGTTCGTTACCGGCTCCGGGAAGAACAAGCAATCCTTGTTGGGGAAGAGGTTCAGATCCATGCTCAGAGCATCGTCGAACTCAAAGAAGACGGGTCCGAGGCGTTCCCAATCGTGAAGGTTATCCGAGATGGCGAGTGCCGTGCGCGGGCCGAGGGGGCCGTAGGCGACGTAGGTCATAACATGCTTGCCCAGGCTGGGCACAAATGTGGTGCGCGGATCTTCTGTTCCGGCATTGTGCTTGCCGCGCTCCCAGCCGCGAGTGGGTTCGAGTACGACGCCCTTGCGCTCGACTCCGACGGGGACACCATTTTCGATGATGACTTCGGCCAGGCCGACGCGCGAGATGTTGCCGCTCGCTACGAGGCGGGGAAGCAGGTAGAGCTTACCGTCGGGTCCATAGCCGCTTGCGGGGTTGAGAACTCCCTCGATCTCGTTTTCGTTACCGGGCTCCGGGGACATCACTGTACCCAATCGCGTGAGAGTGAATGGTACATGTGTGGAAACTGACATTGTGTTGTTTAGCCCTTTACGCTTGAACCGATATTGGTTGATATGAAGTGACGCTGGAAAAAGATGAAGAGGATGATTGCGGGAGCGGCAAGGATGCAGGCACCCGCGAGAATCGCCCCAAACGGATTACTCGTGGTTGCCGCCGCATTGCTGATGAAATTTGCCAGCGATACGGCAAGCGGCTGCATGCTCTGCTCCTTGGTGATCAAGAAGGGCCAGAGGAACTCGTTCCACGGGCCGATGAACGTCAGCAACGTGGCGGTAAGCATGGCCGGCCTTACCAGGGGAAGCGCGACCTGCCACAGTATCCGAACCTCGGATGCCCCATCAATGCGCGCTGCCTCAAAGAGCGAGGCGGGAACCTGCAGAAAATATTGCCTGAAGATAAATACCGCTGTGGAGTTGATCGCAAACGGCAGGATGATGCCAAGGTATGAGTCTCCCAGCCCGTAATCGCGTGCGATCAGCACATACAAGGGGATCAGCAGCAGGTGGAACGGCACCATCTGTACCAGGAGCATCAAGCCGAACACAACGCCCTTGCCTCGGAACTGTAGCTGCGCAAGCGCGTATCCGGTGAGAACTCCGAAAGTGAGCGTGCAGATGAGCACGCCACCGGTGAAGATACCCGAGTTGAGGAGGCTTCCCCACAGATCTATCTCGTTGTTGATGTCCGTGTAGTTCGAGAGGGTCAGATTATCCGGATGGGGGAATGCTCCCGCGATCGAGGTGTCAGGGTTAGCCTGAAGCGACCCGACGATCATGTAATAGAAGGGAAAAATGAAGACGAATGCGCCGACCCCGAGTAAGAGATAACGGAACACCTTTGCCCGCGTTTTTTCGGTGTCAGGCGATTCGATGTCCGTTGAGGCTTTTATGCTCATGAATCCTTACCTCCGACAAAGCGACGCTGGACCAGGGCAATAATAAAGACGCAGATTACGAGGATCACGCCAAGCGCAGCACCAACGTCAGGCTTTGATTGCTCAATACCGATGCGATACATCAGGAAAACGGGCGAGGTTGATGCCCCATCCGGCCCGCCACCGCCGGTCAGAAGATACGGCTCGGTAAAGAGGTTAGCCCCAGTGATCGTAGACAGTAGCGTCACAAGAACCGTTGCAGGCCGAACCCCCGGGATCGTCACTGCCCTAAAGGATTGCCACGAGTTGGCTCCATCGAGGGATGCCGATTCGTAAAGTTCCTTAGGTATAGCCTGAAGTGCCGCTAGATACAGCAGAATAAATAGGCCCAGCTGTTTCCACGTTACGTAGAGAGCAACTGTGGGCATCGCCAGCAATGGGTTAGAGAGGAACGACGGCTCTGGAGCGAACGAGCCCATGATGCTCGTGATGAGGCCCCCCTCACGGAAGAGGAACAGCCACACCGAGACAACAGCAACGGATGCCGTGACATACGGAACGTAATAACTTACCCGGAAGAACGTCTTCATACGAACGACCTTATTGAGGGCGTTCGCGATGACGAGCGAGAGAACAACGGTCAGTGGAACATTGATGATCAGGAAGATCCCAATATTCAGGAATGAGCGCTGCACCTGTGGATCGGTGAGAACGGTTACGTAATTGTCGAGGCCCACAAACGGAGCGGGCGGAACGTTCGCGCCCGGAGCGGTAAAGATGAAATCGTGGAACGAAATCCATACCGAATAGACCAGGGGGATTGCGAGTACTCCGCAGACGAAGATTACGTAAGGGGTGACGAAGACCAGCCCGAGGGGGTGGCGCCCAAGAATCTTGGACACCACCCCTGTGCGGGCCGATGATCTTTGAGGTTTCAGATCAGTGGCCACGATATTTTCCCGGTCCTAGCCCTTGGCCAAAGTATCGACCTTTGTGGCGGCATCCGAGAATGCTTTATCGATGCTTTCGCTCCCGTTGATGACCGATTTAAGGTATGCGTCGCGGAGTACCTGAAGGATTTCAACGGCGCCCGGTACCGAGGGGATATCGACGGCCCGACCTGCCTGCTCAGCGAAACTGAGGTATTCGGGGTTCGCTGCGAAGTAATCAGAGTAAACCGTGTCGAGATTCGAACGGATAGGCATCTGTCCTGTTTCGGTGAGGAACGTGCCGTCCTGCTCTTCGCTCGTGGCATATTTGAGAAAATCCCAGGCGGTACCTTGGTTTTTGCAGGACGTGTACATGCCGATGTTCTTTGCATCGGAGAAGGTGTAGCTCTTGTCTCCGGTTTTTTGTACCGGCACGGGTACCGTTCCCCAGTTTACCTTGTCTCCGTAAGCAGCAATAGCCCAGGGACCGCTAATAGCCATTGCGCTCTTGCCGTCTGCAAATGCGTCTCCGACGTATACTTCGGTTCCTGCCAGCTTCTTATCGTAGATCTTCTTCCAGAACTCTGCTGTCGCGATTCCTGCCTTGTCTGCGAAGGTCGCTTTTCCGTCTTCGACGATCATTTTGCCGGATGAGTTCGTGGCGAAGATCGGAAGGAAATCGAAGAATGACTGGTAGAACTCGCTACCTGGTGACGGGAATATCGCGTATTGCGATGCGCCGCTTGCGACGAGTTTTTCGCCGGCTGCGAGGAACTCGTCCTGTGTCTCGAGCGGTGGATTCTCGGGGTCGAGGCCAGCCTTGGCAAACATATCCTTGTTGTAATAGATCACAACGGGGTTGGATTTCCACGGCATCTGATAGAACTTTCCGTCGGCTGAGCGGAATTGTTCGGCCTGATCTCCGGTGCGATCGGTGATATATTTCTCGCCGTCGGGGAAGGCGGTGAGATCAACGAGTCCGCCAGCTTTCTGGAACTGGGGCACGGCTGCCGGGGCGGTGTTGAGTACAAGACACGGGGCATTACCAGCGGTAATGGCGGAGGTGATGACCTCTTCCGAGCTCTTACCTGCTGGGATCTCTTGGGCGCTTACCTGCTCGTCTGGGTGATCTTTATTCCAGGAATCGACAAGCTGCTTGCCCCAGGCTACCTCGGCCTTGTTATTGGAGAGCCAGATCTTGATGTCACCTTTAGCGGTGAGAGCATCTGCCCCAGTAGAAGAGCCGCTGCTTCCGCATCCGGCAAGTCCGACTGCAAGAACAGAGGCAAGCGCCGCTCCTGCGATGGCTTGCGCTCTTATGAATCCTTGTGTTCGCTTCATTGCGTTCCTAACTATTTGTTGTGGGTGGGTCTTGTTTTATCCCGAGGATGAATCTCAGGGGAGTTTTAGATGACCGGTCTGCCTGTTGAGTTGCGAATGAGCAGCCGGGGTGAATCGAGGTTGATATCCGAACCGGCAACATCTCAGTCGATGATGTCGAGAAGCTTCGCCGCCGCTTTTCTACCCCAGAGGTAAGGGTCTGTCGCGACTGTCGTGAGTGGGGGATACATGTATTGGGAGAGCTCGGAGTCGTCGTATCCCGTTATCGACAGGTCGCGTGGAACGGAAATTCCGAGGGCACGCGCCCGCGCTATTCCGGCGATGGCCATCACGTCGTTGGCATAGACAATCGCGGTTGGCGGATCATCTTGCGAGAGAAGTTCTGAGGTCGCAGACGCTCCACCGGCTGCGGTGAAGTCAGATTCTATCCACGTGTCGGCGGGAAGAGCGTGGGCTGCGAGGGCATCACGCCAGGCCTGGAGGCGCGTACCGGAGTGTGTCATCGCGAGAGGCCCAGACACGTGGGCTATGTTTTGATGGCCGAGTTGAACGAGGTGTTCGACTATCTTGGATATTCCTGTGACCTCATCGCTGCATATTGCTGCAAACGGTGACTCGCCCTTGGGCCGATTAAGAGTGACTGCGGGGAGATTGAGTTCGATGAGGAGGGGGATGCGCGGATCACTAGCAACCAGATCGGCAACGATGACCCCGTCTACTCGTCGTTCGGTGGCCAGACGTCGGTAACCATCGATCTCAGCCTCTGCCGTCTCGACAATCTGGAGGACGAGGGCGTGTGATCGCTGTCCGAGTACCGCCTCGACTCCCGCAAAGAATGCGTTGAAGAACGTGTCTGAGTGGAGATGCTTTGGGTCACGCGCGAGGATGATTCCGACGGCGGATGCTCGTGAGCTTGAGAGCGATCGCGCGTGAGGGTTAGGCCGCCAGCCTAGCTCTTCGGCAACCTTGAGAACCCGGTCGCGTGTTTCTTCGCTGATTCCGGGTTTTCCGTTGAGCGCATACGAGACCGCGCCCTTGCTGACGCCCGCTGCCAGGGCAACGTCTGCAATAGTGACCTTGTTCATAGCACCTCTTCGTGAAAGCGAGCGAGGCAATGCCTCGATTCGTGGTAACTGAACCGGTTCAGTTGGAATGATCTGAATTTAGCTTAACCGGTTAAGTTCTGTCAACTTGAGACTCTTCCAACTCAAATTTGTCAGCAGTTAGATCATGCGTGCCGAACCCGATACGTGAGTTGAGCGAATTTTCCCTGCTGGTGCGCATCAACAAGCTCGAGTCGCTGGGGCCCGATGCGACGCGGAAGGAGCGGCGCCCCCGCGCCAAGTGTTGCGGGGGCCACCGAGAGTTGGATGAAATCCAGGGAACGAGCATCCGCAAATTGACCGGCAAGATCACCGCCACCGACTATCCAAACATCCTTGCCGAACGCGGCGGACACGATCTCGGGAATCGCATTCGAGACGTCTCCGCGTACAAACCTTACGTCAGCCCCCTGTGGGACAGGAAGTACCCGAGTAGTGAATACGTAGGTGGGACGATCTCCGTAATATTCTTGCCATTTGTGCGGTTCTGCTAAGAGGTTTGCCTCTTTCAGGACCCACTCGTAGGTTGTTGACCCTTCAACGAGGACACCAACTCGATCCATAAATGCTTTGTTATCCGGGGCATCCTCGGAATCGACCTCGAAAAGCCAAGCGAGAGAATTATCCGAGTCCGCGATAAACCCGTCGAGGGACATTGCCGTATTGAAGCTGAAGCTTGTCATAAAAATAAGCATAAATACTAGCCACCGACATTCAAGTGGCATAAAGTTGTTATCGGTGTCTTTCTCGTGTTTGGGAAACGGGACGAACCACCAATAAGCTCCGACATTATTTAGGGAATTGTCTTATGAATTTAGCTACACGTTCGCCATGGAAAATGGTTGCTGTTTCTGCCGCTCTGCTCGTGGGTTTTACCGCAGTCGTAACGTCCTCGGCAGCGCAGGCCTCTGAGATTGTTTATGTTGATCAGCACGTTACCGACTCATCAATGGTTACGTCTTGGGAACAGTACAGCGTGACCGAAATGGGTCAGCCTTTTATTCCCGAAACGTCGGGTGAAGCAGTTGACATGACAGTGTGGCTGAATGACAGCAATCCGCGATACTTTACTGCGGCTGCGATCTATGATTACCCCGTCGACGGCGACGTCTCAGCCTCGCCCTTAGCTGGGGGACAGGCGACTATTTCGTTTCCGGATGCAATAGATAACACCGTACCTCAGCCCAAGTACGCCGCCGTGATGTCGTTTCCGGACAGGCCATTGCTTGAAGCTGGACATCGTTACTTGCTGATCATCACGCCAGCGGTTGACAGTGGTGCTGGAACATCCTTCGTGCTTGCGCTCGTGTTCGGTGGCTCAGCGAATACGAATGTTATGACCAAAGAATCTGGAACATGGGAAGGCTACGCTACAGGTACGCTGTGGTATGAACTCAGGATGACAACGCCGGTTGCCGCTATCGTGGTAAGTCCTCAGGAACCTCAATTTGTTGCGGCTAAGTCCTGCGGGAACGAAGCGGTAGTAACGACCCCTGCCCAAGCCGGAGTGACTTATGCGACTGAGCGTGTCGGATCAACAGTAACTATCACGGCAACCCCACAAAACGGCTACGAATTTGACGCCGTTGCAGTTGCGAAGTGGACCTATGACGTTGCCGCCGCGGCCTGCCCAACGCCGCCTGTACCTCCGGTTAGCCCCGTGGCTCCTGATGTGCCCACTCGTGGTGGTTTCGCAGGAACCGTAGATACCAGTAGCCCTACGTTGGCCCACGGAACGCTCGCCCAGACGGGTTCTTCCGAAGCGCCGCTAGGTGCCATCGGACTCTTGGCTCTTGTCGCAGGTCTGGCACTTGTATGGCTCAAGATCGCGGCGCCCCGGTTGGTAGCAATACGCGCGCAGTCGCGAGGCCGCTAGCCTAGTGAGCCGCCGCGGGGTCGTCCTCGCGGCGGGCGCGCATGAGAAATCGGTGACCCAGAATCGGGCGTCTGCTCGACAATGTCTAGCCAGCTCAGCGCGGCCCTGCTCACAGTCTCGTTGGCGTTCGTTCTCAGATCATGGGCAAGGTTTGGTTGATAGTTTTCTTGCGCCTCGCTGTTTACCCGCACCCAATATTCACGGGCTGCTGATAACAGCGGGGCGCTGTCGACTGTGGGTAAGGATCTCGCAAGCATGATCTGAAACACCATGCTCTCCCAGGGAGAGGAGCGATTGATCGCGGGGATGCTCAGCCACTCTTCTGCGAGCATCCGCCCATCGATTGACAGCTCGTAGAGGGGTAGTCCGTCCTCGGTGTGATCGCTCTGAACGACATACCCAGATGCAACAAGCCGCTCTAATGTGTTGTAGATTTGCCCAACGTTGATGGGCAACTCGCGCAGGGTTCGAGCGTGTAATTCGTTGCGGAGTTGAAGTCCATAGGCCGGGCCCTGGGTGAGAAGAGCGAGGATGCCGTGTTTGATTGACATATTTCCCTTCAGGACATGGGCGGTGACGAATGTGATCTGCGTCTCCAGTACATCACAGAGTATCCTGGTAAATACTCAGAAACGCTTGTCTTTCTGCGGTTTTTTGTGCATAATCGTTTTTATAAGTGGATGATGATGTTATTCATTCGATTGTTCGACGTTGGGGAAGACGATACGAATCGATCGGAGAAAATAATGGCATCTGAATATATTAAATCAGAATATATGCAATCAGAACATTTGCATACATTAGAAAATGAAACGAAGAACACTCAGGGAGTGCTCTTCGTTCACTCATGCCCTCGCGCTCTCAGTCCCCACCTGGAATGGGCAATGGGCCGGGCAATCGGTCGTTCTGTCAGCTTCGAGTGGACCGATCAGCAGGCACTCCCCGGAACCCGACGGGCAGAGTTTGTCTGGGCAGCACCAGTAGGGACGGCAGCCGTGGTTGCCTCATCACTTTTAGGCTGGGACGAGTTACGGTTCGAGATAACAGAGGATGCCTCGCCCGGTGTCGACGGGGGACGCTGGCTTCACACCCCACACCTCGGCACCTTCCACATGCAACTGGACTCCGCGGGAAATGCTGTGATATCGGAGGATCGCCTGCGATATGCGATGGAGGTGGCCGGTTCGTCGGCGTTAGAGCTTCAGCGCGAACTCAAGCTTGCCCTCGGACAGGCTTGGGATGATGAACTTGAGCCTTTCCGTTATGCGGGCGACGGCGCCTCGGTCGTCTGGCTGCGCCAAACCAGCTAGCTAACCGGCTTCGGGGCTATTCAAAAAAAGTGCTCGGCACCGAATAGCTCGGTGCCGAGCGGTCAGACCTACTTTTAGTACGTGCGGAATCCGGCTACGGCGTTATGCCCACCAAAACCGAACGAGTTGCTAAGCGCCAGATGAGTTCCTTCACTGAGAGGACGAGGAGAGGTGACCACGTCAAGTGGAATCTCGGGGTCTTGCTCCGTGATGTTTATTGTCGGCGGAAGCATGCGCTCATGGAGAGCAAGAATTGTGAATGCAGCCTCAATTGCTCCTGCCCCTCCGAGAAGGTGCCCTGTGGATGCCTTGGTCGCAGATACGGGGATGCTGTGGATCTTGTCTCCAAATACGCGAAGGAGGGCATTGTATTCAGCGATATCGCCAACAGGGGTCGATGTTGCGTGCGCATTGATATGTGCTACATCGTCTATGGTTGCACCGCCAAGCTTAAGTGTCGCGATCATCGCACGAGCAGCAGCGCTTCCCTCTGGATCTGGGGCTGTGATGTGGTAAGCGTCGCTTGTGACAGCTCCACCGATAACCTCAGCATAAATACGTGCGCCACGAGCGAGGGCATGTTCCTCTGTCTCAAGTACGATTGCGGCTGCGCCCTCGCCCAGGACGAAACCGTCGCGGCTTACATCGTAGGGGCGGGATGCGGTCGAGGGATCGTCATTTCGTTTTGACATCGCCTGCATCGCCGCGAAGGACGCGATCGGCAGCGGATGAATAGCAGCCTCAGAGCCACCGGCAACGATGATATCCGCGAACCCTGCACGAAGATGTTCAACCGCGTTGATAATTGATTCTGTGCTGGAAGCGCAGGCGGAGACCACGGTACGGCTACCCGCGCGCGCGCCAATATCCATGCCAACCGCAGCAGCCGGGCCGTTCGGCATGAGCATCGGAACCGTCATCGGTAGAACTCGGCGAGGCCCGCGTTCGCGCAGCGTGTCCCAGGCATCGAGAAGAGTCCAAACCCCACCGATCCCTGTCGCCCAATCGACTCCAATGCGTTCGGGGTCGATATCAGGACTACCCGCATCGGCCCAAGCCTCACGAGCCGCGATGAGCGCAAACTGGCTCGACGGATCAAGACGCTTGGTCTCCCTGCGTTCAAGAATGTCTGCGGCAGGCGTCTTCGCCTGTGCAGCGAAAGTAATAGGCAGGTCGTTTTCAGCTACCCACTCTTGCTCGAGAGTGCTTGCGCCCGACTCGCCTGCGAGCAGAGCGCTCCAGGAATCCTTCATGTTTCCGCCGAGCGGAGTGGTGGCACCAAGGCCGGTTACAACAATTTTCATGGTCTGACAAAACTCCCGTTAGGTGTGAAATTACGCAGCGGGTAGGACGGAGGCAGGTGCCGACGTCCAACCCGCTGAAAACGTCTTACGCCTCGGCGTTGACGATGAAGGTTACTGCGTCCCCAACAGTCTTAAGGTTCTTGACCTCGTTATCGGGGATCTTTACGTCGAACTTCTCTTCTGCATTCACAACGATTGTCATCATTGAGATCGAGTCGATGTCGAGGTCATCAGTAAACGACTTGTCCATCGCGACGGCGTCAGCCGAAATTCCGGTCTCATCGTTGACGAGCTCTGCTAGTCCGGCAAGTACTTCTTCTGTGGACAGTGCCATGGTTTTCTCCTTATTAATTGGGTAGTGGTGGTTATGATCTGGGTGAAATTGCGACCGATAATAGTGTATAGATCAAAAGAGCTTAGGGAAGCTCTACGACCTGCGCGCCGTAAACTAGTCCAGCGCCGAAACCGATCTGGAGGGCAAGCCCGCCAGACAGCTCGGGGTTTTCTTCGAGAAGTCGATGCATTGCAAGGGGAATAGAAGCTGCAGAGGTGTTTCCAGTGGTTTCGATATCACGAGCGATAGCAACGCTCTCTGGAAGCTTCAGCTGCTTAGCAAACTCGTCGATAATGCGCATGTTGGCCTGATGAGGGATGAACGCCGCAAGATCTTCCGGCCCGATCCCGGCAAGCTCAAGGGCCTGCTTCGCGACCTTTGCCATCTCCCACACAGCCCATCGAAAAACGACCTGGCCGTCCTGCCTGAGGGTTGGCCAGCCTTCTTTGCCGTCACGGAAGTCAACGAGTGTGTTGCTCATGCTCACGGCATCCCATTTTGAACCGTCCGAACCCCAGACGCTCTGGGCGATACCGGGGTGTTCGCTCGGGCCGACAATGACGGCACCCGCACCGTCCCCGAGAAGGAACGAAATGCTTCGATCGGCAGGGTTCACAATGTCGGAAAGCTTTTCGGCACCGATCACCAATACGTGCTTTGCCAGACCGCTGCGGATGAACGAGTCAGCCTGGGCGACCCCGTACGTGTATCCGGCGCAGGCAGCCGAGATATCGTAGGCAGCAGCGGGTGTGGCTCCGACCCGGTCCGCGACAACCGCGGCCATCGAAGGGGTCTGCCATGTATTGCTGATTGTGGAGATAAGTACGACATCAATATCTGCACCCGTGAGGCCGGCCTTTAAGATAGCCTCGTTCGCTGCCTCTGTCGCAAGGTCAACGGCGAAGACATCCGGAGTGGCACGTTTACGCTCTATTATTCCTGTGCGTTGACGAATCCACTCATCGGAGGAATCGATAGGACCCACCAGGTCATCGTTCACGACTGACAGAGATCCGCGTGCGGCACCCACTGAAAGAATTCGTGTAAATTGGGTGCCAACGCTCTGTTGAAGCTGAACCATCTAAGTCTCCTTGGTCTTTACGTATTGAAGTTGATGTCGTTATGCCGCTGCGATGAGTTCAACTGCCGCATGTAAGTCTTCAGGGGTCTTGATCGCTACCATTGGAATGCCGCGGAGTGCCCTCTTAGCGATTCCGGTGAGGGCACCAGCAGGAGCGAGCTCGATCAGGCCGGTGATCCCTGAATCCTGGAAACTCTGCATGCACAGGTCCCATCGAACCGGGGAAGAAACCTGCCCCACGAGCAGCTGAAGGAACTCGGGTCCACTGGGAACGACTCTGCCATTGTTGTTAGTCCAGAGCCTATAACGAGGATCCGATGCGCTGACAGATGCTGCAACCTCACGCAGTCCCGAAACAGCAGGCTCCATGTACCTGGTATGAAATGCTCCAGCTACCTGGAGGGGGATAACCCGAGCCCCGCGCGGTGCGTTTTCGCTGAGGGATGCGATTCCGGCGATCGAACCGGCGGCAACGATCTGACCGCCGCCATTGATATTTGCCGGAGTTAAATCTGCTGCCTCGATAGCCGCAAGCACATCCTCTTCGCTGCCGCCGACGACTGCCGCCATTCCCGTCTGCTCGAGAGTGGCTGCGTGAGCCATGAGGCGCCCCCTCTCTCGAACGAGAGTGAGCGCATCCCCTTCAGTGAGAACTCCTGCTGCCGAAGCTGCGGCGAATTCACCCACCGAGTGTCCGGCCAATCCGACTGAAGAAACATCCGTGAGAGAGCTGAGTGCCTTCCAAGTGAGAAGGCTGGCCCCAACAATAAGGGGTTGCGCTATGGCGGTGTCGCGGATAGTGTCTGCGTCACTGGTTGTCCCGTGGGCAACGAGATCGATGTCTGCAAGTTGAGAGAGCCGCTCGAGGTGCTCCCTATACTCGGGAACTGCGATCCATGGGTCGAGAAAACCGGGGGTTTGGGAGCCCTGTCCAGGGCAGGTTACAACAATCACTGAAACAGTCTCTCAGAAGTTACATGCAGATGCTGGATATAAGTCACTAAGAAATCAAAAAAGCTTTGTGGGATATCACAGTTTGTGGCCGTCTAGGCCGCGTCCGCGCTGATTTTTATCAGCAATAGAACCAATAATCAGTGCGCTCTGGAGGATGAGAGCCTCCCGCGCACCCGTTGCATCCCAACCAATAACTTCCGAGACTCTTTTGAGGCGATACCGAACCGTATTTGGGTGCACAAAGAGTTCCCGCGCAGTCGCCTCGAGGGAGCGGCCATTGTCCAGGTAGCACCACAGCGTTGAAAGTAGCTCCGGTGAGTGTATCTGGAGCGGCTCGTATATCCGATCTATGAGTGTACGTCGCGCCATGCCGTCGCCGGCCAACGCACGCTCAGGGAGAAGATCATCTGCGAAAACGGGTCGCGGTGCGTTGCGCCAGGCTCGGGCAACAGCAACGCCTGCGAGTGCTGCGCGTGCGCTCTTCGACGCGTCAACAAGGCTATCAACGGGATGCCCAAGAACAAGTTGTCCCTCGCCAAAGGCGAACTCCAGGCGACGCGCGATCTCCATAAAGCTGAGTTCCTGCTCGGCAACCGCTCTGGTCTCTGTGGCTGAGGCCTCAACGCGACCAATCACAAGTACCAGTCGCTTACCCTGCACCCCGATCAACACATCAGCACCAAGATGCCTCGCAGTGCGCCTGATTTGATCGACATCAACAGCGGGGATGCTCGTGCCAACCAGAACACACGCCTCACCGTGTCCGTGCCACCCCAGCGCTGCTATACGGCTCTGAAGCTCATCATCAGACTCGCCCGTAAGGATGGAATCTACAACGAGCGCCTCTAGCCGAGCATCCCATAAGCCACGGGCTTCTGCTGCCCGCGCGTAGACATCAGCCGCAGCAAACGCGATCTCTCGCGAATAGAGAAGGATGCTTTCGCGAAGTGATGCGCTATCTGCTTTTACGCGTTCTTCAACCACTTCAACGACAACCCTGATGAGCTGAAGCGTCTGCTGAAGACTGACCGACCGAAGCAATTCCCGTGGGGCAGCGCCGAAGACGTCGGACGCTATCCACGGAGTACCTTGTGGATCGTCGTACCACGAGATGAAGGAGGTGATTCCTGCTTGGGCCACCAGGCCGACGGCTGAGCGTCGTCCTGGTGGCATCTCTCCATACCAGGGGAGAGTCTCTTCAAGCTGTTTCAGAGTTGTCGTGGCAAGCTCACCAGAAATAGTGCGAAGCCAGGCCAGCTCTTGTTCTTTGGTTTTTACCACGGTTTGATTTGTGATCGCTAGCTTTCGCCGCCGGCGTTTCCGGTTGTTCCGGCGTTGACATCGTGAAGACGGTATTTCTCGATTGCCTGTGCCGGGGCATCGGCTGCAACCTCGCCAGCAATAGCGAGACGCTGAAGAGCGCGTACCACAATCGAATGAACATCGATCTTGAAGAAACGTCTTGCGGCAGCACGGGTATCCGAGAAACCAAAGTCATCGGCTCCGAGCGTTGCATAGTCGCCGGGTACAAACTGACGAATCTGGTCAGGAACCGCGTGGCTGAAGTCGCTCACAGCGATAACAGGTCCGGCATTCGTTCCCAGCTTTTCGGTGACGTAGGCGACCTTCTCGATAGACCCAGGATTGAGGAAATTGTACTCGTCGGCGGCAATACCGTCACGGCGCAACTCCGACCAGCTGGTCACACTCCACACATCGGCCGCAACGCCCCACTCCTCTGCGAGGAGCTGCTGGGCTTCGAGAGCCCACGGAACTGCGACACCCGACGCGAGCAGCTGAGTCTTGGGACCGGCAACGGTTGCAGCGCGGAGCTTATAAATACCACGAAGTAGGCCATCAACGTCGAGATTTTCCGGTTCAGCAGGCTGCACGAACGGCTCGTTGTACACGGTGATGTAGTAGAACACGTTGGGATTCGGGTGCTCCCCGCCATACATGCGATTAATGCCGTCACGCATAATGTGGCCAATTTCGTACCCGTATGCAGGGTCGTACGAAATAACCGCAGGGTTGGTAGCAGACAGGACGAGCGAATGACCGTCAGCATGCTGAAGCCCCTCGCCGGTCAAAGTTGTGCGTCCGGCGGTTGCTCCGATGAGGAAGCCGCGGGCCATCTGGTCGCCAGCGGCCCAGAGGGCATCGGCTGTGCGCTGGAACCCAAACATTGAGTAGAAGATATAGACGGGAATCAACGGCTGGCCCTGAGTCGAGTACGACGTTCCCACTGCGGTGAACGCCGCCGCAGCACCTGCCTCATTGATTCCAACATGCAACAGGATGCCCTGCGGGCTTTCCTTGTAGGCAAGAAGAAGCTCGCGGTCAACAGAGGTATAGTGCTGGCCGTTCGGGTTGTAAATCTTCGAGGTTGGGAAATACGCATCCATGCCGAAAGTGCGGGCCTCGTCAGGGATAACAGGAACTATCCGGTTACCGAAGTCCTTATCGCGCATCAGATCCTTCAGGAGCCGCACGAACGCCATCGTCGTTGCAGCTTCCTGCTTGCCAGAACCCTTTTTCGCGATAGCGTAAGCGGACTCCGGAGGAACGGTGACAGGTACGTGAGTCGCACGACGCTCGGGTAGGTACCCACCGAGCTCTCTGCGACGCTCATGAACATACTGGATTGCTGGGTCGTTCTCGCCCGGATGGAAGTACGGCGGGAGGTATGGGTTCTCCTCGAGTACGGCATCCGAGATCGGGATGTGCATGGTGTCGCGGAAGAGTTTCAGGTCTTCCAGCGTCATCTTCTTCATCTGGTGCGTGGCGTTGCGCCCCTCAAAGTGAGGTCCGAGACCATATCCCTTCACCGTGTGAGCAAGGATAACCGTAGGTTGTCCCTTGTGCTCTTGGGCGGCCTTGTACGCGGCATAAACCTTCCGATAATCGTGGCCACCCCTGCGGAGGCCCCACACCTGATCGTCGGTATAGTTCTCGACAAGTTTGAGTGCTCGCGGGTCGCGCCCAAAGAAATTCTCGCGAATGTACGCGCCGTTCTCAGCCTTATACGTCTGGAAATCGCCGTCAGGTGTGACGTTCATGAGGTTCAACAAGGCCCCCTCGGTGTCGCGCTCGAGCAGATCATCCCATTCGCGACCCCACACGACCTTGATGACGTTCCAGCCTGCGCCTCGGAAGAAGGCCTCAAGCTCCTGAACGATCTTGCCGTTTCCACGTACGGGTCCGTCAAGGCGCTGCAGGTTACAGTTGATGACAAAGTTAAGGTTATCGAGCTTCTCGTTTGCTGCGACCTGGAGCTGGCCGCGGCTCTCGACCTCGTCCATTTCGCCGTCGCCAAGAAAGGCCCAGACCTGCTGGTCGGAGGCATCCTTAATTCCGCGATTGGTGAGGTACTTGTTGAGCTGTGCCTGGTAGATTGCGTTGATCGGCCCAAGACCCATCGACACCGTTGGGAATTGCCAAAAATCAGGCATCAGGCGTGGATGCGGGTATGAGGGGATTCCTCCACCAGCGTGTGACTTTTCTTGGCGGAAGCCGTCGAGGCGATCCGCGCTCAAGCGGCCCTCGAGGAAGGCGCGCGAGTAGATGCCGGGGGACGCGTGTCCCTGCACAAAGATTTGGTCTCCGCCGCCCGGGTGATCCTGGCCGCGGAAGAAGTGGTTGAATCCGACCTCGTAAAGCGCGGCCGATGATGCATATGTAGAGATATGTCCGCCGACGCCGATGCCGGGGCGCTGTGCCCTATGAACCAGCATTGCTGCGTTCCACCTGATCCACGAGCGGTATTTACGCTCAAGTTCTTCATCCCCCGGGAAAGACGGTTCGTTCGACGACGCTATCGTGTTGATGTAGTCAGTTGTGGGAATCTGGGGCACATTCAGGTGCAGATCCCTGGAACGCTGCAGCAGGCTCAACATGATCTCTCGCGCACGTCCAGGCCCGTTGGCCTTGACTAGTTCTTCAAGAGACTGAGTCCATTCAGCGGTCTCTTGGGGATCAATGTCGCTATTGTCTACCGAATACGGGTCTTGGTTGTGTACAGCCACCCTGAGCTCTTTTCTCTTCGCTACTGTTTCTGGCACGCTGATTACGCACCCAAAAGTATGGCGGTTTTGTAGATCGCCACGATGATAGATACAGACAGCATATCGACTAATCATCAGTTACGGGAACGCTATTGGATTGTGGCGCGAATGATACTAATATGTTTCTTCGGCCCAATTACTCTTTCTTTTCCTCTTGAACGGCTGTGCCGTGAAAGGATTCTTTTTACTCATGCCTCTCGAAAACGAGACTCACGCGCCTGACTTCGAACTAGCGAACCAATTTGGGGAGCGCATCCGCCTCAGCGACTTCGCTGGGAAGAAGGCGGTAGCACTCGTATTCTTTCCCCTCGCCTTCTCCGGGACTTGCCAGGGTGAATTGTGCGCCTTACAGGAAAATCTTGCGCTGTTTCGTGACCGGAAGGTAGAGCTTCTCGGCATTTCTGTAGATTCGAAGCATACCCTTCGCGCTTGGGCCGAAAAGCAAAAATACGATTTTGATCTTCTCGCTGATTTCTGGCCGCACGGTCAGGTTGCCAAGGAATATGGTGTCTTTCTCGATGAGAAGGGTTTCGCGAATCGCGCGACATTCATCATCGACCGTGACGGCGTGATCCAGGCGAGGTTTGTTACAAGCCCCGGAGAAGCGAGAGATATCGAGGCGTATCGTGACGGGCTTGCTGCTCTGGGATAAACCAGATCGGGTGTGGGGTTGACAGTATTTTTACTGTCAACCCCACGTACGTATTTAAGCGCCCCCGATACCGGTGAACTCAGAGGGCTGCACGATAACCCACCCCTGGCCGTGGAAAGCGTATTGATACGCTTCACCCGAACCGCGCCCGATGAATGCGCCCGCAGACATGCTGTTTTTAAGGGTCGGCTGTAGAGTAGACGACCAGGCGACCGTTGCGTTGATGTCCGTGTACGTTGGCTGCTGCGAACAATCTAGGATGACGGGGGTTCCTTGCGTGGCGACGGCCATTAGCCCGTGGCCAGACACGGTTGTGTTCCACAGGCCACCTGCAAGCATGCTTGCGCCCTTGAGGCGGTGGAGATCGTAACCCATGTTTCCTTGGAACGCGAGGAGGTTGCTTCCATTGATCGTAACCGCCTCACCTTCCAGCTGGATGAGGTGAATGTTCGACTTAAAGTGTGCAAAGAAAACATCGCCGTGGCCTGACACTCGCATGAGGGGCTGATCATCTGACGACACCATCTTGCGGAGCATCTGGCCTGCTGTGTGAGAACCCTCGTGTTTGAATGTAATGTCGCCCTGGTAAGCCACCATCGCGCCCTTCCTGGTGACAAGTTCGTACCCAGGATAAAGCCGTGATCGGAGCATATACGGGTTCTGTAGCGAAAGTATTTCGTTTGATTCGATCTCGTTGTGAGATTGGAGGAAAAGGGTGGACTTCATGAGGCTCCTGTGGGGCATCGACCGAAAATAAGTGGTGGGGGATTCTGAGACAACTTTATCGTGATGACGGGGGTGCAGGGTATTTCTGTGGTGTGTCTTTCGGGGTATCTTCCCGGCGGAAATAATGAATTTTGTTACTCGTTTAGGAAATTTTGCCGTTTGTCAGTAATATATAAAAGTTCGCTAATACGAATGAGGGCCTTTAGCTCAGCTGGTAGAGCGCCACGTTTACACCGTGGATGTCATCGGTTCGATCCCGGTAGGGCCCACAATAAAACCCGTCGCATTCCGTATGCGGCGGGTTTTTTGATTGTGTTGGGTGCCCTGGTGGTCAATCGGTGGTTAATCGAGAATGGGATGCTCGCCAATCATCCGGTTCACCCGGTTCCGTAAATCTTCGGTAGCATTCGCGCCCAAGGCCTCCGCGATGAATTCACCTATGCGGACGGAAGCGCTCTCGATGGGTATGTCCGGCGATTACGAAGTCGCAATCGAAGAAGGCGCAACGGCTGTTTGCGCTGGAAGGCTATGCTTGGCGCCCGCGCAACGATCGAAATCATTATCGGCCCGGTGTTGCGTAAGCTCGCTCTCACCAGCAGGTGGAGGAGTTTCGCGGCTCTTGACAAGCCGGTGAATTTCGTCGGGGTTTCGCCAATCAAGAAGTAGCACGGTCGTTCCCGGAGCTTGCCAGCGGCCCTAGCTCAACGCCGAACCTCGACCAACGCAATCCAGGTGAAGTGAACCCCTCCGCAGATGGCGAGGGCCGTGCTGGCCGCGCTTACGTAGAGGCCGGCGGGCCATCCTGCGATGAGGAGCATCCCGCCAATCGAATACCCAAGAGTTGGAAGCAGATAAGTTCCGATTTTGACGGGGATGTACCCTCTAAAGATTGGAGCTGCGCGCTGTTCGCGAATGATCGTACGGGTGGTCGGCCAGCAGATGAAGATCACAACGGCTGAGAATAGCAGCACCTCTAACCCTAAAAAACGAAGAGACTGGCCGGGTACGAGTGCTGCGCCAGAGTTGATCAGCCCTAGGATAAGAACTGCGATGGATGCGCCTGCTCTCGCGGCGAGGGCCTTCGACTCGGTAATCTTCTCAAGATTTACTGAAATGGCAACAATGATCAAGCCGCCAAGGGCAGCGCACGCGCCCACAAAGGTTGCGTTGAAGCTAGACCAGTCGCTCAGGATTTCGTTCACCAGAACATTCTAATTCTTTCCGGTTAAGGTGGCCCTAACAATGCGCTGGCAGATGCGCCGAGCGAGTAACCCAATGCGGCGGCGGCGACAGCAAGCACGAGCATCCCGATTCCATTCGCGATAGCGGATGCGTAGCGGCGTTCCTGCGCGAGCCGCACAGTTTCGTAGCTTGCCGTGCTAAACGTGGTGTAGCCGCCGAGTAATCCCGTGCCAATGACAAGCTGGAGCTCGTGGGGGAGAAATGGGGTTACGGCTAGGCCCGTGAGAAGGCCGAGCGCAAACGATCCGCTCACATTGATGGTTGTTGTTGCGAGCGGATAGGACGTCCGAAATACGCCGCGCACAAGCCCGTCGACCAGAAAGCGCAGCGCCGCTCCGATACCGCCAGCGCCCGCGATTGCTAGAAATAGGGGGAGATTCAATTGGCATCACCCTCTGAGTCTGCTGTCGCGCCGAGGACACGATTGGGGTGGAACACACGCGAGGCTAACGCAATTCCTGCCATCGTTCCCAACGCCCCAAGAACGACTGTTCCCAGAGCGTACCCGACACCCGCGATCGGGGATGTTCCGGCCAACAGAACCGTATCGGTCGCTAAAGCGCTATAGGTCGTATACCCGCCAAGCACGCCGGTGCCGACAAAGAGCCGAAGGTTGCGCCGACCTTGGGGCTCTCTCCTCGCGCCGATTGAGAGCGATTGAAGCAGAAACCCCAGTAGGAAAGCTCCCGTCACATTTATTGCAGCAATCGAGAAGGGGATGTCGTGCACCGGTGGGAACGCGAGGCTCAGCCCTTCCCTCGCGGCAGTTCCGAGCATCCCGCCCAGCGCTACGAGGCAAAGGAGACGCCACTGCAGGTGAGCGGGCCTGGTCCTGGTGGAATCACTCATCGTCGGATGCTTGCTGTGGAACCACCATCACCGGCCGCGTCTGCCGGTGAGCCAGCCGCACCGCGACGGAGCCGTCGAAGAACTCAGTGATCTTTCCGCGTGCCCCCGGTTGGCGGGTGCCGACAACGATCATCAACGCGTTGAGTTTCTCGGCAAAATCTGCGAGTGCTTGAGCGGGATCACCTGCGCGCGCTGCTGTCTCCCAGGTAAGGCCGGTTGAACTCAGCGCATCAGAGATGTCAACCCTAAGGTTCTCGGGAAAGCCATCCGCGTCGTTGTCATAGTCGTCTGGATCAATTGGCGCTGCGTGCGAGGAGGCATCGATAAATTTGCTGCCGTCTACATACACACAAGTAAGCTGCGCACCTAGTCGTTGCGCTAGCGGGAGAATCCCGCGTAATACTTCGAGAGCTTTGTGCGGCACAACTCCGATGACGATAGTCGGGGGAATTTCGGCCTCATTCATCTGCTCAGTTTATATGCGATCAGGCAGATTTAGCCGCTAATTCTGGGGCCTCGATGAGTGGATGCTCCCGCCTGGGTTTCCTTGGTGGTTTCCGGCTTCAAAAAAGTCTGTATAGTAGTTACGTTCCCTTGTGAAAATGAGGGCCTTTAGCTCAGCTGGTAGAGCGCCACGTTTACACCGTGGATGTCATCGGTTCGATCCCGGTAGGGCCCACCATATTGTCTTCCTTTTACCTTTTTGGGCCTGGTTTTTCACGCAGCAACCTACTTGCCCATTCCCGCCGTAAGCCCGGAAACGATCTGTTTTGTCGCCACCAGGAACAGGACGATCAGCGGCAGCGTCGCGATAACCAATCCGGCAAAAAGCGTCGACCAATCCGTCTGATACTCGCCGAAAAAAGATGTCAACCCGACGGGCAGCGTGTATTTGCTCGGGTCACGCATCAAAATGAGTGGATAGAAGAAATCGTTCCAGATCGGCACAAACCGAAAGATGATCACGGTTGCGATGGCGGGCCGCACAAGGGGCACCATAACCGACCAAAATACCCGGAAAGGCCCGGCCCCATCGATACGGGCAGCTTCTTCGAGCTCGAGGGGCAACTGCCGAAAGAACGCCCCGAGCACGAATATCGAGAAGGGGATGCTCACCGCGGTGTACACCAGGATCAAACCTTCGCGTGTGCTCACGAGCCCCATCGAATCGAGAAGGTAGAAGATTGGCACGATCATCAAGAACACCGGCATCATCAATCCGGAGATGAAAATGGATTCGACTACCTGCATCACCCTTGATTGTGAGCGGGACAAACCATATGCTGACAGCAGCGAGACAGCGGTGGACAGGACTACCGACACAACCGTCACGATTACCGAGTTGAAGAAATAGGTCCCAAACGAGGCTTCAATCCAGGCATTCTGATAGCTGGTAAAGCTCGGACTCGCCGGGAGCCCGAGTGGTTGCGTCGCCAGTTCCTGGTTGGTCCGAAACGAATTTAGCAGCATCAGAAGAAGAGGAGTTATCGCGATAAATGCGTACACCCACAAAATTGTTGATGAGATCAGCTGAGAGCCAAGGCTCTTCCGCAATCTCCTTCTGGTTCCGCGAGTGGATGCTCGGTCAACTATTTCCGCTGGTTCTACAATTTCTGCGGGCGGTTCAACTGTGGTATCCAGGGACATTAGAAGAGGTTCCTTTCCGTGCGGCGGAACCATCTGGTAAACAGTATCGAACAGCCAAAAATAACGATGAACAACAGAATCGCGATTGCTGATGATGTCCCAATGGCGTTGGTCGCCCCGGATTCAAATGAGGTGCGATAGAAGACGAGCGACATAACATCCGTGGCCCCTGCCGGACTACCAGCGGATCCGCCAAGAGCGTATGGGATAGGGAACGCTTCCATCGAGCCGATGAAGGTGAGTACGCTTACCGTTCCAATGATCGGCAGAATCATGGGGAAGGTGATCTTACTGAAGCGCTGCCAGGGCGTCGTGCCGTCAAGAGCGGCTGCCTCTTCCAACTCTTTTGGAACGCCGCCGAGGGCAGCGCCATATAACAGGAGAGGGAAACCTATCCACTGCCAGGCGGTAACCAGCACAACCACCCAAATGGCTGTGCTTGACTGTCCTAGCCACGGCTGAGCCAAGGCCTCAAGGCCAAGTAATTTGAGCATCGCGTTAATCGGCCCAAACAGGGGAGAGAGCATCAGCGACCAGAGGTAACCGACAACGAGCGGGCTTACCAGATAGGGCATCGTAAACAGGGTCTGGAAGAACCTCTTAAACCGTTTGCGGCGGTGCAGAAGTTCTGCAAGGAATAATCCAACAGAGTTCTGTACGACCATTGCCGCCCCAAAAAGCAAAAAGTTGTGAGCAAACGCCCTGGGAATCTGCGTTTTAAACGGTTCCTCGTTGAACAGCTTCAGAAAATTATCTATCCCGATAAAGTTTCCTCGCGTCGTTCCCTGCCATTCGAACATCGAATAAGTCAGTGCTGTGGCCATGGGGTACAGAACAAAGATTGAGAAAATGACGACCGCGGGGAGGATAAACATCCACGCGATACGTTGTGGAAGCGCCCCAGTAACTGGGGTCTGCTTTCGGGTTTGGACAGTAGCGCTCATAATGATCTCCTACTCGCAATGATTGGATGCCCGGTTCGGGCGTTATCGCCCGAACCGGGGTGACGAACTACTTAGTCGGTGTGAACCACTGAGAGATTCCGCTTTGCAGTTCGGTTGCAACTGTTTTTGCGTCCTCATCGCCGAGGAAGAGCTTCTGAATTCCCTGGCCCATAACATCCGTGCCGAGCGGCTGTCCATAGCGGAAATCGACCAGCAGTAGATAGGGGGAGGAATTCTCTTTGTACAGCTCCCACATCGAGTTCATGATGGGATCTTCGTAGGTTACTCCGGGGATGGGTGAGAACTGTTTCAGCTCGTCGGCGACTAGCTGTCCAAATTCGGGAGTGGCAAGCCATTTGATCAGAGTCTTGGCGGCATCCTGTTTTTTGGACGATGCACTGATCGCCCAGTTGCCGTCAGCGTAGCTCGGAGTGACGCTGTGATCCAGCACGCTATCGTCCGGCGTAGGCGCTTGGAACACGCCAAGTTCAAGATTGGGGTTCTGCTTCTGGAAGAAGCTCAGTTCGAACGATCCACCTGGAAACATTGCGGCCTGTTCGCTGGTAAACAAGACCTGAGCATCCGTATACCCAACTCCGACAACATCCTTTGGCATGTACTTTTCGAGGCTCTTTACCGTGTCGATAGAAGAGACATACCCTGGGTCCTCAAACGTCGTTTGGCCAGTAAGGATTTTCTCCTGGAATTCTGAGCCCCCGTATTGCGCAGAACCGAAGATATCGTGAAGTATCGGCAGCGTCCACATATCCTTCGCACCGACCGATAGGGGAGTGACTCCCGCTTTCAGGAGAGTTTCGTTGACCTTTTCAAACTCTTTCCAGGTGGTTGGAACTTCAACCTTGTTATCCGCAAATATTTTCTTGTTGTAAAAGACTTGTAAGGTCTGGGTAGCAAGAGGGACACCATAGATTTTTCCGTCGGCCTTACCCTTAGCCCCGTTCAGAGTTGTTTCATCAAAGTCTTTTACCTCCGGTACGACATCATCTAGTGGTAGTAGGCTGCCGCCTTCGACAAAGGGTTGAAGTTGGCCGTAGGATCGAACCTGTGCAACATCGGGCCCCTCTGTACCGCCGAGGCCCGTCTGCAAGATCTGCTGATATTCAGTGTTTTTGAATGCCTGAAACTTTACTGTGATGCAGGGATTCTTGTCTTCGAATTTCTTCAGTATTTTATCGTAGGCTTTTGCATCTTCGGTTCTCCACGACCACATGCTGAGCTCCACGGAACCGTCTTTACACTCGGCTGAGCCAGAGCCCCCGCTGACAGAAGACGATGATGACGGCGAGCATCCGCTTACCAGCAGGGCGGTTGCCGTTGCGATCGTGGCGATGTGTACTAATCGTGATGCTTTCATAGTGTTCCATTCCTCCTGTGGATTGGTGCTTAGGGGTTTAGCTGTCTTGAGATTGCCATGCGCCGAGTCCTGCTTATAAAGAAACGTATGGACTTAGCCTGCTCGTAAGGTTGGAAATTCGCCGATGTCTACCGTGCGCGAACTATGTTCTTCGGCGGGGTATTGAAACGAGAGAAGTTGCTCAATCCCATCTACTGGCGACTTTCTGTCGTTGTTCGAGATGCCTGGCGACATACTGTGGTGGGTTCCTGTCTTCTTTGACTGATCTTCCAAATCGATGCGGTTGTAGAGTATCGATCTCATCAATATGAATATAACTTACATGTTTCTTGTTGTGGATGAAAGCTTATTTCATGTTTTTGTATTTTGGCAATCCCGCCAACTCTGACTAACCACTCAGGTGAGCGCTAGATTGGAATAATGACGTCGTATCGCACTCCTGCCCCGGGCCTTCTTCACCTGACGAAGACCGCGGACTCCGTTGTTGGGGCAATCGTAAAAGCTGGCGGGCATCCGATTATTGTTGGCGGCTCAATAAGGGATGCCCTACTCACGTTAGCCGTCCCAAATGTCAAGACCTTCCCCACCCCGAAAGACATCGACATTGAGGTCCACGGTCTGGTAGATCCAAAATTGCTTGTTGACAAGCTGAGCACTGTGGGAACGACCTTCCACAGGGGAACGTTCTTTCCCATCACCGCGGTTCATGCCGAGGGTGAGGATTTTGATGTCAGCGTTGCCCCGAGCGTCCAATCGACTAGCGAAGAAAATGTAATATCGGCATTGTCACGACGCGATTTTACAATCAACTCGATGGCCTGGGACCCGCAAACTCAAGAGCTCGTTGACCCGTTCAACGGCAGGGTGGATATGCAGAACGGGGTTCTGCGCCACACCTCTGAACTGTTTTCTGACGACCCACTCAGGGTGTTGAGGGGTATGCAATTTGCCGGTCGCTTCGGCTTCGCTTTCGCCCCTGAAACCCTGGCGGTCTGCGAGCAGCTGGCTCGCGAAATCGAACAAATTGGCGGCATTGAAAAAGTTATTTCTGCAGAACGGATTTGGGAAGAATGGCGCAAGCTGGCCCGCAGGGGAGACCATATGGTGTCGGCCCTCACCGCATTGCGGTTGAGCGGTTGGCTGCGATTTTTTCCAGAGCTCGAGGCTACGATTGGTGTCGAGCAAGACATACGTTGGCATGCCGAGGGAGACGTGTGGACTCATCTTTCTCTTGCCGCGGAGGAAGCCGCGCGGGCCGCGACACGCGATGCGTTGAGCGATACCGATCGGGAAGTCGCGGTCTTCGGCGCATTGGTTCACGATTTTGGCAAGGTTACGCATACACGGTTTGAGGATGACCGGATCACCTCGCGAGGGCATGCTGCAGCGGGGGTAGAGCCCGCGTTGGCTTTTTTGAGCAGGATAGGGGCGCCGCAGAGTCTTGCTGATCGGGTGGGACCTGTCGTGCGGGAACATATGTCGCACATCGGTATTGGACAGCCGACCCGTTCGCAGGTGCGTCGTCTGATGCGGCGATTGGGGGGTCGGGCATCCCTTCGCGATTGGGCGCGCGTCGTAGATGCGGATTGTCTGGGGCGGGGTGTGAGCGCCAAAGAATCCCCGGCTTCGCTGTGGTTGGACGTCGCGCGGGATGTTTCTGTGGAGCTGACCCCTCGGGCGGGTTTCCTGACCGGGAACCATCTGATTTCCGCTGGGTTGACTCCTGGACCAGAGTTCGCGGCTATCCTCCATGCCGCGCTTGACGCGCAGGATGACGGCGATATCTATGATCAGGGTTCAGCTCTAGATTGGTTCGGACATTGGCAGCGCCTCCAGAGTGTGTATCCGCGGAACCTGATTCTCGCCGGTATCGTTGGGTCGACAGCATATGATCTCAACACCGCAGACAGCGATCGCGATTACCTTGGCCTATTTTTCTTCAGCGCTGAGGAGCTGCTTGGACTGGACCGTCCGCAAGAATCAATTGTGTCTCACGAGCCGGATGCACAATTTCATGAGCTGGCAAAGTTTCTCAACCTGGCGCTCAAGTGTAACCCTACGGCCTCGGAACTTCTCTGGCTTGAACGGTATGAAGTTCGCACAGAATGGGGTGATCGCCTTGTCGATCTGCGATCGGCTTTTTTGTCTGAGTCCTTGGTGCGCGGTTCGTTTCTAGGGTATGCGTCAGCGCAGTGTGAGGCCTGGCAGAAACGTGTTGCTTCGCAGGCAACCTCTAACGCGTCGCCCCCACCCGCCGATGACGGCCGCTTAGCAAAAAATAAACGTCACATGTTTCGGGTGCTTGAACAGGGCCATCGGCTGAACGTCACAGGCGATCTTCACCTGCGTGTTGAGAACCGCGACTGGTATCTCGAGATTCTGCCGACCCTTTCGGACGAAGCCGTCTTGGCTGAGTTCCGCCGCCGAGCTCAGGATTTCCAGGATTCGGCGTCTGTTCTCCCGGAAGAACCTCAGCGCGAGGCGGTGAACAGCTTTCTGATCGAGGCACGCAAGTCGTTTCTAGGTTGATGTTCCAGTTGCACGGTTGTACCGTCTTACCAACTCTTGAATTCGAGAATAGCTTGTCGCGGTGCTGGAGTGGTGACCCTCCCTTACGCCTTTGGCAACCTTGGCAGCGTGCAGGTCCGGGTTGGTGAGTCGCCCATCCGTACTGTCCTCAATATTAATCCCATCTACCGCTAGGCTTTCGACAAAGTAGGCCACTTCGGTGGCAGAGTCGGCAAATCCATCCTCGATGTCAACGGAAACAAAGCATTGGAGGGCGGATAACCGTGTTGCAAATTTCTGAGTGAGTTCTCGAACCGCGCGGCTTCCATCAACATGGCCGTGACTGGCGAAAACCCCAAGACTGATCGTGCCGATTGCGGTGAAACCTGCCTCCACAAACATGAGGGCGGAGGGGATGTCCCAGGCGTTGGGTAGCACAAGGGCAGAAGCGCCATAATGAAGATCCTTGAATCTCATCTGATGGCCGCCGCTACGAGTTTACGACCCAGGTGTTCATCGGGGCAGGCATGATGTCACTTGCCAAAGTGAGTATCGTGAAGTTCCACCTCGACTTCCTCTCCGGCTGGGTCTACGCGGCGGGTGCTGAAAATCGGTGGGCCATCATTCTTTTCGCGTAGGGCACGGATCAGGGCCCCGACACCTGCGCTTGCTACATCGACAGCAAGATCCGTCAGGAGCCTGCTGTCGATGGTGATTTTCGCCCTCACTAAAACAGACAACTTCTCCGCGAAGCCAAGCTATCCTTCTACGAGCAGGTGCAGCAGTGGGCACCGGGTAATCTTTATTTTCCAACGTTGCCGCAGTCATCTTCTTTGTCGTTGAAGTATGTCGGCGGAGTGCTTCGGTCTAACCCGAACGGTTAAGGCATTCGGTAGTGAGTGGTTCCCTCTGCGCAATCAGGGTGTGCTCTCTCACGTAATCTTCCTCATCTGTGAGGATCGGCACTATGATGACCCTGCTCACGGGCTCCGGCATACCCGCTGGTTCGTCCGCCTGCTCGATTCTGAGCCAAATATATTCCGGGAGACCATCGAAAAAATTTTAGGAAACCAACCTAAGATCATCCCAGATGAATGGCTGAAGAAACTATGGGATATGGCGTTGAGAGCGGGCCATGTTGCGCATCGTTATCGGGTGAAGCCTCATAAACCAGAACAGCGATTACGATCTGCAATTGCAAAGCGGTTATTCCTGCCAGATGTTCCGTGTTCAGGGAGGTAGCCAAGGCTCTGAATCAGGGATGTTGACGAACATTGCTACTATCAGCCGGTACGTACTGGGTGCTCCTGGGCAGCCACACATATCCGGGATACTGAGGACTACCAATCTTGACATCATTCTCACACGAGATACTGATGTCGTTTTTTCATGTCATAAATTTTATGACTAGACCTGACCTACTTCGCGGGAATATCCTGACCTGATAGGCAAGACTGTGGGTACCTAGCTAATATTTGCAGTCAATCCTTTTTGTTTTCATCGCAGATTATTGAAACGAGGTACGCAATGCAATACCAGCCGCATAAACTCATCCCCGATGATTTTTCACCGTGGCCGTCTCGCTCGGTTCAGCCAGAGCTTGCGGTCGCAGCACGATTCGATCAGTCACGATTCGATCCAAACACCTGTGCCTTCGGCTGTGCTGTGTCATCCGACGGCGAGATTCCTCCCGGGATTAGCCTGGAACGAGCGCAACTTACAGCAGCCGGTTTTACGGGCGCTGTGGGGGAGACCCTCCTCTTGCTCGAAGCGGGTAAGTCGGCAACGTTCGCGGTCGGCGTGGGAAAGCAAGGCGAACTCACCGCCGGCACCCTGCGCGACGCCGCCGCTGCATTCAGCCGAGCCGCAAAAAAGTTCGAGCACCTCGCTATCGAGTTAACGGATGCCGCCACAACGGTGGATGCAGAACCCGCCAGCGCGGCAGTGGTCGAGGGGGTACTCCTGGCACGATACACATACGCGGAACTCAAGAACGAGGACAAGACACCTACCACTTCTCGAATAGAACTAATCGGAATCCACGCGAGTGTCGCTGGGGCAGAACGAGGGGCCGTCTTGGCGCGCGCGTCCATGCTCGCTCGCGATTTGGCTTCTGCACCGCCCTCATACCTCACCGCGACTGCCCTTGGAGAATTTGCCACAGCGGTGGGTTCAGATTTTGGTCTTGACGTCAAAGTTTTCGACAAGGCTGCGCTGATCGAGTTGGGATGCGGCGGCCTGTTGGGTGTGAACGCAGGTAGTGCCGAGGAGCCGCGAATGATTCAACTCATGTATAAACCGAGTGGTCCCTCCACCGGTCACCTGGGACTCGTGGGTAAAGGAATCATGTACGACTCGGGCGGGATCGCCCTTAAGCCCGCTGACATTATGCACCTTGCGATGAAGATGGATATGTCGGGTGCAGCAGCAGTCCTTTCCGCCATGACGACGCTCGCAGAACTGGGGTGCACTAATACCGTGACGGGGTACCTGATGTGTACAGACAATATGCCATCGGGCTCGGCAACTGCGATGGGCGATGTCCTCACGATCAGGGGCGGCACCACTGTTGAGGTCAAGAATACGGATGCAGAGGGTCGCCTCGTCATGGCGGATGCGATCGTTCTCGCAAACGAAGATAAAGTGGATGCGATTGTCGATATCGCGACACTCACCGGTGCTGCTCTGGTATCGCTTGGTCCGCTCACCGCGGCGTTGTATGGAAATAACGAGCGAGTTATCGATCTAGTGCGTGAGGCCTCGGCGCTCACAGATGAAGGTGTCTGGCAAATGCCGTTGGAACACCGCTATCGCGATCAGCTCAACTCTGAGATTGCAGATATTTCTAACCTGGGAGGGCCATATGCGGGATCAACAACAGCCGCGTTATTCCTGAATGATTTTGTCGGCAATACCCCGTGGGCCCACGTTGATATGTGCGGGCCTATGCAATCAGACAAGGACGATTCGTGGAGGACGAAGGGTGCTAGCGGTTTTGGCGCAAGGCTTCTCTCAGAGTTTGCGCTGAAGTTCAGGCCGTAACTCCGGATGTCCCCTCTTTGATGACCCGGTATAAAGCCGTGCCGATCAGGATGCCGATCGCAATCGACATTACGACTGTGAGGGCAGACGTAAAGCCGTAGAGACCAGCATCCGCACCGGCGGCGCTTGTGAGGCCGATGAGGCCGGATGCTCCGGGCACGAGCAGCCAAAAAGCAGGTAAAAAGGTGATCTGTGAGGGGGCACCTCCGGGTAGGTCGGAGATAAAAAGCACAACGGGCGTCATAATGAGCGCCCCGATGAATCCGCTCAGGACTGGCCCGGCAAGAAGGCTGCCAAGAAACTGCCCTCCGAAGGCTACACATAACGCAACCAATACCCAGCCAAATGTCGCTGCTGGCGACGAAAAGTGTAGGTATATGCCAAGGGCAAAGAGCGCGAGGCCGACAAGAGCAATCCACCAGGGTAATGTTGGCGCGTTATCCTGCACCACATAGGTCGAACTTCCCACCCCTAAAACAGTTCCAGCGGCAAGGATCCCGAACGCCAGCAGTGCCAGCTGGACAAGACCGGTGACCAACCGAGACGCGCCAGAGAGCATCTGACCCGATGCAAGCTCGACGGTTGCCGTGGTCAGAGCTCCGCCGGGTAGGAACGTTGCGAGCGGGGCGATAAGGAGTAGTAGCGGATCTCCAATACCGACGCGATTTGCGAGCGAAAAAACTACGAAAGCGCAAGCAAAGGCAGCAAAAGTTGGAAAAATCAACTGCAAAGTTGGCGAGCGAATGAGCTTTGCCAATCCGATGATGAGCCCGAGTAAGAAAGAGACGATCGCTCCCTCGATGCTCGGGACCAGAAGACAGGCCAATCCTGTTGTCAGTATTGCATGACCTAACGTCCTGACGGCCCAGCCAAATCGTGGCCGCATCGACCGGATATGAGCGAGTCGTTCGATGCCTTCGGCGGGTTTGATGCTCGCGTCTTCTGCCAGATGCAGAAGCTTATAGAGTCCTGCGATCTGATCGAATCTAAATTGGGCACGAGTCCGTGATCTGATGGAAACCCTGCCTTGAAGAACCCCTCCGGTTTGGACAAGGACAACGGTGGGGAGAATCACAAAATCGGTATCTGGTGCACCATATGCGCGTGAAATTGTGACGAGGTGGTCGTGGATTTCATCAACCGATTCGTTGGCCGCGGTGAGCCCCTCTGCGAGCCCTAGCAGGAACTCACGAAGCTGAGGGCGGTCGCCTGACAAGGTTGACCCAATATTCTCCATGGCACAAGAAAACCACACATTCATGCTCGGGTGCTAGCGGGGCAGGCGCTCTGGTAAGTTTTTATGTTCTCATCGATTGCCGAGGATGCTTTATTCTCTTGTTTTCATAAGCGAAACAACACTATGTCCATTGATTGTGCACTGAGTCAGTGTGATTGCTAAACAGAAGTCTTCTACTATATTGTGGGAACGTCTGAAACGAATCGTGTGTCAATAAAACCGCAAGCTCTCAATTCAAAGGTGTGATTGTATGAAGATAGGCGTCCCAATCGGTTCGCGGACGTTTAGATCACGAATTGCATTTGCGCTGAGCGTTGTCATGCTATCCGTAATCACCATTCTCGCAGTTCCTGGTGACCCCGCCAACGCCGCTGGCTCAGTCACGCTAAGCCAGTCAACCCCGGGCACGATTTTGCTCACGGGACAGAGTTCGTACACGTTCACTATTGCCAATGGCGGACCTGATGATTTATTTAACACTTCTGTGCTTGAAAAATTACCAGCTGGAGTTAGCTACGTCGCTGGTTCGACTTCTCCAGCGCAATTCGGTAACCCTGTCGTCACAAAGGACTCGGTCACCGGAATAACAAGCCTGTTCTGGCAGAACGTGCAGGATGTTCCCGCTGGAGGGTCTTTTATCCTCGGTTTCTCACTGACTGTCGACCCCACGGTCGACCCTGTAGGGACAACCTTCAGCGGGCAGGCCAGTGTCTATGCGAATACTAATCCCCGCATCATGCCATATCAAACCGCCTCCCAAATGATATCCGGCTACACCGACACTGCCTCGGGCCAAAACCCCACCATCACTGTTTCGGCATTGAACGTTGCTAAGGCACAACCTAGCCCTGAGGGAAAGTACTTGAGGGGTGCCCATACTCAGACGCAGCCGTACACCTTGACCATCAGCAATAACAACAAATATCCCACAACGGGTGTTACTGTCACCGATTACATTCCCGCCGGTCTTGAGTTTCTCGGTGCAGGAACAATAGACAATAGCTTGGCGCAAGAATACCCGGGAAGTGGTCCGCTAGCCGGAACTGCAGGATCTTCGCCGATCGTCCCTACGAGCGTCGATACCGTTACAAACCCGGTGGGCTACCCCGCTGGTATTTATACACAAGTTACCTGGGCGATCGGCGACCTCGGTATAGGCGAGATCAAGTCGATTACGTATGCAACGGGCATCCCCTTATTTGAAAACTCAACCTGGGCAAGCGGAGCGGAACCAACACCCGCATCACTCGGGCAAATCTCAAACCTTGATAACAACACTGGCGCATCGACCAGACAGGTGGGAAATGGTATTGGGCTCACCAATCATGTCGAGGTAAATGGAACCTATACTGGACCCGTTGCGGATGGGGCTACCACTGCAATCAGCGCGAAAGCTTCGACCGGAATTGTCGCAAAAGACGTACGGATTCGAAAAGCGCTCACCCAAAATGACGACGGGTCGACGAACTCCCAATTCATTCCCGGACGCATAGCTACGTATTCTTTGACGGTAGACGTGAGTGAATACGTAGACGCCAGCAATATTGTGCTGACGGATACGCTACCGAACGGGTTCTGTCCGGTGCCAGACGGGGGATTGGCAGATGCGGCTATTGCCGGACTCAGCGATTGCCTTGCGTCATCACCGTCGGGGCCTGCGGTGACGGGCGGTAGCTATAACTCGGTAACAAGAAATGCGGACGGCACATTCACTCTAGTTTTCAATGCTCTGACTGTTGCCGCCAATGGAACCGCGACGATCACATATCAGGCTCTCGAGCGGGCGTCCTATACGGGTGGTGCTCTTGCCGGTAAACCGACAGTCGCGGGCGACAGCTTTGAAAATAAAGTTAGTCTCAGCGCTCAGACCACAGCAATCCCTGCGACCGGGGTAACCCCAGCCGTTCAGACAGTTACCAATAGTGACTCGGCACGAAACTTCACGACAGCACCAACTATCGCTAAGAAAATCCTTCCCGCGTCAACACCCAACTATGCCTCCGGCGTCGGAACCTATATCACCCCTAACGCATCGACTCCAGCGAGTGATACCACTTTTATGGAAGGTGATGTTATCTGGTTTCAATTGGTTGTGAACTTCCCGCAAAATCTGAATACACGGCACATCATCGTCGATGATTATCTTCCGATCGGTTCAACATATCTCAACGGTTCTTACCAGCAGATCAAACAAAACGTTGCTGATGAAGACTGGGTTTTGGACACGAGCAACTCGACCTCAACCTTTCTCGAGTGGAAGCCTGCCAGTTCTCAGCCTGATGGTTCTGACTTCACCCCTGGCGGTGGTACTGTAACGCTCCAGATTGCCGTAACCGTCCAGAGCGCTGCGCCGATAGAAGCCGATCTGGTGACAGGCAACCTGATGAAGGTGCATACAGAAAATAGCCTGGGTGCACCGGTCGAGCTGCGCACCAAAATCGATTACACGGTAAAGTCTCCACCCTCACTATCAATTACCAAGAACGTCACAGCGGTGAACGGATTACCTGCTGTTGGCTCTCCCAATGTGCGAGCAAACGATATCGTGTCTTATGACGTCGTGGTTAACAACCAATCCGCTACCGACACAATAGATAATGTTGCTGTCTGGGATGTGCTGCCCACCGGAATAACCTCGAGCAACGTAATCTCGAGCGGTGGCGGAACGGTCACCGACCCAAGCAGCCCAACTCAGCCAACATTTGCGCAGCGGGCAACAAGGAGCGCAATCGTATGGTCTGGTCCCGTCTCGATTCCTCCGCTTGGCACTCAAACTTATAGCATCCAGCTTCAAATACCCGGCACGACGAGCACCGCGACTGTGTTTGATAATCTGGCGAGCATCCGTTCATTTGCCGCCCTCAATAACCAGGGAAGCGACACCACGTATTATCCTCAGCTCAATGTTGACACCTCTGTGCCAGTGTCAGAACAGAATGCTCAGGCAGCAACGGCAAACGCTACGGTTTCGACCCCCCCGGTACTCCTATTTTTAAGTACCTCCCAGACGGGGATCAACGAGACTAACAATGATCTGGTGAATCAGGCCACAATTGGTGAGCTCGTTACCTACACGGCGAGCTTGACAATACCCGCAATGACGAACGTGTATGGTGGTGCATTCAGCGCCGCTATCCCGGTAGGGGTACAACCTTCGGGCACACCAACGATGATGTTGGACGGTGTTGCTGTCAACTATGTAACATCGTTGCCGGGAGACCAAACAGTCACGGCCTCACTCGGTGCGGTGTACAGCAACACTACAAACGTTGATCAGGTATTTACCCTTACTTATCAGGGTTACGTCCTCGATATCCCAGCAAATGTGCAGGGAAAAACTCTCGTTAATAATGCCAGATTCACAAGCAACAACTCATTTGACCAGAGCATATCGTTGCCCGAAATCACGTCTTCATACACGACCACTGTTGTTCTCCCCGTTCCCGCGCTCACGAAGAAAAATAACTCGGTGAGTAATACGGTCAAGGCGGGGCAGGTCATAACTTATACACTTACACCCGGCAACAGCGTCGGTAGGCCTGCACTCAGGAATGCTACGGTGACAGACACTATTCCCGCGGGACTCACATTAGTTCCCGGTTCGCTCACTTCTGTCCCCGCGGCAGCAGCGACATTTGGGGCCCCTGTTAGCAACCCCGACGGGACAACCACAATATCCGCTGTATTCGCCCCTAATATCATTTCGGGCTCTACTGCTGCGGTTACATACCAAGCAGTGGTCAGTAGCCAGGCCTCTGCTGCGCAGGTCTATGCGAACCACGCTAGCCTCAGCGGGCTCACCGTAAATGCCGCCGATGCGCAACCCGGCCCCGCGCGGACGCTTACGGCTACGGCAACAAATTCTGTAACGGTAGCGTCCCCTACGGTGGCAAAGACAGCAGCGAACCCCCAACGAACAATCGGCCAGAGCAACACTTTTACCGTGACCATGACCGTACCATCAAGTGTGAACGTATATGGGGCGACTATCGTTGATCAGCTTCCCGCCCATGTTACGTTCGGCGCAACCACGTCCGTCACTGTGAGCACAGGAGGCGGACCCAATGTTGCCATCACGCCATTGTCAGAGCTCACTCCATCCGGGTTTCATGCATGGGTAATCGGGGATATAGTCGAGAGCCCGTCTGTCCGGGTATACACGGTTACCTACACAACGACTGTAAACAACGACTCTCAAAATGTTGCGGGTGGCAGCCTCACAAACACGGCGACTGCTCGCTGGAACCTTGTATCCGGTTCTCAGCCAACGGCAGTAACGGGATTCGACAAAACCTCTGCAACGGCCAGGGCCACCATGACGATAACAGAGCCAAAGCCGACAATCACCAAAACGGTGAGTACTGCTTCGCCGCAGCCGGGTGACATTTTTGGCTATACCATGACTATTGGTACGGCGACGGGAACATCTGTATCTGCTGCTTACAACCTCACGGTTGTAGATAACGTGCCAGCAGGGGTTGTCCCCGACCCTGCCACTATAAGTGCTGGCGGAGTATTCAACGCGTTGACTCGAACGATAACCTGGAATATAGCTGGGCCCACGAACCCCGCATCGCCAATTTCACTGACGTATAACGCAACGCTTGCCGCATCGACAACACTAACAACGGGAACTACCCTCAGCAGTTCTGGCTCAATAACCAGCTATGCAAGCCTTTCATCAGGCGGGCGCATATACTCGACCCCAATCTCTGCTTCAGCTTCCGTGAGTCCCGTGTTCCCATCGGTCGCACCCTCAAAGTCGGCCGTGCTGAACACTCCCGCGATAATCGGAGCCCCCTTCGCGTGGACCATTTCAGCGCTGAACTCTGGGGCGGGTACTGCTCAAACAATAACTATGACCGATACCCTGCCAACGGGTTGGACCTATCAGCCGGGAAGTGCGACTCTCGCCGGATTCGGGCCGCTTGAACCCTCGGTCAGCGGGACCACTCTCATCTGGATCATAAACGCTCCGTATAGTAACGGGCAGCGTGCAAGCATCACATACTCTGCCGTACCGACCGTAGCGGCATATAACACCCTTGGTAGTGCCTTTCAACAGACGAACAGGGTCTCTGTCTCTGCGACAGACAACACCGGGTCTGATCGTAACGCTAGTCGAACATATGGAACGGGACAGGCAACGGCTAACGCTAACATCCCGGTCTCTGATATCAGGCTCGCAAAGACCCACATCGGTTCCTTCGTCTCTGGAGCTGTTAACATTTGGCGTCTCACCGTGTCAAATGCCGGCCCTGACGCGAGCACTGGGGTGTTCACAGTCACCGATACCCTGCCAAGTGGTGTCAGCTTTGTTTCCCTCGACACAACCACAGGATGGTCTCTTGTCTCAAACGTGGGTCAGGTTGCGACCTTCGCACACGCGAGTGCGACCATAGCTTCGGGCTCCAGCCTGCCGCCCCTACAAATCAGCGTTAACACCCCGGCTGATTCTGCAAACGGAACCTCGTTCACAAACTCCGCAACGGTCTCTGGAGGAACAAACTACGATCCCGTTCCTGCTAACAACACGGCGACGGATACAGCTACGGTGGAACTCTCAAGCGACCTGGTCATCGTTAAATCGGTATCAGGAACGGCAGTCGCCGGCAATCCGCTTACATGGAATCTTGACGTATCCAATGCGGGCCCATCCGCATCCCAAGGAACAATTACCGTTACAGATACTCTTCCCGCTGGGGTCACCTTTGTGAGCGCGAATGCGCCAGGCTGGAACGTAACTATCAACGGTCAGGTTGTGACCGCAACGCGGGACGATAGTATCGCCGTTCATACACCAGCGTCACGTATCGCAATACTCACTCAGCTCGATTCTTCCCTTACAGGAACCCTGTCGAACACCGCAACGGTCTCTGCAACACCAATTGATCCTGATCCTCAGCCCGGAAATAATAGCAGCACATCCACGGTTCCGGTATCGGCGACCGCAAGTCTCGCTGTACAAAAAACACACCTGGGCACATTTACCGCCGGTACGGTTGGACAGTACGAGTTCACCGTATTTAACAACGGTCCATCGGATGCCCAGCAGGTCACCCTGACAGATGCTCTCCCCGCTGGAATAACATATGCAGAGAATATATCTTCTTCTCTGACCTGGAATGTGACAGGAACTTCGCCGCTGACACTCGAACTTTCCGGTGCTCTGGCGGCCGGGCAAAGCGCGCAAGTGGTGGTTGACGTAAACATTGACCCAGGACTCGATCTAACCGCTGGCGTGACAAATACCGTTGTGGCGACAAGTTCAACCGCTCCGTTGCCTGCCCAAAACTCCGATAATACGTTAGTCACGGGAGAGGCCGATCTTGCGATTACCAAGTCGCACGTCGGCGATGCGGTGGCAGGTCAAGCCGTGACCTATACGCTTTCTATAGAAAACTTAGGCCCTTCGACCACAGACGGGCCTATAACTGTCGAGGACATCTTCCCGGATGGGCTGACCTTCGACAGCTTTACCGGAACCGGTTGGACACACACAGTTGTTGGTGGAGTCGACACATTCGTATCGACAACAAATATCGCCCCCGGCGGCTCGGCGGAACCGATCCTCGTCACAGCAAATGTTGACCCCGCCGCTGGAGGCACCACTCTCGTGAACACTGCTAACGTTCAGGGAATTCTTACCGACCCGGTGCTCGTGAACAATACGGCAGCGGACCCAACCATTGTAAAATCATTCGCAACCCTCACTATCGTTAAGAGCACCGTAAGCAGTCCCGTCGTCGCAGGAACTAACGCGAACTATACGATAACCGTGACGAATCAAGGTCCCTCAGTAGCGAGCAATGTGACTCTGACCGACCCACTCCTTCCGGAGTTGAGTCTCGTCTCTGCGACGGCAGATAATCCCGCATTATGGGATAAGCAAGCCGGAGTAACTTTCTTCGCTCCAGAGCTACCGATCGGCACTTCAACGTTTAACGTAGTCGCACAGGTGAACTCTTCTGTTCTTGACGGCACGGTGCTCACAAACACCTCGTCAACCACCAGTACGACGCCTCCTTCATTGCGAGAGGTAGCTCAGGAGGTCTCAGCATCTGCCAATGTCACCGTTGCCGCTGTCGCGGATCTTTCGGCTGTCAAGCATCACATTGGAACCGGTGTTATCGCAGGCGAAAACGCAACCTACACAATTCAGGTCAATAATGCCGGACCATCGACGGCAGCTGGCCCGATCCGGGTGGAGGATACGCTTCCTGCAGGTTTCAGCCTGGGAAGTGTGTCAAGTGATTGGGACGTCGTGTCAACGTCCCCTCTCATTTTCGAATTGAGCGGCGGCGTTTCGCTTGCAAGCGGTGCGGATGCTCCACTGCTCACCGTAGTAGCGTTGACGGACTCATCCCTCCGTGCGGGACCCGTTGTAAACACTGCAACGGTTTCTTCGCCGACGATCGACCCTAACACTCTCAACAACGCCGGTCTCGACACTATCGAGGTCTCGGATCTTGCAAATCTCAGCATTACTAAACAGGCCCAGGCATCCGCATCAATCGGCTCCGAATTGCCCTACACAATATCGGTCTCGAATGCAGGGCCGTCATCAGCAGACGATGTAGTGGTCACGGACACGCTGCCAGCCGGACTGAGTTATGTTGACACACCCTCAACCGGATGGAACATAACAGAGGTAGGAGGAGTAGTCACTGCAACACTGATGAGTGCCCTCGCGCCAGGGGCGACAGCGCCTCCTCTGGTCATTTCTACCGTCGTTACGCCGGGCGCATATCCGGTAGTCACGAATACTGCCACTGTAACGACGAGCACACCTCAGGCTGACAGCGACAAGAAGGCATCGGTGGAGGTTGCGGTTCCGCCGCTGGTTGACCTGAGCATCACAAAATCGCATGTCGGTGATTTCTATGTTGGAAGAACGGGTACTTACACAGTAACCGTTACAAATAACGGGCCAACAATCGCACCATCGGGTTTCTCTGTACAGGATGACCTCCCTACTCCTTTCACTCTCATCAGTGCGGAGGGCGTGGGCTGGAGTGTTGGTTCAGGCCCCGGGGCCCTCACAATGGACTACGCCGGTCCACTCGGTGTCGGCGAATCAGTCTCCTTCACCGTTGAGGTCGAAGTAACGCCAGCATCCGGTCCGCAGGAGACAAATGTGGTCACTGTTTCGACCAAGGACCCTGACGAAAATACATCCGATCTCACAGCTGAAGACCCCACTATTGTTATTCCGGTTGCCGATCTTGCGATTATGAAAACCCTCACAAATAACCCAACGATTAAAGGCACAGCAGTCTTCTCGCTCGCGACCTCAAATCTAGGCCCGTCGACCGCTGAAAACGTAGTTGTAACTGATGTGTTACCCATCGGACTGACATATATCTCAGCTGATGGCGGTCCCGATTGGACGATCAACACGAGTATCAGCAGCGATCCTGTCGAACCTCGCTGGACAATCACCGCAACCTATTCAGGATCCCTCTCTGCGGGGGCTGCTGCTCCGGCGATTATCGTAACAACGAGAGTCGATCCAAACGCCTTCCCCGAAATTTCAAATACTGCATCGGTCACCAGCGCAACTTTTGACCCCGAACTTGCCAACAACGCGAGTACAGCATCCTCTTCAATCCCAGAATTGGTAGACCTAGCCCTCGTCAAGACGCACGAAGGCGACCTGACCGTGGGCTCAGCGACGGTATACGACTTCGAGGTGAGCAATAACGGGCCTCTGACAGAAAGCGGACCCATAACGATCACGGATGCTCTTCCCGCAGGTCTCACCGCAGATGCGCTTCTTTCATCCGGTTGGCAGATGCAGATGAACGGAGGCACCTTGGAACTCGTGAGCGACCACGGACTTGCTGTGGGAGCGTCGGAAACAGTTCGGGTAAAACTGATGGTGGGTCCCGCTAGCTATCCGCGAGTGTCGAACACTGCAACGGTGACCTCGGCAAACGCGGATGATTCCAGCGGGAACAACACCTCTACAGATATCGCAGACGTACCACCGCTCGCAGGCATGAAAGTTGCTAAGTCAGTTCTCGAATCCACGCCCGGAAAAGTCACCTGGAAAATTGACGTCACCAACAACGGACCAACAATCGAACCCGACGGATTTAGCGTGTCCGACATCCTTCCATCGCAGCTTTCGTTTGTGTCTGCTGTTGGAACCGGCTGGGTCATCGAGGGAGCGGGCCAGACAGTCACGGCCGAGCATGCCGATGGCCTGGCCGTGAACGACGTCTCCTCGTTCATCGTTACGACAAGCTATATGCCGGGTGCGTCCGAGGAACGGATCACCAACACCGTGGAATTAACTTACGAGACAAACCTTCACGATACGGCCAGCGCCTCGGTCAATTTAGATAAGAAGCCGGAAGCTCCTCGGGACCCCGGGACTCTTCCGGGACATCTGCTGGCGGTCACCGGATGGAGTGGTAGCGGTGGAACATCGCTCTGGGCGCTTGGCCTGTTAGCGATTGGGCTCTTGATCAGAAGGCGGCGCCGCAAAAACGCTGCAAGGTTCTAATAGCGCTGATCGTATGATCCAAGAATCAGTTTTCTGTTTTTCGAAGCGAAAGGAGAAGAGCTGTGACGGCCCCCAGAACCATACACGCTAGAACCATGTGGATGGCTACGAGAATCTCGGGTAGGCCAAGCCGTGATTGGCTTACCCCGACGACGATCTGAACAACAGTGATACCGATAAGTGCAATCGCGTACCGGATGCTCGACCCACGCTTGATCGCGACCATAACTATCAGCAGAGTCACAGCGAGTCCCAGCATGATGTAGGCCGGGTAACTGTGAATGTGCTGCATTAGGACGGCATCGAGTCCGTTGCGAACAACAGGGGCATCGTCTGTTTTTCCGTCGTGTCCGGCGTGAGGTCCCGCTCCAGTAGTGAGGATGCCGATGACGATTGTAACGACTGAAGCAAGAGCTAACAACCAAGCTAGCCCCGCGACAAGGCGGTCGACTGCGATCCCAGCGCCGCGTCCATGATAAACGTTGTACACAAAAACCGTTCCGAGAACGACGAGTGCCGCAGAGATAATGAAGTGCAGACCGACGATATAGGGGTTGAGCCCCGTCAATACAGTGACCCCACCGATTAGCGCCTGTATTGGGATGCTAATACCGAGCGAAAAGGTAAGCCAGAAGAGGTCGGGACGTTGTTTGCGCATGCGCAAGACGAAAAGAAACGCGATAATTGCGATCACCGCGAGTACGAAGGTGAGCAAACGGTTGCCGAATTCGATCACGCCGTGCCACTCAGCCTCCGGCGTAGCCACCCAGGAATCGCCGTTACAGCGCGGCCAAGTGGCGCATCCCAGCCCTGAGGCGGTGAGCCGTACTGCGCCTCCGGTCCCAACAATTACTATCTGAGAGATGAGCGAGAACCACGCGATTACTCGCACTCGTTTATCAATTTGGCTGGGAAGCCAGTTCCAGAATGACAATAATTTGCTCTGGATTAGCGCACTTTGTTTCGACACAACTCAACTCAATATCAATGGAATCTGTTAATCGCGTTCACGTTCCTCACAAACACCCAGGTAAGCTGTAGAATCAGTTACATCGATGTGGCCACAGCGAATGTGGCCGCGGTCGTGAAGAAATCGCGACAGTGGTCTTATGTGATCCACACCATCCCAGAATAGTGCACGTCCAGCCGGAAAGCTGACCGTGAGAACGTATTGGGGGAGAAACAGAAGGTGTGTGTTTGCAGAAGATGTTGGCTGCGCGGGAATGGCAATCACTCCCGGCTCGTTAATACGAGTTAGTAAAGGGAAGAAGGTAGAAGAGGTATGTCGGATATTCTGATCGACCGGCCCGAGCTTGACAGCCTCGGCCAGTATGAGTTTGGTTGGCACGATGATGATGCTGCTGGCAAATCTGCCACGCGTGGCATCAACCCCGATGTTGTGAAAAACATCTCCGGCCTGAAAAACGAACCCGCCTGGATGCTTGAGCGCAGGCTCAAGGCTCTCAAACTGTTCGAACGTAAGCCAATGCCGACATGGGGGGCTGATCTCTCTGAGATCGACTTCGACAACATCAAATACTTTGTTCGCTCTACGGAGAAGCAGGCCCAAAGCTGGGAAGACCTGCCCGAGGAGATTAAGAACACATACGAAAAGCTGGGAATCCCCGAGGCCGAGCGCCAGCGACTCGTCGCAGGTGTTGCCGCGCAATACGAATCCGAGGTGGTTTACCATCAGATCCGTGAGGACCTCGAAGAGCAAGGCGTAATCTTCCTGGACACGGATACCGCGCTCCGCGAGTATCCCGAGATCTTCCAGGAATACTTCGGGAGCGTCATCCCCGCAGGTGATAATAAGTTTGCGGCGCTGAATACGGCTGCCTGGTCTGGCGGGTCTTTCGTTTACGTCCCTAAGGGCGTTAAGGTAGAGATCCCTCTGCAGGCCTATTTCCGTATCAACACGGAGAACATGGGTCAGTTCGAGCGCACTCTGATCATCGCTGACGAGGGCAGCTACGTTCACTACATCGAGGGCTGCACCGCTCCGATTTACAAGTCGGACTCGCTGCACTCCGCCGTTGTCGAGATCATCGTCAAGAAGAATGCCCGCGTTCGATACACCACCATCCAGAACTGGTCCACCAATGTGTACAACCTGGTGACCAAGCGAGCCATTGCTGAAGAGGGCGCGACCATGGAGTGGATCGATGGCAACATCGGTTCCAAGGTGACCATGAAGTATCCGTCGATCTTCCTGGTGGGGGAGCACGCGAAGGGCGAGACCCTCTCCGTTGCTTTTGCCGGACCCGGACAGCATCAGGACACCGGCGCCAAGATGATCCACATGGCGCCGCACACGCAATCATCCATTCTCGCGAAGTCAATCGCACGCGGCGGTGGACGTGCCGGTTACCGTGGTGAGGTGCGGGTTGATGCCAACGCTCATCACTCTGCTAACTCCGTTGTGTGTGACGCGCTGCTGGTTGACACAATTTCCCGTTCTGATACATACCCGGCTATTGACATTCGCGTCGACGATGTTGTGCTGGGGCACGAGGCCACCGTGTCGCGCGTCAGCGAAGAACAGCTGTTCTATCTCATGAGCCGCGGCGTAACCGAGGAAGAGGCCATGGCTATGATCGTGCGCGGATTCATCGAGCCAATCGCACGTGAATTGCCCATGGAATATGCTCTTGAACTGAACAAGCTCATTGAAATGGGTATGGAAGGATCCGTCGGTTAGTCATGACACAAGCGACACCAACTACTACAACTGTGCCCTCTGGCACCGCATCCAAAAACCTGGTACCGAGCGAGCAGCACGGGTTGAAGGAACATTCGGATGGCGGCTGGTCGGTTATTCCCGTACAGGCCCGCTCGGAACGGTTTAAGTCTTTCGACGTTGCTGATTTTGCAGCCGTAACCGGCCGCGAGGCCACGTGGAAGCTGAGTCCCGTCGATCGAATCGACTCCCTCATACACGGATCGCTCGACGGCTCCCGCTTCGACTATGAGGCCCAGGATGTCGACGGCATCTCGCTCTCGTGGATCCCGCGAACGGATGCCCGCATCGGCACCGCCGGAACACCAGAAGAGCGCGGCTCGGCTAATGCCTGGACGCACTTCAATGAGGCCCTCCTGATCGACGTCACCGGCGAAGAGCACAAGGTGATCAACGTGACCCGTCGCTCGCTGGGTGCTACTTCCCGTGCAGCTCACATTGTGATCACTGCCGCGCCATTTAGCCGTGGCATGGTCATCCTCGAAAACTTTGGCAGCGCCGAGCTCACCGAAAACGTGGAGATCATCGTTGGCGAGCAGGCAGAACTCACTGTCGTCACCAGCCAGGAGTGGGCCGATGACGCTCACCACCTGGCCACACATTTTGCGCAGATCGGCCGCGACGCCAAGCTCAAGCACATCGTTGTTTCGCTCGGCGGTAATGTCGTGCGTATCAACCCGTCTGTGCATCTGGACACGCAGGGCGGCGACATCGAAGCGCTGGGCGCATACTTCAGCGATGCCGGTCAGCACCTGGAACAGCACGTCTACATCAATCACGATGCCCCTAATACGAAGAGCCGGGTCACCTACAAGGGCGCGCTTCAAGGTGAGGGCGCACGCACCGTGTGGATTGGGGATGTCCTGATCCAGCAGAGCGCCAAGGGAACCGA
>JBBAQX010000037.1:0-46487 GCA_040400085.1 Lysinibacter sp. | reverse complement strand
TAAAAACGAAAAAAAGTCGCCCCCGAGATTAAAAGAATGAGGGTTACCCGAACTTTCAGTTCGGGTAACCCTCATAGTTCCAAAAAACAATTAACTACTCACGAAGAATTGCCCCGTATTTCGTTACGGCAGCGTCTACCCCCCGAAGCTTCGACTCATTCGCCTCCGCTGCGGTAAGAGTGCGGTCGCCTGCCCTAAAGCGCAATGAGAAGGTGAGCGCCTTCTGATGAGCTTCAAGTCCCGTACCTCTATAGTCGTCGACGATACGGGCGTCCTCAAGCAACTCACCGGCGCCCGCCACAAAAGAATCCAGCACGAGAGCCGCCGGAACCTCATCCGCCACCACAAGAGTCAGGTCCTGGGTCGCGGCCGGATAGGAAGACAGCGCAACATACTCGACATGCTTTCGGGCAGCATCAATCAACACGTCCAGATTAAGCTCCACCGCCGCAAGCCGCTGAGGCAGTTTCAGGTCCTCGCCTATCGCGGGCAGAAGCTCGCCCGCGTATCCGGCAACCATATCGGCATCACCAATCGATACCACAAGCTCAGCCGTCCGGCCCGGGTGGAACGCCTGGTGGCTCCCCTGCCGAACCGAGATGCGAACCGCTAGCGCGAGCTCTATCTGGCGAACGATATCGAGAGCATCCGTCCAATCGAAAAGACGCGCGGCAAGGCCAGGCTGTTTCTGCGTGGCCGCACCCGTCAGAAGCGCAGACACGAAACGGGGCTGCGGAGGAACGCTCGCCTCGAGTCGAGCAAGCAACTCGCTTGAGGGATGCACGCCAACGGGAGGAACATGATCGACGCCATAGCTCTCGCCCTCCTCGGGGAGGAACACCGTACCAATCTCAAACACAGCCACATTGGTGAGGCCGCGCGAATAGTTACGCTGCACCGCTTGCAAAAGCCCCGGGATCAGCGAGCGTCGCATAGCGCCGGCCTCGCTGTCGAGCGGGTTGGCAAGCATGATCGAGCGAACGTTCTCGCCCGCGGGCGACCCGTAGAGGCTATTCGCATCGACCGAGGTAAAGGGATAGCTGAGCACCTCCACGTTACCCGCCGAGGCGAGTCCATTAGCCAGCGACCGGCGAAGCTGCTGCTCGCGCGTCAGCCCGCGGCCCGGAGGCGCAATCGGAAGTATCGAGGGGATGCGGTCGTACCCAACGATCCGCGCAACCTCCTCCGCGAGAGCCGCGGGGAAAGTCAGATCGGGTCGCCAGGTCGGCGGAAGAACCGTCAGACCACCGTCTGCCGATTCAACCCGTGCCCCGATAGCCTCAAGCGTGCTTCGTATCTCGTGGTCCGTGTAGTCCACGCCGATAATCCCAGAGATAAATCCGTCCGCCACGAAGATCGGCGCGGGTGTGCCGCTATTGTCGAGGGTCGTACCGAGCGAGTCGACCTCTCCCCCTGCAAGCTCTACAAGCAGATCGACCACACGCTGAGCGGCGACGCGGGACACCTTCGGGTCAACACCCCGCTCAAAGCGCTTGGATGCTTCGCTGGGCAGCCGGTGGCGACGATGGCTCCGCGCGATCGAGATAGGGTCGAAGATTGCGGCCTCGACGAGCACGTTGCGGGTCTCGTCCGTGATTTCGGTCGAGGCACCACCCATGACGCCGGCAAGACCAATCGGGCCGGAATCATCGGTAATCAGCAGGTCTTCGGGGTCGAGCTTTCGCTTCTGCTCGTCGAGCGTCACGAGCGTTTCGCCAGCGGATGCCCGACGCACCGTTATCCCGCCAGCCAGCTTATCCAGGTCGTACCCGTGGATCGGGTTGCCCAGCTCAAGCATCACATAGTTGGTGATATCTACGATAAGAGAAACGGAGCGGATACCTGCGAGGCCCAACCTGGATGCCATCCACCGCGGCGTTGGCCTCGTCGGGTCCACATTACGTACAACGCGAGTGATGAAGACAGAGGCACCGACATTGCCGTGGATGGGAGCATCATCGGTAACAACAACGGGGAATCCCGAGGCATCCTGCGGAGCGCTAGCGTGCGCGGGATCACGGAAGGCCGCCCCCGTTGCGTGAGAGTATTCGCGCGCGATACCACGCAGCGAGAACGCGTAACCGCGGTCGGGCGTGACGTTGATTTCGACGGCACTATCGTCAAGCCCGAGAAGCGGCTTGGCATCGACTCCGACCTCGGGATCGAGGCCGATCCGCGAGAGCACGAGGATACCATCGTGGTCGTCGCCAATGCCGAGCTCGCGAACGGATGCGATCATCCCGTCAGAGATATGACCGTACGTTTTCCGAGCCGCAATAGCGAAGTCGCCCGGAAGCACCGCGCCGGGAAGGGTCACGACGACCTTATCGCCGACCTCGAAGTTGTGTGCACCACAGACGATACCGCGGACATCGCCGCCGCCATCTGCCGCGTCCTGACCCTCGGGGGCAACGCGAACCTGGCACCAATTAATGGTCTTGCCGTTCGACTGCTCTTCGGGCGTGCGTTCGAGCACCTGTCCAACCACCACGGGGCCCTGGACCTCGGACCGGTGGATGTCCTCTTCTTCGAAGCCGACGCTGACGAGAACCTCGTGCAATTGCTCCGGGGTAATATCCGCGGGCAGGTCAACGTATTCTGCCAGCCAGCTAATGGGGATGCGCATTCTTAAATCACCGTTCCGAATTGTGTGCTGAAACGAATATCGCCTTCGACCATGTCTCGCATGTCGTTGAGCTCGTTTCGGAATTGAAGGGTACGTTCGATTCCGAGGCCAAAGGCGAAGCCCTGGTATTCCTCGGGGTCGATTCCGGATGCCCTGAGCACGTTGGGATTGACCATTCCGCATCCGCCCCACTCGATCCAGCGGGCGCCGCCCTTAGCGTTCGGCTGCCAGACATCCATCTCGGCACTGGGCTCGGTAAAGGGGAAGAAGTTGGGTCGCAGCCGAATCTTTGCGTCCTCCCCGAAGAGCTGTCGGGCAAGGTGTTCGAGTGTTCCGCGCAGGTGAGCCATGGTGAGGCCTTTATCAATGGCGATGCCCTCGATCTGGCTGAACACCGGCGTGTGGGTGGCATCGAGTTCGTCGGTACGGAACACGCGGCCCGGGGCGATCACGTAGACGGGGAGCTCGCGCGACAGCAGCGTGCGCACCTGAACCGGAGACGTGTGGGTGCGGAGCACCAGGTGGCTCTCTACTGGGTCGACGAAGAAGGTGTCCTGCATGGCCCGTGCCGGATGGTCGGGCGCGAAGTTGAGCGAGTCAAAGTTGAACCACTCGTTTTCGAGCTCCGGCCCTTCCGCTACCTCCCAGCCCATCCCCACGAAAATATCCGAGAGAACGTCCTGCATAGCCGAGAGAGGATGCCTCGCACCGGCCCGCCAACGCGCAGCCGCCGCGGTAACGTCGACGCTTTCCGCCGCTAGACGATTTACTTCTTCCTCCGCACGGAGGACTTCTTCGCGCGAGGCAAAAGCCTGATTTACCTGGCCGCGAGCCTGGCCGACCAATTTGCCGCTAGCGGCCTTTTGATCGTTGGGCACGGTTCGTAGCTGCGCGTTCAGCTGCGACAGGGCAGACGCCTCGCCGGTGTGGGCGGAACGCAGCTTTTTTAACTCGGACAGGGTGCTGGCCGTTTCGAGTGCTGCGAGCGCCTCGGCGACGGCAGACCCTACGGCCTCTTCGGTGATGGGATTGGTCTCTGACACAAAACCTAATGTTACCGGGTTCGGGGAGAAAGGTTGAGAGGCTGACTCGTCACCCACCTCGGTGAGATATCATCGAGAGCGTGAAGCCTACCCACGTGAGCAGACAGCAGCGCGTTGTTCGCGGCTTCGTCAGCGCTATCTTCACTGTTGTTTTTGCGGCAACGTCGCATACAATCACTGGCGGAACGGCTCCCTCACTTCTCGGGCTCTTCGGCTCGCTCATGTTAGCGACCATGCTGTGCACCGTCTTCGGAGGGCGACACCTTTCGCTGTGGCGAACCTCAACTGCCGTGTTGCTCAGCCAAGCACTTTTCCACTTCTTCTTCTCGTATCTTGTCGTGCCAAGCTCGGAGCCCGGTTCTCCCGCGATGAACATGGGTGTCCACGACCATTCGGCGGGGATCGCCTCGCTGATGTCCTCACAAACGCTGACCGCTAGTGGGCCGGGATCCACGGGCACCGGAATGATCTTCTCCTCGGATGAGATGATGTTGCTGGCCCATGCCCTGGCCGCGGTGGCAACCATCGTGATGATTCGCCGAGGCGAGGTCGCTCTGGCACGGATCGCGCGGCTGGTAACGATTGTTATTATTCGACCGCTAACCTCAGCCCTGCGGCCGGTCGCGCTCCCCCTCAGCGTACCCACAGTATCCGCGATGTGGGTCAATCGATTCAATGTTCTCCTTCAACTGTTCAGCTCGTTACGATACAGGGGCCCACCTGCCCGCTCAGCAGTCAATCACTAACACCATTCGACAGCACCATTCGATACTGATTACTTTCGCGACCGCGAAAGATGAAAGAGAACCCGTGAGAAAAACACAACCCATTAGAACGCTCTGGGCGAGCGCTGCATCAGCGATACTGGTTGCCACGCTGGCAACGGCATCAGCATTAACGCTCTCTACCCTTGCAGCTGAGCCCGCACACGCTCACGACCAGCTTGTCTCAACGACGCCGGGCGATGGAGAATCCGTTACTGCTGCCCCTGAGGTCGTGACCATGACATTCTCCGACAATCTGCTCGAGGTCGGCTCGCTTCTGCGGGTTACCGATTCCAGCGGCAAGGACTGGGTCAGCGGCTCCCTGAGCGTGAGCGACACCGTCGTAACCCAGCCCCTGCTGCCGGATGCCCCGAACGGCGTCTACAACGTTGCGTGGCGGGTCGTCTCGAGCGATGGGCATCCGATCAGCGGAAGCTTTGCCTATAGCGTGGGCAGCGGCGACGCGGATTCACCCAACCAACCGACCTCCTCATCGTCTGCAGACCCCTCAGCGGCGCCACAAACAGCTCCGTCTGCAGTTACGGATGATGAATCTGTGCCTGACCAACAAGACGTTCAAGACGCCATGCCCAGCGCTATCCGCACCCTCGTGATCGCGCTCATCGGCGCGGCTGCTGCCATCGGACTCTGCGTGCTCATCGTGCGGATCGTGCGCCGCTCACAGCGTCCTGCTGCAAGCGATGCACTCGAAACGGACGACACAGACGAGCGGGGCGAGCAAACGCCTCCCGGTGCATCCAACTAAAATATCAGCATCCTTCATTTGAATACGGACACGCTTATTATTCGCGTGCCAAAAAGGACAAAACTTATGAACAAGAACATTTTCTCCACACCCGCCCAGAAGCGTTCACTCGCGTTCGCAGCACTCATCGCCGCGGCTGGCCTCGCCCTCGGAGGCTGCGCAACTGCCACGGATAACGCAGATAAGTCACCCGCAGCGACATCCTCGGCGAAAGAAACAATGGCGGATGCCCTCACCGTCGAAGACGGATGGGTCAAGTCTGTCGCTGCAGGCGAAGACATGACCGGAGCATTCGGAGCGCTTAATAACTCGTCAGACAAAGAGATCACGGTTGTCTCTGCCAGCAGCCCCTCGGCGGGTATGGTCGAACTGCACGAGGTCGCCGCCGGTGCCGATGGATCAAACGTCATGCAGGAAAAGAAAGACGGTTTCGTGATACCGGCGAAGGACCACCTGCACCTTGTCCCGGGCGAAAACCACATCATGCTGATGTCCCTCACCGGAGCTCTGGCACCGGGAGACACCGTTACCGTGACGCTCACAATGAAGGACGGGTCCACAGTTTCCGCTGCTCTCCCCGTCAAAGAGTTCACAGGCGCAAACGAGAGCTACGACCCGCACGCTGCCCAATAAATGACCACACGTCATCAGCCTCCCGCCGATGGCTCGCACCGCCTCAGTCGGCGGCACCTCCTTCTCGGAGGTGCCGCCGCTGGGGTGGGCGCTGTTGCCGCGGTGGGCATCGATCTGGCGATACAGGCACAAGACACACCAGACAAACCCCACACAACCTCAGGCACCAACGCTGATCCGGGTGCGCAACCCGTATCCGTCTTTGGCGCCCAGACCGAAGCCTTCTTCGGGGTTCACCAGGCAGGCATTACCACCGAGCCGCAGACGAATGCAAGCTACCTGGCGTTCGATCTGCTCCCCGGGACGGATCGCTCCGGCATCCAGAGAATGATGCGCATCCTCAGCGATGACGCCGACAGGCTCACCCGCGGTCGGGCGGCCCTTGCCGATACGGAACCTGAGCTTGCCGAGGTAGCCGCGCGGCTCACGATCACCTTCGGCTTCGGCCCGGAACTCGTTCGCCGCGCGAACCACGCGGCTGTGCCCGAGTGGTTGCGGCCCCTTCCCCCCTATTCCAAAGACGCGCTGGACGATGCCGTGAGCCACGGTGACCTGCTCGTCCACGTGGCATCGGACGACCCACTCACGGCCTCTCACGCCATCCGGATGCTCACCAAAGATACGCGCGCCTTCGCGAGCCACCGGTGGACCCAAACTGGTTTCCGACGGGCCCGGGGGTCCGAGAAAAGCGGCACCACCATGCGGAACCTGTTTGGGCAAGTTGACGGCACCGTCAACCCTGTCCCGGGAACAGCGGACTTCGACGGGGTCGTCTGGGTGTCGGACGGTCCAAAATGGATGCTCGGCGGAACGTCGCTCGTCCTTCGCCGGATCGCCATGAACCTGGACACCTGGGATCGCGTCGACCGGGTCGGCAGGGATCAGGCCGTCGGGCGCAGAATGTCCGACGGCTCGCCACTTACAGGTAAGTACGAACATGACGAACCTGATTTCGAGGCGAAGAATACCCTCGGCTTCCCCGTAATCTCGGAGGTCTCACACATTCGACGAGCCCGCACAGACAATCCGAAAGAGCGGATCTACCGCAGGGGCTACAACTATGATGACTCCCCCGAGGCTGGAACGGATAGCAACGCGGGCCTGCTCTTTCTCTCATACCAAGCAAACCCGATGACTCAATTCGCGCCGATACAGCAACGCCTCGACGAACTCGATCTACTCAATGAGTGGATCAGCCACGTGGGTTCCGGCGTGTACGCCATCCCCCCGGGATGCTCGGAAGGTGGCTATATCGGCGAGGGACTGTTCGCCTAGCGCTGCGTTAGATCGCGCTCCGCTGCGCGAAAGCGCTCTCGTACAGGCACACGGACGCAGCGGTCGCGAGATTCATCGACTCGGCGCTGCCGTAAATAGGAACAGTAAGCGAGCGATCGGCGAGGGCAAGCTCCTCGTCGGTCAGGCCCCTCGCCTCATTGCCAAAGAGCCAGGCAGTCGGCTTCTGGAGGCTACCATCGATCCGCGCGTCAAGAAGACTGTCCCCCTTGATATCGGCGGCCAACAGGGTGAGGCCTGCCGCAGATGCACGATCACGAACGTCCTCCAGCGATGCATCAACCGCCACCGGCAAGTGAAAAAGTGACCCGGTGGTCGACCGAACGACCTTGGGATTATAAAGGTCGACGCTTCGTCCCGCGAGGATAACGGCGTCGGCACCGGCTGAATCAGCCGCCCGGATGATGGTTCCCGCATTCCCCGGATCACGCACCTCCTGGAGAATCACGACGAGCTGCGGCTCCGCGGCGAAAATATCCTTGAGTGCCGTGGGGAATTGGCGGCAAACCGCGACAAAACCCTGCGGCGTGACGGTATCCGCCATAGATTCGAGCACTTCCTCCGTCACATACTCAAACTCGAGACCAACCTCAGCAGCGAGTGCCACGATGTCCCTGTGGCGTTCCAACGCCGTCGGCGTGGCGAAGAGATCGCCCAAAAGCTCTGGTTTATAGGTGAGGGCCTCACGCACCGCCTGGGGTCCCTCAAGAAGAAAGTAGCCCGACTCCTGTCGCGTAGCTTTCTTGGCAAGTTTGGCAATGGACCGAACACGTGGTGATCTAGGGTTTTCGAGCATAACCCAAGTCTAGGTGTTGGCGAGGCAAAGCGCTGTCAGCACACAGCACAAAACCCCCGCTACGTGAGAACGTAACGGGGGTTTGGGCGAGTCGCTTAAGCGACAAAGTATCTCTAGCTGACAGACCTAGGCAGAAACCTTAGGTGCAGAGGTGTCGGCAGGAAGAGCCTTGCGTGCTGCCTCTACGAGTGCTGCGAACGTCTTGGGCTCGTGAACTGCGAGATCGGCTAGCATACGACGGTCTACCTCGATGCCCGCAAGACCCAGCCCCTGGATCAGACGGTTGTAGGTGAGGCCGTTTGCGCGAGACGCAGCGTTGATGCGCTGGATCCACAGGCGACGGAAGTCACCCTTGCGCTGACGACGGTCACGGTACTGGTAGACAAACGAGTGGATCGTCTGCTCTTTAGCCTTGCGGTACAGGCGTGAACGCTGACCGCGGTAGCCCTTGGCGCGCTCAAGGATAACGCGACGCTTCTTGTGAGCGTTGACGGCTCTTTTTACTCTTGCCATTTCTGGATTTCCTTTACGTTATTTCGGCTAATGCGGAGACTAGCCGCGACCGAGAAGCTTGTTTGCGACCTTGGTGTCAGCCTTGGACAGGACCTGGTCCTGGTTGAGACGACGAGTGCGACGGCTCGACTTGCCCTCAAGGTTGTGGCGCATACCGGCCTGCTGCTTCTTGAGCTTTCCAGATCCGGTGATCTTGAACCGCTTCTTGGCGCCCGAGTGGGTCTTCATCTTAGGCATTATCTCTCCTCTTTAGGTTTCGCCGCCGAAGCGGCAAAAGTCTTATTCTGCGGTTTTGTCCGCGGTGTCGCCCGATTCCAATTCAGGTTCGGGATTCTCAACAACTTCCGCTGCTGGGGTCTCGGCCGGTTTCTCGGCCGATGCTGAGTTGTGGTGGTGCGGCGAGTGCTTATTGGAAGCGCGATGCGCGTTAGCCTCAGCCTTTGCCTCTGCCTTGTTCTTCAGCGGTGCAATGACCATAACCATGTTGCGGCCGTCGATTGTGGGGCTGGACTCAACCGTTCCGAACTCCGCGACGTCCTCAGCAAACTTCCTCAGAAGACGCACGCCCTGATCGGGGCGTGACTGCTCACGTCCGCGGAACAGGATCATTGCCTTTACCTTGTCACCCTGTTTCAGGAAGCCTTCTGCACGCTTACGCTTGGTTTCGTAATCGTGAGTGTCGATTTTCAGGCGAAACCGAACCTCTTTGAGGATGGTATTGGCCTGGTTGCGACGAGCTTCTTTCGCCTTCTGCGCAGCCTCGTACTTGAACTTGCCGTAATCCATGATCTTGGCAACGGGAGGCTTCGAGTTAGGCGCAACCTCCACCAGGTCAAGGTCTGCCTCGGCGGCTAGACGCAGGGCAACCTCAATCGCCACGACGCCAACCTGTTCGCCGCTGGGTCCAACCAGTCGAACTTCTGGGACGCGGATGCGTTCATTTGTACGGGGATCGCTGATGCGCTGCTCCTTACTAAAAGTGATGGTAACCCCTCAACCGGTAAATACCGGGCGAGCCACGAACACGGAGCATCTCGCCTCAGCGCACCGCATAAACCGATACACCATGGCCACACCCTAACTACTTCACTTGTGCATTACTACATAGGTGAAGCGGAGTGCAATCTACCCGGTAACCTTATATAGCGGTCAAGCGCGGGTGGGAGATAATCCACTTTCGTACTGAAACAATAAGTTTCAGAGCCTCACAAATAATAGCAGAGACTCCGACAAAAGAACAGTCGTGGTCGAAACAAGCGAAAGATCAGCCCACAATGAGCGATACACACGTGTTCGGCGAGAATCAGAACAACGATAAAACAACACAGTACGACAGCGAACACGATGCCCGATTCGCCGATCGCGCTGCGCGCGAGGCAGAGTCAGCCGGTCGCGATATTGCGGATGTGCCTGCCGTCGAGGTTATCACCACAACCTCGGTGCACCTGATGAGCGCTGCCGCCGTTAAATGCGGGCTTGCTGATGACCCGGAGAACCAGATTGATCTCGATGAGGCACGCAAACTCATCAACGCCCTCGCAGGATTGATAACCGCGGGAGCACCCGAGATTAGCGATATGCATGCTCGCAGCCTGCGGGACGGCCTACGCTCGCTGCAGCTCGCCTTTCGTGAGGCATCCGTCATTCCCGATCCCATCGGCAAGGGCCCGGGAGAGAAGTGGACTGGGCCCGTTAACTAAAGATCCATTGGGCGGCTAGCCCTTTCATCTCCGTGCTGATGCGGCAAGAGCATCGGATCATCGATCAGCCGACGAAAAACTAACTCAGCACCACCGATAAGCTGCACATCCTCGCCAAGCTCGGCCGGCACAATCTCCACATTCTCGATAGAGGCTGACAGAGCCGTTGAGGAAACCAATCGATCCAAAACTCCTGGCCTCGCCGACATCAACGAGGCCAGGAATCCCCCCAGGATAACGCGGGCAGGATTCAAGACGTTCACCGCATTCGATATGAGAAGAGCAAGATGTTCTAGCTGCCACCTGGGCTCGGCTAGCTCAGCAAAATTTTGCCCGAACGGCCCCACATCCCCTAGCTCCCCCGCGTAACCGGCGACCCCCATAAGCGATGATCCATTGTGTATCACCCCACCGCCGATACCTCCTCCCGTACCGCCGTGAAGATACAGAAGATCGCTGACACCACGCCCTGCGCCGAATCTGTGCTCAGCGCAGGCTCCGAGCGAGGCGTCATTTCCCGCATAACAGCAATATCCGGTAGCGGTGGAAAGCATACGTGCTATTGGTTCGTTCACCCATCCCAGGCGAGGGGCAAATCGTACCGAATGATCTCGGCTGTTGACGAGCCCGGGAACCACGATGCCAACCCCCAGTACCTGAGCATCCTCGGACAGATATGAGCCTAGACCATCGAGAAGGTCACACATTATCGAGACCGTCTCGCTCGCTGGTTGTGGATTCTCCCACTCGTGACGGTGCCGGATGAGCACCTGCCCGTTCATGGCGACAATACCGACGGTTAGAGCATCCCTCTCTGGAGTTACTGCGAGGGCTAAGCATTCTGGGTTGGGCATCGCAACCGTCGATGGTCTCCCGACGCTCAGATTAACATTCGGCTCTGCCTCCACGACGACCTTATGCGCTCCTAGCTCTGCTACCAGAGAAGCGATCGTTGAACGGTTGAGTCCCGTCTTCTGAGCAAGCTGAGATCGAGAGAGCGGCCCCTGCTCGTGCAGGAGCATCACAACGTGCGAGAGGTTGCTTCGCCTGATCGACTCGCCGGAACTCACGGATAGATAATCGAGATGAGTGCTTCCCCAGGCTCGATCTGACCTACCTCGCTTTCACCACCAATAACCGGGACATTTGTGAGCGAGCTGAGTGATTCAAGGTTGTAACCGAGCGAGATAAAAACATCAATAGCGATGAGAGTCGCTGCGCGAAGACTGCCGTCAACAATCTTGATTGCAAGCGATACGCCGTCCGGGGCGGCAGCAACCATGACCCCCTCTGCGCCACCTTTGACAAGGAATCCTTGGGCCTTGCTCATCCACAGGGTATCTGGGCTACGCGTTCCACCAACATACAAGGGGTTTTCCCTCATAGAATTCGCGACCAGCGCGTCATAGGAATCTGCAACAGAAGTAGAGAACTGTGAGCCCGAGGCAAGAGTATCCCGATCAGCGGCGAGAACTAATTCATGAGCCATCCGAGCCAACCCGATCAGCGTAGTTGAGAACAGAGGCGCACCACACCCATCAACCCCAACAGTTTTTACAGGAACGCGGGTGAGCCGTTCGACATGCAATAGCAGCTCTGTCTGCAGAGGATGTTCTGGATCGAGATAGCTCTCAATCGGCCATCCATTTACAACACACGTGTGTAGCATGGCCGCGTGTTTGCCGGAGCAGTTCATCCGCATCCGATCCGGGCCACCACCCTCCTTGATTATTCCGTTCCGGGTTGCTTCGTCTTCCGGCCACTCGGCGGGACAGCCGAGATCACCCGCGTTCAACCCACTCCGGGAAAGGATCTGGTTTACCATCCGCACATGCTCGTCCTCGCCGTCGTGACTGCCAGCAGACTGCGCGATCTCGGCGCGGCTCAGGTCCGCGCCGAGGTGCAGGAATCCGCTTGCCTGAGCTGGTTTTGCGGAGGAACGAGGAAAAATTTCAGCGTCAGGGTCGCCACGGCGAAGGAGCTCTCCCCCGTGAACGTCTAAGACGACAAGAGAGCCGTAGTGGCGACTCTCAATCAGCCCCGAGCGACGAACAACGGCGAGTTCCGAGAGAGAAATGGCTTGTTCGTTGACGGGAGATTGGTGAGTATTGTTAGACACGGTGTTGATCGCTTTCTCTGAGAATAATGTTGTATTTTTATGTGCGTTGCTGCCGTCCCCGGAGCCGAAGCGCCAGGTATGAAATCGACCCGTTCACAATCAAGAAGAGCAACGCGACGATAATGTAAGTCGGCAGAACAGCATCCTGTGTCGTGTTGATCAATATCTTGCCGCTCGCCAAGAGCTCTATATACCCCACAAAGAAACCAAGCGCGGTGTCCTTGAACACACCGACTAGTTGACCGACGAGCGCCGGTGTTGACGAACGAATTGCCTGCGGCAGCAACACATAAGAAAGCGTCTGAAAGTTACGCAAACCCAAACTTTCCGCTGCTGCCCGCTGGCCGAGCGGGAGGCTCAGAAGTCCCGACCGAATAATCTCGGCAAAGACCGCTGACGCACCTATCGTCAGAGGAATAACAAGCTGCCAAATCGTTGGCAATCTGAGGTTGAACGGCGGTTGGGGTAGAACGAACATTACGACGTAGACAAGCAAGAGGGCGGGCACCGTACGTCCAAATTCCATGTAGGCACGCGCTAACACCCGAAACAGTCGCGAGGCGGAGGTGTGAACAACCGCCACGAGCAGACCGATCGTAAACCCGAGGACCGCCACGATCGACCCCGCAAAGATTGTTCTGCCGAGGCCGGGTAGAAGATACCCTGACCACACGGCCCAATCAAGAAAATATCCCCAGCGTTTCGGGTTGAACTGATCGTAGCTGGCAAATTGTGCCGCTGCGAAGAAGATAATGGAGGCGAGTACCGCGAGGCTGAGAATCGAACCGACCCGAATACGCCTACGAGCAATGGGCCCGGGTTTATCGTAGAGGAAGCTCATTTCATTGGACAACATTCGATCGCGGATGCCCTCCCCCTCAGATCCTTGCCTCTCAATTTTTGTGGGAACTTTAGCAACGCTCATCGCTGAAACACCAACTTCTTTTCAAGTGCTGCCGCTCCGGCTCCAATCAGAAGGGCCATGAACATATAGACGAGTCCAGCCCCGGTATACAGGAGTATTGGCTGGGCTAGCATTTCGTTGAGCTTTCGCGTCTGAGCAGTAATTTCGACTACCCCGAAGATCGCGACAAAAGAAGAATTCATGAGAAGCGCTATCATCACGTTGCCGATAGGTTGGGTTACGGCAGCAAGAGCCTGAGGGATTACGAGCGTTCTCAGCGTCTGGGGAAAGCTGAGCCCCAACGCCCGCGCCGCCTCGACCTGCCCGGGCGAAATCGTGTTAATCCCTGACCGCACGGTCTCAGCGATATAGGCGGCTTCGTAGACGATGAGCACGATTATTGCGGTGAGCGTGAGATCAAAAATAATGCCGATATAGGGCAGACCGAACACCGCAAAAACTAGGACGACGAGCAACGGAACGTTAAGGAAAAACTGTGTATAACCGAACGCTCCCAATCGAAGGACCGGGATGGGTCCTATCCTCGCGATACCGACAGCTACCCCTAGAACGATAGAACCGATCCCGGAAACGATGACGATCAGTAGGGTTGTCCCAATCGCTTGGACGATCAGATCAAGACTCTGAGTAAGGAGTTCCATGACGAGGTCCGCTCCGAGCCTAGGATCCCGGGACTGACCCGACGGATGGCGGCTCAGGGGCATCCCCCTCGATGAGGGTTGCAAAACTGAGGTTCCAATTTTGTTTCCATTGGCCGCCTTCGTAAATTTTCTCAAGCCATCCGTTGATAAAGGCTTTAAAATCCTCGTCACCGTGACGGATGCCGATCCCATAAGGCTCTTCGGTAAAGGGTTCGCCCACGAGTTTGATCGCTGGGTTATTCTCTGCCAAACCCAGTTCTGTGGCGATATCGGTCACATACGCGTCGCCTCGCTTCTGGATCAGCGCATCGATTCCCTCGGGATCACTCGCAAGGGCAAGCGTTTTTGCGGTGGGCAAGAGCTGGGGAATAATCCGCTCCGGCGGTGTAGCGCGACCGAAGATAACGGTCTTGTCCGCCAGGTCTTGATATTTCGTAATCGAGCTATCATCCGCACGGATGAGAAGACCAAGACCCGACATAAAGTATGGGCCGGCGTAGCCTATCTTCGCCGCACGTTCCTCGGTAATTGTGTAGGTTCCAATAACGACGTCAACCGTCTCATTGATGAGCATAGCCTCGCGAGTTTCGGAGGTAACGTTAATGAGTTCATACTTTGGCTCGCCGAGGATATAAGTAGCAAGCATTTTTCCGATGTTTGCGTCAAACCCGACGATATTAGTCGAGTCGTTTGGGTCTTGCATAGACCATCGAGGCGTATCGAGAAATCCGCCGATGCGGAGCACTCCCCTTTCTTTGATCTTCTCCATAGTGGAACCGGGCAGGATAAGGTCGGCGGCGGCACGTGGCGAGTCAGCGATGAGCTCGTTCACAACTTTCGCGCTTTCGGCTGGATCTTTACCGTCGGTATTGAGCGTGCCCGTGGCGCAACCGCTGAGCAACAGCATCGCCGCGACACCGAATGCGACAAGTCTGATTTGTGTCTTTTTCGTTTTTCTCATGAAGATACCCCTTTGTATGCATGCATTCGGCTGGAAAGCAAAGTTTTGGAAGACAGTTGGCGAATGCAGAGTGTGGAAAAAATATAGATTATTAGTGACTTAAAACGGATTCGAGGAACGCGACGGCTCTATCAGTTTGGGGAGAGTCGAAAAAATCGGCAGGGTTACCCTGTTCAACGATCTGTCCTCTATCAAGGAAAACGACACGATCCGCCGCACGACGGGCAAAACCCATTTCGTGCGTAACAACGACCATCGTCATTCCCTCGGCAGCAAGACCGGTCATAACTTCTAGCACTTCGCTGACCATCTCGGGGTCGAGCGCAGAGGTTGGTTCGTCGAAAAGCATAATCTTCGGGTTCATCGCGAGCGCCCGTGCAATCGCGGCCCGCTGTTGCTGACCACCGGACAGCTGGGCAGGGAAGCGCTCTGCCTTATCGGCGATTCCGACCCTGTCGAGCAGGTCCATCGCGCGCTCCCTCGCGGCTTTAACCGGCTCTTTCCTGATGAGCCGTGGTGCCAATGTGATGTTATCGAGGATGCTGCGGTGAGCAAAGAGATTGAACGACTGAAAAACCATGCCAACATCTGAGCGCAGACGGGCAAGCGCCGCCCCCTCCGCCGGAAGCTCATTTCCGTCAACAACAATCCTGCCGCTATCGATGGGTTCCAAGCGATTGATGGTTCTGCACAGAGTAGATTTGCCTGATCCAGAAGGCCCAATGAGTACTACAACCTCGCCCGGGTAAACGCTCAGGTTGATATCACTGAGAGCGTACACAGAGCCAAAACGTTTGTTTACATGTTCGAGCTGAACGAGCGGGTTGGTTGCGGCGGTAGAAACCATATTAGGCCACCACCCATTCCGTCATCTGACTATGGCAGACCACGTCTGGCGAGAGTAAACCTGGCGGCAAAACGGCCTGCCTGTCGCTGAATGGAAGTACCTCATCCGCGAGATCGATACCGAGCATTTCAGCCATAAATTCCCGACGACCCCGAATACGAGCCCATGCCTCGGGATAACGCTCGGCCAGCTCATCTCTCAGTTCCTCATTGGCTATGGCGAGCGCGTCTTCTACATTCGCGATAAGACCAGAGTCGGCACCAACAGGAATAATGTCGGCCTGAAGGGAAAGCCCCGATTCGAGGGTGAATGTGGAGCCTCGTGAAAATGGGCTATCGAGCCACTCATCAATGTGTTGTAAATGACCGGGGTTCAGGGCTGGGCGGATACCGTGCAGGGCAAGCTGCTCAGTGGTCTTTCGCGCAACAAGTGCGCTCGACACACCAATATGCAGGTGCTCGTACCAGCTGCGCACCGCAGACCAGTAGCCGGCCACAAAGTCCATCTGAGCATGGGAAATCACTCCTGCCCCAAAACGCGCGACGATTCCCGCCCTACAGCTCAGCCCACCCCATAAACCAAGCCCGATGGAAAAACGATCCCCCTCCTCGATCAGACGGTCTCCGGGGCTTCGCAACCCGTTGACAGAGTCTCTACCACTGGTAAGCATGGGATGCGCGGACAGAGGTAACCCGGTGAGATTCATCTCTTTCGAGAGCTCAAGCTCGCTGATGCCAGGTCTGAGATGTTCGATTGCTCGCCAAACATGTTGAGACGCCCGCGTAGCCCGATGCTCGTTGAGCGCAAGCTGATCAGCACCGTTCCGAGCGCGGAGCCCTCCCAACCCAAGCAGAAGATGCGTCGCATCGACTATGCCGCTCTTCGCAACCGCGGCTATCTCGTCTACGAGAAAAAGTGGCACAGCTAGCCGATGTGGGCTAAGAGGCGCATCCTCTTCAGGAATCAACCGCCACCCGATCACGCCAACGGGGCGGCGCCCTGTTACCCCGGCTTCCCTGAGGGCATCACTGAGGCGACGACGGGTTTCGCGCGGCTGGCCGGGTAGGCTCAGCGATTGGCAGAGCACCCCAACAACATCCAACCCAGAGTCACCGATTATTGCAAGTGATTCGTTACCCGCCACGATTCGCAAGGGACCGCTTGGAAGAACAACGATAAAAGCCTCCTCAAAACGAGGATCGAACCCCGTGAGATAGGAAGCATTTCCGGGGTGTTCCCGGTCTGCATAGACAACAACCGCTTCGAGCTGCTCAGCTTCCATTCGGTCGCGAAGCATCTGAATACGATCTTCATACACCCGAGTATGCAGCTTTGGTTCAAAACCAAGGACGCTGAGTGCGGGCAGCGGTAACGAAGAAAACTCAACATTGAGGTTCACTACTTGTTCCTTTTCTTTTTGTTGTGAGATAGAACAATTTAATTATCATGAAGCATATACGCTATGTCAAGTAAAAATACAGGTTTAAAAGCATCAGGTTTTAAAACATCTTTATGAGAGAGTGTTTTCCATACGGAAACCCACTCTTCCCCGGGTAGGTTCCACTACATCCCCAGACATTCACGCCCACGTCCTTACCCGCCGCGTTGCACACCACAGGCATCTTGAGGCTGGTACGCCGGACAGGTTTCAGAAAGTATTTGTTACGTGTTGTGGCTAAACCCACTCAACGCCCACAGCTTGAAACAATAACTTTGCCCTGGGTGCGGACCTGGGTGCGGACCTGGGAACGGACTCGGGAACGGACTCGGGAGCAAACCTGGGCTCAGACCACAGGCCCGGCAAAGAAGGCCTATTTCTGGCGGGGTAACCGCGGTACCGAGGCAACCAGTTGCGCGGTATAGGGCTCTGCAGGTGCCCCAAGTATCTGGGTGGTAGCTCCCCGCTCGACGACTCTGCCCGATCGAAGAACAACCGTCTGATCACAAAGCGCCGCGACGGCGGAGAGGTCGTGAGAGACCATGACAACCGACATCCCACGCTCGCGCCCCAGCTTATTCAGCAGTTCCAATACCGACAGTCTGGTCGTCATATCCAGCGCACTCACCGGCTCGTCCGCCAACAGGAGACGAGGGCTCGGCGCAATTGCACGAGCAATCGCTATCCGCTGCCGCTGACCGCCCGAGAACTCATGTGGATAACGCATCGCCGTATCGGCAGGCAACCCTACGGATTCAAGGGATTGCGTGACGACGGCTTTCTGGCCTTCGCGAGGAGTAATTCGCAGCGACCGAAGCGGCTCCGCAACGATGTTCCCCACCCTTTGGCGTGGATCAAGTGACGAATACGGGTCCTGAAAGACCATCTGTACACCGCGGCGAAAATCTCGCATTGCGCGCTGCGTGCCAACAGGGATCGGCGCCCCATCGAAGAGAACGCTACCGCTCGTAGGTTTGCTCAGACCGAGCAGAAGCGATAAAAGCGTTGATTTGCCCGCACCAGACTCGCCAACGATACCAACGTTCTGCTGGGCTTCGACTCGCATCGAAACATCCTCCAGCGACGCCTGAGTCTGAGACCGGTAGGTGAAAGATACCCCGGACAACTCGAGAAGGGGATGCTCCCGATTTGGTTGACCAGTGCCGCTCACTTCTGTCTCCCTTCCGCTGCGACCCGTTCCAGGACCGAGTCAAGCTCCCGTGCGCTCGCAACAAGACGCGCGGTGTAGTCGTTTGTGGGAGAGTTCAGGACCTCATGAACGGTCGACGATTCCATGACCTGGCCGCGCTGCAGGACGATGACCCGATCGGTGATCTGAGACACAACAGCGAGGTCGTGGCTGATAAAGAGAAGCGACATGCCTCTGTCGCGAATGAGCGAGTCAAGCAGCGCAAGGATCTCAGCCTGAACGGTCACGTCAAGGGCGGTGGTGGGTTCATCTGCAATAAGCAGCCGAGGGTTACATGCGAGAGCCATCGCAATGGCAACCCGCTGTCGTTGCCCGCCAGACACCTCGTGCGGGTAAGAACGGGCTACCCTGTCGGGATCAGCGATCTGAACCTCACGTAACGCGGCGAGCACCGATTCTCTTAGGGCTGTCCCGCTCAATTTGCGGTGGCGTTTGAAGGGGATCTCGAGCTGTTTCCCGAGGCGCATGAGCGGGTCTAGGGCGGTGAGTGGTTCCTGAAAGACGATGGATGCCGTTTTCCCCCGAAGGGACAGCATCTGCCGTTCGGATGCACCCACGACCTGGTGACCATCGAGCAGGATACTTCCGCTTGCCGTCATGACGTCCGGAAGAAGGCCGGTAGCCGCTAATGCGGTCATCGATTTACCCGAGCCTGACTCGCCAATCAGCCCGACACGTTCGCCAGCAGCGACGCCGAAGCTCACACCCTCCAACACGTGTGAACCCGAGTCGGTGCTCACCGTGAGCCCGCTTATTTCGAGAAGCTGTCGCTCCGAAGCGCTCATCGTGACCTCTTCCGTGTCGGATCTCCAATATCGCGCAGTCCGTCGGCTACAAAGTTAACACCGATAACGAGCATCACCAGCGCGATTCCCGGCGCGATTGCCCCGACGGGTGCGGTCAGAACAGTCCCCTGCGCCTCTTGAAGCAGACGCCCCCAGGATGCGTTGGGCGGCGGCGCGCCTAATCCCAGGTAGGACAGACTCGACTCTGCCAAGACGGCTATACCAAATTGGAGCGCTAGCGTCACAGAGATAGTCGGCCAGATATTTGGCAAGACGTGCTTGCCAATAATCCCCCAGATGTTGGTGCCTGAGGTTCGTGCGGCGACGATGTACTGCTCGGAGAGCACCCGCTTTGCAACGACACGGGTGAGCCGGGCAACAATCGCTGAGAGCGCTATTCCGATGGCGAGGATGGCCGACCAGAGCGATGCCCCTTGGGCAGCAACGACCAACATCGCGAGCAGCAGGGTCGGAAACGCAATGATAATGTCTAGCGCTGACGAGATTGTGTCGTCCACCCACGAACTTGCGAAAGCCGCGCAGAGCCCGACAATGATCCCAAGCACCGCGCTGATAAGCACCGCCCCGATCCCGACGGTGAAGGCGATCCGCGCACCGATCATGAGCTGGCTCGCCAGGTCACGCCCCAGCTTATCCGTGCCCAGCCAGTGATCAGCTCCCGGCCCCTCCAGCCGTCCGCCGCCGGTATCAGAAGGGTCGAAGGGCAGCCAGAATAGCGAGATCACGGCCAACAAGAGGATAATTCCGGTGAGGATTGAGCCGATCACGAGGGTGGGCGATACCGTCATGCGAGTGCCGGAGCGGGTGCCTGTACGTACCATCTCGTCACCTATTTCCTGACAGGCTCTTGCGGAGCCGCGGGTCGACAAGTCTCTGGGCGAGATCGGCGAGGAAGCCCACAATCAGCACAAAAAGCGTGCTCACAAGAAGGATGCCCTGAATATTTGGATAGTCATGCTGCGCTATCGCCTGCAAGAGCATGCTCCCCAGGCCTGGCAGAGTAAAAACGCTCTCTACGACGACGGCACCGAGAAAGGTAGTGGCCAGCTCTATTCCCAGCACGGAGATGACCGGCACCGAGCCGTTCCTCACGCCGTGCCGCAACATGGCGCTGCCAAACGTCGCGCCGAGGGCTCGAGCAGTGCGTAGGTAATCGCTGCCGATAACGTCGATGGTCGCTGAGCGCACATATCGTGAGAGGGATGCCGTCATCACGATCACGATGGTGGCGATAGGCAGTGCCAATGAGGTAAGAGCTTTGCCAGGGTCCGCCCAATCATCTCGGGGAAAGCCGCCGGAGGGAAAGGCGTTAAGCCCGAGCGCAAAGAACCAGACGAGCAGAATCCCGACCCAGAAGACGGGGACGGCTACTCCGAGCTGCGAGAACCCGGAAAGTAGGGTTCCGTACCAGCGATCGGAGCGGTACCCCGCGACGAAGCCGATCACGAGCGACAGGGCGACAGCGATAACGAAGGAAATCAGCGTCAACGGGATGGTGACCTGAAGCCGGACTATGATCTCCGGAAGTACGGGCTGATTGCTGATAAACGAGTTCCCCAGATCGAGGGTGAGCATCTGCCCTGCCCACGTGAAGAATTGTTCAAACAGGGGTTTATCAGATCCGACTTGGGCTCGCGCCGCCGCTATCTGCTCGGGAGTGGCATCGATGGAGAGAAGCGCATTGGCCGGGTCGCCGGGGAGCATTCGAAGCAGCACGAAGATGACCACCATTGCGGCGATCAGCGACAGCAGCAGAAAGAGCAGCCGTCTGAGCAGATACGAAGTCATTGCGTCCCGGTCAGATTGTTCAGAAAAAAAGGGTTCTCAGGCGTCAAGTATATCGACGCCTGAGAATATATCGACGCCTGAGAACGCGAATCGGTTGCTATCCCTTTTCGATGTCGTAGACGAAGAATTGCGAGTTAAGCCCGTTCACGGGGTATCCCGTGACGTTGCTCGCCGCGACGACGATTTGCGGGTAGAGGTATAGCCAGAGGCTGGCAGCGTCATCCGCGATGGTCTCGTTGACCTTCTTCAGCTTGGCAGTCTGCTCATCGGTCGTTGAGGACTGCTCTGCTTCCTGGACCAATTGGGTTACCTCTGGGTTATTGTAACCCCAGTAGAAATCGGGGTTTCCGTACCAGACCACGTCGCGGTCGTTGACGTGCTCCTGGAGGGTTGCCTGAAATTCCTTATCGGTGAAGACCTTTGAGTACCACTCGTCAGCCGTGATCACGTTGATGTTTACTGTGACGCCAACCTTGGCGAGCTCGCTCTTCACAAACTCGGCAACGGCCGGGTGAGGATCGTAATTGGGGGTGTCGAGCGTGAACTCGAAACCGTTCGCGTAGCCGGCATCCGCCAGCTCTTTTTTCGCAAGGTCAACATCGTAGGGGTTCACCTTGACAAGGTCTTCATACCACGGGTCGCTTGGCGGAACCATTGAGCCGATCAGGGTTCCGTAATCCCCCCAGATCGAGTTGAGAAGCTTCTTGCGATCAATTGCCGAGTAGAGGGCTTTGCGCACCAGCTTGTTGTCAAAGGGCGCAACGCGATCATTGAACGCGAGCAATTCCTTGGTCGTGGAGGTTCCCTCGCTGACGGTGTAGTTCTTGTCGCCGGTGAATTGTTCAAGAGAATCAGGACTCTGGATGCTCGTAACGATATCGACGGCGTCGGTACGGAGCGCGTTGCTGAGCGCTGTCGCGTCGGTGAAGTAGTTGAAAACGACCTCTTTGTTTTTGGCCTTGTCTCCCCAGTAATCCTCGTTACGTTCGAGGCTCAGCGAGTTTCCACGTTTCCAGGTCCCGAGCGTGTAGGGACCGGTTCCGTCCTCTGACGCCGACAGGTCGGTGGCCTCACTATTGACGATCCACACGTAGCTGAGAAGGTAGGGGAACGAGATCGACGGAGAGGTCAGGTGGAACACGACGGTGCTCTCATCGGGAGTCTCGATGCTGTCGAGCGCTTTAAAACTACTCTTACGTGCTGACTTGGATCCCTCAGCGGTAACCCGCTCGAGGCTGGACTTCACGTCGGCGGAAGTGAGCTTCTTCCCGGAGTGGAAGGTTACGTTCGGCTGGAGCTTTGCGGTATAGGTGAGTCCATCATCCGACTTATCGATTGATGTCGCCAACAGCGTCGATTGGCTTCCGTCGTCGTTGATGCGGGTGAGTCCCTCGTAGACGTTTCCGGAGAACGCCTCGGTCACGCCTTGCCCCCCGCCACCCGTGTTGTCGAGGTTTCCCGGCTCGTAGAGCGAACCGATGGCGATCGAGGCGTCGCCAGTGGCAGCGCCTGAGCTTGAGTTATTGCTGGAGCCGCCGGCGCAGCTGCTAAGGATGAGAGCAGCTGTGATGCTCAGGGCCGCGAGGGCAAAGGGTTTCTTCTTCACGGGGTAGTACTCCTAGGTATGCTGAGGGTTCCGAGTTCGATGAAGGTTAGGATGCTCGCGTGACGATGCTCTTCTCACCGGCGAGAACGGCAAACTTGAGCCTGTTCTGGGCTGGTGGGAGCGGGCAATTGTAGTGCGACGAGAAACCACAGGGCGGGATGAACGCGCGGTTGAAGTCAAGAATCACCGTTCCTGATTCGCCGGGCGCAAGCCGGGTCGGAATGTGGAGGAATCGTCCAGACTCATACGTTGAGATGAGCGGATCTTCCGAGCCGTTTGTCTGATCTGCGAAAACCAAGAGCAGGGTTCCGCCATCGTCAAAGGCACTGAGAGTGTAGCTGTGTCCGTCAATTGTGACGTCGATATCGCCGGGGACAACCAGGTCTCTTGTGCCGCCGTTGTCGCGAATATGCTCGAACGGGATGGTCCTGTCAGAGCTAACGGGCGTAAAAGTAGCTTCGACGACCCACTCAGGATTGAAGGGGAAGGTATCGATACGGTCAAACGACTTGATCGCATCGGATTCAGCATCCCATACGCGAATACCAGTCTCTGCGGATCCTGTATCGAGGTTTGCCCTGTGCAAATCAGTTATCGTGATGTTCTGGGGCTGGTCTTTCTGCACCTCGGCTGCCGTCGGACCGTCGTCGCCGTACCACCGAGTCTCGACAAGCGCGAGATTTCCCGTGGGGGCTGCCACCGCGCGAGAACGACCGATGACCCATCCCTCGTGTGAAGCGCTGGCCTGCGCGATGGTCTCTTCCGAGGAGCGGAGGGTCACGGGAACGGTGTTCTCAGTCATAGTGCTTCAATTCTCCTTGAATAATCAACCAAAAACGACCTTTATGTCGTTTCTTTACGCGGACATCTCTGGGTATAACACGTTGGGGCGTTGCCGTATTCCTGATCACCGGGTTTTTGCTTGGGCTAAGCGCGGCAAGACCTACGCAGAAAGCTTGAGGGACAGGGAGTCAATACGCTCGGCAATCACGTCACTCTGCGCCCATGCGGCCTGAAGGGTCGCGAGGATACTGTCAATCCGGATCCTATCAAGGCCCGGAATGAGCCGAAGGGTGACGACCGTCTCGGGCGAGGCAAGGGAGGCGTTCGGGTCGCCGTCAGCCAGACTAATCCCGGCTACCTCCGGCACGGTACTCACCGAAAGCTCAAACGCTGCGATAACCTCGGGGTCCGTCCAGCCCGGCTGCCACGGCTGAGACTGCGCGACAGCCCAGACCGCGGGCCGGCGAAGCACGAATTGGGTATCGGAACCGGCATCGAGCACGACCAGGTCGGTCTCCTCGCCTGCAGCAGCAAGGGCGACCCGAATCCCGTCGGCGGGAACGGGTCTGGCGATGGGATTCCAACGAGCCATGGCGTCGACGGACCCAAAAACAGGAAGAGCTCTGCGTCCATCGGGGGCAGCCACGGTGACGATCGATAGTTCCTGCGTCTTATCCACGATTTTCCCGGCCGCTGTGACGCCCAGGTCTCCGGCCTCCGCGATTAACGGGATCAGCAGCCGGGCCGTGCGAAACGCATCAACAACGGATGCCGGTCCCCCGGTACCGCCACGGAAGCTGGCAATGGCCGCTCCAAGCGGTTTTGGCATCCGTCCATCGTCATCGGCAAAGTCGTTGCCCTCAAAGGAGCGGCCCGCCCATGGCTGGCCTGCGGAATCCGCGTGTGGCTGATCGCCGAGGTTCAGCGACGGGGCCTTATTGAACCCCGTCGATCCCAAGTTTTTTGCCGCCATCCCCTTACCTTCCGACTCTGCGTCCCGGGAGTTCGGGCCTAGTCGCCTGCGATATCGAGCGCTGCAGGCAGAGTGAACGCACCCGCATAGAGGGCCTTGCCCACGATGGCTCCCTCGAGCCCAAGCGGTACAAGCTCGCGAAGGGCTACCAGGTCATCGAGACTCGAGACGCCGCCAGAGGCAACAACGGGGCGATCGGTCCGTTCGAGCACCTTGCGAAGCAGATCAACGTTTGGGCCCTGTAGAGTTCCATCCTTGGTGACATCCGTCACAACGTAGCGAGAGCACCCTGCCTCCTCGAGGCGGTCAAGTACCTCCCACAGATCGCCGCCGTCTTCCGTCCAGCCGCGGGCGGCAAGGGTGTCTCCGCGCACATCGAGGCCAACGGCGATGAGCTCGCCGTATTGGGCGATGACGCTTCGTGTCCACTCGGGATTCTCAAGAGCCGCTGTACCCAGGTTGACCCTCTTTGGTCCAAGTTCAAGGGCAGCCTCAAGGCTCTTATCGTCACGGATCCCGCCCGAAAGCTCAATCTTTACACCGCGAGTCTGCTCAATAACTTCCTTCAGAATCGCAGCGTTGTTTCCGCGCCCAAAGGCAGCGTCAAGGTCTACCAGGTGAATCCATTCGGCGCCCTGATCGACCCAATCGATAGCGGCATCTACGGGAGAACCGTAATTAGTCTCTGTACCGGCAGCACCTTGAGTGAGACGAACAGCCTTGCCGTCTGCGACGTCGACCGCCGGAAGGAGTTCCAGCCTGGGGCGCTTACTAAATTCACTCATGATGTCCTTGTTTGTCTAGGGGCCTGCGAGCAACTCAAATCGGCTCACAATGGGAAATTGTAGCCCAGTACCGGGATAAATGTCAGCGCAAACCGCGCAGCCAATTCGCAAGCAGACGGATGCCGGCTTCGCTCGATTTTTCGGGATGGAATTGCGTTGCCGTCAGCGGGCCGTTTTCGACCGCAGCGATGAAGCGCGACCCGTGTTCCGCCCAGGTCACGGCAGGTTTGGGAATTGCAGGGTGCGGATCGAGCGTCCACTCCTGCGCCCCATTGGAATGCACGAAGTAAAAGCGTTCGTTCTCAATTCCCTCGAAGAGGGTGGAGTTATCGGGGACGTCTACGGGGCTCCATCCGACATGCGGAAGGATGGGCGCGTCAAGACGGGTCACCTGGCCGGGCCACTCGCCAAGCCCTTCGGTGGTTTGGCCCCGCTCAACGCCGCCCTCGAACATAATCTGAAGGCCGACACAGATGCCGAGCACGGATCGCCCACCAGCAAGCCTGCGATCGATGAGTTCGCCGCCGCGCACAGCGTTGAGCTGATTCATGACGGCGTCAAACGCTCCAACCCCGGGAACGATAAGGCCGTCTGCCTCCATCGCCTGCTTGCGGTCGCTAGTGAGGACGGCATCCGCCCCCGCCCGTTGCAGGGCCTTGACAACGGAGTGGACGTTGCCCGAACCGTAGTCAAAGACGACGACGCGTGGCTGGCTCACAGGGCTCCCTTAGTGGATGGGACGCCGGATACTGCCGCGTCGAAAGCTTTGGCCTGACGGAACGCGCGCGCGAACGCCTTGAACTCTGCCTCCGCGATGTGATGCGGGTCGCGGCCCTCGATCAGTCGCACGTGAACCGTCAGGCGCGCGTTCAGCACAATCGCCTCGAAAAAATGTCTGACCATCGACCCGGTGAAGTGCCCACCGATCAGGTGAAACTCGAAGCCTGCGGGCTCTCCGCTGTGCACCAGGTATGGGCGGCCCGAGATGTCGACCACGGCCTGGGCGAGGGACTCGTCGAGGGGAACCAGGGCATCCCCGTATCGCGCGATACCCGACTTGTCGCCGAGGGCCTCGAGAATCGCCTGCCCCAGCGCGATTCCGGTGTCTTCAACGGTGTGGTGCACATCGATATGGGTATCGCCCGTTGCGCGCACCGTGAGGTCTGTCAGCGAATGCTTCGCGAAGGCCGTGAGCATGTGGTCGAAGAACGGTACCGAGGTCTGGATATCGGATTTTCCAGTTCCATCGAGGTCGATCGATAGCTCGATGCTCGACTCGCTCGTCGCTCGTTGGATGCGGGCTACCCTCTCGGGGCGTGCGGGCGTTTCCTGTGTCATACGCTCAATCCTAGCGGGGCAGCTGAGCGATCGCGTCGAGGAAGAGGGTCGTCTCGGCCTCTGTTCCCGCGCTCACGCGAAGGTGGCCGGGGATTCCGACATCGCGAATCAGGATGCCCTTAGCCCGGAGCGCCTCAAAAGTAGCGTCAGGGTCGGTCACCCCGCCGAAGAGCACGAAGTTGCTCTCGCTGGGATAGGCATCGTAACCCAGCTCGTTCAGGCGCAGGGCTATGCGGTCGCGTTCGGCACGAATTTCGCCAACCGTTGCCAGCATCGTTTCGCTGTGGCGCAGCGCGGCGACCCCCGCCGCCTGGGTCAGCGAGGACAGGTGATACGGCAGGCGGACGAGGCGCAGGGCATCGACAGCAACGGGATCGGCGGCCAGATAACCGAGCCGCACACCGGCGAAGGCAAAGGCCTTACTCATAGTGCGAGAAACCAGCAACCGTTCTCTGCCGGGCAGGAGCGTCAGCGCGCTTTCGTAGGAGTCAGAGCCGAACTCGGCATAGGCCTCGTCGACAACGAGAATTCCGTCGGTGGCATCGTAGATCGCGCGGATCACATCGAGGGGCACCGCGGTTCCCGTGGGGTTGTTCGGAGAACAGACGATCACGATGCTGGGTTGGTGCTCGCGGATCGCGGCAACGGCATCCGCCTTATCGATCGTGAAGTCAGCGTTGCGGGGAACAGGGATCCACGCGGTACCCGTTCCGCTCGCGAGCAGCGGATACATCGAATAGGTTGGCGTGAAGCTCATGAGGCTACGCCCCGGGCCACCGAATGCCTGGAGCACCTGCTGCAAGACCTCGTTGGAACCGTTGGCCGCCCACAGGCTGTCCGCGGTCAGTCCGTGGCCGAGGTATCGGGTAAGAGACTCACGCAGCTGCGTGAACTCGCGATCCGGGTAACGATTTACGCCGACAACGGCGGCGGCGAGGCTCGCGACGATATCCACCGCGACGCGCTCGGGAATCGGATGCGTATTCTCGTTCACGTTCAAGCTCACGGGCACGGGGTCTTGGGGCGCTCCATAGGGTTTCTTACCGACTAGGTCGGATCGCAGGGGGAGGTCGTCTAGTGTAGCCACGGGTTACATACTAGAGGTCGCTGAGGAGATGCTCATGTTCTTCCCAGCGAGTTCAACACATCTCTTTTGTACTATAGGAGCTTCGAGCCATCTGAGGAGAACTTCGTGAACAATGACCATCTGACCGAAATCACTGACCCCATCGAGGGGCAGCGCACCTATCGGCCGGCCGGTCCAGCGTCGCGCGCACTCGGGTACTTCATCTTCACCAGTCGCTGGTTGCAGGCGCCGCTATACCTGGGACTGATCGTCGCACAGGCAGTATATGTGGTCGTATTTATGCTCGACCTCTGGCACCTGGCGGAGTCGGTCTTCAATGGCGGCGGCCTGGACGAGGCCGGGGTCATGCTCGCCGTACTGGGGCTCATCGACGTCGTCATGATTGCCAACCTGCTCATCATGGTGATCATCGGCGGCTACGAGATCTTCGTGTCGAAAATTCGAGTAGATGGCCACCCCGATGAGCCCGATTGGCTCTCGCATGTCAACGCGAACCTCTTGAAAATCAAGCTGTCAATCTCGATCATCAGCATCTCGTCGATCCATCTGCTCAAAACGTTCATCGAGGTGGGCGCAATCGGAGGCACTTCCGCCATTGCGGAAAAGGCCAACCAAATGTATACGAGCGAAGGAGTATTTTGGCAGGTCGCCATCCACCTGGCGTTCGTCGTGTCAGCGATTGCGCTCGCGTGGGTCGACCGCATGCAGAACAAGACACTCCTGGAGGCAGCAGCGGCGAGGGTAAACCACTAGCCACAGGGCATCCTGCACAGCAGCGGGCCAGGCTCCATCCGCAACCCTTCAAAGCTGGTTTCGCATTATGCGCGGAATCACGATCTCGTTCGCCGCATATGACAAGTTATTTGGGACAAATCTGTCATCTGCGGCGAACGAACTGCCTTAGTGCGAGGTAATGGGCAAACAGTTACGCCTCAGTTTTCTGGCGAAAACTACAAACCCGCGCACGTAGGATAACTAGTTGTAGCTGTTGACCGTCTCACGAAGATGACTTGCAAACCGGTAGATCTCATCGATTGCATCAATTGGATGCCTGGTCTCAACCTTATCTTCGTCAAAAATCCCAATGTATTTTTGAGATGCGTTAAAGTGAAGCCGAGCAATAGGCTTTCGATTGTTGTCGTCTAGCAGTATTCCATAGTAAGACTTCGTATCTCGCTGAACTATGCGCGTCGGAGAGACCTCGCTACACGTAATTGCCCTAACGATATGGAATCCTTCGATCTCTTCTAATGTTGTGTCGACCCCATCACGTTTGCCGAGATCTTCGACATCCGTTCCAAGATCAGGCCGATTCACAACTGAGGTTGAATTAGACGCTGCATCGCTCTGACCCCTCATAGCAGCCTTCAACCTGTCGTTAACCCTGTCACTCAAAAACTGACCGGAGGCCTTCTCCACCAACGCAGTAAACTGCTCACGGACTTTCTGGGTGAATTGCCCCTGATACACGCGATTAGTCAAAAATCGAATCCACTCAACGTCAGGCGAAGCGAATTGGGCAGCTAGTTCTCGCTTAATTTCCCCGATATATTTCAGCTCTTCCGCTGCACTAATAATCGAATCAAGATCAAATACGTCTTTAGTCATCTTGAGAAGCTCAGAAACCAAGGACTGATCAAGGTCAGAGACGGTAAGAACCAAAAAGGGCTTCTCGTCCATCTTGTTCGGCGCGTCAAGATCAGTAAAAAATTGATATTCGTCCCCATTTGTCAGAACGGCAATACGAGCGTTCGCGACCGCGAAGTAACGAAACAACTGAGACGCATGTTTGACGTTCAGCGACTCACCAATCTTTTTACACTCAATGATTATCTGAACGGTCCCATCTTTGACTATTGCATAGTCAATCTTCTCCCCCTTTTTAACCCCTACATCAAGCGTGTATTCGGGAATTACTTCATCAGGATTGAAAACATCGTAGCCTAGGACCAGCGACATAAACGGCATAATAAACGCGTTCTTGGTCGCTTCTTCTGTCTCAATCGAGTCTTTCTGCTTCTCGACCTTGCTAGCGAGGCTCGTCAAACGCTCAGTAATCTCAACAAACATACATCTCCTTTGGCTGCATATAATTTTGCTCCCAATAATAGCAATGCTTATACCAAGTTCGACAACTATCACAGGGTCATTTCACCGTCAGGATATGCGGCAGGAAACAACAATCAGGTGGCCACAAATGACGTGAAATTAGAGGGAAATCACGTCATTTGTGGCCACCTGATTGTAAAACTGGTGTCACCCCCTCCCAAGAGGCCTTAGATACGAGCCTGCAACTGTCGTTACAGGGTCATGTTTCTAAACCTACGCAGAACACGACCTCGATCCGGGACCTGAAAGCTTACTCACAACAGAACTAGTGAGAAGAAACCGGGCACCAAAGAAGAAACTCCCTCGGGCATGCCCGAGGGAGTTTCTGAGTTGTGACCCCAACGGGATTCGAACCCGTGTTACCGCCGTGAGAGGGCGGCGTACTAGGCCGCTATACGATGGGGCCGTTTGCACAACCGTTAAATAATTGCACAGATTTGAGGTGAACGCCAATCGAGACATCGGCGGCCATAGAAAACATTGATTTTCCGGGACATAGATGCGCAAGCCGGGCGTGTCGTCACGCTAGCACCCGCAGCGAATCAGGAACAACTCGAACCCTCACGGGAAGCGGCCCCACTTCCTCCCCATCTGCAAAAGCGATCACCCTCGTACTGCGATCCGCCATACCAGAAGAGCACGGAAAACTCGCGGTACCGCCCACTTCACGAAGCACCGTATCCACGGTCACCTCCCGCGCTCGCCTAATCGTGACCTCGGGAATCCCCACGTGGGTCCCGCGGAACACTCTCGGAAATAACCTCATAAACCGCCTGCGGCTCACTCCAGCCACCACAAACAGGTCAAGGAGCCCGTCGTCGAGCCGAGCATCCGGCACAATCTTCATGCCGCCCCCGATCGATCCGTTATTGGCGACGGATACGAGCATCCCCGTTGTTGACACCTCTTCGCCATCTACGAGGAGACGGTACTGCACCGGTCGCAAACGCACCAGTTCCTCAATCACCGCACGTACATAACGCGCACTCCCCCGCGGCCACGTCATCAGGTTTGCCCGCCTATTGACCGCGGCGTCGAACCCCGCAGAGAGGGCTCCCACGAATGGATGCTCATCCTCACCGCAACTCGCAACCGCGGTATCGACGAGCCTCCCGCCGCGCAACGACTCATCGCCGAGGCGAACAAGTACGTCAGACAAGGCTTCATCCACATCTCGCGAGATTCCAAGGCCACGCGCGAAGTCATTTCCCGTTCCCGTTGGAATTATCCCGAGGGGAATATCCGTTCCTACAATGCACGACACAACCAGGTTGACCAGGCCATCTCCACCAACCGCGATAACCGCGACGGGCCGGTGCCGGGCCGCATCCAGGGCACCAACAGCCCTCGCAACTGCCTCCCTCAAAGTCCGTGCCAGCGCTTGCGCGTCCTTTTCCAAGAGAACCGTTACCGCGTACCCATTCGCCGTCAGGGAATCGGAGATGCGAGATCCGATAGCCCCCCGCTTTCCTGTGGCGGAAGCAGGGTTGATCACCACGATCACGCTGGAGTGCTGTTTCGACATAGTGAATACCATAGCGACAGAATTAACGCGACAGGGGCACGAGCATCCCTTATTGTCGAACTATGCAACTTACTAAGCTCGAACACGCAGCCCTGATTCTTGAGACGGAGGGCAAGAAGCTCTTCGTCGATCCTGGCAACATGACCAGGGACCTGTCTGATACCTCGAACACGGCTGGCGTTGTCATCACCCACGAGCATGCTGACCACTGGACACCGGAACAACTCGCGCGGATACTTGACGCCAACCCTAGCGCTCCCATCTTCAGCACGGAGACTGTCGTAACCGCCCTGCGGCAGGCGTTCCCCGCAGCCGTTGCCGTTGTTGTCCGCGCAGGGGATCGTCACCAGGCGGGACCCTTCGATCTGCAATTCTTTGGCGATGAGCATGCTGTCATCCATAGTTCGATCCCCGTAATCAAGAACGTGGGCGTCCTCGTCAACGGCAGTCTCTATTACGGCGGAGATTCACTCGTACCCCCAGCAGGCATGAATGGACAGATCGAGGTGCTTGCCGTTCCGGCGGGAGCACCCTGGCTTAAGATCGGGGAGGTCATCGATTATGTCCTCGAGCTCAAGCCGCGCAAGAGTTTCGGGACCCACGAGATGCTGCTTTCCGCGCTGGGAAAGAAACTCGCCGCCGACCGTATCGCCGCGGCCACGGCTGCCGGAGGAGGAGAATACCTCGACCTGCAGCCCGGCGACGTTGCGCAGCAGCCCGGCTAACCGTTGACTGGCGGAAGCATCCCCTTGATCGCACTCGCAATGGCGAGGGGCTGATCTAACGGACTATAGGCGTAGGCATCGTCGATCCAAACTATTTCGGAATTCGGAATAATCTTTGCCAAACGCTCAGCGTCGGCTGGCCGGAATAGCTTGTCTTCGCGCGCCCAGGCGAGAAGGGCCTTACCCTCGTAGCTCCCTAGCTTCTGCGCCGCGGCATTCGTATAACTCGGCGACATGGTCCTCATACAAGCAATTAGATCGCGACGGATTTCCCTGTCTTTTTTTGCGGGCCCAACCCACTGAGAGACGAGTTCCGGGTCGACCGGATGGCGAACCAGGTTATTGAACGGACTGGGCTTCGCGAACATTGGCTTGAGCGAAAAGGCCGAGACGAATGCCTTAGTCACACCGGGAAGATGAGACATCGCGAAGAGCGGTTTAAACATCTTCGGCGGGAAACTATCAAAAATATCGCCGTTTGTTAGCGCGAGAGAAGTGATCCGCTCTGGCTCTGCTACCGCAAGCATCTGGCCGAGCGCGGTTCCCAGGTCATTGCCCAACAGCATAGCCTGGGGGATCTGGAGCTCATCGAGGATCTCTATGATGGCATCCGCAACGCCCGGCGGATTGAGAAGCTCTCGGTTCGGTACCGGAGTGTGATGGGCACCGAACGGGAAATCGGGGATGATAATTGTTGCCTGATCGGCAAGATCGTTTGCAACGGCATCCCATAATCGACCGTCAACAAGGAGTCCGTGTACCGCAATGATGACAGCCGGGCCGTCGCCGACAATACGGTATGGCAGCGGGCCGAGGGAAGTGTGAACGGTGAGAGATTTATGCTTTTGGTTCACAAGATTCTCTTTTCTATCAATTAGTAAAACATAGCATTCACGAAAAGGAACGACAAGGAAAACCGGCTTGCGCTGCCCACGAAATCCCCTATTATTACTTTAATAGTATTTAATACGGAAGGTGCTGCATGTCTCGCTCAACTCAGGGACCCCTCTCAGGAATTCGCGTACTCGATGCCACCCAGATGCTGGCCGGCCCCATCGCCGGAATGCGCCTGGGCGACATGGGAGCCGACGTAATCAAGATCGAAGCCCCAGGAACCGGCGAATTCAACCGCACCCACGGCTACGGAGACGTCACGCTAGGCGGCCACACGACTACATTCCTGGCGCTCAACCGGAACAAACGCTCCGTCGCCGTCAACCTCAAGGACGATGACGGGCGCGAGGTCTTCTACGACCTGGTTCGATCGGCGGATGTCCTCATCCAGAATTTCCGAGTCGGCACCGTGGAACGCCTCGGCATCGACTACGAGACGCTCCGCGCGATCAACCCTAAACTCATCTACTGCTCGATCACCGGATACGGTGCCGACGGTCCAGGCGCGGGACGCCCCGGGCAAGACCTCGTCATGCAGGGATACTCAGGCTCGATGTGGTTCGTCGGCGGCAAAGACGACCCACCCCAACCGGGCGGGGTTCCCGCCATCGACGCGATGACCGGGTACCAGGCCTGCATCGGCGTGCTCTCGGCCGTTATCGAACGCGGTGTTTCTGGTCTCGGCCAGCACGTCGAGGTCGACATGCTCTCTGTCGTGCTCGACGCGCAGATCCAAGAACTCGTCACCTACCTCAACTCGGGCCTCGTCCCCGAGCGGCGCGAGGAACCCAGCGCCCACGCGTGGATCCCCGCACCCTACGGCGTGCACCGCACGAAAGACAGCTGGCTCACGATGGCGATGTGCCCGCCCGACGTCCTCGGCGAGGCACTCGACAACGACTGGCTGCGCAGCCTCACCGCATACGAAGAGGGCCTCCGCAACGCGGACGAGATCTTCCGCGTCGTGCGCGCCGCGCTCACCGAACGCACCACCGAGGAATGGATCGCCCACTTCGACACGTACAACATCTGGGTCGGCCCTGTCCAGACGTATAAGGATGTCGAGAACGACCCGCAGGTGAAAGCGCGCGGCATCGTGACGTCTATCGAGCATCCCGAAGCGGGAACGGTCCGCACCATCAACGTGCCCATCCGCCTGTCGGAGAGCCCTGCGAGCATTTCCGCCCCGCCGCCCCTGCTCGGCCAGCACACCAGCGCCATTCTCGCGGAGCTCGGATACGATGCCGAACGCATCGCGGGACTAGCCTCCTCACACAGCATCGGAGTCTCCGAATGAGCGCCAGCACGGTAGAAGTACAACCAACCGCCAGTGATGCAGATGTGGTGTTGGAACGCGACGGGCACGTAGCGATCATCACGCTCAACCGGCCCGACAAGCTCAACGCGATGTCGGTCGCGATGGACCGCGAGCTCAACCGCATCGTGTTCGAGATCAATGGTGACGACAGCATCCGCGTCGTGATCCTCACCGGAGCCGGCGACCGGGCATTCTGCGCTGGCAGCGACCTCGGCGACCTCGAGGGATACGGAAGCAACTGGCAATACCGCAACCGCACAGACCGCAACCTCGACTACGCGCTCGGCCTCTGGAAGCTCAGGAAACCCGTCATCACCGCGGTTCACGGCTATTGCATCGGGGGCGGGCTCGAGATGTTCTGCGCATCCGATATTCGATACGCCACCGAAAGCTCCAGCTTCGCGGCGGGCGAGATCAAGTGGGGCTGGCACGGCGGCTCCGGCGCAACCCAATTCCTCACGAGGATCGTCGGGCCGGGACACGCGAGCGAGCTGCTGCTCACAGGCGAACGAATTTCGACAGCGGATGCCGATCGCATAGGTCTGCTCAACAAGCGTTTCGAGACCAAGGAAGAGATGCTCACCGAGGCGCTCCGGGTGGCTCACCTGATCGCAGGTCACGCCCCCGTCCCCGTTGAGGCGGTAAAGAAGCTGGTACGGGTGGCGCAGTCCGCGTCGATCGAGATCGGACTCTCATACGAAAACGACCTGTTCAGCTATGAGATGCGCACCGCGGATGCGCAGGAAGGCCGCGCCGCCTTTGCCGAGAAGCGGAAGCCGGTATTTCGCGGTGAATAAGAACGACGCAAACAACGCAGAACGCCTGCGCGTCGTCGCCGATTCGCTCGTGACGCTGCCCTACGAGGCCTGGCACTTCGGAGACTCGGTCGCGTTCGAGGGAATGCTCGCGGCGAGCGCAGCCCTCGGCACCGAGAAATACACGTCGTTCGTGCACGGTTTTGTGCGCGGCTGGGCGGCAACGCACGGCGAACACGTTCCGCTGGATTGCACGGCAGCCGGGGCCGCCATGTGTCACCTGTACGAACTCACGGGTGACACGGCGGTGCTCGACAGCGCCACGGCGCTCGGCGATTACCTGCTGAGCCGGCGGCGCCTCGGAAAGGTTTTCACTACGTGGGAAGCCTCTCCCCTACGCCAGCCCTACGGCGACGAGCATCTGACAGCCGAAGAGGGTGACCTGCTGGCAGCCCCACCCGCAGGTTTCTTCGTCGATTGCCTACACTTTGACCCGCCCTTCTTTGCGCACCTCGCCACAATTACGGGCGATGACAGCTGGGCTGACGAGGCCATCACGCAGGCCCTCGGCTACATCGACGGGCTTCAGGATACCCAGACAGGTTTGTTCCACCATTTCGCGCTCGAGGGGCAACCGAACCCGTATGTGCTCGGCTGGGGCCGAGGGCAGGGCTGGGCGCTGCTCGGGCTCCTCGATGTCGCGGAGACTCTCCCCGAGCATCCCTCCAGTGAAAAAATCCGCGATGCTGCCCGCCGCCTGATCATCGCGATGCTGGGCACCCAACGCGCAGACGGGCACTGGGACGCTGTGGTCGGCGATGCGACGTCGAACCTCGAGAGCTCCACCGCCGCGTTCATGGCATACGGCTTCAGACAGGCGCTAGAACTCGGGGTAATAACGGGCGAACACGCCGAGCAGGTTGCGGCCTCTGCCACCCGCGCATATGATGCGGTCGTGAAGAGTCTCGATGAGAACGGCCGCCTCGCGGAGGTATCAGCCGCGGTGTGGGCCAGCACCCAATTGAACCACTACCGACACGTACCCCGCGGCTTTACCGTTCCCTGGGGCCAGGGTCCCGTCGCGCTGATGCTTGCGCAGGCGCTGTAGTGCGCCGCTTCGAGGGGCGTACGGCCCTGATCACGGGCGGCGGCAGCGGCATCGGCGCGGCGACGGCACGGCGGCTGGCCGAGGAAGGCGCACAGGTTGCGGTGACCGACATATCCCTGCCCGCCGCGGTGGCGGTTCGAGACAGTATCCTTGAGGCCGGAGGCAGCGCCATTGCGCTCGAGCTGGACGTCTCGATAGCGGATGCCTGGCTCGCCACCCGCCACCGGGTCACCGAAATCTTTGGTCACCTCGACGTCTTGCACGCCAACGCTTATATCCACCGGCAGGGTTCGCCCGAGTCGCTCACGCCGCAGGACTGGGCAGCCGTGTTGAACGTCAATGTCGGGGGCCTGTTCCTGGGCGTGCAGACGTTTGCTGCCGACCTGCGGTCGCGCACGGGTAGCATCGTTGCGACCTCAAGCGTTCACTCGATGATCGGCCTACCCGGGTATAGCGCCTACGCCGCCTCCAAGGGTGCCATCTCGGCGCTGTGCAGGCAATTGGCGGCGGAGTTCGGCGCAGATATCCGCGTGAACTCCGTAGTTCCCGGTCCGGTCGAGACAAACGCGTGGGACCCGAACGATGACGAAGCGAAAACCCGTTCGGCTCAGGCGACCCTCCTCGGTCGTCTCGGCCGCCCCGAAGAGGTTGCGGCGGCGGTGGCATTCTTGGCGAGCGATGATGCCTCGTTTATCACGGGCGCGAGCCTGGTTGTCGACGGGGGATGGTCGGTCTCTAAGGATTCCGCATGAGTACGCTGGAGATCACTTCTGCGGGCGGTTCCTGCGTGCTCGGAGAGAACGGCAGGTGGGAATCGTTACGCTCCCCCGACGGCCGCGAATGGCTGTGGTCCCGCCCCGATAGCAGGAGGGCCTCCGCGCTTCCCGGCGATACGTTTGTCGATATCGGCGGGGTCGAGGAGTGCTTCCCGACGATTTCCGCGAATCCCGCCCACGGGCTCCCCGACCACGGCGCTCTCTGGACAGCGGAGTGGGTGATGCAGGCATCCCCCACGCGAAATCGGGTTGTGCATACCGTGAGTAGTGGGAAGAGCAGTCTCCGCCGCGAGACGCGGGCGACATCGGAGGGGATCGCAATCGATTACGAGCTGGATGCCCCCGCCGGTACCCGTTTCGTGTGGGCCTGGCACGCGCTGGTCACTCCCCTGCCGGGGCTTACCGTTACCGCGGGAGGATCGCCCGAACCGCTCGTGGTCGTGGGCGAAGACGACGGCACCGCAGAGTTCCGTTGCTTGCCCGGCGTCTCCGATGCTGTGGTCGGAGACGCGAACGGTGAGCTTCGGCTGAGCCTGAGATGCGCCGAAGCCCCCGTCTCACTCGGGGTCTGGGACAACCGCGGCGGATACTCGTGGGATAACACCGACCCGTATCGAAGTTTGGGAGTTGAGCCGATGCTTGGCCAAACAGCCGACCCCGCCGTTGAACCCGAGCTTGCCGTTACCATGCCAGCTTCCAACAAGCTGCGGTGGCAGCTCGCTCTCCAATTCCTCCCCACCAGCACCAGTCCCACCAGCACCCTTCTCAATATCAAGGAGAACTCATGACCACCCAACCACAGACCCCAGATTTCGCCCAGCGACAGACGGTCATCGATACCCAGGAATCTCAGGTGGTCCTCAGCGACGAGGGATTCCGGGCATCCGCGCCGTCCTATTCGTTGGAGTGGATCAGCGCTACTGATCGCTTTGAGCTCTCGGATGTTCGCGGGCGCCTGATCGTGGCGGGGCCCTTACAGCCTGCCGTCACCCTGGCATCCGCGCCGACGACACCCGGCACGATTGCAGGCGTCGAACTCGTGGAGGATGAGTTGCCCGGCACGACGCTGCGCGTCACGTATGAGGGGGTAAACGGCGACGATCAGCTGCGGCAGACCATTCGGTTTAACGAAAAGGGAATCTGGTTTTCCCCCGTCACATATGAGGGCAGCAGGGTAGACCAGATTGTGTCGGTCACCTCGTTCGCGTCGTGGACGGAGGCCGGTGTCCGCCCGGGCCTCGAGAGCGATTACCTGGTGCATCCGGGAGCAAGCGAATCATCTGCGCTCGGACCGGTGATTCCGTCGAAGATCCGCCTAGATATGACGACATGGCTGGGCCGCGGGTCGAATGACAGGCAGGATATCGTTTCCCAGCAGTGGGGCCTACCGATCCACTATTTCGGGGGGTTCAGCATCCAGGGCTCGATGCTCGAGCGCAGCGCGCTCACCACATACCTGTCAGATTCCTTCTGCATGGGACTAACGGCCGTTCCCGGCGGGGATCTGGTGCTGCGGCACGGTGGCGAGAAGGTCAGCCCCGAGCTGCGTGCCCACTCCGATTTGTGGGGACACCTCTCCACGGGAAACGGCCCCATCGAATGCGGTGCGAGCTGGGTGTGCACGGTTGCCCCCACCTACGACGAGGCGATTCGACTCTATGTGCGGGCGCTCAAGGCCGAGGGAATCGTCACGCCGAAGAAGCGTTCCGACCGCCAAAATGAGGTGCTGTCCACGGCGCAATTTAATACCTGGGGTGCGCAATGCGCGGCGGGAACGGCCGTCGAACATTTCTCGCAGGAGGCTCTCGAAACCATCTATGGGGAGATGCGAGCGAGCGGGATGCAGCCCGGAACGTTCGTCGTCGACGACAAGTGGGAGGGCGAATACGGCGTGCTCACCCACGACGAGGAGCGTTTTCCGCACTTCGAACAATTCCTGGATCGGGTTCGCGAGGACGGCCTCAACGTCGGATTGTGGGCTGCGTTCCTTCGCTGCGATAACCCCGCCACGCACGGCCTGGACACGAGCCACATGCTGTGCGGCCCCGATGGCACGCCCGTCACCCGTGGCAACCTTGGTCATGAATACTATCTCTTCGACGTATCACAGGAAATCGTTCGGGAGCGTCTGACGTACACGGCCCAGCAGTTCATGCGCCGGTACCGCCCCGACCTAGTGAAGTTTGACTTCGGCTACGAGCTACCGGCCCAATCGTTTTCGGCACCCAAAATCCGCGAGTGGGGCGGCGAGATCCTGCTCGTGAAGGCGCTAGAACTGGTGATCGGCGCGATGCGGGAGGTCAACCCGGACGTTGTCGTGATGTACTACAACCTGTCGCCACTTCTCACAGAGTACGTGGACCTGCACTCGACCGACGATATGTTCCTCTGCGCGGACGAGTATCACAGCGAAGCCAACCGGCGGATGTTCTTCAGCTCCATCCTCGGCGAGGTTGGGGTTCCGAGCTACGGGTCAGGCGGCTATGATTGGCTCCGCATCCGCGATATCTGGTTCGATTCCGCGCCGTTCGGTGCTGTCGGATCGCTCGGCAGTTTCGTGGGCGACCCGCGCGATTCCAGCCCGACCCCGGGAGACCTCGCAGTGTACAACGGCCTGAGCAATCTCACCCGCCCCGGACATGAATTCACCGTGGAACCGCTCAATCCCTTCTACCTGGGCGGCTCCGCCGCTGCGCGGTCGTCTTCCTGGGCGCGTTACGAAGAGGGTACCTGTTCACTCGTGGCGCTCCGTGCCATTTCGCTCGACGGTGCCCGGCTCTCGCCCGAGCTTCCGGGTGTGCTGTCATCGACGCAAACCGTCGTGGTATCGTCTCTCGACGGGCCGGACCTCGCGTTGGCGGGCCGCATCGGCCTGGTATCGACGGAAAAGGATGCTCCTGACAGCGCAATCGTGACCCTACGTGGCCGGGCAGCCGCACAGGCACAGGCCGTGCTGCACCTTTGGGGCGGCGCGACAGCCCCCGGCGAGATCGTCACGCGGGGAAATGACGTGGCGTGCACCGTGCCAAGTATGACCGGCGAGAATATTCCTGTTGAATGGGTTGAGGTACTTTTCGAAAATCCACAAAACAACCAGGAGCGATAGTGCGGCGATATCCGGAGCGAGGTCTCCACGGCCACATGGTCGACGAGCTCGGCCGTCTGATCGTGGGCGGGGAGGCTACCCCAGGGGAGATCTTTGATCTCGACTCACTCGTCGAGCAATACGGATCCAGCCGCACGGCGGTGCGTGAGGCGCTGAAGGTGCTCGCGGGCAAGGGCCTGCTCGAGGCTCGGCCCAAGAGGGGCACCTACGCCCTACCGCGCGAACGCTGGAGCCTGCTCGACCCCGATGTGTTGCGCTGGCAGTTTGAGACGCGAGCCGATCCCGGCATCCTTGATCGATTGCACGAGGTTCGGGTCATGGTCGAACCGAGCGCGGCGGAGCTCGCCGCCGCCCGCCGTTTACCAGCGGACCTCGCAGAACTTACGGAGGCCTGCGATCTCATGGCGGAGGAAGACGCCGATGCTGAACAGATTGCCGCTGCCGATCTGCGGTTTCACCGCGCCTTGGTCGCGGCTACCCAGAACGAACTGATCGCGCAGTTATCCACCGTCATCGAGATCGGCTTGCAGGAGCGAAATCGCTATGTGCACGCCCACTCGGTTTCCCCAGGAGAGGGAGTGGCTTTGCATCGGGAGGTCGTGGCGGCGATTCGCGAGCGGGATGCTGCGGCGGCACGGGCTTCAATGATCCGCCTTCTCGAGGGCGCGGTTCGCGACCAGCGGCTCCTGGCAGATCAGGATGCGCACGTTCCGGATGCACATCCGAACACAAACTAGTAGACAGGAACGTTGTAGTGAGTTTGGTTTTTCAGTTACGTGGCGGAGGCGCCTCGCTTGTGGTGGACGCCCGCGGTGACGGCGTCCCCGTGGTTCTGCACTGGGGGGCGGACCTCGGGGAGCTCACGGAATCGGATCTGACGCAGCTGGCGGAAGCCCTGGTGCCTGCCGTTCCGCCGAGTTCTATCGATATCCCGCAGCGCCTGAGCCTGCTCCCCCTGCCGTCTCAGGGATGGACGGGACGCCCAGGGCTCGAGGCTCGGCGCTTAGAGCGTGAGGCGGCAGACGCTCGGGCCATGCGCTGGCCCAAGCTGTCGCTGGTGGATGCACAACTGCTGAAGCACGGCAACCCGCGCGGCGACGGGCTGCAGCTCACGATGGAGGATGCTGCAGCTGGCATCGTGATCGCCTCGGAGCTGTTGCTCGACCGGCACGGGGTCCTATCGCTTCGACACACGTGTACCAATGTGGCAGGGTCCCCGCTCGAGGTTACTTCGCTCAGCGTGATTATGCCGCTATCGACGGAGGCGACAGAACTGCTCGACTTCGGCGGGCGCTGGCCACGGGAACGACGCCCTCAGCGCCAGGCCGTGTCCGAGGGCATCTGGAGCCGCGAGAATCGCACGGGACGAACGGGCCACGATTCGGCGTTTGTCACCGCCGCGGGTTCAGCATCATTTGGGTTCCGCGAGGGCCGGGTGTGGGCCACGCACGTGGAATGGAGCGGTAACCAGGAGGTCCGGGTTGAATCGCGCCTGTCTGGCCACCGTCTGATCGGGGCAGGCGAGCTGCTGGGCGGCGGAGAGATTGTGCTGGGAACCGGCGAGAGCTACGCGACCCCCTGGGTATCGACGGTGTTCTCTGCGGAGGGCCTCGACGGCATCAGCTCGGCCTGGCACGCGACCGTCCGCGACCGTCGGGCCGCGGCGGGACGTTCTCTGGGGCCGCGCCCGGTGGTGCTCAACACCTGGGAAGCCGTGTACTTCGACCACAATTTGAACACCCTGACCCGCCTGGCGGATGCGGCCGCCGAGGTCGGCGTCGAACGTTTCGTGCTCGACGACGGCTGGTTCCTCGGCCGCCGCAACGATCGGGCGGGCCTTGGCGATTGGGTCGTAGATCCGGCCGTCTGGCCGCAGGGCTTGCATCCGCTCATCGATCACGTCACGGGCGCCGGAATGGAGTTCGGCCTGTGGGTTGAACCCGAGATGGTGAACCTCGACTCCGAGCTTGCCCGCGAGCATCCCGAATGGATCCTCGGCGGGCAGGGCACGCCGATCCCCTGGCGTTTCCAGCACGTGCTGGACCTATCGCGACCGGATGCGTATGCTCACGTGAGGGATGCCCTGGTCGCCCTGCTGAATGAGTATCCGATCTCCTATCTCAAGTGGGACCACAACCGCGACCTCATCGAGGGCGACGTGCACGCGCAGACGCTCGCCGTGTATCGCATGATGGACGAGCTGCGAGATCTATTTGGGCAGCTGGAGATCGAATCGTGCGCGTCGGGCGGGGCCAGGGTCGACCTGGGTATCCTGGAACGCACCGACCGGGTCTGGGCGTCCGATACCAATGACGCGCTGGAGCGGCAGAGCATCCAGCGTTGGACGGGACTTCTCCTTCCGCCCGAACTAGTGGGTTCGCATCTGGGCGGGCCGTCCGCGCACACGACGGGACGCAGCCATCGGCTCAGCTTCCGCATGATCACGGCGCTTTTTGCCCACGCGGGAATCGAGTGGGACCTCACGAAAACGTCCCCGGAGGAATGCGCGCTCATCGCGGAGTGGATTGCCGTGTACAAGAGGTTTCGGGGGCTACTCCACTCGGGCGTCACGGTGCGCGCAGACGACTCAACAAGCGCTGGCGCGGCCGACGATCTGTGGGTTCACGGCGTGCTGAACGGGGACGGTTCGGAAGGACTCTTCGCCGCGGTCGCGATGTCGGCGGCGCCCAGCGCGGAACGCAGGCCGCTGCGGATCCCAGGGCTGATTCCCGACGACGTGTACCGGGTCGAGCGGATTGCGATTGGCGGGGAACCGATGATCGTCGGGGATGTCGTGCCCCCGTGGTGGGCGCATGGGCAGGTTTCGCTGCGCGGTTCGGTTTTGGGAATGGTGGGACTTCCGCTGCCCCCGTTAGTGCCTGAAGAGGCCTGTCTCGTAAGAGTGGTGAAGGAGTAACGTGAGCGTGGAATCAAACAATGTCTCATCAAACAAAAGTGTGGATGCCGTCCCCAATGACCGGGTAGCGGCTGCCTTCGCGCGGACCCCCCTGGTGGCGATCATCCGTCACCGGGATTCGAGCAGGACGCTCGATGTGGTTCGTGCGTTGCACGCAGGAGGCGTAGAACTCATCGAGGTTACTTCCTCGACTCCCGGTTGGCTGGACATCATCGAGGAGGCCGCGGCCTCCGGTATCACGGTCGGCGGCGGGACGGTTACGACGGTGGCGCAGGTCGCCGAGCTCGCGGAGCGCGGGGCTCATTTTGTCGTGAGTCCCGGGCTCGATGCCGAGGTAGTGAGGGAGGCTGACCGCCTCGGCCTCGAATCCTTTGCCGGGGTACTCACCCCGACGGAAATTCAGGCTGGGCTCGCGTTGGGGCTCAGGCATCTGAAACTGTTTCCTGCCGGTTCCTTCGGCATTGATTACCTTCGTCAGCTGATGGGTCCGTTTAACGGTGTCAGCTTCGTGCCCACCGGGGGCGTCGGCATCGAGAACATTCCCGCGTGGTTTGAGGCTGGGGCCTCCGGTATTGCCCTTGGCTCAGAGCTGTGCGGCCGCACGAGCCCGGCCGCCGGTGAGAGCCTGCAGCCGCTGAGCGACCTGGCAGCGCGCGCGGTCGCGCTGGTCAGTCAATCGCGGGACGCGGGCTCATGACGAGCCCGGTAGCTGCCGATCGGCGCGGCCTGGTGACAATCGGCGAAGCGATGGTAACCTACTCGTCGACAGCGCCCGGCCCGCTATCGGTTGGCTCCTCGATGCGCTTGTCGCTGGCGGGGGCAGAGTTAACCGTGGCGATAGCTGCGCGGAGGCTCGGACATCCGTCCGTCTGGGTCAGCCGGGTCGGGAATGATGAGAACGGCAGGTTTCTCGCGGGCACCATCAAACGAGAGGGCGTCGATGTCTCGGCCGTAACCGTTGACGAGGACCGTCCGACCGGCGTCCTAATGAAAACCAAGCGAAGCGCCGACCTCACGCGGGTGTCGTATCTTCGGCGCGGGAGTGCGGCCTCGGCTCTCAGCCCGGATGATCTGGATAATGTTGATTTTTCGTCAGCAGCCGTCCTGCACATCACGGGAATCACACCGGCCCTGAGTGAGAGCGCGGCAGATACCGTTCGTGCTGCGATAAAGAGTGCCCGAGAATGCGGAGTAGCCGTCAGCTTTGATGTCAACTACCGCTCGGCGCTGTGGACGGTGCAAGACGCGGGACCGGTGCTCCGTGAGTTCGCGCTCTCCGCTGACTTGGTTTTTGCCGGGCCGGAAGAGCTTCAGCTCGTGACAGATCTCTCTGACCCTATCAAGGGCGCTGCGAGCCTCCTCGCCGGTGGTGTGCGCGAGGTGATCGTGAAGGATGCGGAGCGGGGTGCGAGCCTGGTGACCGTGGGATCCGATGGTGGGCCGAGCATCCTTCATCGAGATTCGCATACTGTAAGCGTCGTAGACCCGGTCGGTGCGGGAGATTCCTTTGTTGCCGGGTATCTTACGGCCCTCATTGAGGGGGCCGCGCCGGACGCGCGCCTGCGCAGGGCGGTGGCGTTGGGGGCGCTCAGCGTGTCTACCCTCGGCGATTGGGAGGGGCTTCCGATGGCGGACGAACTTGACGCGCTCGAACAGTCTTTTGGCACCGATAATGTGGTGCGCTAAGAAAGGAATGATTGATGTCTTCTCCTACTTCGATTCGTGTCGCTCGGGCCGCGGCCACCAGCGGCGGCGCCTGGGCGGTTTTTGCCGACACCAACCTGGTGTGTTACGCGAGCGGATTCGCGCCCGAGGTTGAACCGGGCGACGCCCCGTTTGCGGGAGGCCCATCGGTAGCCTTCGTGAGCCCAGACGGGCAGGTAACGTTACTCGTCACTAATCTGGAACGTTCAGCCGGGGAGGAGAGCGATGCCGACGCGGTCGTGGACTATGTCGGGTTCAGCGGGACCGACCCGGTGGATGTGTACGGAGAATACGTGCTGGCGGTGCGCGCGCAGATTGTGCGGCTCGGCATCAGGGGAACGGTGGCGGTAGACCCGCGCACGCTACCGGCCAGTGTGGGTGATGCGCTGACGGCGGCTGGTTGCGATCTCGTGTCTATTGACCCCGCGCTTACCCGTGCTCGCTCTATCAAGACAGACGACGAGATCGCGAAGCTTACTCGTAGCGCGCGCGTTGCCGATGCCGGCCAGATGGCTGTCGCTGAGACAATCCGTGGCCTGAGCGACAATGCTGAGCTGACCGAGCTGGAGCTTTTCGCCCGGATGCGTTGCGCGATGGAAACTGCTGCTGGTGGCCGGGTGGCCGTGGCCGGCGACCTGGTCGCGGGTATCGACCGCACGGCGGCGATCGGCGGCTGGCCGCGGACAGGGCTCATCGGCCTTGGCGATCCCGTGATCGCGGATCTGGCGCCTCGGGTGAACGGGTATTGGGCGGATTCGGCAAACACCGTGGTGCGGGGCGAGCCGAGCGACGCTCTCGTGAGGATGCACGGGATCGTGTTGCGCGCGTTCGAACGTGCGCGTGAGGTCGCCCGCCCCGGGATGCTGGCCTCGGAGCTGCACACGGCCGTTCACTCGGTGGTGACGGCTGGGGGCTACCATTACCCGCACCATACGGGGCATGGCATCGGGGTATCGGTGCACGAGTTTCCGCGACTCGTTCCCGGCGAGCATGCTGAGCTGCGCGAGGGTATGGTCCTGCTGATCGAGCCGGGCGCGTATGAGCCCGGGGTCGGTGGTGTTCGATTGGAATGGATGTTCCACCTCACCTCTCACGGATTGGAACCGCTCAACCGCTTTCCTCATGCCCTCGGCTAAGCGGTTATCACGGATATATGTTGTTGCGATAGCTCCTGACGGTTGTCCGGGATAGTTGTTACGGGTCGTTGATTTGCTTGGGCTTCGGGCTTGTTTCTGAGACCTTCTAGTTTTAGTGGTTGACATGGCGGTGGTTGATTTGGCGGGGGTTGACATGGCGGTGTGTTTTCTGGTCGGGGTCGATCCATCTCGGTGGCGTGAGGTGGGGCACGCCGCCCGGCATAGTGATCTGCCATCCGCTGTGGTCGATCGTCCGGTGGTGTGCGGCGCATAAGAGTACGCCGTTGTCTGTGTGGGTGGGTCCTCCGTGTGAGTGCGGGATAACGTGGTGCACTTCGCACCAGCCCGCGGGGATCATACAGCCGGGGATGACGCAGCCGCCGTCGCGCAAGCTGATCGCTTTGCGTTGTTGCGGGGTGAAGCACCGCTCGGGAGACCCGAGTTGCAGGATGCGGCCTGTGTCGCTCAGGAGAATCTTTTGGATTCCCCCGGCGCACGCGAAGCGGCGGACGGTGGCGAGGCTAACCGGGTCGGGAAGCCCGTCGATGTATCCGAACCCGGTACCGGGCGGTGAATCTGAGAGTGAATCTGAGGGTGAACCAGGCGAGAAACCAGGTGGTGAACCGGGCGGGAAGCCATAGGGTGACCCTGGTGGGGCGTCTGCATCTGGGGTGTGACCGGCCCGGGTGGGGGTGGTGAGGTCGGAGAGGCGTACGCTGACACTCACAACGGGTGCGTTTCCCCCGACGGTGGGCGCTTCGGCGCAGCGCGCGGCGATATCGAGTGCAATTCCGAAGAGGTCGTGCATTTTCTGGGCGTAGGTTCTAGTGTCTGCCGGTACAGTGCCAGCACCAGCCTCAGCAGCAGTCCCAGTCCCAGTCCCATCCTCTTTATCGGTGCTAAGGCTGGTGGTGCTGGGGTTGGTGTCTGCGTGGGTGCGCGGATTGAGAAACGCATCACAGAGTGCTTTCAA
>JBBAQX010000036.1:0-46669 GCA_040400085.1 Lysinibacter sp. | reverse complement strand
GACTTCGAAGACGTACTGACCCTCACGGTGGGGATGCTCGAAAACGAACCGAGGGTGGCCCTTCAGGTCCACGAGCAGTACCGGCATTTTGTGGTTGATGAGTACCAGGACGTTTCGCCGCTGCAGCAATCGCTGCTGTCGGCGTGGGTAGGAGACAGGCTCGACCTCTGCGTGGTCGGCGACGCCAGCCAGACGATTTACTCCTTTGCAGGAGCCTCTAGCAGCTATCTGCTCAGATTTGCGTCTTCGTACCCCGATTCCACAGTCGTAAAGCTGGAGAGGAACTACCGTTCCGCGGCTCCTATCGTCGCAGCGGCAAACTCCCTGATGAAGAATCAGAAAGGCGCGCTCACCCTACGGGCGGCGACCGAATCGCAGAAGCAGGGTGTCGTTCCTCGTGTGACCGTGGCATCCGATGATCGAGCCGAGGCCGAGCAGGTGGCCCAGTCGATTGCGGCCAAGATTGCCGCGGGGGTGTCAGCGCGAGATATTGCGGTGCTGTTTCGGTTGAACGTGCAATCCGCGGCACTTGAGAGCGCACTTTCTCGTCGCGGGGTGAGCTACCAGGTGCGGGGTGCCGGGCGTTTCTTCGACAGGCCCATCGTCAAGCAGGCGGTTCATGCGTTACGCGCCGCCGCTCTCGTCACGGTCGATGAACCGCTTTTTCAGACTGTGAGCGATGTTCTGCGCTCGCTGGGGTGGACTCATGAGCCGCCAGCTGAATCCGGGGCATCGCGAGATAAGTGGGATGCCCTGGGCGCGCTGATGTCGCTGGTAGACGAAGTGCCCCCCACCACCACGCTGCGCGTGTTTAGCGACGACCTGCTCGAGCGTCAGAAATCACAACATGAGCCGAGTCTTGACGCCGTTACCCTTGCCACCATCCACACTGCAAAGGGGTTGGAATGGGATCACGTGTATGTTCCCGGAGTCAGTGAGGGGCTGCTGCCCATTTCATACGCGGAGACGGCTGACGCCATCGACGAGGAGCGGCGACTCTTGTATGTCGCCGTGACGCGTGCCCGGGTGGAGCTGGAGCTCTCGTGGGCACAACGTGGCAACCGAGACCGGTCGCGTGAGCCCTCACGCTTTCTGAAAGATGTGGCGCTGTAGCCGTGGCCCCCTATTTCATGGCATAATAGATCCTTGTGCCGCCACTCGGTTCTGCCACGAGGGAAGCGAAACTTGGATGGGCGCAAACTAATCGTTGAATTATCTATTATGTGCGACCGACTTGTGGCGGGCGCAGAGAGCGAATAAACATGCAGAAACTGGATTTTGTTGATGCGGCATCGCTGAAGTCGGATATCCCCGATTTCCGTGCCGGAGATACCGTCAAGGTTCACGTAAACATCATCGAGGGCAACCGCTCACGTGTTCAGGTCTTCCAGGGCGTTGTTATCGCTCGTTCGGGCTATGGCGTTCGCGAGACCTTCATCGTTCGTAAGATCAGCTTCCAGGTTGGTGTGGAGCGTACGTTCCCCGTGCACTCGCCTGTGATCGACAAGATCGAGGTCGTAAGCCGTGGTGCGGTTCGTCGTGCAAAGCTGTACTACCTCCGCGAGCTTCGCGGAAAGAAAGCGAAGATCCGCGAGAAGCGCGACATCTAATTCGCCAGGCCAACAGGCTTAACTGGGCTCCCTTCCATCGCTATGATGGGAGGGAGCTCAGGTGGTTAAACGACAGAGGTGAACCAGCTTGCGCCCCGGGTCCAGGATCTTCATCGCGGGGTGGACGAGCCCTACCTGAAGCTTCCATCATGACCAATTGGCCACTCAATCACTCCACAATCTTCAATAGCCGCGCGGATCTTTTTCAGAGCAATAAGTTGTCGATCGTGAGTGCCAGCTTGCAGCGTTAGGCGTCTTTTCCGGTTCGATGTTTCCGCAGAGAGGTGACGCATAACTTATATGCCCAAAATGCACACGAGGGATCCCGAGAATCGCTAAGCTAGTGAAGAGCTCAGGCGGTTAAATGACAGACATGAACATATCCCAAGACACCCCAACGCCACGTCGCCGACGTGGCACGGTGACTTTCCTTCGCGACCTCGCAATCATCCTGTTGATCGCGTTTACCGCGTCATTCCTCGTGAAGACGTTTCTGGTTAGGTCGTTTTACATACCGTCGTCGTCGATGGAGAATACCCTCCAGATCGATGACCGGATACTGGTGAACCAGCTAGTTCCCGACGTCCAGGCGCTCCACCGCGGAGATATCATCGTCTTCAAAGATCCCGGCGGATGGCTTGGCGGACAGCCCGTCAAATCACAGTCTCCGATTCAGGGATTTCTGGAAGTGATCGGTTTAGCAGCGACAGATAGCGACGAACACCTCGTCAAGCGAGTTATCGGGTTGCCAGGGGATACCGTCGAGTGCTGCAACGCTCTGGGGCAGATCGTTGTCAACGGTCAAGGAGTGAACGAGCCGTACCTGAAGCTTCCCTCACCGGATAGCCCAGCATCCGCAATCGATTTCAAGGTGACGGTTCCCGAGGGCACCGTCTGGGTCATGGGTGACAACCGAAATTCTTCTGCAGATTCCAGGTACCACACCAACGATCCCGGAAAGGGCTTTGTCCCCCTGGACGATATCGTTGGTAACGCGTTTATGATCAATTGGCCCCTCAGCCATTTCACGATCTTCAATAGCCGCGCAGATTTATTCTCCGACAAATAAACGCGATTCTCGTGAGTAATCTTCAAAAACCTGCGGCCTTTCGACCGCTTCGCAGCCCTGTCCCTGGGCTGGACGTCGAGCGGGGCCTTGCGCGCCCAGACGTGTCACTCGTGATCGGTTGTGACGAGGTGGGTCGCGGCGCCATAGCAGGGCCGGTTGCCGTCGGGATGGCAGGGTTTATGTCGGATGTTTTAGCCCGCGGTGAGGTTCCTGATGGACTTCGCGACTCCAAACTGCTCACAGAGAAAAGACGCGAAGCGATGTACCCCGTCGTTGCCGAGTGGGCATCCTTTTGGGCGGTTGGTTATGCCTCCGCCGAAGAGGTGGATACCCTCGGTATTTCCGCTTGCCTTGGACTCGCAGGGCGTCGTGCCCTGATCGAGATGCACCAGGAAGGGGCACCCATAGCCTCAAGTGTTGTGCTTCTTGACGGTTCGGCCGATTGGCTTACGCCCGCGCTCTCCTCGCCTCTTCGTGTTCAGACTCAGGTGAAGGCCGACCGTGATTGCGCGAGCGTTTCGGCGGCTTCTGTTTTGGCAAAGGTAGAACGCGACCACCTGATGGCATCCCTCGATGAGGAGATGCCCGGGTACGGTTGGGGGAGCAACAAGGGCTACGGGTCAGCCGCACATTACGACGCAATTAACGAGCGGGGAGCTGCCCCGCATCATCGAGTGAGCTGGCTTAAAGGAGCCGGTTCAACCGTTGGGTAGATTTCGCAATAGGATTACATTATGAACGAAGATGAGTTTGACGACTATGAGCGTGAGGTAGAGCTCGCGCTTTTTCGTGAGTACCGCGATATCGTGGCTCAGTTTCGTTATGTAGTCGAGACGGAACGCCGCTTTTACCTGGCCAATAGTGTCGATCTGATACGGCAGGATGCTGGTAACGACTTCTACTTTGAACTTACGATGAATGATGTCTGGGTGTGGGACGTATACCGGGCTGATCGTTTTGTAAAATCGGTTCGGGTCTTGACGTTTAAGGACGTTAACGTGGAGGAGCTCTCGGACCGTGAGCTCAAGCTTCCCCGTGAACTCGCTCTCGATGAGTAATCGTGTGCTCGGGTTGTAAGCCCCTCCACATCCGTTAGTTTCTGACGAGTTATCCCCTTTTCGAGTTTGGGGCTGGTCTGGCGTTTCCTGAGTTGGCATTCTCTTACTCAGGAGGTGTCACATGGCACAAAAAGATGAACTGGGACGTTGGGGTGAAGGCATCGCCGCAGAGTTTCTTGAGGACGGGGGATACTCCGTCATACAACGAAATTGGCGCAGTCCCCTCGGCGAGATTGACATTGTCGCGATCAAAGACGGATGCACGGCTTTCGTCGAGGTCAAAACGCGAAGTTCTACGCGGTACGGGCATCCGTTCGAGGCCATTAGTACCCATAAGCTGGCACGGCTGCGAAGGCTGGCACAATCGTGGTGTCGCCAACAGGATCCTCATCCGGATCGGATCCGCATTGATGCGATCGCTGTCGTCGGTACCCCCGGTAATGTTCCGAAGGTCGAACATCTCATGGGCGTGTTCTGATGTCCGTTGCGAGAACGCGGAGCATCGCGTTAAACGGACTTGACGGATACCTCGTTGAGGTTGAGGCGGATGTCTCGCAAAACCTTCCCGGGTTTGTCATTATCGGCCTTCCCGACGCATCCCTCGCAGAGGCAAAGGAAAGGGTAAGGCTAGCCGCAAGCAATAGCGGGTGCCCTCTTACGGATAGAAAGCTCACGGTCAACCTCTCGCCTGCTTCGGTTCCCAAACAGGGTTCTGGCTTCGACCTGGCCATCGCCATGGCTGGCTTGGCTGCTGCTGGCAGCGTTTCTGCTCAATCCGTTCGTGACGTTGTGCATCTCGGCGAGCTTCGACTGGATGGGAGGATACGTCCGCTCTCCGGTGTTCTGCCTGCAGTGGTTGCTGCCAGAAGAGCCGGTGTTCATACCGTGATGGTACCGCTGGCAAATAAGAGCGAGGCAGAGCTAGTCCCAGATGTTCGTGTCGTCACGGTCTCGACCCTTCGAGAGGCCGCGATCTGGCACGGCGGAAAGTACGACTCGTGCGCTGGGAGCGTCGCCTCTGATGATGGAGAAGACCTGACCACGCCAGTATCGTACGAAGCCTCTGAGGGTGTTCCCGCGAAAGATGGTGGCCGGAACCAGACACATATCGATGCCGATGTTCACGGTGATTTAAGCGATGTCGTCGGAAATAGTGAGGCGGTCGAAGCCCTCATCGTCGCGGCGGCCGGTTCGCACAACCTGATGATGGTTGGCCCTCCGGGTGCGGGTAAAACTATGCTCGCATCGCGACTCGTCGGAATATTGCCGGATCTCGACGAAGAACAGTCTCTCGAATCCAGCTGCATTCAATCGTTGGCAGGTGGCGACCTCGGTGGCCGGCTGAGGCAGCGGCCTCCATTCGAAAGCCCGCACCACAGTATTAGCTCTGCCGCACTCATCGGCGGTGGAAGCTCAATCATTAGGCCGGGTGCTGTCGCACGGGCCTCCAACGGAGTGCTCTTCATCGATGAGGTTCCAGAGATGTCTTCGGCGGTACTCGATGCCCTGCGCCAGCCAATCGAATCTGGTCAAGTCGTGATCCAGCGAGCACGAGCGACTGCGGTATTTCCCGCACGATTTCAGCTTGTTATCGCTGCGAATCCGTGTCCCTGCGGAAACTACGGAGTTGGTGGAGCTGAATGCACCTGTCCTCCCGCAGCGCGGAGGAGGTATCTTGGCAAAGTTTCTGGGCCAATCCGGGACCGAATCGATATCCATCTCGCGGTTAACCGAATCACAAGCGCCCAGCTGCGCATCGCAGACGATACTCCGAGAATGACAACGCAGGATGCGAGACTCCGAGTTGCGACGGCACGGAACCGGGCAGCTGACAGGCTGAGCGATACTCCCTGGAATACGAACGCCCAGGTTCCGGGAACCTGGCTTAGGGATCGCCCTCAACGCTTAGACCTTGCCGCGACAGATATCGCCGATCGGGCGTTGGAGCGAGGTCTCATTACAATGCGTGGATATGATCGAGTCTTGCGATTGTCGTGGACGCTTTGCGATCTCTCCGGGGCTGACCGACCTCAGCGTGAGCATGTGTCTCAGGCACTATACCTCCGAAGGGGGGCCTAGCATGTCGCGAAGCGTCTTCAACCTAGAGAAAGCCCGGATCAGAAGTGCGGTGAACCTGATGATGCAGAACGACCCGCACATTCTCGAGGATGCGTCAGCCGGAGCATCCATTCTCGAGGATGAGAACCTGATTGCAACCCTGTTTGCGAGATCCGTATGGAGCAGGCTGTCCGAGCCGGGAGACAGTGTAGCGGGGATAATGCTTGAATGTCTGGGCCCCTCTGCTTCATTGGAAGCGCTCGTCGAGGGAGCTAGTTCGGAGAATATACTGGCAAAAATACACGACTGCGATTCCTGTAGCGAAGAATTATTGACGCAGAAAAGCCTCGGTAGCGCCTTCCAGAGGTGGAAACCCAGGCTTATTTCGGCGGAGGCACTTCAGAGCGCCGAGGCTATTTCACACGTCGGTGCCTGGATGAGCGCTCCGGAACTACCCCAATGGCCCCGCAAGCTAGATGATCTGGGTTATCACAGCCCACCGGCAATATGGTTGAGAGGTAATACCCCCTTTCCTGAACCCGAAGAAAAAACAATGAGCCTGGTGGGAGCGAGGGCCTCTACCGGCTACGGCGAACACATAACGGCCGAACTATCCGCCGGTGTCAGCTCGCGCGGAGTAACTGTTGTCTCTGGTGGCGCGTATGGAATAGACGGGATGGCCCACCGGGCAGCGCTGGCATGCGGCGGTCAAACAATTGCTATCTTGGCAGGAGGGATCGATCGCCTGTACCCAAGCGGACACGATGCGTTATTCACGAAGATACTTTCGTCGGGGACTATCATCACCGAGATGCCGCCAGGGTTTTCTCCGACCAAATGGCGCTTCCTTCAACGAAATCGGCTAATTTCCGCACTTGGTGATGCCACAATTGTCTGCGAGGCAGGTCGACGTTCGGGCTCTTTGAATACGGCGGGACATGCCGCCGCCCTAGGCCGGGTATTAGGAGCAGTCCCAGGCCCGGTAACCTCTGCAACCTCCGCTGGCTGTCATACGCTTCTTCGCGACTACCAGGCCGTCTGTGTCACTAACGTGGAACAAGCACTTGAACTTGTGACACCGTTGATGGGAACCATTGCAGGACAGACACCCGAGGAAAGGGGTGTTAGGGGAGAAGAACAACGCCACGGGATGTTCGTTCCTCGTGATGAATTGCCGCCTACACATCTACGAATCAGGGACGCAATGAGCGGACGCCGAGCCAGGTCAGTCGAAGAAATCGCCAAGCTTTCGGGTCAGACATATGCTGAGGTGCGTTCTGGACTGGCGGAACTTATGGTTGAAGGTTTAGCGGTTGAACGCCCTGACGGCTGGAGCAAAACTACTAAAGCGAGGGAATAACCTAGGACGGAGGCCGTTGGTTTTATTCAACAGTTAATTTACGTGAAGGGTTCACATGTCTTGGTCAGATACGCGGTTTGCCAGAATACTTGAGCTTAAATACCCTATAATCCAGGGGCCTTTTGGAGGCGGGCTGTCACGAGTATCTCTTGCATCTGCTGTTTCGAACGCGGGAGGTCTTGGATCTTTTGGCGCGCATCACCTTGAGGGTAAAGAAATCACTGATCTAGCCGCGTCTCTCCGCGAATCAACAGCGCAGCCGTTCGCACTAAATTTATGGGTCCCTCTGGAAGGACAGAAGACTGAGCTATCACGGGAAACTTATGACAGGGCATCCGCGCTTCTTGAGCCTTGGTTTGAGCGTTTCGGTATCGAGCGCCCAGCGTACGAAGCATACGAAGCTCCTTCGTATGAGCTTCAGGTAGAGGCTCTCCTTGAAGCGGAGCCGAGAGTTTTTAGCTTTGTCTTTGGTGTGCCCGATCGAAAGATTCTTGCAGAGGCGCGCCGTCGTGGCATTTTCACGATCGGGGCGGCAACCCACCTCGATGAGGGTATCGTCCTTGAGGAGGCTGGAGTTGATGCCGTTGTCGCCTCGGGTTATGAAGCCGGTGGGCATCGACCTTCGTTCCTGGGACACGCAAGGGATAGCGTAGCGACGGGACCGCTGACCGCGATGTTGAGTTCTCGTCTCAGAATTCCAGTCATTGCGGCAGGAGGGATCGTCGATGGTAGGGGTGTTGTTTCTGCTATTGCGCTAGGTGCCGAAGCTGTTCAATTGGGCACGGCTTTCCTCGCGACCGACGAGTCAGGGGCGACCTACGCGCACCGCGAGATGCTTCGCGCCGATAGAGGCCATTACACGGCACTAACCCGGGCCTTCTCGGGCCGCTGGGCACGGGGAATCCGAAATGAAGCCCTCGAAGGACTGAACGATTACGAGCCAGAGATCGCAGACTATCCAGAGCAACAATGGATGTACTCAGATATCAAAAAGGCTTCTGCTCAGCAGAACGATGCTGAAGGTTTATCCCTCTGGGCGGGTCAAGGCGCTCCTCTTCTCAGCGATGAAAGACACGCGGCAGGTGTTGTCGCATCGCTCGTGCACGATACCGGGAGAGTTTTGTCCGATTTGCCTAGATAATTCTTAGCGATAGGGCTGCGAGCTCGCTCTAGTGCAGAATGAGAGTATGAACTTTGAGCGAGCAGCACAGGATTTCGAGGGCTATCTGGCTGTCGAACGCGGATACTCGGCGCAAACGGTAAGGGCCTATCGTTCGGACCTTAACTCTCTTCACGAATATCTCAGCAAACGCTCGCCCGAAAATGTGTGGTTTGAGCTCGAAGACCTGCGCGACTGGCTCTGGGATGCCCAAACACATGGGTTGTCAAAAAGTACTCTCGCGCGCCGAACCGCTTCGACCAAAGCTTTTAGTCACTGGCTCCACAAGAATGGCTACCGAGATCGTGATGTTGCGGGGCGACTCACAGGACCCAAAGCTGACCACCATCTGCCGAGAGTTGTCACCCACACTCAAATCGATACAATTCTGGCGAGCCTGGAAAACACAGCAAAGGGAGGTGACCCCATTGCACAGCGAGATAGCGCAATCCTGGAGCTGCTGTATGGCTCTGCCCTTCGAGTCTCAGAGGTGGCTGGCCTTGACCACCATGACTTGGACCTTCAGAGGAACACCGTCATGGTTACAGGAAAGGGTAATAAACAGAGGGTCGTCCCATTCGGGATTCCCGCAGCCCGCGCAATTGGAACATACAGTGACGACGGTCGTCTCGTTTTATTGAAAGCCTCTCGCTCCAAAAAAGAGTGTCAGCGGACATTAACCTCGGAGAACGCGTTTTTCCTCAACCAACGTGGAACCCGAATAGGTACGCGTTCCATCTACACTATTGTTGCGAGAGCATTATCCGATCTGCCGGGAAACGGCCCGAACGGCCCACATACGCTTAGGCATACAGCGGCTACTCACCTGCTCGACGGGGGAGCAGACCTGAGAGAAGTTCAGGAAATGCTGGGACACTCCAGTCTCGCCACGACACAGATCTATACTCACGTGTCTGCCGAACGTCTGGCGCGCACCTATAAGGCGGCTCATCCTCGAGCCTAGAGAAAACGCAACCTCAGAGGGGTGCCGCTGTTCGTGAAGCTTTCACCTGAGGGGGAGTAGAACAGGGCGGACTATCATCCCAAACAGGATCATTGGGTTGATGTACTCTCCGTTCAACCGCGCTCCAACGTGTAAACAATTATTCGTGTGTGGGGACGATTCCTTGACGAAACTCTTAACAGTAGTATCAACTGGAGCATCAACCGATTCCGTATCAGAGCTCGACACCTGACCGTCACAGTGATTCGAAGAATCAAGAAAGCCTACGGTTTGCCCTCGCGTAATGGTGTCCCCCTCGGCTACTGCTGCTGAAACTGGCTCAAGGCTTGAGAGGTAGCCGCCCTCGTGCCGAATCGAGAGAACTGGGCGGTCCACAATAAAGCCAGCGTAATGTACAACGCCATCGGCGGGCGCGAGAACCTGGCTGCCTGCGGAAACGGTGAAATCAACTCCGCGATGTCCGGAAGAGTAGCGAGTCTCTGGGGCAATAAACGGCCGATGAACGCTGACAGCTCCTGAAAAGGGGATATTCCATTTAGGGTTATCCCGCAGTCTCAAGCCCAACGTTGGAATCTCACTTTGGTTTGCCGTAAAGCTCCGCGTTGGGATCTCATTTGCGTCTGCAATCTCACTCGCGTACGCGCCACGGTCAACATTCACATCAGCGGAGGCCCCCGCTGAAGCGTTGCTGACGGCCAAACTTCCCAGCAGAAGCGCCACCAGAACCCAACGGAAAACTCTAATCATGAAGAGCAGAATCTCACGATTTACCGGGGGAAGAGCATCCGTCCATCGAAAATCTCAGAAAAAAGAATAACTTCTTGCGGTGGAGGGCATTCCCGGCGGCGAACGGATGCTAATATTGTGAAAGCATCTCGGAAACAAGATGACTACGCGTGCCCATTTATAGGCTTTACAACGCTCGGTCTCCTATCTGTTTGGTCACTTGTGTGACAAAACCTGTGGGGAGTCGTTGTGAGCCGGGCACCAGGGGCTGCTGCACCGTAGCAACCACATAACCGATACGCGTTCGATTTGAACGCAGACAAGGAGAACGGCCATGGCCGTCGTAACAATCCGCCAGCTGCTTGACAGCGGCGTACACTTCGGGCACCAGACCCGTCGCTGGAACCCGAAAATGAAGCGCTTTATCTTCACCGAGCGCTCGGGCATCTACATCATTGACCTTCAGCAGTCACTTGGCTACATTGACAAGGCCTACGACTTCGTAAAGACCACGGTTTCACACGGTGGAACCATTCTGTTTGTTGGAACCAAGAAGCAGGCTCAGGAAGCAATTGCTGAGCAGGCTACTCGCGTTGGACAGCCTTACGTAAACCAGCGCTGGCTTGGTGGTCTGCTGACCAACTTCCAGACGGTTTCACAGCGCCTCGCTCGTATGAAAGAGCTCGAGGAGCTCGACTTCGAGGGCACCACGAGTGGCTTCACCAAAAAGGAGCTGCTGCTTAAGAAGCGCGAGCTCGACAAACTTCACAAGAGCCTTGGCGGTATCCGCAACATGACCAAGACGCCCTCGGCGATCTGGATTGTGGACACCAAGAAGGAGCACCTTGCGATTGACGAGGCTAAGAAGCTGGGCATCCCGGTTATCGCAATCCTCGACACCAACTGCGACCCTGATGACGTTAACTACCCGATCCCGGGTAACGACGACGCTATCCGAAGCGTTGCTCTGCTCACTCGCGTGATTGCTGATGCTGCGGCTGAGGGGCTCGTTGAGCGCCACCAGAAGCCCAGCGAGTCGGATGCTCCTGCCGAGCCTCTCGCAGAATGGGAAGCTGAGCTTCTTGCTGCCCCCGCCGCAGCTGAGGAAGCTCCTGCAGCTGAGACAGAGGCCGCAGCCGAGGCACCCGCAGCAGAGGCTGCTGAAGCCACCGAAGCTGCTGCACCAGCTGAAGACGCCAAGTAACCATACTTATTACGCCTAAAACGAGGAGTTAACACATATGGCTAATTTCAGCCTAGAAGCAGTCAAAGCACTCCGTGAGCGCATCGGCGCCGGAATGGTTGACAGCAAGAATGCCCTAATTGAGGCTGATGGCGACATCGAGAAGGCCATTGAGATCCTGCGTCTCAAGGGCATGAAAGGTGTTGCAAAGCGCGAGGGTCGCTCCACAAGCGAGGGACTCGTTGCAGCGAAGGAGAACGGTAACACCGCTACCCTCATCGAGCTTGCATGCGAGACGGACTTCGTTTCCAAAAACGAAAAGTTCATCGCGTTGGCTGACACCGTCCTGGACGCTATCGTTGCCGCCGGCGCTCGTACCCTCGAGGAAGCTCTTGCAGCTCCCGCAGGGGATAAGACCGTTGCCGATGTCATCACAGACGAGGCTGCGATCCTTGGCGAGAAGGTTGAACTGCGTCGAGTAGCCGTTATCGATGGCGAAAACTTCGCTGTATACCTCCACAAGACCAGCAAGGATCTTCCTCCCCAGGTAGGTGTTGTTGTCGGTTATGCCGGAAGTGACGAAGAGACCGCACGCACCATTGCGCAGCATATCTCGTTCGCTGATCCTCTCTACCTTTCGCGCGAAGAAGTTCCCGCAGCGGATGTTGAGAAGGAACGCGAGCTTGTTACCGAGATCGCCAAGAACGAAGGCAAGCCTGAGGCTGCCCTGCCGAAGATTATCGAGGGTCGCCTCACCGGATTCTTCAAGCAGGTTGTTCTTGTTGATCAGGATTACGCGCGCGACAACAAGCAGAGCGTTGCAAAGGTTCTTTCTGACGCAGGACTTACCCTGAGCGGCTTTGCCCGTTTCAAGGTCGGTTCCTAGTCAAACCACTAAAAAGGAGTTCGAGTCAGCGATGGCTCGAACTCCTTTTTTGTGCGCGACGGCCTCGCGCACACTTTAATTCGGCCAAATCAGGTACCCTGAGATTGGCTTTATCTCGAACGTTAGGAACATAATGCCAGGAACCAATCGTCGCCGCCGCGTATTGCTCAAACTCTCCGGAGAAGCGTTTGGTGGAGGCCAACTGGGCGTAAATCCAGACGTTGTAAGTTCCATCGCTAAGGAGATAGCCGCCGCAACCGACCGGGTAGAAGTTGCTATCGTCGTGGGCGGCGGCAACTTTTTCAGAGGTGCAGAGCTTTCGCAGCGCGGAATGGACCGAGGCCGTGCCGACTATATGGGGATGCTCGGTACCGTTATGAATGCCCTTGCGCTTCAAGACTTTGTGGAGCAGGCTGGAGTCGGATGCCGTGTGCAATCGGCAATCACCATGACCCAGGTTGCAGAAACCTATATTCCTCTGCGTGCCATTCGCCACCTGGAGAAGAGTCGGGTTGTTGTGTTTGGCGCTGGTGCAGGCCTCCCGTACTTTTCGACCGATACTGTTGCGGCACAGCGTGCTCTCGAGATTAACGCCGATGTTGTTCTTGTCGCTAAGAATGGTGTCGATGGGGTTTATACAGCTGATCCTCGTCACGATTCAACCGCGACAAAGATCGAGAGCATCCAATATCAGGAGGCCCTGCAAAAGGGACTCAAAGTGGTCGATTCAACAGCATTTAGCCTCTGCATGGATAATAAGATGCCTATGAGGGTCTTTGGTATGGAGCCTGCCGGAAACGTCACAGCCGCTATTCTCGGTGAAGAGATCGGTACCTTGGTTCACGCCTAATTGATTTGCCAGACTAGACTTGATACGTAGTTATACAAAGAAGGAGTTGCCGTGATTGCTGATGTTCTAACACAGTCCGCCCAGAAAATGGCCAAGGCTGTGGAAGTGGCCAAAGATGACTTTGCCACGATTCGAACAGGTAGGGCAAACCCCGCCATGTTTCAAAAGATCCAGGTCGACTATTACGGTACGCCCACTCCGCTCGAACAGCTCGCATCACTTCAAAATCAGGATGCCCGCACAATCGTCGTGACTCCCTACGACAAGACGGCGCTGAAGGCAATTGAACAGGCAATCCGCGATACTCCCAATATCGGTGCGAATCCCAGCAACGATGGAACTATTGTTCGCGTCTCTATTCCTGAGCTCACTGAGGATCGCCGCAAGGAATTCGTTAAGATCGTTAAAGGCAAGGCCGAAGACGGGCGTATAACGGTTCGGAACCTGCGTCGTAAGGCAAAAGATGAGCTGGATGCGTTGAAATCAGAGGTGGGCGATGACGAGGTAGCCCGTGCCGAGAAGGAACTCGAATCCACGACTAAATCTTATATCGACGCAATTGAGGATGCCTTCAAGCGCAAAGAAGCTGAACTGCTCGAGGTATAGCCAGCGTGGCTGAAAAGCAGCGCCGGGTAAGGGGTGCTCACGATCACAAGAACGGTGACAAGCACTCTCAGTTTGATGCCGCGCGTGATGATATTCGTGCGCAGCTTGAGGCGACCAAGGCACAGCTAGACGCCACAAATGCACGGATTGAAGCCAAGGCTGGTCGAAATCTTTTCTGGGCGATTGGAAGCGGCCTCCTTTTTGGAGGCATCTTCCTGTTTAGCCTTTTTGCGCTTCCTGGATTATTCGTTGTCCTTGTTGCGGGTATTGTTGGCGTGACCGTTTTGGAGTTTACGACTGCGTTTAGGGCAGCCGGCCGGTATATACCGCGTGCTGGTGCCGTAGTAGCTGCCGTGGGAGTGGTTGCTGGTGCATATTTTTGGGGTGGTTTCGGGCTTCTCGTTTCGCTCTTTGTCGCGGTTATCGGCGTAACTATCTGGCGTTCGATCGAGCTGTGGATATTGCCAAGCCATCGATCCAGCAATATGCGATTTAGTGCTGATCTCGCTGCCGGAGTTCTTGTCCTTGTCTACGTAGCTTTTTTTGGTAGTTTCGCCATCCTCCTCAGAGAGGGTGTAAACGGGGAGTGGTGGATCCTCACTTTTGTTGCGGTCGTGGTTTCGGTCGATGTGGGTGCGTATGCTGCGGGGGTCAGCTTCGGTAAGCATAAGATGACACCTCGCATCAGCCCGAACAAAACGTGGGAGGGATTTGCCGGAGCTGCGGTGGTGAGTCAGGCCGTTGCAATTTTACTTACATACTTCGTTTTGGGATACCCCTGGTGGGCTGGCTCGATTATGGCTCTCGTCTTGCTTCTGACAGCAACGGGTGGGGACCTGACAGAATCGCTCATTAAGCGTGATCTTGGGGTCAAGGATATGAGCTCTTGGATTCCGGGCCACGGTGGGTTCCTTGATCGGTTGGACTCGCTGTTGCCTTCAGCTGCAGCAATTTATTGTCTTTATCTGGTTTTCGCGATGCATTAGCTTGGACTGTTCAGCGCGCCGAATACCATTTATCGACGCAAACAGGGCACAATAGTGTGTGTGAGTACAACCTTCCCCCGCTCGAAAGATAAGAAGCAGGCATACAATACCGCTCAGGTAGATGCCTTCCTGGCTGAAGCGCGCGAAGCGTACAACCAAGATGCTGCAGGAAAAGTCTCAGTCACCGCCGCCGATTTGCGCCGTATCTCATTCACTCTCCAACGCGGAGGATACTCAGCTCGACATGTTGATGCTGCTCTCGATCGCCTGGAAGAGGTCTTTTTTGAGCGGGAGAAACAGGCTGTTCTGCGAGAGGGTGGTCAATCGGCTTGGGACTCATTGGTTCAAGACAAGATTGACGCGGTAAAGAATAGGATCTCGAGGCCAAAGAAGGGGCGCTTTGCTCGTGCCGGGATTTTCGCGACGGGATACAACAGAGCCCAGGTTGATGCCTTGACCGATCGGGTCAACGCATATCTTGCTGAGGGGGCCTCTCTTACACTGTCAGATGTTCGCGACGCTAGTTTCTTCCCGGAACGACACGGATATCGCGAAGACCAGGTCGACTATCTACTTGACTATGTCATCGACATCATCCTGTCTGTTCGCTGAGTGACTAGGCTTAGCAGTTGCCGATTAATCACCTGATTCGATAAGATAGTCAGCATTGTGGCTTTTCTTCGTAATTCCTCAGACCCTGTGACATCATCGCGTCGACGTGCGGATCTTTCCTCGAGAAACAACACGATTGTCAAGTTCTCGTTCGCTACGTTGGCTGCTGTTGGGCTTTTTGCCGTGACTATGATTGGTCCGTACACCGGCCTCGTTCAAGAGTCACAGGCCTTTGACGTTGTGCCATTCTCGAAGAGCGACCGTATCTATCAAAGTTTGCAGGTTGGGGAAGCTGCGTCAGATATCTCCGCATCGATTACCACTCAAAATTTCGATGTATCTAAGCTTCCTGATCCGACACCGCCGCCGGTTGTCGAGCCAGCTGCTGATCAGACGACAAAAACTACCACAACTGATTCCACAAAAGCCGATTCTACAAAAGCCCCGGCTCAGGGCACGCCCGATCCGGGTTCCGCGATGGCCATCGCCATGGAATATGTTGGTCCCGGGGAAGAATACGATTGCTTGGTCGCTCTTTGGAACAAAGAGTCTAGGTGGAATGTATACGCAGAAAATAAGTCCTCGGGTGCATACGGTATACCTCAGGCACTCCCCGGAAGCAAGATGGCATCCGCTGGTGAGGATTGGGCTACGAACGCGGATACGCAGATTCGTTGGGGGCTCGGTTATATCAAGGGTCGTTATTCCTCGCCGTGTGGGGCGTGGGCGCACTCACAGAGCAACGGCTGGTACTAATCTATATCCCCTTCGCTAACGTTCCTTGAACACAGTGTGGATAGACTTAAGCAATGCCCCGTTCAAATCGTTCCCATCGCTCTAGACGGCACATCACGCAAGCACACAATGACGATCATGATCAGGATCTGAGCTATCTCACCCAGGGGTGGAGACGCACAGAATCTCGTTCAGGCGTTGAGTGGAACGTACAGCCGATTTCTGCTGCCCGTGCGCTCAAGGAATACCGTTGTCCGAGTTGCAATATGGGCATCGGAATCAATGAAGAGCATGTCGTCGTGTGGCGTGCGGATGGTGTCCTGGGTGACAATGCTGATTTGGCTGCTCGACGGCACTGGCACGCTCACTGCTGGCGAGTGGGATAACCCTTCACGAAAGGCCTGACCCTGTCTGGAAAAGTTGAAATACGAAGTGGTACCGCGCTCAAAGCTCGTAGACGCGATATCGAACTCCACACACGCGATGGGCTCACGCTGGTCGGTGAGCTCGCTCTTCCTCTTAGCCACGAACCTGTCGCGACTCTCGTGATGTTGCACCCCCTCCCTACAGCCGGGGGATTTATGGATTCGCATATTTATAAGAAGGCCTCGCTGCGATTACCTCAATTGGCGGATGTCGCAGTACTTCGGTTCAACACGCGCGGCACGTCCTCCCCTCGCGGTACGAGCGAGGGTGCATTCAGCCATGGGCATGAGGAGGAGTGGGATCTCGAAGCTGCAATGGCATATGTCGAGGATCACGATTTGCCGAATCCCTGGGTCGTAGGATGGTCATTTGGTACGGAGCTTGCCCTCAAATACGCCCAGCAGTATCCGGCTGAGGGGGTCATCCTTCTCTCGCCACCTCTGCATAGAACGACAGATGCTGAGCTAGCCAAGTGGGCGGGGGAGAATCGCCCCGTCGTCGCGCTGATTCCTGAGTTTGACGACTATCTCCGCCCTGCCGAGGCAGCAGAACGCTTTGCTGTGGCTCCGGCGATCCTTATCGTGTCCGTTGAGGGAGGTCGTCACCTGTGGGTGGGCGAAACTCAGACGCGTAGGGTCTTAAACGAGATTGTCCAGCGAGTAAATCCAGCTGCCTTTCCCCTACCGACGACGGTGGAGGAAGAGCAGCTGGATCCCTCAATGTAACCTATCTGATTGTATCTTCGGCGTCGTCTGTGGCGCCGATTTCTTGAACGCCGATTTCTTGAACGCCATGTTGTGGAACGGCGAACTGCGGAACGGCCATGGTTGGAACGGCCGTGTGGTCTACAACCGGAACCTTGTTGGCTTCTTTTGTGGCCCGCTCTGCCATATGCTGCGCGTTGGTGAGGACATCCTTGAGGCTCTCAAAGTAACGTGCCACGGCACCGCGCTCGACCTTTAGTTGTGTCATGCGATCTTCAGCAGACGCGAGTATGGTGCTCGTGCGGTTTTCTGCGTCGGCTACCATCCGATGAGCACGTTCTTCTGCCTCGAGGGTCAGCTGATGTGCTGTTGCCTGAGCCTCGTCTCGGATGGTTCGTGCAGCGGTCTGCGCGCTTGCGGTGAGGGTGTCTACCTCGACTCGTTTCTCTTCTGCGAGGGCACGTAGCTCTGCAAGACGAGCGGTGGCCTCATCGAGGAATCCTTGGATTTCCGCTGAAGCGGCCTCATGACGCTCAGCAAGAGCCCGTTCTGCTTCGTCCCGTTTTGTCGCAAGTTCTTGTTGCGTGGAGCGGGTCTCTCTCTCAAGCTCTGCCTTCATCGTAGACACAGCTTCTTGAGTTGCCGACATGACGTTAGCCAGCTCGGTTTCCTGTCGATGGCGAATATCTGCGAGCTCCGATATCGTGTTAGCGCGGAGCATATCGGTTTCGGCTTTAACGCTGGAGCGTAATGATTCAACTTCGTTTGAGAGCGAAGCGCGGGTCTGCTCGCGTTCAGCAGCAAGCGCGACGTTATGTGCATTGCGTTCGGCCTCGAGTGATCGAATAAACTGTTCTTTCTCGTGCGCGAGAGTAGCTTCTTGCCTGGAGCGTGAGGTCTCCAGCTCCAGCTGGTGGAGCTCTTTTTCCTGCCCAATTGCGGCAACACTTGCGTGCTGTCGTTCGATGATGCTTAGGCGTGAGGATTCTTCCTCCTGCGCTATCTTGTGAACATGCAACTCGGTTTCGCTAGCGATACGGGCGTTGTGCGCCACGACCTCGTTAGCAAGTGCCTGCTCATGGGCAGAGCGTTCGCGAGACATTTCTGCTGCAGCGGCTGAGTTCGTGCGAGCCAGAGCCGCGTTGTTTTCGTCTTGTAGGCGACGTGCTTCTTGTTCTGCAGCCTCGGCACGGATAGCAAGGTTTTGGACCTGTTCGTTACGTTCTGCTGCAAGCTGTGATGCCTGTTCCTGACGTTCGTTCTCGAGAGCAGCGACGTGATTCGCGCGCTCGACCGCAATTGTCTGATCATGCTCTGCACGTTCCCGGGTGATGGTGTTTTTGTGTTCTGCTGTTTCTCTGTCTAGCAGCTCATCGTGTTCGGTGAGTTCTCGCTCGATTGTAGCTTTATGCTCGGCTAGTTCTCGTGCGACGAGGGCGTCGTGTTCCGCTCGCTCTCTGGTTATCGCGTTGTCGTGTTCGGCGCGTTCGCGTTGGATTGCTTCGTCGTGTTCCGTGCGTTCGCGTTTGATCGTGTCGTCGTGTTCGGCGCGTTCGCGTTGGATTGCTTCGTCGTGTTCGGCACGCTCGTGCTGGATTGCCTCGCGATGTGAGGACTTCTCGTGTTGAATCGTCGCGTTATGCTCGGCAAGTTCGGAAGCGATGCGCGTGTTATGGGCATCCTGTTCTCGAGCGATCTGGGAATGAGTCTGCTCAGCAAGAAGGGCCAGTGCTTGTTCCTGGGCTACCCGCTCAGAATTAAGCTTCGCAACATGCGCTTCTTGCTCGTCGTGAAGTCTCTGGGCCTGTTGAGCGGCCTCGTCCGCTAGGAAACGAGAGTGCATCTCACGCTCGGTGGCCAGGCGTGCATCCTGTTCGGAAGAATTGAGTGTGAGGGTTGCAGCATGCTCACGCGCAGCGATTGCAAGTGCTTCTATCTGCTCGTTACGCGCGGTCTCCAGCTTGATCTGCTGAGAAGAGCGCTCTTCCTGCAACCGGGCCTCGTGATTCTCGCGATCGCGATGAATTGTGCTTTCATGTGCTGCCTGCTCCTGGGCGAGGCGGGCCTCGTGCTGGGCAAGTTCATTCTCCAGTTGGATCCGCTGGGTCTCAGCTGCTGCATCCAACTCGTTTTTGCGAGCTGATGCCTGAGCTTCGAGTTCTAAACGAGAACGGTTTGTCGCTTCAGTAAGCTCTGCACGGGCGCGTTCTGTGCTCTGTTCGAGCTCTGTACGTGCGAGTTCAAGGTCACGTGAGTTCTGTTCGCGTTCGGTGCGTGTGTCGAGATCACGTTTTTCGGCCTCGGCAAGGAGGGCGCTGGCCTTTTCTTGTGCTGCGGAGAGAAGCTCTGATGCCTCCCTCGTAGCCGCAGTTCTCTCCGACTCAGCAAATTGAGACGCAGATGCCCGCACCTCCGCCGAGGTAGTTGCAGCTGCTTGGCGTAGCGCGGAGGATTCCCGAATCGCCTCAGCCATGAGGGCTTCTTTATCCGAATTTGCACGGGCTGTGGACTCTGCCACATCTCGTTTCGCGCCGTTAATGAGAGCGCTTGCTTCCTCGCGGGCGCTCGTAACCATCTGTTCAGCTCGCTCTTGTGCCTGAGAAAGCAGCCTTTGAGTGTCTGCCTCAGTAGTGCGTCGCAGTTTTTCTGCATCAAGATCAGACTGTGCGATAACCCGGGCTGCGTGTTCCTCAGCCATCTGGAGGCTATTCTCGAGCTTGGTGCCTAGCCCTGTGTAACCGGTGGACTCAAGTTCTTCGACCTCAACGGTTAGCTCAGCTATGTGCGTCTTGAGAGTTTGCCGCTCTGCAAAAGACGCTTGGTTATTTCGATGAAGTTCAGCGATCTCAGCTTGTAGCTTAGAAAGTGCCTGATCTACTTCGTCGCGATCGTAACCGCGAAATGACTGGCTAAAAATGCTCTCGTTTTCGGACACAGACCTTCTCCGTTGGACATGGCGGATTAGTTTCCCGCACAATTCATAGACTCAATAAGTCTAGGGCACAAGCGCTCTTCTTCAGGCGCATCAGCGAACAAAAAGATGTTTTACAGGATCTGTACACCAGTTTTGCGCCATACTTGTTAAAGAAAGAAGTGCTGGTAAAGTAGGTTTTCGCTTGCCGCCCCGGTCACCTTGAGAGTGATTGAATTTCGGGGTTGGAAAATAAGGAGCTAAGTTCGTGCGATATTTTTTCGCCATTGCAACACTTGCGCTAGCCGCAATTTGTATTATTTTAGGAATCGGGCAACGAACGTTCCTTGCCGGTCCTGCATCAATAACGTCGTCCCTAGATGCGTCAGACGACGCTCGATTTGCGATTATTCCCCAGTCGGTCATTGACCAACACCAAGGGAAGCCGACAGTCGTTGTTGAAACCTCAGCAGGGGATGCGTGGTTGGGCTTCGGCCGGACTGCCGACGTAGAGGCATGGCTCACTGCTCTTCCGCACGACGTGATCTCTGTTTCCGATGATGGTGATAAGGCAACGGTCACTCCGACAAAGGCCGACCCAAAAGCATTTGAGAACCTGATTGTCTCCGCCGCACCTGAGACAAAGGCCTCCACACCCACTGACAGTGCCGCGTCAGCGTCCCTCATTGGTGGGATTGATCCCAAAACGGTTTCTCCCGTTGGAAGCGATTTGTGGCTCCAGGAATTCTCCCAATCAGAGAAACTATCACAAAGTCTCGACCTTCCCGATGGGATCTCGGCGATCGTTGCGGCGCCTAAAGAAAGTAGTACGCTCAAGAGCATTTCGCTCACCTGGAAACTTGACAATTCCACTCCGCTGGCCGGCCCGCTTCTCGTTGGTGGCCTTATCCTTGGTGTCATCGGGGCAATACTGTACCTCTTGGCGGTTGATCATGACCGACGTAAAACTCGTCCACGTCGAGGAAACAATAAGACTTTAGCCGGACTCAGAAGGCAATCTTCTCTCGTTGGGGTGAGCCCGAAGAGCCTCGAAAACGACCGTCGACGCGCAATCGGTCGAGGCTCAGCAAAAATGTCGGCGAAAATGGTTGCCGTTCCCGTGATCCTGACCTCCACACTTCTCGTTTCGGGGTGCTCTCCTGAATACTGGCCAAAGTGGGATCAAATTGTTGCTGAGCCGAGCGCATCCGTCCAATCGACGGATGCCCCTGATGACGGTTCGGTATCGCCTCCCGCGGTGACACGTCCCCAGCTCTCGCTCATCATGAAGAGAATCGGACAGGTTGCCGAAGAGGCAGACACTTCTCTCTCAGCGACTCTTGCCGCTACACGTTTTACCGGGCCAGCTCTGACTGACAGGGAAGCTAACTACAAGGTGAGGGCTTCGCTTCAGACGACGAACCCGCCGTCACCGCTTTCCGGTGAGCTTCAGGAATACCAAATCCCTCAGAGTACGACTACCTGGCCCAGAGCCATATTTGCGGTGGTTGACGATACCTCACAGCCTCAAAAGCGCACGCACGGTGTTGTGCTTATTCAGCAGACACCGTTTGATAACTACCTTGTCAACTATGCAGTCGATGTACTTGGCGGTGCCGAGTTCCCCAAAGCGGCACCAGCTTACATTGGTACTACGCGCCTTGCACCTGATTTCAAGGCCCTTGTGCTGCAACCCAACGAGGTTGCAGCCGCATACGGGGACATCCTCAATCAGGGCGAAGCGTCGCCAAGCTACCCGCTTTTCTCTCTCGAATCGGATGACCTGGTGAAGAAGCAGGGACAGGAATGGCGCCAATCTCAAATCGCGGAGGTGTCCCAGAATGACAAGCTGGGTTCCGCATCCTTCTCGACCGTTCCCGGATCGGGAGAGGTCGTGGCCTTCTCGATGGCTGATCAGGGAGCGCTTGTCGCGGTTCCAATCGATGACACAGAGACAATCCTTCCCACCAACGAACGTGCTGAGATCACGCTCAGCGGCGCGCCAAGCGCTGCATCCGTGCTGGCAGGGACAGACAAATCGACCACCGGTTTTGTGCTCACTCGGGGCATTCAACTTCTCTTCTACGTTCCGTCTGGGGATTCCAGCGAAAAAATTAAGCTACTCGGCTTCACCCATAGCCTTGTACAGGCAGGAGTTAAATAAATGTCAGACCCACGATTGAGCGGTCTCATGGCTGGCGGGGCGATTGACCTGTCGCCGCTGGTGAACAAAAACGCCCCTCGTCCACCACAGACCCCGGGTCAACCGGGAGGGGCCTCCGCCGGCGCATCGGGCGCAGAAGGGCGGGTGCTCCCTGTTCCATCGCTTGTCATGGATGTTACGGATGAGACCTTTGCTCAGGTCGCGCAGCTTTCGACCCATATCCCTATCGTTGTCGAGATGTATTCACCGCGCCTGGACTCCGCCGACGAGCTCAGCGTGATCTTGGCGAAGCTCACCCGTGAGCTTGACGGACGCATCCTACTCGCGAGGGTCGATGCTGACGCAAACCCCGGACTTTCTCAGGCGTTTCAGGCTCAATCGGTTCCGATGGTTGTTGCTGTTCTCGCGGGTAAACCGGTGCCGCTTTTCCAGGGTGCGATGCCGGAATCGGAGGTCGTTCAGGTTTTCAATCAGCTGCTTGAGATCGCCGTGCAATCCGGAGTTCAGGGCAGAGTCCGCGCCCAGGACGCCGGTGAGGGTGCCGTTGATGATGGCCCGGCACCATTGCCTCCTCACCATCAGGAGGCATACGACGCCATTGAACGGGGGGATTATGCCACGGCTAAAGAAGAGTACCGCAAGGCGCTCGTGAGTAATCCTCGCGATACGGATGCCGTTGCCGGCTTGGCGCAGGTGAGCTTGCTTGATCGGCTCGGCGGCAAGACTCTCGACGAGATCAGGGCTCGCGCAGCGGCTGCCCCTGCGGACGTTGACGCCCAGCTTGACGTTGCGGATCTTGACCTGTCTGGTGGGCACGTCCAGGATGCGTTCGATCGTCTGCTCACCCTTTTTCCTGAGCTCGATCAGGACGGTAAAGACCGCGTGCGTGAGAGGCTGCTGGAGCTTTTTGACGTGGTCGGCGTGACCGATCCGTTGGTGCTTTCAGCGCGTCGCGCACTCACGAACCTTCTCTACTAGGATTCGATAACGGATGCCCGTATATCTCGATCACGCCGCCACCACTCCGATGCGCCCCGAGGTGTTAGTCGCTTATACTGAGGCCCTTTCGATCGCCGGTAATCCTGCATCGATCCACAGTCACGGACAGCAGGCTAAGCGACACCTGGAGGAAGCTCGGGAACGCATTGCGGCGTCTATTGGCTGTGAGGCTATAGAGATCGTGTTTACGAGCGGCGGAACCGAGTCGATTAACCTTGCGATCAAGGGGTTGTGGTGGGCGAGGCAATCCGACGCGTCGAGGCCACGACTGCTTATTGCGGGGGGAGAGCATCACGCGACGGTGGATGCCGCCGAATGGATGGCGCTGTCTGCCGCCGCTGAGGTGGAATGGTTGCCGTTGGACGGCGTGGGTCGTTTGTCGCCGTCAGTGCTTCGTGATGCGCTGAGCCGCGACGCGGATTCCGTGGCGCTGGTGAGCGTGCTCTGGGCAAATAACGAGGTTGGAACGATCCAGCCGATTGCGGAACTCACCGCGGTTGCGCGTGAATACGGTGTCCCGGTTCATGTGGATGCTGTGTCCGCTTTGGGCTACATTCCGCTTGATTTTGAGGCATCCGGTGCCAGCGCCATGAGTATTTCGGCGCATAAGATTGGCGGGCCCGTGGGCGTAGGCGCGCTCGTGCTTGGCCGGTCCTCCACGGTTGTTCCGCTGCAGCACGGTGGGGGACAACAGCGCGGGCGCTCGGGCACGCAGGATGTTGCCGGGGCGACGGCCTTTGCCGTTGCGGTAGAGACCGCGACGGCTGAGCTTGTCGGGTTTGCTGCTGAGCTTGCTACGTTGCGCGATAAACTGATCGCCGCGGTGCGGCGAGCGGTTCCCGAGGCTGTGCTTCGCGGCGCCCCTGTTGATAATCGGGCTGGGCGCGGGGCTGACGACGGTGCTTTTGATGGACGTCTTCCCGGAAACGCACACTTTACTTTTCCCGGTTGCGAGGGTGATTCGCTATTGTTTCTTTTGGACGCCGCCGGGATCTCCGCGTCGACCGGCTCGGCCTGCCAAGCCGGGGTGCCTGAGACGTCACACGTGCTCACCGCGATGGGGATTCCCGAGGCCGAGGCCCGCGGTGCGCTGCGTTTTACTCTCGGTCACGGAAATACCCTCGCCGATGTCGAGGCGCTCGAGCGCGCGCTGCCCGATGCGTACGCCCGCGCCCGTGCGGCCGGGCTGGCTTAGCCTCCGTTTATTTGCGTGCTGAATCAGTTATGCATAATGTCGCTGTCGGAATAGTGTTTGGGCCGCGCGGCGTGGTGTTGTGCCTTCGGTCCGCCCGCAAAGACTTTTTCCCCTCTGTGTGGGATTTTCCCGGCGGGCACATTGAGCCCGGCGAGACCGGAGTACAGGCGCTGGTGCGTGAGATGGGGGAGGAATTGGGGATAAGCATCCCTCAATTGAAGCCCGCGCCAGATGTGTCTTTTGTACAGACTGACAGCGGTGGGGAGTTCTGCACGCTGAACGCGTGGATTGTGCGCGAGTGGTCGGGCGAGATCCGCAATGCTGCTCCGGAAGAGCACGATGAAATCCGTTGGGTTTCGATGGCGGATGCTCGCACGCTCAATCTCGCAGACCCGCGTTACCTTGACCTGCTTGAGCGGATACTTTCCGGCTAGATGCCGCGGACCGGTTGCCGCAGGATCGTCTTCAGCTTTGCGGGGTCGGTCCTGCGGGGGTCGCTGAGGTAAACCTCGTGATGTTTCCCGTTGAAGGTCAGGCCCTGTTCAGGCATGATCGTGTCGTGCAGCCGCGCGAGGGTTGGTGCCTCGTCGTCGTAAGTTCCGATGTGGAGGATCTGTAGGCAGTTGCCCTCGTCGAGTTCTTCGAAGTAGACCGACCTGAGGGACGCGGGGTTTTTCTTTGCCGCAACGACTTCAATCGCGTCCGACACGGCGGATTCGTCGATCCATTCCGGCTGCATGATCATGAGCGTCCATTTCCAGTCGGCCTTGTTGCCCGAAGTAAAGGCAGACATATCGTCGGCCCACCAGAGCCCCTCGAGCGGGGCCACGACGTAGTCCCGGCCGAGCAGGGTCTTGCTCGCGAACTTGAGCGTATACGCTGTGGCGTACAACGCTTCGAGCCCGTTGGCGTATGCGGGGGAGTCGGCACCCGGAACGCCTGCCCCGTCGATCATGAGGTAGTTCGCTGCGGGAAGGGCTACCCGCTGAAAGTCAGTAGATGATGCCGTGAAAAACGCCTTATGCGTCTGCTTCAGATCGATTTTCGGATGCTGTCTGGTCACGATTCTCCTCGTCCTACGTTCCTGTGGCGTGGGTTTTCATCGTATCGCGCGGAACCCTGTTGCGGCTCCGATTAACGGGTAATCAGTTGGTCAAAGTTCGTGGGGTTTGGCGTAAAAACCCCACGAACTTTGACCAACTGATTCCTACGGTGTCTTGTCAGGGGTAGCCAGCTACAATTATCAGGTGAAGATTCTTGCAGCAATGAGTGGTGGTGTGGACTCCGCGGTGGCGGCGGCCCGAGCGGTCGAGGCTGGGCACGAGGTGGTCGGGGTTCATCTTGCTCTCAGCAGGATGCCCGGAACCCTGCGGACGGGCTCGCGCGGTTGCTGCACGATAGAGGATTCGATGGATGCGCAGCGTGCCGCCAATATCATCGGCATCCCCTATTACGTGTGGGATTTTAGCGATCGGTTCAAAGAGGATGTTGTAGATGACTTTATCTCCGAATATTCGGCAGGTCGCACACCGAACCCCTGTATGCGCTGCAACGAGAAGATCAAGTTTGCTGCCCTGCTCGATAAGGCGATAGCTCTCGGTTTTGACGCCGTCTGCACTGGCCACTACGCCACGCTGGATACCGACGAGGCAGGTAATGTCGAGTTGCATCGAGCCAGCGCCTGGGCAAAAGACCAGTCCTATGTGCTGGGCGTGCTCACCGCTGAGCAGCTCAAATACTGCTATTTTCCACTTGGTGAAACCCCCTCCAAGACCCTGGTTCGTGCCGAGGCCGAAGAGCGCGGGCTCGGCGTCGCCAACAAGCCCGATAGCCACGACATCTGCTTCATTCCAGACGGCGATACCCGCGGCTGGCTCGCCGATAAGGTAGGCGAAAAGACCGGCGAAATCCTAGACCACGACGGTAACGTCGTCGGAGAACACCAGGGCGCTCACGCCTACACCGTCGGCCAGCGCCGAGGGCTCAGCCTCGGCAGGCCAGCACCAGACGGGCGCCCGCGGTTCGTCCTCGAAGTTCGGCCCGTCTCAAACACCGTCGTCGTCGGGCCTAAGGAAGCCCTCGATATCGGCGAAATAGCCGGCGGACGATTCAGCTGGGCCGGTCAACCGCAGCAGAACCCACAGGAGTGGTTCGACTGCGAGGTACAGATTCGCGCACACGCAGACCCCGTCGCCGCCCGGGCGCGTGTGGCCGCAATCGATCCCAACGCTGAGGTGTACAGGGTGGGCGCGACCGAGGAATTCGTCGTCGTTCCCTCAGAGCCGCTCACCGGGGTCGCGCCCGGGCAGACCGCCGTGATCTATGTTGGTACCCGCGTCATGGGACAATTCACAATCGATCGCACCGTAAGCTCAGCTCAGACAACACCGAACAACGCAGAGACGGTGCCAGCATGAGCGAAGAAATAGCAACCGAACCCATCGCCACAGACACCTCCCGCCCCGGATTCGCGGATGCCCGCGTCGAATGGGAAGAACTCGCGGACCGTATCCGCGAACTCCAATCGGCCTACTACGAGCGCGACGAATCGCTCGTCTCAGATGCCGAATACGACGGCCTCATGCACCGCTTGGAAGAGGTCGAACGACTTTTCCCCGAGCTATCCGGCCAGGATAGCCCAACCCGGCGAGTCGGCGGGGGAGTCAGCGAGCTCTTCACCCCGGTCGTACACGCCCAGCGCATGTATAGCCTCGACAACGTCTTCTCGATCGACGAGTTCCGGGCCTGGGCAGAAAAAGTCGACCGTGATCTTGGAGGGTCTCCCGCTTTCCTCTGTGAACTCAAGATCGACGGGCTAGCTCTCAACCTCCGCTACGAAAACGGTGTCCTCGTGAGTGCCGCAACGAGGGGGGATGGCGTAACCGGGGAAGACGTGACGGCCAACGTGAGCTTTATCCCGGGCATCCCCGATCGATTAGAAGGTACGGGACACCCGAGCCTGGTCGAGGTTCGCGGAGAAATTTTTTTCCCTGTCGCTGAATTCGCCAAGCTCAATAAGCACAGGGAAAACCTGGGCGAGAAAGTCTTTGCAAATCCCAGAAATGCCGCCAGCGGATCGCTTCGGCAAAAGAGCGAAGGCAAATCCGCCGAACGCCTTGCCCTCATGCGGGAAGGATTCGAGAGTCTTCGGCTGATCGTTCACGGGATCGGTGCGTGGGAGAATCCCCCCGTTGCCTCACAATCTGAAACCTATGAGCTTCTCGCCGGATGGGGGCTTCCCACGTCTCCCTACTCCAAAGTTGTTCACGGGGTAACGCCCGTCATCGAATTTATCGAACACTTCGGGGCCGAACGGCACAGCGTGATCCACGAGATTGACGGAATCGTCATCAAGGTAGACTCCCTCGCCCAGCAAGGATCTCTCGGCTCAACGAGCCGCGCCCCGCGTTGGGCCATTGCCTACAAATACCCGCCGCAACAGGTCAACACCAAACTCCTCGACATCAAGGTCGGCGTCGGGCGCACCGGGCGCGCGACACCCTATGCGGTCGTTGAGCCGGTCTTCGTCGCGGGTTCCACCGTGAGCCAGGCTACCCTGCACAACCAAGACGTGGTCAAAGCTAAAGGCGTTCTCATTGGAGACACCGTCGTTCTTCGCAAAGCAGGCGACGTGATCCCCGAGATCCTCGGACCCGTCACCGAGCTCCGAGACGGCAGCGAACACGCATTCGTGATGCCGACAGAATGCCCCGAATGTGGTACAGTCCTGCGCGCCATGAAAGAGGGCGATATTGACCTGCGATGCCCCAACGCCCGCAGCTGCCCCGCACAGGTGCGCGGGCGAGTAGAACACGTGGGGTCCCGCGGTGGACTCGACATCGAAATCCTCGGCGAAGTAGTTGCTGCAGCACTCACGCAACCGCTGTATCCCGAAAGGGCGCCTCTCTCGGACGAAAACGGCATCGTCAGCGAAGCGGGGCTCTTCGACCTGACCGTGCGGGACCTCTTTCCCGTGGTCGTAGTCGTACGCGACACCGATACCGGGCATCCGAAGCTTAACGAAGACGGGTCGCAGCGGGAAGTCACGCCGTTCCGGCGTCGGCGCGACGCGAAAAAAGACGGCGAATACGTCGCGGTTTCCCCGGAGGACACCGCCAGCACTCCTTTCGCCGGAGACGCCGAGTCCGTACCCTCCGCGAACGCGCTAAAGCTGATCGAAAACCTCGAAATCGCAAAGACAAAGCCGCTCTGGCGCATCCTGGTCTCGCTGAATATTCGTCACGTCGGCCCCGTGGCCGCACGAGCACTAGCCGACTGGTTTGGCTCGCTCGATGCTATTCGCGCAGCAACTCCGGAAGAGCTCGCCCAGGTCGACGGGGTCGGAGACATTATCGCGGATTCGCTTGTCGAATGGTTTGACCTCGATTGGCATCGCGAGATCATCACGAAATGGGCGGATGCCGGAGTCGTCTTTAGCACTCCGGGTCACCCCGGTCCAGGCGCAGCACACAACTCAGGCGGCGTGCTGGAAGGGTTCACCATCGTCGCAAGCGGTTCGTTAGACGGGTTCACCCGGGAGGGGGCCAAGGAGGCCATCATTGCTGCTGGAGGAAAAGCATCCTCAAGCGTGTCCAAGAAAACCGACTACGTAGCGGCAGGCCCAGGCGCAGGCTCAAAACTCACCAAGGCCGAGGAACTGGGTATTCCAGTACTCGACGCTGCCCAATTCGCAATCCTGGTGACGGATGGGCCGAACGCTCTGTCTCTCTAGTTCACAAGCCCTTTAGCTCACAAGCTCAGCTCTAGTTGACGTTGATATCGCTGCAGTTAATCGTGGAGTTTCCGTTGATCAGCAATTGGCCGCCACCATTGTCGGCACAGGCCTGAGCGACATCAACCCAAAACTTGATAATAATAACCAGCAGGACAACCTCTGCGATTATTACGAGCACAGATAAAATCAGGCCGATGAATCCTGGCACGTTTTTCACGCCAGCCTTCTTAGCCTGAACCAGGCCGACAATGCTCAGGATGAGACCGATCACCGAAAATGGAATCGCCAAAACGAGTCCAAGGATACCCATGAGGCGCCCAGGGACGGGCCCGTTCGTGTTTGCCGGTTGTTGCATTCCCTGCTGCGGCATCCCCGGTTGTTGCATTCCCGGCTGAACGGGAGGAGCGTAGGGCAGCCCCTGCGACGGCTGTTGCGCATTGCTCTGCTCATAACCCGGTGCCTGGGGCTGCACAAATTCGGGGGCAGGCTCCTGCGGTCGGCCGAACGACGGCTGCTGCTGATTATAGTTGGGCGTTGGCTCTTCGCTGATGGGGTCGCCAGGGGTGTTCGGGTTACCGGGGGTGTTGGGGTCGCCGGGGGTGTTGGGTATGGTCATTGTGAACCTCTCGTGCGATTAAACATGATCTATCTAAAGAGGATAGGGCACTCAGAACCGGCTACGCATCCGAATATTCTAAAAACATAGTAATCAATACCCCAAGTTTCCCTCTTGTGTGCCCAAGAACGCCGTAGACTAGTCACATTCCTCGAACACAAGTCAGCGGAGAAGTATGCCTGAAACATCATCAAGCCCAGAGATCACCCCAGAGGTGGTCCGTCACCTATCGGGTCTTGCCAAGATCCAGCTGGACGAGAGCGAAATTGCTCAGCTCACAGCCGATCTCGGTCAGATCGTGAGCAATATCGCTAAGGTCAGCGAGGTGGCCACCGCGGATATCCCCGCCACAAGCCACCCCATCCCACTCGCGAATGTTAGCCGCCCAGACGTCGTCGGCGATAACGTACTTACCGCGGAGCAGGCGCTATCCGGCGCGCCGGAACAACACGACAATCTCTTTGTCGTCTCGGCAATCTTGGGAGAGGAACAGTAATGACTCACGAACTCATCAAGCTGAGCGCCGCAGACCTATCGGCCAAGCTCGCCTCGGGAGAGGTCAGCGCGGTCGAGGCAACGGAGGCGCACCTCGAGCGTATCGCGGCGGTTGACCCACAGGTTCACGCATTCTTGCACGTCAATGAGCAAGCCCTCGCCGTAGCGGCCCAGATCGACCAGCAGCGCGCTGCAGGCGATGAGCTTGGTCCCCTTGCCGGGGTTCCCCTCGCGATCAAAGACGTCCTCGTCACCACAGACATGCCCTCGACAAGCGGTTCCAAAATCCTCGAGGGATGGATGTCCCCCTACGATGCGACCGTCGTCGCGCGTTCGCGCGCTGCCGGGCTCGTTCCCCTGGGCAAGACCAACATGGACGAGTTCGCGATGGGCTCTAGCACGGAGCATTCGGCGTACGGTCCCACCCACAACCCGTGGGACCTTGACCGCATCCCGGGTGGTTCCGGCGGAGGTTCCGCGGCGGCCGTCGCGGCATTCGAGGCACCACTTGCCCTCGGTAGTGACACGGGGGGCTCGATCCGTCAGCCCGCGCATGTCACGGGTACCGTTGGGGTTAAGCCGACCTACGGAGCGGTAAGCCGTTACGGGGCTATTGCCCTGGCATCCTCTCTCGATCAGGTCGGTCCCTGCTCGCGCAGCGTTCTCGATGCGGGTCTGCTTCAGGATGTCATCGCCGGTCACGACCGCCACGATTCCACCTCGCTCACGGATGCCTGGCCCTCCATGGCCGCCGCCGCGCGCGCAGGTGCCACAGGAGAGGTCCTCAAGGGCCTCCGCGTTGGCGTTGTGAAGCAGCTGCAGGGCGAAGGCTTCCAGGCCGGCGTCGCCGAGCGCTTCAACGAGTCCATTGCGCTGATGCAGGCTCAGGGTGCCGAGATCGTCGAGATCGATGCTCCTCACTTCGAGTATGCGGTTGCCGCGTACTACCTGATCCTTCCCGCGGAGGCGTCTAGCAACTTGGCAAAGTTCGATTCCGTGCGCTTCGGACTTCGGGTGACACCGGAGGGAGGCGGTACAGTCGATCAGGTGATGGCGGCGACCCGTGAGGCCGGTTTTGGCCCCGAGGTGAAGCGACGCATCATCCTGGGAACCTATGCCCTTAGCGCCGGCTACTACGACGCATACTACGGCAGCGCGCAGAAGGTACGTACGCTGATCCAGCGTGACTTCGCTCAGGCCTTCGATCGGGTCGACGTGATCGCGAGCCCCAGCGCTCCCACGACCGCGTTCAAGTTTGGCGAGAAGATTGATGATCCGATGGCGATGTACCTGAATGACATCACCACGATCCCTGCTAACCTTGCCGGCATTCCCGGTATTAGCATCCCCAATGGGCTCGCTCGCGAGGACAGCCTGCCCGTAGGAATTCAGTTCATGGCTCCCGCACGCGCGGATGCCCGCCTGTATACGGTCGGTGCCGCCCTCGAGGCGCTGCATGAGGATCAGTGGGGCGGCCCGCTGTGGACGAAGGCTCCCGACTTGTTGACAGGCCAGGCTGGTCTGGCCGGTTTCGCGGCACGTGCTGCCGGAAAGGACGCTAACTAATGGCTAAAGCAAAATTGATGGATTACGACAAGGCGCTAGAGCTGTTCGAACCCGTACTGGGGTTCGAGGTGCACGTAGAGTTGAATACCGCTACCAAGATGTTCTCTGCTGCCCCCAATAACTTTGGGGCGGCGCCGAATACGAACCTCACCCCGGTGTGCCTTGGCCTCCCCGGGTCACTTCCCGTCGTGAACGAGCAGGCCGTGCGTTACTCGATCAGCCTCGGACTCGCACTGGGATGCTCAATCGCAGAGAGCTCGCGTTTCGCCCGGAAGAACTACTTCTACCCGGATATGGCGAAGAACTATCAGATCTCGCAATTTGATGAGCCCATCGCTTACGAGGGTTCCGTCGAGATCGAGCTTGCTAGCGGGCGCGTCGTGCATGTGCCCATCGAGCGCGCGCATATGGAGGAGGACGCCGGAAAGCTGACCCACATGGGCGGTTCGACGGGGCGCATCCAGGGCGCTGAATACTCCATGGTTGATTACAACCGGGCAGGCGTTCCGCTGGTTGAGATCGTAACGAAGGTCATCATCGGGGCCGAGCATGATGCTCCTGAGATTGGGCGCCAATACGTATCGATCATTCGCGATATGGTGGTTGCCCTCGGAATATCTGATGCCAAGATGGAACGCGGAAACCTCCGCTGCGACGCTAACATCTCGCTGCGTCCGCGCGGCCAGGAGAAGCTTGGCACGCGCACCGAGACCAAGAATGTCAACTCGTTGCGTTCGGTTGAGCGGGCTGTGCGCTACGAGATTCAACGCCAGGCATATATCCTCGCCGAGGGCGGAACGATCACGCAGGAGACCCGTCACTGGCACGAGGACACGGGGGAGACCTCTGCTGGTCGGCCCAAGTCTGACGCGGATGACTACCGTTACTTCCCCGAGCCGGATCTGCTGCCCGTGCAGCCGGCGGCTGAGCTGATCGAGGAGTTGCGTGCCACGTTGCCGGAGCATCCGACGCTGCGCTACCGCAGGCTGAAGGGTGAGTGGGGCTTCACCGATCTGGAGTTCCAAGACATCCAGAACTCTGGCCTGCTCACCGAGGTCTCGGCCACAGTCGCTGCCGGGGCATCGCCCCAGGCCGCTCGTAAGTGGTGGACGGGCGAGATCGCTCGCGTCGCCAATGTTCAGGGAGTCGACGCGACCACGCTGGTCTCCTCGGAAAACGTTGCCGCACTGGCGAAGCTGGTGGATGCCGGTACTCTGACCGACAAGCTTGCCCGCCAGGTCCTTGAGGGCGTTATCGCCGGCGAGGGTACCCCTCAAGAAGTGGTGGATGCCCGTGGCCTGGCAGTCGTCTCCGACGATGGCGCGCTCATCGCGGCAATCGACGAGGCGCTTGCCGCTCAGCCCGACGTTCTCGAAAAGATCCGCGATGGCAAAGTGCAGGCAGCCGGAGCTGTCATCGGTGCCGTCATGAAGGCGATGCGCGGCCAGGCAGACGCTGCCCGAGTACGCGAACTCGTACTGGAGCGCGCAAACGCGTAACAGCCCCAACCGGTTCGTGAGGAAATGTGGTTTTTCGGAAGAATTTCCACGTTTCCTCACGAGCCGTTTTTGTTGTCTGGCCCTATCCTGAGACTCGGTCCAGAATCCCCTGTTTGATTTCCTTGCGGAGGATCTTACCGATGAGGGATCGTGGCAACGTATCGGCAAGCTCGATACTGCGCGGCACCTTGTACGGGGTGAGACCAATGCGGCAGTGCTCACGGATTGCCTGCTCATCAAACGCGTAGCCCTCGCGCATAACAACTACGGCGACGACGCTTTCGCCTCCGTTATCGCGGGGGATACCTACGACCGCGGCATCCTCAACGCCGTCGTAGGTGCGCAGCACATCTTCGACCTCTGTCGGGGACACGTTGAAGCCTCCGGTTACGATGAGCTCTTTCTTACGGTCGACAATCTTCACGAACCCATCTTCATCGACAGACACGACGTCTCCCGTTCGAAGCCATCCATCGGGTGTGAGGGTCTCGGCGGTTGCCTGGGCATTTTTCCAGTAGCCGCCGAAGACCTGGGGGCCTTTGAAAAGTAGCTCACCTGGCTGGCCGGGTGCGGCATCCACCATCGGATCTTCCACATCGACGAGTTTTATGTCGCAGTTTTGCAGGGGAATGCCGACGCTGCCGGGACGGCGTTCCTCACTGAGAGGGTTGCACATCGCGACGGGGGATGCCTCGGTGAGGCCGTATCCCTCGACCAGCCATCCACCCGTGGCAGCTTCCCATCGCTTGACGGTGGCTGTTGGGAGGTCCATCGCGCCTGAGATGGCGCAGAGGATGCCGTCGAGCTTGATCCTTCGTTCGACTGCCGCGGCCGCTATCCGGTCGTACATCGGCGGAACCGCCGGGAGGAACGTCGGAACGTGTTTTTTGGCCGCGGTGAGAACAAGGTCTACGTCGAAGGCTGGAAAAAGCATGAGCCGGGCTCCGATGCTCATCGCGAAGGTGAGGCAGAGCGTCATTCCGTAGGCGTGGAACATCGGTAACACCGCATAGACACAAGCATTTCCGATGTGTACGGATGAGATCCAAGCCTGGGCCTGTAGGGCGTTCGCCAGCAGGTTGCGGTGGGTGAGCATCGCGCCCTTTGGGGTTCCTGTGGTTCCGCTCGTGTATTGAAGCAGCGCCAGGTCGTTATGTGAGGGCCCCGGTATGGTCGGGGAGATACGGGGGCTTGCCGTGAGGCGGGACCACGGTATCGTACCCGATGTCGAGCTTGATAATTGTGCCCGTTTGCCGCGGGCTGCGGGGACTGGCAACTTCAGGAGCAGCCTTTTGCTCAGGGGCATTGCCTCGATGAGGTTGACCGCTATCACGGTTTCGGGACGAACATCGGCGGGGAGCTCTTGCAGTGTCGAGCACACGTTTTCCCAGGCGATTACAACTTGCGCTCCGTGGTTTTCGAATTGGGTGCGCAGCTCACGCGGTGTGTAGAGCGGGTTGTGTTCCACCACGACTGCGCCGAGTCGGAGCGCTGCGTAAAACGCTACGACATGCTGCGGGCAGTTGGGCAGGATTATTGCTACCCTGTCGCCGGAGCGTACGCCTAACTTGTAGAGGCCGTTGGCAGCACGATCAATGAGTTCGCCCATCTCGGCGTATGTTGTCGTGGCTCCAAAGAAATCGAGCGCGATTGATTGCGCGTTATCCGCGATCGATTGACGGATGACATCGACAAGTGAGATCTCAGGGATGACGATTTCCGTCGGAACTCCTTCGGGGTAAAAGGCGGTCCACGGTCGGTCTGCGAGGTATGTCATGGGTCTTCCTGTTGTGGCGAGGAGGGCTCTGGTTACTACGAGCAGGGCTGAAGTAGCCCGTACTACTGTAACCGCTTTGTCAGTGGTTCGTGGTTAGCTTGATATGTGAGTGAGTTGCGAAAAGAGGCGTCGATCCTACATATCGACCTAGACGCGTTCTTCGCATCAGTCGAGCTGCTCGATAAACCAGAGCTCCGCGGTCAGCCAGCCGTTGTGGCACACGAATCGGTTCGTTCCGTGGTGACGAGCGCCACGTATGAGGCGAGGAGGTTGGGTATCCACTCGGCGCAGCCTCTTTCACAGGCTAAACGGCTGTGCCCGAACCTCATTGTGCTGGAACCGCACCGTGAAAAGTACAGTACCGCCTCGAAGACGGTGATGAGTATCTTTCGCGACGTCACGCCGCTTGTAGAGCCGCTGAGTATTGATGAAGCCTTCCTCGATGTTGAGGGCGCGCGGCGCCTCTTCGGTAGTCCCTCTGATATTGCCCACCTGGTGAGGCAGCGAGTGATGGATGCTACGGGCCTCACCTGTTCCGTCGGCGGCGGTGCGAGTAAGTTTGTCGCAAAGGTTGCGTCGCAGCGGGCCAAACCGGATGGCGTCCTGATTGTGCATCCGACGAGGACCCTTGAGTTTCTGCATCCTCTCCCGGTGAAGGCGTTGTGGGGCGTGGGTAAAGTAACAGAGGAAAATCTGAGACGCCTGGGCGTACACACGATCGGTGAGCTTGCCCAAGTACCCATCGCCTCCCTGCAGAACGCGGTGGGGGCTGCCTCGGCGAAACATCTCCATGACCTGGCGGTAGGGCGCGACTCGCGCAACGTCGAGATTACGCGCGAAGAGAAGAGCATCAGCAACGAGGTCACGTTTGAATACGATATTTCCGACCCCGAACAGGTACATCAGCATCTGTTACGGCTCTCGCTCAAAGTCGCCGCACGGGTCCGTGATGCTGGCCTTATTGCCCGAACGGTTGGTATCAAGATTAGGTGGGATGATTTCCGAACGGTCACGCGTTCGCGAACGCTCATGGAACCCACGAATGTTGGTCGCGAGATTTATCAGGAGTCCGTGGCGGCTTTCGACGAACTCGATAGCCGCGGGCAGAGGGTACGGTTGGTTGGTGTCCGCGCAGAAAACCTTTTGGGCGAGCGCGAGGCTGGGGCCGTGCTGTGGGACCCTTATGAGAAGTGGCGAGAGGCCGAGAACGTCATGGACGATGTAACCCGCCGCTTTGGGAAGAACACCGTGACCGCTGCCGCGCTACTGAACCCTGATAAGACGTCTTGATACGAAGCCAGTTACGACACGCTCGTTCGCTTCACTTACGGTCGTTGTCGGTGATAGCGTAAGGGTATGGCTAATCTAACCGTTGAGCTCGCAAAAATCGTTTCTGCTACCGGCACCAAGGCTTCCTATGGGGAGCCTATTGTTTTAGGAGATACCACCATCATCCCGGTGTCATACAGCTGGTTCGGTTTCGGTTCGGGGCAGGGACCAGAAGTTGGCAAAGATCATGACTCTGATGGCATGAGCGGAGGCGGCGGCGGCGGCGCATCGGTCCCGGTGGGTGCATACGTTAAGCAGGGCGATTCCTTGGTCTTTCAGGTGAATCCGGTTACCGCGATGATAGTCGGTATTCCGTTTGTGTGTGTCGCTGGACGTGCCCTCGTACGCATCATCCGCGCCCTGAAGAAGTAGGGCCCGTGACGGCACCAACCGCATCCATTCTCGATTTCGTATCCGGGCTGGGTGAGGAGCCTGTCGCGCGCCCGCTCACTATCGTGATCGACGGACCGAGCGGCTCGGGCAAGACTCAGACGTCGGACGGCGTCGTGTCCGGATGGCCGCGTCCAGGCGAAACCCCGCAGCTGTTGCGGATGGACGACGTTTACCCAGGGTGGGACGGGTTGGAAGCGGGCGCGGAGCTTATCGTCACGGACCTCCTCACCGCGCGTGCCCGGGGTGAGGATGCAACCATCCTCACCTATGACTGGATGAACGATGTCGTTGGCCCGTATCGCACGTTTGCTGCGGGCATCCCACTCATTATTGAGGGATGCGGGTCGCTCACGGCCGCCAGCAGGCCCCTCGTAGATTTCGCGATTTGGCTCGAGGCACCCGCCGATCAGCGCAAGAAACGCGCGATCGAGCGCGATGGCGAAAGATTCGCGGTGCAATGGGACAATTGGGCCGCTCAGGAGGCTGTGATTTTTCCTCGAGAGCGGCCGTGGACCATAGCCGATCAGGTTTTTTACACCGGTACATAAACGGTACCTAACCGTTCTTAACCGCCTGCAGGGTGAAGCTCAGTGGTAGAAGTTCGGACCTTTCGGTGAGCCTCCATTCGTTGAGCTCGGTGTCGTGGCTCATCAGATCGGGAAGGGCGTCCCAGGGGACGCTCGTATGCTCCACAAATTGGGTGATCTGGAACCCTCGGTTGATCAGTGCGGTGAAGATCTCGCCGAGGCCGTGGTTCCACTCGTGAGTTACCCCTGCTGTGATGGTCTTATCGGTTTCCACATAGGTTGAGTCATCGTCAGTAACCAGGGGCTCGTCGGTCTCGAAGTAGGGATACACGATTGTGAGAGCATCCGTTCGTGAATCGTCAATCGTCCAGAGCATGGGGTGGCATTCCCTGATGAACAGCCTGCCGCCGGGGCGGAGCACCGCAGCCACGGCATCCGCCCATTTTTCGATGCTGGGCAGCCAGCCGATCGCGCCGATGCCGGTATAGACAAAATCGAAGGTCTCCCCGCCGAGGGCTTTACCCGCCTCGTAGACATCGGATTCGATATAGCGGATGCTCGTACCCGTCCCGTCCGCCAGCTTTCTGGCCTGCTCCAAAGACGCCCCCGAGAAGTCCAGGCCTGTCATCTGCGCGCCGAGTCGAGAGAGGGAGAGCGTGTCCGTTCCGATGTGGCATTGCAGGTGGATTCCCCTGAGGCCGGAGATATCACCGAGCCGGGGCGCGTCGAACGCCACCACGGGGCTGATGAAATCTGGTTCGGCGTGGAACCGCTCAACGGAGTAGGAACTGGATTCGGCGTGGATTGGTGCGCGCTCATCCCAATTTGCGCGGTTGAGCTGAAGATAGTCGTTCATGATATTCCTATGCGGAGTACGAATGGCTCGACCGTCGAGCCTTACAACGTATCACACTCTTTTCAGGATAGGGTCTCATCATGGGTGTTTTCTATGCGGCTTTGAGCGGATTGCTTGGCGGGATCACGCTTGTGCTCGGTGCAGTCATTGCCTGGCTTTTCCCTGTTCACCGTAACGTGGTGGCGGGGGTCATGGCGTTTGGCTCCGGCGTGCTTATCTCTGCGCTGGCTTACGAGCTGGTGCAGGAGGCGAGCGATGGGGGAGGACTGATCCCCACTATTATCGGTTTTTGCGCTGGGGCGCTGCTGTATGTTGGAGCGGATTGGGTTCTCAGCCGTGGTGTGAAAGCTGGCGCCGTAGCTCCTACCTCCACGAATCGTAGCGTGACGGCCCGCAGGCGTGGCAAACCGCAAGGCACAGCTGACGGGGGTAGCGGTAAGGTGATCGCGATGGGGGCTCTGATTGACGGCATCCCCGAATCGATTGTGCTCGGCCTGAGCGTGACGGCAACGGGTGGGATTAGTCTGCCGATTGTGATTGCCATTGCGATCAGTAACGTTCCAGAGAGCCTCTCGAGTACGTCTGAGCTGAAATCGTCAGGGGAGGGGGCCCGCTATGTGTTTTCGCTCTGGACGGGTATAGCGCTTATCTCAACGCTGTCTTCCACTCTCGGATATTTGTTACTGAGGAACAGTCCGTCCGAAGTGATCGCCGTAATCACGACGATTGCGGCTGGCGGCCTCCTCGCGATGGTCTGTAACACTATGATTCCCGAGGCCTTTGCGCGCGAACGCTCGTTGACAGGGCTGTGGGCAACGCTGGGTTTTCTGACCGCGTTTTCTTTACACGAGCTTGCGTGAGTCCGGTCGCGTTCCCAGGGCTCAACGCTTGACTGTGCTATTCTTCGCAAAGAAAAGTGCGAAATTGTGTGAATCACAATCAGCTATTACCAGGATCACCCGGAGAACATGTCACATAACGAAGCCACTATTGGCGTTGAAAGTTTTGGTTATCAACAGGAACTGAAACGTACCCTGCGATTCAAAGACCTCCTTATTTATGGTCTTATTTTTATGGTCCCGATCGCTCCTTTCGGGATTTTTGGTCAGGTCTACAACGGTTCAGGCGGCATGGTCGCCCTCACCTATCTGATCGGTATGGTGGCGATGATGTTCACCGCCAACTCCTACGTCCAGATGTCTCGGGCATTCCCGACGGCCGGTTCCGTGTATACCTATGCTGGCCGCGGAATTGCGCCCTCGGTGGGGTTTCTGTCTGGCTGGGTTATCCTTCTCGACTACGTGCTGATCCCCAGCCTGCTGTATTTAGTGGCCGGTGCCGCGATGCATTCGATTGTGGATGCCGTACCAGTGTGGGGCTGGATCCTCATTTTTATCACGTTCAACACGTTTGTGAACTATATGGGTATCGAGTTCACAGCGCGCACCAACATTTTCATGCTGCTGGCGCAGATCATTGTCTTGGGTATTTTTCTCGTTATGGGAATCGTCGCTTTGGCCAACGGGGCAGGAAATGGTTTCTCCTTCGACCCGTTGTATAACCCGGATACCTTTTCGTGGACTCTGATCTTCGGGGCGCTCTCCATCGCTGTGTTGTCGTTCCTAGGCTTTGACGGAATCTCGATGCTGGCAGAAGAAAGCCGCGACGGAGCGAAATCTATAGGTCGGGCGATGGTCGCCGCGCTTTTCCTCGCTGGTGCGCTTTTCATCACCCAGACCTGGGTGGCTTCGCTGCTGGTGCCCAACCCCGACGGTCTGCTTAAAGAGGCAAGCGATACTGCGTTCTACGATGCCGCTGGTGTGGCCGGAGGCCAGTGGCTCTCCGTGCTTACAGCGGTTGCCACCGCAATATCATGGGGTTTTGCGAATTCGCTCGTTGCCCAGGCTGCCACGTCGAGGTTGCTTTTCGCGATGGCGCGCGACCGCCAGTTGCCAGGCTTCCTTCGCACGGTGCACCCGAAACGGCAGGTGCCGGTAAACGCGACCCTCCTCACCGCGGGTATCTCCGTCGTTATCGGCCTCATCATGAGTGCTCAGGAAGATGGGATCGGGAACCTCAGCTCGTTGGTGAATTTTGGTGCTCTGACGGCATTCCTCGTCTTGAACGTTGCCGTGGTTGTGCACTATATTTTCCGCCAGAAAAGCCGCCGGTGGTTTGTGCACCTGGTGGCACCCGTCATCGGATTCGGCATCCTCTCATTTGTTGTCATCAACGCGAAGGTTGCCGCACAAGTCACGGGATTTGTATGGCTCGGAATTGGTATCGTTGTCCTTATCGTCATGATTGCTTCCGGACGTAAACCCTCACTATCGGCCGTGGCCACGGTCGAAGAAAACGAGAAATAAGATGAATGATCTTCGCGTTGCTACCCTCCGGCCCCAGCCCGGCGAGTTCATTAATACATTTGGAAATCACGAGCCGCGCCTCACGATCGACCCGGGTACCATCGTTGAGCTGAGCACCGAAGATTGCTTCGGCGGCAGCGTGCGATCTGTGGATGATCTTCCCAGCACTGTTTGTGACTTCGCGAATCTCAACCCGGTGACTGGTCCCATCTACGTGCGCGGCGCGGAACCCGGCGACTTGCTCGCGGTTCACTTCGCGGATATTCGCCCGAGCCGGGACTGGGCAGTTTCCGCCACCTTTCCATACTTCGGTGCGCTGAGCACCACCCACCAGACGGCGATGCTGCATGCACCCCTTGAGGAGCGCGTCTGGAAATACGATATTGATGTTGAGGCGGGAATCGTCCGCTATCACGCGCGTCAGAGCGGCTTTACGGTTGATCTCCCGCTCGACCCGATGCACGGCACTGTCGGGGTCGCCCCTGCCGGTGGCGAGCGGATCTCCACCGTGACACCGTCTATGCACGGCGGAAACATGGATACCCCTGAGCTGAGGGCCGGAACCACGCTGTACCTGCCGGTCAACGTCGAGGGTGCCCTGCTGGGCGTCGGGGACGGGCATGCCAGACAGGGCGAGGGTGAAGTCTGCGGAACTGCCGTCGAGGCCGCCATGGACACCGTCATCATCGTCGATCTCATCAAGGGCGCCGGGGGAGCCTGGCCGCGCCTGCAGAGCGACGACTTCATCATGTCCACCGGATCGACCCGCCCGCTCGAGGATGCCTACCGCGTAAGCCAGCACGACCTGGTCGGCTGGACTGCCGAGCTGCTCGATCTCGAAATATTGGATGCTCTGCAACTGGTGAGCCAGGCAGGTCTCGCTCCGGTTGGTAACGTGGTCGACCCGAACTACACCATGGTGGCGAAGCTTCCCACGAGCCTCCTGGGGGGAACGCGGCCGTATGACGGCATCCATTCGCGATTGCGGGCCACGGCCGCGCAGTACCTCGGGCAGCGCTAGATTTCTGAGGGTTTCTCATCGTGCGGTAGTGTCCTGGCCGCGTTAGAGAACAACCGGATGAGAGCAGCCAGAGCTACCGCATAGGCTTTTCCGAGTCCAGGAGGGGAGCTTCATCCCCGATTGACTCGAACATTAGCACTCCTTGCAGCATGAAAGGGGTGTTCTGCATAAGATATCGATAGAGCGCCTCATTGCGTTCAAGATGAATCCAATCGGAGTTCTTTCCCAGCCACTGGGGCTTAAACCATTCTTCACCGAGGATATTGCGAGCGTCATTAGCGAACTCCTCTGGCTGAGCCACCCCATCGGCTTTGAGCTTTACCGCGTTGCTACTCTGTTTAGTGCTGATGCTGTATGGCACGAAGTTTATGTCATAGCATGTTGCTCTATCGTCCAATGCGACAAACTTCTGCGAAGCCCCTAGCTCAGAGGATGAGCGCGCCACTCGCACCAACCGACCCGGGGGACCGTCTGGGGTTGCTGAGTGGGCAAAGATAATTACCGGCCATTCAGGTTCTGCTCCATTTTTCTTAACGTGGATATCTAGTGAAGCAGAGCCCCCCAATCGCTCATTGCCTATCGGTGATTTGCGCGGGGCATTCCTGCCGTGATATTCGATAGCGTCGCAGCCGGGCGGGGTAATGTTCAGAAGCGCTCCCCAACAGGCCTCTGCATTTAAATGCTGCACGATGCTGCTGTCAACATCGGGGCCTAACACTTGTTCGCACACGGCTAGTAAGGCCGATCGAAGGATGCTCGTAGCGATTTCGGGTGATGGCTTTCCGAATGGCACGGCTGTGAGGGTGCCGCTATCGCCAACTATCTCATAGAGGGTTCCTGACGAATCAAGTGAAGTGCCAAAATCCTGTTGTGTCCAATCGCGAACACTGCTGGCTCGTGTAAAAGCGTTCCGGTTGACCCAAGCGAGAAAAGGTGGGCTGAATAAGTCAGAGTCTTTTACGATACTTACGAAAATATGAGCTGTAGCGTCTGGGCGCTCAGTGGAATACCCCGTGCTGCGAAGTTCGGTCGCACGCAAAGATGACAACGCCTCGTAGAAGGGCCCGAATTCGGCCGTTGTCGGCGGGAAATAACCCAAGCCACGCTCGGGCAAACAGCACAGTAATAAACGTAAGCTGTCTCTCCCCGATGTCTGTTGGGCCGCCTCGGGATCAGCGGGCAAACATTCCAGCTCAAGTGTCGGAAAGTGACCACCTCCCCAGCGGGATTGACCTACATCGAGCCAGACGACTCGATCCCAGGTGGTTCGGAAAACTTCCCGGGGACGGCGGGTTCCGCTCAGCAGACGCACCCCGTCCTTATCCGCGATCAAGGCAAGGTGGGTTCCGTACAGCACCGGAATGAAGAGGGTGCGATTGTATCGAAGAAGTTCTTTGAGTAAGCGAAATTTTATGCCGATAGTTGCATAGACTGTGGGTTCAGAACCCAGATAGGTGCTGATGTGTTCTCTGCGACGGCGATTGTTCGCCATGGAGATGAACCATGGTGTGAACACCAGTAGCGTTAGCAAGATCGTCGTCAGGGTGTCACTAACTCCGGGTATGAGTGTATTCATTTTTGTTAGTCTTCCAACGGCCAGACAGCCATAGATTGGTACATCAGTACTCCTTGTAACATTACTGGGCTAAAACGGGTGAGACGCGTCATGAGGGCTTCCTCAGGAGGAAGTTGCTTCCACTGTGAAGTCTTTCGGAACCCGCCACTCGGAACCCATTGCTCGGTAAGTATTTCCTTCGCGGCAGCAGAGAAACTTTCAGGGTCGGGGAGGTCGTTCCCCATCGGGCGGAGCCTGTCGTGCAGGAGACGGTATGGAACAAATTTTTGGTCAAAAATCTCATAATTTTGATCCAGCCGAAGTTGTGTGCGCCGGGCTAGTAGCTCGTCGTGGGTCTTTACTATCGTGGAAATTCGAAAGGGAATCTCGTCATCGTCATCCGATTGTAGATACGAGATAATGAAGAGAGGCCAGGCTGTTGAGGTTGGTTTTAATTCGATTGACGGGGATACAACGCTCATTACATCAGTTTTGCATTCCGTTTCCAACGGATAGCCACGATACTTGACGTTGTCGCATTTTGGTGGCAACAAATACATAAGCGCACCCCAACAGTGCTCAGCGTTCATCTGTTCCACGATGCTTGAGTTGTATTCTGCTTCAAGGTCATCGTTAAGGCGCTGTTCGTAGACAGTGAGGTTTCGGATCGCTTGTTGTAAAATTTGCGTCGCCGTTTCAGAGCCGACCTGTGATTCGGTGTGTACTAGGTGGAGCCCTTCGCTCCCCGGCTCGATCCGATAGAGCGCACCATTCGCATCGATTCCCGTTCCAGAGTCGGCGGAACCCCAACTTCGGACCGCACTCATTCTTTCGAAGTCGGTGCGGTTGACCCATGTGTGGACTGGAGCCTCGACTTGCTCTGGTGTCTGGGCGTTACCTTTCACCATGCTCACAAAAACAGCGCTTGCTGCCGCGGTGTCACCGCGAGTAGCGCTATCACTGGCATATAGGTCTGTCGCACGCGATGAGAGAAGGCTCTTATAGAAAGCGTCAAATTCTTTTTCCTGTGGGGGCGTGTATCCCAGCCCTGTTTGGGGTAGAACACACATTAAGAGCCTATGGTCTCGTCTGGTTCCCGAGTCGTTGATCTGACTGATGTTACAGTCAACGGCAGGAAACATAGAATTTCCCCAGCTTTTCTCCGCCTTGTTGATCTGTATAATCTGATTCCAATTGATGCGACATAATTCCCGTGGACGCCAGGCCCAGACATAGAGGCAAATACCGTTTTTGTCTGCGGTAAGAGCGAGATGCGTGCCGTATAAGACTGGGATAAAGGGTGAGCCACGGAGGATCATCAATTCGCGCAGTACGCCAAAGGTCACCCCGACGGTTGCGTACGCGTCAGGTTCCTCTCCGAGATACGAGATCAGCCGGTTTTTTCGAATCTTGTTGCCAAGCATTGAGAGCAACCAGGGCGAAAGAACGATAAGTGCCACCGCAAGTGCCATATAGGATGCTGCTTTACCGGATAACAATCCTGTAATTAAACTCACGTCTCGATACCTTTCAAAGCGGCGACTGCCGCAACGCCTCCCCGTAAATCCGGCTTGCCAATTATACACAGCACATGTCTTTGCCGCGCCATCGTTGGCAGACGCCGTTGCTGGGTTGTCCTACGACATCAATGTTGAGGTTAGGATGGTTCGTTATCCCCCGTCAGCATGAATTTCTATTGTGACTCCCCCGAGGCATAGCCGAACATGGATACTCCTGGGTCAGGTGATGGCAGGACGTTCATCCGCGGCGGCGGGCCACGGCCGTGGGGTACCCCGGGGAACGCCAAACCTCGCAACTTGCCTGTAACGTGTACCATCGCACTTGCGGGCCCAGGAAGTTTTTGGTCAGTTTTGCGGGCGCAGAACCCATCCGTGTTATGTTGCAGGACATCAGTAACTCCCTCACCCGCAAAACGGGCCGAAAACTTTTACAGGGCCGGGCTGAACGCGAGGTGCTTGTGAAACCCGCGCGCGGCGGAGAAACTTATCGCCGAGATTCCTGTTCGGCAGCCGTTTGTCTAGCCCTGATGCGCGTGAATCAGCGCCTCGATGAACTCTGCAAGCCAGTGATAAACAGCCTGCGTGTTGGCTTCCATATCGTCGGCTGGTTCCCTGTCGAGGTCGCTCTCGGTTTCGATTCCGAGCCGAGCAGCGAGGGCTAGGCGCATCGAGGTGAGGGTTTTCACCCAGGACAGGAACGTCTGTTCGTCGAGCGAAATTGTGAAAATTCTCTCATTTTCATCCATGCCGAAAGTGGGAAGATCGTCGTGGGTCGCTCCGGAATCCGTTTCGTCTAGCAGCGCGGCTACGTCCGACGGGACCGCCTGTTCTAATCGGGAGGCTGCGATCTGTACCAGTACGCTCTCAGCATCCAAAATCTTTCGATTCACGATGCCCTGCTCAGCTACTTGCCGGAAGTCGCCCGCGAGCTTCTCATCTTCGTAGGCGTTGGGCAGGAGGCGGGCAAGGGCGGGATCAGTGGGGATGCTCGACGCGCCTCCAATATCAAGGCTCGCGAGCAGCGGGTCAAGAGTGACGGATGCCGGACTATATTCGCGGTAAAGGCTGACGAGCTGAGTTACGAGTGTATCTATGAGGTCTGCCTCGTCGCGGTGAAGATGTAGCGAGGTAGTACCGCCAGCATCCTTTCGAGAAATTTTCATTGTTCGCTCACCTGCCTCAGTGTTGCCCACAGCCCATAGTCGTGCATGGCTTCGACGTGCATTTCCATCGCCTCACGTGATCCCTCTGCGACTATTGCGTGGCCATCGTGGTGCACCCTCAGCATAAGTTCCTCGGCGTGTTCGCGGCTGAAACCAAAGTGACGTTGGAAGACAAAGCTCACATAAGACATCAGGTTCACGGGGTCATCCCAGACGATTGTCTGCCACGGAAGGCTTGGTTTGTCGAGCAGGTGCGTCGAGAGAGATTGCTCCGTGTGGGAATCGTGTGCTGGAGTGTGTTTTAGCCCGGGTGAAGCCATTATGCCCAACCTAGCTCGTGAAGTCGCTGATCGTCTATGCCGTAGTGGTGAGCGATTTCGTGGACCAGGGTGATATGAACTTCCTGGCGGAGCTGCTCGATACTCTCGCATATGGCCTGTAAATTATGCTTGTACAGGGTGATTCGGTCGGGAATCTCTCCGTAGCCATAATCGCCTCGCTCTGTGAGTGCCAGTCCGTCGTATAAGCCGAGAAGCTCTGTGTTGGCGTCTTCTGGGAGATCTTCGATGACAAACATGACGTTATCGAGACCCTCGACCATGCTGTCGGGAAGTTCATCGAGCTCGTTCGTGACGAGTAGCTCGAAGTCTTCATCGGTAATCTCAACCATGGTGTTAAGCCTGACACAACTAGGGGAATGGTGGTAGCTCTTCAGCTATTAAACGTCAGGAACCCTCGGACTTGCCGAGGGTTCCTGTTTTCGTATTTCTACGGTGTGGGGTGGCTAACGGGGCTCGAACCCGCGACTTCCGGCACCACAAGCCAGCGCTCTGCCAACTGAGCTATAGCCACCATGTGTCAATCACCTGGGGTGATTTGGCAACCCTACGAGTCTATTACATTTTTTGAGCGTATGTGTCCACTGTTGTCTCCGCGATGGACTTTGACTCGGTATTTCCGGGCCCATTTCCTTGAATAAACACGGAAGAA
>JBBAQX010000035.1:0-47539 GCA_040400085.1 Lysinibacter sp. | reverse complement strand
GTGTTACCGATGTCCTGACACAGAACTGTCACCGATGTCCTGAGACATAACATGCGGGCGGCTCCCACCCACAAAACGAGCCGAAAACTTCCCGTGCGCTGACCGAGGCACGGCATAGAGCACGGCATCGGGGTATAGGGCGCGCCTGCATCACGCTTTAGTCACAACGCGTTTTAATACTTGACCTGCCGTGTTTACAGGGTTATTCTTCTATACATTCAGATATATGCAATGCATTTGCATAATTCCCACAATGTTGTGAGAGGAATTACGTGAGCCTTTTTGGACCCCACGATCGAGAGATGTTTGCGCTGCGCCAGCGGAACTCTGTTGCATGCATAGCGGTTCTGCGCGACAGGGGTCCCCTCACTCTGAGTGAGCTATCCCAGTTCACCGGCCTATCCCGCCCAACCCTCGATACCATTCTTGGGGAGCTGACAGCCCGCGGGCTCGTCGATGAACTCTCCGACCCGATACCAACGCCCAATCGCGCGGGCAGGCCTGCCCGTCAATTTTCCTTCATCCCGACGGCCGCCTATGTCGCCAGCGTAGATCTTGGGCTGCATCGCGTGACCGTGCTCGTCAGCGACCTCGCCGGAACCATCGTGACCTCACTCACCCACGCCAGCTCACCGAACGTACGCGGGGGCGCACTCATCAGTCTCGTCGGCGACCTGGTACGCCAGGCCATTCACCCACTCGGAATCCGCGAGCATCAGCTGGCAACGGTTGTCGTCGCTGTCACCGGAATTGTCGATGACCGTGGCAGGGTGCTGCAGTCGAACCTGCTGCCGGAGTGGAACGGGGTAAATCTCGCTGCACGGTTTGGTGACAACTTAGCGGCTCCCATCATCGTTGAGAACGACGTGAACATGGCGGCGGTTGCCGAGGTTCACTCCGGCGCTGCTCGATTTGCGGATGACGTGGTCTTTGTCATGGTCGGCAGGCGGATAAACTCCGCAATAATTCTCGGCGGAACGCTGTATCGCGGACGACACTTCGCAGCGGGCGAGGTCGGAGACCTCCCCTTCAGCGGCTGGAACAACAGCAAGAACGGGCGAGAGAATCTGACAGCCCCCTATAGCGACGACGGAATCGAGCGGGCATTCACACGGGCACAGCTCGGGGACCCCGAGGCAAGTAAGCAGGTGGCCCTGTTTGCGTCCCAGATCGCACAGGGGGTGGCCCTCGTGGGCTTCGCGATCGATCCCGACCTGATCGTCATTGGCGGAGGAGTATCGGGCGCGGGGGAATCCCTCCTGTCTCTCCTGAGCGCCGAGCTCGGTCGCCTTGCCCAGCGGAACTCCTCGCCCGCGATGGTTGGCTCGGTCCTCGGCGCAAACGGTGTTACCGTTGGCGGTATCGTCCGCGCGCTTGAGGCGGTCTCCGAAAAGCTCTATGGCTCGTCTGACCTTCTCGTCCCCCGGATCACCCTGGCCGGAGACCCTCTCGACCAGCTGGAAGAGACCTTCGGCGCACGCCTGGATCGTTTTGTCTCACAAGGAGCCACAACCCACATCGGTACAGAGCGGCCCACACCGCAGGACCACGACCCATCGGATCCACCAGCTGCCGACCTACGCATCGCGGTGGTCGGGTTCGGGATGCGCAGCGGAATCAGCGAGTGGGCTGACCAGCCGGGCAGAGGATCCCGGGTAGTCGCGGTAGCCGACCCCAACCCGGCCGCCCACGAACGTGCCCGGGCAGCGCTTGGCGAAGGCATAAGCATCCATGCCAGCTATCGAGAACTCACCGCAATAGACATCGACGCGGCCATCGTGGTGAGCCCAGACGACACCCACTACGAGGTAACGGCGCACCTGCTCCGCACCGGGATAAGCGTCTACCTCGACAAGCCCATTGCGATCAGCATCGAGACCGCCGACGAGCTACTCGAGATCGCTCGAGAAACGGGCAGCAAGCTCTACATCGGGCATAACATGCGCCACATGGCGGTCGTCCGCCTCATGCGCGACATCATAAAGCGCGGGGAGATAGGCGAGGTCAAGGCAGTCTGGTGCAGGCATTTTGTCGGCAACGGAGGAGACTACTACTTCAAAGACTGGCACGCGGAACGGGCACACTCAAACGGCCTCCTCCTCCAAAAAGGCGCCCACGACCTCGACGTGATCCACTGGCTCGCAGATTCCTACACGGCGGAGGTCGTCGGGATGGGCGACCTGAGCGTCTACGGGAACGTCACCGACCGCCGCGAGCGCCGCGCCGAAGACGCGTCCGACCTCATGCGCGACTGGTTCTCGCTGGACAATTGGCCGCCGCTCAGCCAGACCGGGCTCAACCCGGTGATCGATGTCGAGGACCAATCGATGGTACTCATGCGCCTCGAATCCGGTGTACTCGCCAGCTACGAGCAATGCCACTTTACCCCCGACTATTGGCGCAACTACACCGTGATCGGAACCGAGGGGCGACTCGAAAACTTTGGCGACGGAGACGGCGGCCTCGTTCGGGTATGGAACACCCGCGGTACCTACAACCCCCATGGCGACGTAACGTATCCAATTATCGGGGATGCCGATGGTCACGGCGATGCCGACAAGATAACGATGGACGAGTTCGTGCGTTTCGTGCGATTCGGCCACAACACCGAGACCTCGCCCATCGGAGCGCGGCAGGCCGTCGCCACCGCCGTTGCTGCGACGGAATCGCTACGGAACGGATCGAGGGCGCAGAGCATCCCCCCACTTGACCCTGCCCTTATCGCCTATTTCGGGGCTAATCAGACCGAGGCCTAACGCCTGTCAGGCCCAACACCAACACAAACAACTAGGAGTATCCACCAATGATGACACGGAAAAACTCACGTATCGCGCTCGGAATCGGGGCCGCATTATCCGCAGCGCTCGTCCTGTCTGCCTGCTCTTCTGGGGGTGGAGACGCCGCCGTCTCCTCCGACACGAAGGCATCGATTAGCTACGCCGTCTGGGATGAAAACCAGGTTCCAGCCCTCAAACAGAACATTGCCGATTTCAATAAGGAATACCCCAACATTGAGGTCAAGATCGACGTCACCCCCTGGTCGCAATACTGGACCAAGCTGCAGACGCAGGCATCGAGCGACACACTCCCCGACGTGTTCTGGATGAACGGACCCAAGTTTCAGCTGTACGCGGCCAACGGACAGCTCGAACCCCTTACGCCGCTCATCGATGACAAGAAGCTCGACCCGGCCAATTACCCAGAAGCACTCAACAATCTCTACAGCTACGATGGCACGCAATACGGCGTTCCCAAGGACTTCGACACCCTCGGTCTCTGGTACAACAAGAGCATCCTCGAGAAAGCCGGGGTCGAGATTCCCACGGACGCCTGGACGTGGGAGCAGATCCACGCGGCATCCAAGAAGATTAGCGATGCCCTCGGAAGCCAGGGAATCTATGGAATGGCCACCAGCCTCACCGGCGGGCAAGAGGGCTACTACAACACCATCCTCCAGGCCGGGGGCGAGATCATCTCGAAGGACGGCAAGAAGAGCGGCTATGACAGCCCCGAGGCAATCAAGGGACTGCAATTCTGGACCGACCTCATCGCGGACGGCTCGATGCCCACGCTCCAGCAGCTATCCGACACCACGCCTAATGTGTGGTTCACGAGCGGCAAATCGGGCTTCTTCTACTCGGGCACCTGGTCAGTCTCGGAGCTATCGGAGGCTGCGAACACCAAAGACCTCAATGTAGCCCCGCTGCCGAAGGATGATCGCCAAGCAACAGTCATCCACGGCCTAGCCAACGTTATCTCAGCCAAGAGCAAGAATAAGGGAGCGGCCCAAGCGTTCGTCACCTACCTCGGCTCCAAAGAAGCCCAGGTTACCCAAGCAGAGATGGGGGCAGCAAACCCTGCCTTCAACGACACCCAATCCGCGTTCATCGACTCCGTGCCGCACTTTGATCTGCAGGTCTTCCTTGACGCGGAGCAATACTCATACCCCTACCCCGTCTCAAAAAACACTGCGGCCTGGGAGCAGCTCGAGAAGGATCTCCTGCCTGCCGCGTTCTCAGGCGAAAAGCCCGCCGAAGAGGTAGCCAAGAACCTTGCAACCAAGATGAACGAAGCTCTGGCGAAAGAATGAGCGCAGCACCCAAGGCCTCCTTTCGCTCGGACGGGTGGTGGCCGTGGCTCTTCGTCGTGCCGACCCTGCTCGGTGTTCTCGTCTTCTACATCTGGCCGCTCTTCCAGACCGGCTACATGAGTTTTACCGAAACGGGTCCGTTCGGTGGCGACACCTGGGTGGGAGGCGCGAATTACGCAACGCTTATCGGCGACGAGAACGTGGGGCTGGCGCTCGTGAACACGGTGGTCTATACGGCGATCGTATTGCTGGGCGTCCCCCTCGCGATCCTGCTTGCCAGCATGGTAAACCGCCCGGGGCTGCGCTTCGCAACGTTCTATCGCGTGCTGTTTTTCATGCCGTATATCGCGATGCCAACCGCGGTAGCCCTCGTATGGCGGATGATCTACAACGGTGATTTCGGCATCCTCAATTGGTTCCTCGCGCTGTTTGGCATCACGGGACCCTACTGGACCTCGACCCCTGGCTTCGCAATTGTCGCGGTAGGAATCGTCGGGATGTGGGCCTCGCTCGGGTTCGGCATCATTATCCTGAGCGCCGGCCTCAAGAATATTCCTCCCGATTTCTACGAGGCCGCCCAGCTCGATGGAGCCACCCGCTGGACGCAATTCCGGTCCATCACGGTGCCGTTGCTGACCCCGAGCATCTTCTTCGTGACGATTATCTCGGTGATCAACGGGTTTCAACTCTTCGACCTGCTCTACGCGATCATGGGGCAGCGAAACCCGGCGATGCAGCAGAGCCAATCGCTGGTGTATATCTTCTACAACCAGGCCTTTATCAATAACAACAAGGGTTACGCCGCGGCAATTGCGATGCTGATCCTCCTGGTCATAGGGATCGTCACGTGGTTCCAATTCAGGATGCAGAAGAAGTGGGTCAACTATGTCTAGCGTGAGAACATCCAACACGGGGTTATCCCCGGCGCAGCGAGGAACAAATAACGCCAGGGCACACATCGTGCTCGGCCTTATCGGATTCCTCATGGTCTTCCCCTTCGTGTGGCAGCTGATCATGTCTCTCTCCACGAACGATCAGGTGATGAGCGTGCCGCCCACATTCTGGCCGGGCGAGCTGCAGTGGCAGAACTACGCGACCGTATTCACCAAGGTTCCGTTCCTGAGCCAATTGGGTGTGTCCATCGCGATCACGGTCCTTCGCGTCCTCGGCCAGGTCATCCTCTGCTGCATGGCGGGGTACGCATTCGCCCGAATGAGGTTTCCGCTGAAAGGGGTCATCCTTGCGATCATCCTCTCGATCCTGATGGTGCCGGGCCAGGTGTATCTGATTCCACAATTTCAGATCGTTCAGAACCTCGGTCTGCTCAACACGGTGTGGGGCATCGTCATCCCCGGGATCTTTAGCGCGTTCGGAGTCTTCCTCATGCGGCAATTCTTCATGGGCCTGCCGACCGAGCTCGAAGAGGCTGCCCGCCTAGACGGGGCCAACCCGTTTCAGGTGTTCTGGAAGGTTATGCTTCCGCTGGCCGCCCCTGGGATTAGCGCGCTCGTGATTATCACGACGCTGTGGTCGTGGAACGACCTGCTCTGGCCGCTCGTGGTCACGACCTACGCAGAGAGCATGCCGCTCTCCGCGGGGCTCGCTACCCTTCAGGGCAGTGTCTCCACCGACTACACCGTCATGATGGCGGCGAGCATCATGGCGATGGCCCCGGTACTCATCCTGTTTATCGTGCTCCAGCGGAGGGTCATCGAGGGCCTTGCATTCAGCGGGACGAAATGACGGATGGCGGCAACGACCACACATCCACAGTTAGGAACGAATAGTGACGCACACACAATACCTCAGGGTCGGTCTCATCGGGGCCGGCGGGATCACCCACACCCATGTCCCTGCCTGGCAAGAGCTCGGCGCTACACTTGCCGTGTATTCGCTAGCCGGCGCGGATGCGTTGGCCGAGCAATACGGTCTTCGCGCCGTCGATACGCTCGCTGAGCTGCTCTCGAACGTTGACATCGTGGACATATGCGCGCCCACGCCCTTTCATCGCGAATACATCGAGGCCGCGCTGCATGCTGGCAAAGACGTCGTCTGCGAGAAACCCCTCGCGCTCACGAGGGAGGACTGCGACGCCATAGGGGCGCTGGCAACGCGGCTCGGCCGACAGGTATTCCCGGCACACGTCGTGCGTTTCTTTCCCGAATACGCACGGGCCAAACAGGCGGTCGACGACGGCGCAATAGGCCAAGTCGCCGTATCACGCTTCACACGGATCGGCGAATACCCCAGCTGGTCGGAGTGGTTTGGCGACGAATCTCTCTCGGGTGGAATCGTGATGGACCAGATGATTCACGACCTCGATATCGCCCGCTGGATCTCGGGCGAGGTCACGACGGTTTACGCGGTTCGCTCGAGCTCCGGGCCCGCCACCAAGCAGGTTTCGGCGCAGGTTGTTCTGACTCACCAGAGCGGAGCCATCAGCTACGTCTCCGGGGTGTGGGGCGCAGCGGGAACCGCATTCACGACGAGCTTCTCCATCGCGGGAACGGCTGGGGTTCTTACCCACGATGCGGGTACGGGCGGTTCTTTTCGGCTCAATGCTGGAGAGGCATCCCCTCTCGCGAGCATGCGGCCCGACACCTCGTTCGTGGAGAGTCCGTATCTCACCGAGCTGCGGGAGTTTGCGCGCGCCTTCAGCACCGGCGCGGTTCCCCGCGTTTCGATCGAGGATGGTGCCCGCGCGGTCGAGCTCGCGGCCGCGGCGAACCTGTCCATCGCGTCGGGCGAGCCCGTCCCCGTGTAAGGCCGAGTTCACCGCACCCCTGTTCCCGTCACGCACGCCCAGCAAAAGTTTTTGTTCCGTTTTGCGGGCGCAACGCGCTCCCACCCACAAATCGGAACAAAATCTTTTCACACCCACCATAGGAGTCCCGAGATGACCGAGATACAGCCCCTTCGCGTAGGGATCATGTCGTTTGCGCATGTTCATGCGGCATCCTACGCTCGATTGCTTGCCGGGATGCCGGGGGTCGAGCTGCTCTGTTCCGATCCGGATGCAATCACGGTGTCCGCGAGCGAAATTCGGGGCCGCGAGCTCGCCGATTCCCTCGGGGTCGGCTACGTCGATAGCTATCGCGAGCTGCTCGATTGGGGCCCGGATGCCGTGATCGTCACGAGCGAGAACGTCGCGCATCGCCCCCTGGTAGAACTCGCTGCGGCCGCAGGAGCCCACGTTTTATGCGAGAAACCGCTCGCGACCACGATCCCCGACGCGATTGCGATGACGGATGCCTGCGAACGCGCGGGGGTCACCCTCATGACCGCCTATCCCGTGCGTTTCTCCCCCGTGTTTACGAGACTTCGCGATGAGGTGAACGCGGGGAGTCTCGGTGAGATCTTGTCTGCAACTGGGACGAACAACGGCAAGATTCCCGTTGGCGACAGGGCCTGGTTCACCGATCCCCGGCACTCGGGAGGGGGTGCGCTCGTGGATCACATCGTGCACGTTGCGGACCTGATCGATGCGCTCACCGGGCTCAGCGCTGTTGCGGTTCATGCCGTGAGTAACCGCATTTTGCATGCCGAGAAACCACACATCGACGCAGAAACCGGCGGGTTCGTGACTATTACTTACGAGAACGGTTTCGTGGCGACGATCGATTGCTCGTGGAGCCAACCAGATCACGCGCCCAGCTGGGGTGGCCTCACGCTGCAGGTTGTCGGCAGTGAGGGCATCGCGACGATCGACCCGTTTGCTCAGCACGTCGGCGGGTTCTCCGAGAACGCCCGCAATGCGCTCTTCCTGCCCTACGGCGTTGACACGGACAAAATGCTTCTGGAAGCGTTCCTCACGGGCGCACGCACCGGCGTTCAGCAGCAGCCGGACTCGGGTACGGGCATCCGTACTCTCGAAATCGTCGTGGCGGCCCAGGAATCAGCGCGTACGGGGACCGTTGTGCGCCCGGGGTTTTAGAATGGACGGATGACCGTTCTCATCGACCTGCCCATGTGGCCCGCGCACGGTACGGTGTGGGGGCATCTGGTCAGCGATTCCTCACTGGACGAGCTGCACGCCTTCGCCGCCGAGCAGGGAATTCCGCTGCGGGGTTTCGATCTGGACCACTACGACGTTCCGTTGGCCCGCTACGATCAGCTCGTGTCCGCGGGGGCAACCCCGGTGAGCCATCGTGATCTGGTGAAGCGGTTGCAATCCAGCGGTCTTCGGGTAAAAGGAAAGTATCGGCGCTAGAGTTCTGCGCGGCTAGCTACTCCGAGCGGCTAGAATTCCGAGTCTCGGGCCGACTCCTGGGCCGTCAGTAAGACCCGAAGGAGAGTGTTGAATTGCTCACGCTGCTCCGACGAGAATGGCGCGAGAAGGTCGGCTTCATTGTCAAGGTGATCCGCGAGCGCACCATCGAGAACAGTGCGTCCTTTCGGGGTGAGCGATACCCGTATGGCGCGTCGACTGTGAGGGTCAGTCTCCCTTGTCACCAGGTCTTTCGCTACCAGCCGGTCGAGACGGTTCGTGATTGCGCCCGACGTTACCATGGTATTTGTCGCCAGCTCCCCGGCGGTGAGGCCGTTTCCTTCGGTGTCCGCCCGCCGCAGGGTCGCGAGGATATCGAACTCTCCACTATTGAGGTCATGCCGACGAAAGACCTCGAGCATGGATGCCTCGAAAAATTTAGCGGTGCGCGAGAGGCGCCCTACGGTAGCCATATTCGACAGATCGATGTCGGGTCGCTGCTTGGCCCACTGGGCGATGATGAGGTCGACGCTATCTTCCACGGAATTCCTTAACGTTAAATAGTTTGACGTTGACCAGAGTATCAGATACACTTCTTAACGCTGAACTATTTAACGTTAAGGATTTAAATGAAGGCCACTCCCGCCCTACGAGCAACACTCTTCACCGCCCTCGTGCCCGCGGTCTGGGGCACAACCTATATCGTGACAACGCAAATGCTCCCAGCCGGGCACCCGCTCTTCGCCTCGCTTGCCCGGGCGCTGCCTGCCGGCCTTATCGCGCTCGCGATCACCCGCACGTTCCCCCGCGGAAGCTGGTGGTGGAAATCAGCAGTGCTGGGAATACTCAATATCGGAGCCTTCTTTCCGCTCCTCTTCGTCAGCGCATATCTCCTACCCGGAGGGGTCGCAGCGACCCTCGGGGCCACGCAGCCCCTCGTCGTAGCGTTTCTTGCGCTCCTGATTCTGCGCGAGAAGCTCTCAGCCTGGCGCGTATCGTGGGGAATCGTAGGCGTCATTGGTGTCGGCCTCATCGTTTTACGCTCCACCGCGACCCTCGACTCCGTCGGGCTGCTAGCGGGACTCGCCGGAACCGCCTCCATGGGACTCGGCGTCGTGCTCACCAAGCGATGGGGGATGCCGCAAGGCACCACTCCGCTGACCCTCGCCGGATGGATGCTCACCGCGGGAGGGTTCTTTCTGCTGCCGTTAACGCTCGTTTTTGAGGGCATCCCCCAATCGATCGACGGAACAGCGCTCCTCGGCTACGCCTGGCTCGGACTCGTCGGCGGGCTCCTCACCTATATGCTGTGGTTCTGGGGAATCAGCCGAATTCCGGTTTCCTCCGTAGCTGTGCTCGGACTTATATCGCCCCTGGTCGCGGCTATTCTGGGCGCGGTGGTCCTCGGTCAGATGCTGGGACCGGTGCAGCTCTTAGGATTTGGTTTCGCCCTTGCCGCGATCGTCGCAAGCCAGATCACTCCGAAGCGGCGGCAGATACCCCCGGCCGAAGCTACCCCCACGGGAGAAAACCACGCTCTAGCCGAGAAGATCACGCCAGACGCGGAGCCCGCAACTCAGCGATAACCTAGGCTGGTCTCCGTGAACAATTTTCTCGGACAGGTGCGGAGTCCTCTCAGCAACGGAAGAATCGCGGCCGCGGTGAGCGCCTGCATGGTTACTGCCGGATTGCTGAGCGGGTGCTACTCCATCGAGCCGATACCGCAACACCAGTCCCAACCAACAGAAAAGAACCCCCCGCGTCCCGATCGGGAGACCTCGCTCCCAGGGTACCCAGCCGAGAAGTCGGAACTTGTTGATCCGGACACCCTGATCGTGGGGGACTGCTTCATCAGCGTCTTTTCCCACACAGTCGAAAACGATAACGATTATGGCGACCTGGTCGCAAGATTAGACTGTTCCCTCCCCCACGACGCGCAGATGTACAGCAGATACCAGGTAGCCAACGACACCTACCCCGGCGACGAAATCATGAGCGATCAGGTGGATGACCGCTGCTACTCAGACTTCGAAAGCTACCTTGGCGCACCCTACGGGACGGTTGCACTGGACTTCGGCTATAACTACCCCCGGGGCGATCTCTGGGACGCTCCGCAAGAACGCTGGGCAAGTTGCTTTTTCATCTCAGACACGGACCTGACGTATTCGATTGAACCAGCGATAATCTAAGGGACATAATGCCAAGACGTCGCTGCACAGGAGTTTTGATCACCCGCGACGTATGGGCCGTGGCGTAGGCTGGTAACCGTGACCGAAATTCGACGTTTGTCCCAGAAAATCGCCAATATTGCCGAGTCAGCCACGCTCAAGGTGGATGCCAAGGCAAAATCCCTGAAGGCGCAGGGTCGTCCGATTATTAGCTATGCGGCAGGCGAACCTGATTTCGCGACACCCCAGCACATCGTAGACGCAGCTTCCGCAGCAATTCTCGATCCCCAAAACTATCGCTACACGCCTGCGACGGGACTCCCCGAGCTTAAAGAGGCTATCGCGCTCAAGACCGCGCGCGACAGCGGCCTCGAGGTTCCCTCGTCAAGCGTCATCGTCACCAACGGCGGCAAACAGGCCGTCTACCAAGCTTTCCAGGCACTACTTGACCCGGGCGATGAGGTTCTTGTGCCGACGCCCTACTGGACCACATACCCCGAGGTGATCAAACTTGCCGGTGGCAAGCAGGTAGACGTCTTCGCCGGAGCGGACCAGGGCTATCTTGTCACGGTAGAACAGCTTGAGGCCGCCCGCACCGACAAGACAAAAGTTCTTCTCTTTGTTTCCCCGTCGAACCCAACCGGCGCCGTCTACAGCCGCGAGCAGACCGTAGCAATCGGCGAGTGGGCAGAGAAGCACGGGCTATGGGTCGTCAGCGACGAGATCTACCAGAACCTCGTATACGGCGGAATCAAAGCCACCTCGATCGTAGAGGCGGTTCCCGCGCTTGCCGATCGCACGATCCTCGTCAACGGGGTTGCGAAGACCTACGCGATGACCGGCTGGCGTCTCGGCTGGATGGTCGGACCCGCCGACATCATCAAGGGGGCCGCAAACCTGCAATCGCACCTCACCTCAAACGTCAATAACGTCGCGCAGCGCGCCGCGATTGCAGCGCTTAACGGTGACCAAGCCCCCGTCGAGCAGATGCGTCAGGCATTCGACAAGCGCAGGCAGACCATCGTGACCGAGCTGAACAAGATTCCCGGCATGGAAACCCCCACCCCCATGGGAGCCTTTTACGCATACCCTGATGTGACGGCGCTGTTGAACAGGGAATGGCACGGGGTTACTCCCACCACCTCGCTCGAGTTGGCGGACCTTCTTCTCGAGAAGACGGATGTCGCGGCAGTTCCCGGTGAGGCTTTCGGGCCGAGCGGATACCTACGCTTCAGCTACGCTCTCGGCGACGCGCCACTTCTCGAGGGAATCCAGCGCCTGCAACGGTTCTTCGGAGCAGCGTAAGCCAGTAGGTTAGGCGTAGGCCTGCGGGCCGACGCCTAACCTACAGTTCCAGCCCCACTAAATTCGGCTCGGGCTGAAGCGTAACCCCGAACTCTGCCTGCACACGCTGTTGCACATAGCGGGCAAGCTGAGCGATATCCTCAGCGGCAGCATATCCCCTATTCGTCAGGGCAAGCGTATGTTTTGTTGAAATCCAGGCATGCGACCCCGGAAGATGAAAGCCCTTAGGGATGCCCGAGTTCTCAATCAGCCAGGCTGCACTCAGCTTCACAGGGCGCGGCGATGTGTTCAACTCAACACGACGGATAGGGAATCCCATCGCCAGATCTTCGAGAGGGGTCACCGCTACCGGATCCGGCTCGGGCTGCATGGGCCAGCGCGGGGTTTCCTGGGGTAGCTCGCGGGCAAAGGCCTCCGAAACTATGGGGTTTGTGAAGAAAGATCCGGCACTCACAGAGTCAGGATCGTCATCGATAAGAACCATCCCTTTGCCCTCACGTAGCCGCAGGACAGCGCGGCGGAGCTCCTTGAGGGGTACCCTATCGCCCATACTCAGACCCAGAGCATCCGCCAATTGAGAATATTGAATAGGCGCGCTTAGGGGGGCCATCACATCCTCATTCGCGACCACATCAATGTCTAGGGAGAGCACGACCCCCTGGCGTCCCTGCTTGATGATGGAAGTGCGATAATCCAGGCCCAGGTCGTCGGCCGAAATCCGCGATACCGCCCCCGTTTCATAGTCGAGGAAGGCGATCGAGTGAAGCACATCCGAAATCTCCTGGCCGTACGCCCCGATGTTCTGCACCGGGGCAGCCCCGGCGGAACCGGGTATCCCCGAGAGCGCCTCGATCCCGGCGTACCCTCTCGCCACTGCATAGTCGACAAGGGCATCCCACGAGTGACCGGCCTGGACACGCAGACGAACAGTTCCAGGATGCCTGTGGGCACCGGCATCAATCCGCTCTATACCGCTCGTTCGGATCAGAATCAGCGAACCGTCAAACCCGTCTTCGGTAACGACGGTGTTGGACCCTCCGGCGAGTAGCATCCACTCATCGCCAGAAGCCCAGACCTCCGAGGCGATACGGACAAGCTCATCGCTCGTCGTCGCCACCAAAGTTGTCGCAGCGGAACCTCCGACGCGCATGGTGGTGAGCTCCCGAAACACTCCCGGCGCACCAGGTGCCGGGATCACCGTGATCGGGTCGATCATGCCGCACCCACGCGGACCCGGACCTGCGCCTTACCGAGGACAGTGGCGCCATCGAACGTCGCCGTGATGTCGATTCGTGCAATGCCTGCCTCAGCATCAATCGCACCGACCCGGGCCTCGATACCCAGCTCGGCACCGTCGCGAGGATCAACGACGACGGGGCGGGTGAACTTCACCTGATAGTCGAACACCGCGGCTGGGTCGCCGATCCAGTCGACAACGGGCTGGACCGCGATGCCCATGGTGAGCATCCCGTGCGCGATAACGCCGGGGAGACCGACCTCGCTGGCGAAGTCGTCCCGGTAGTGGATGGGATTAAAATCTCCGGATGCCCCGGCATAGCGCACGAGGGAATCGCGGGAAATCTGCACGGTCCGCTGCGCAACGGTGTCACCGACGGCAAGCTGTTCGAGAGTGATTGTCATGATTATTCGTCTCCCCTGACTACGAGCGTGGAAATAGCGGTCACGACATGGGTGCCCGCGGCATCAACGATGCTGGTCTCGCTGGTCACCATCGAGTGCGCGCCAAGCGTTTTTACCGAGGTGACGGTGAGTGTAGCCCGCAGCTCGTCCCCGGCAACGACGGCACGGGTATACGTGAATTGCTGGTTACCGTGCACTACCCGCGAGAAGTCGATTCCGGCATCCGGATCAGCGAGAAGCTGCTGAAGGGTGAGCTCCTGGATCACCACAGGAAACGTCGCTGGGGCCACCAGGTCGGGATGCCCGAGCTCGCGTGCCGCGTCAACATCAAAGTTAGCGGGATTTTCCGCGCAGACAGCCCGCGCAAACTCGCGCACCTTTTCGCGCCCCACTAAATACGGGGCTGTTTGTGGATAACTCTTGCCTTGAATCTCGGTATTGATCGACACCGTATCAGTCTAACGGCAGTCGTTTCCCGCTTGGCTATCGGCAGGCGGCGCGGCAACTATCGCGAACGGATGCCGTGCAACGCCATACGAATCGCAATAATTACGAGGAAGGATGCGAAAAGAACGTTACTCAATAGCGGAGTAAGCAGCGTCGCGATGATTGCCCCAACCCAGGTAACGGAGGACGCGGATAGTCCGAGCACGATCGCAGCCCGCAGATTCACGTTGCCTCGGCGGACGTTCCCGATAGTTCCGGAGAGGGCTCCGGGTATCATCATCAGCAGCGAGGTTCCCTTTGCCACTAAATCGTTTGCCCCAAAGAACACGATCAGGATGGGCACAACGACGATGCCCCCGCCCACCCCGAGGAGGCCGGATAGCACACCAGTCCCCAGCCCGAGGGCGATAAGCGCGGCAATCCCCGCCGCACTGATCTCGATGATCCCGTCGCGCGAGGGGATGTTGATGAACATCTGCACGATCACAAACGCAAGAAATGCGATGAACACCCATTGGAGGATGTCCTGCCGGATTCGGGCCATCAGGAAGCTCCCGATCTGGGCACCCACAATCATCCCCACGGCGAGGAGCAGCGCGGCCGTAACATCAACGTTTCCGTTTACGGCATAGCCGAACATCCCAACCGTTGCGCTCGGTACGATAGCCGCGAGCGAAGTTCCGGCCGCTAGCCTCTGCTCAAAGTTCATGATCAGCACGAGCGCTGGCACCAGAACTATGCCGCCCCCAACCCCGAAGATCCCGGTGAGCAGCCCGCACAATAAACCAAGCACGACAAGCTTGAGGTACCACCGGAGGGGGTAAGAGGTTTGCGGAAGCTGTTCGGGTGCCATCCGTCCCAGTCTGGCAGCGAACTTGCTCCCAGCGCAACGCACCTCTCGCTGCCATTGGATTCGTTCTTTGTTCCGCCGAGGGCCTAGCGGCTACACCGACAACTGTGAACAGCGAGGGTTGAATCAGTTAACGTTTGGACTAAAACCTAGACGTAAGTAAACCACCGGGCTGATCCAAACTCCCCGAGAGAACCTGAAAGTATCCTGCTAGCAGGTCGAATAACATTGAGTGTTTCACATTCAATGTGTATATTTTATGTAAGGGGAAACGCTAAAATACTTCAAATTTTCTGCGCACTGAGGGAAATTCTTTACTGAATTCATTGCACATTGAATTACGCTTTCTTCCACCCATGACATAATTTATGCTGGGTAAACTAATTAGGGGATAAATTTCAATGAATAAACTTTCTAAGGGTATTATTGTCGGCGGACTTGGCGTCGCGTTGCTTCTTGGCACGGGCGGATCGCTAGCCCTGTGGAACGTTTCCGCCACGAGTAACGGCGGCCAGGTTGTACTCGGCGACCTCAACCTCGTAGTTCCAGCCACCGGACAAACCTGGGAGCGTCAAACCGTTGCGGGAACCCCCGGAACGTGGGTACCCATCGCAGATATCTCAACATACAAGATGGTCCCCGGCGACGTTGTTCGCCTGACGCAACCGCTTGATATTACTCTCAGCGGAACAAACATGAAGGCCGAGCTGGCGATCGATACCAGCAGTGCAATTTCGGCTCCCGCCGGGGGCACCGTTCCCGGAAGCATGTTGACAGTTACCTCCGGCTGGTTAGCCGCTCCTGCTGGCGAGAGTAACCCCACACAGGTTGGAACAACTAACGTTTGGCGCTTCAACGGGCCTCTCGCAACCACGGGCGGTAAAGCCACTTTCAAGCAGCAGGTCACGTTTAGCCTGTCGTCCACGGCCACCGGTCGAACCGGCGCTTTAGCCACAATCGACCTTTCAAAGACAAACTTTACGCTGAACCAGACCTACACAAACCCACCAGCGGCGTAGTATCAATGTAATAGAGGCTTTCGTCGCGGAGCACGAATTATGCTCCGCGACGAAAGCCCTAGGACCGAACATCAAAGTGAGGTGACGTTATGGATTTTCCCGCAGATGGTATTCAGAAAAAACAAACGTCGCCCGCCTGGAAACACTGGTTTCTTACCCGCCCTCGGTTGAGCATTATGTTGGTCATTGCGCTGGGGACGACTGTCGTTCTGGGTCTTTTGGGGACTAACGGAACCCTAGCGCTCTGGCGAATCACGGGGACAGGAAATGGCACCGTGAGCATCGGCAACCTTTCGGTTCAGTTCCGCGATGTTGGCGGCTCAAACGCTTCGCCAAGTGATGGCGGAAACACATCACCGAAATATTCTTTCTCAGCGCTATCCCAAGCATCAGACGCTTTACTTCCGGGAAACACCGTATATTCGGTTTTCGAGGCAAGAAATACGGGCGATGTGCCGATAAGCCTAAGCTTTACAGGGATAACGCCAACTGGACCCTCCGCCGGGCAGCAAGCTCTTACATCATCCTTACGTGTTGGTGCCGTTCTCACAGCATCAGGCGCATGCGGTCCCGCGCAGTTCGCGCAGGCTAGCCTGGTCGCGTTTTCATCCGTAACGACGACGACACCAATCGTGCTCAATACGGCCACTAACGCAATTTCTCCAGCGGCAACAGGCAAAATGTGCGTCGCTTTATCACTGGATGCCGCCGCCCCGGCAAGCGCACAGAGCGCAGCAATTACCTACGTAATTACCTCGAGGGCTGATCAGCAGCGACCCACAGGATAGCCCATGTGGGGAGTCACGGTTAATTTAATTACACGTCAACGCATCAAAGAAGCGAATACTTGAGGAAGGCGACTAACCCACATGAAAAGGTTACATAAGAAGCAATCCTCTCAACGCAAACCTCTCACCGTCTGGTCTGTGATAAGCGTCACTATTTTCTCCGCAGTTGTGAGCCTATTGGCAATAGTTGTTCTTGCGGTGGTGATAGTCCCAAAACTAATAGGAGGCACCTCCTACACAATATTGACAAGTTCAATGGAGCCGGGACTCCCCCCTGGTACCATTGTGGTTACCCAGCCACGCCAGTTTGATGAAATTCGCGTGGGTGATGTTGTGACCTACCAGCTCAACTCGGGCGAACCCGAAGTAGTCACACATCGCGTTGTTGGAATCAACAAGGATGCGCGTGGTATTTCTAGCCTCACCCTGCGCGGCGACAACAACACAGATAATGACCCACAACCGGTAATTCGCGAGCAGGTTCGCGGCGTTCTGATATACGCAGTACCTTTTGTTGGCCTTGTCATTGAAGGCGTCGGGGATAACGTTCAATCCCGGCTACCCGCCGTTATCGGGCTTGCCTTCTTGGTATGGGGGCTCTGGTATTGCATCTCCTACCTCATTTCCCGTCGTCGAAAGCGCAAGGAAGGAGCAAACGAATGAACAATAATCGCCCCACTAGCTTCTTCGTCTTGGTCGCCTCCCTCGTTTCCGCGCTAGCGAGCATTTTCATCGTTTCTCCAGCATGGTCCAGCGAACAACGCTCAAATCCCGCGATAGATTGGAGCCTCGACGGACTTAGTTGGTCATCGAGCCTTCAGGATCAGGTCTTTCACTCTGATCAACTTCACGTTCCTGGTGACGCGATTAGGGGCGTTTTCTGGATAAAAAATGCTTCGCCGTATGACGCGATATTGACGGTACAACTTTCAACTGCCAGCATTGCTGCGGAGGCAGAGGGCAGTATCACTATTTCAACGATCAGCGATGGACAATCTACTACGGTTCCCGTTGAGAATTGTGCAATAACGCTTGACAACGTTCTAGTAAAGAAAGGACAGGCGCTTCGAATCCAGAACGAACTTCAGATTAGCCAGAGCGCCAACCTCGCAGCACGAAAGGCCACGGAGTCGCTGAGCTTCACCGCTTCGCTACACGACAAGGATGTCAGGCCGGTTCCCGGGGTTTGCCTGAGCAGTATTGACTCGAATCAAACGGGTGAGGCAGAGAGCTCGTCAGGCCAGAACCGGCTTGCTGTCACTGGAACTTTCGAGCTCCCCTGGTTTGCCTTGTCGCTCGGATGTATCCTGTTGGGACTGTGGAAGATTCGACGGAGAAAGGATGAAGCTTATGCGTAGCAAATCGATTTCACGTCGATCATCTCCCAAGCGGAACATCCGGCTGCCGATGAAACGCATCTTAGGTGCAACCCTAGTCTTAGTAACGGTATCGTTCGGTTTAAGCACACCAGCGATAGGACTGTGGAGCCTGAACGATGCTTCGGTCTCCGCCTCTGCGAGGGGAGCGACTCTCGCTACCCCGCCACAACCAACGCTTACCCAGGCCACTGCAAATAAGATAACAATGTCCGCCAGCACAGGAGGACAGGCCAGCCAAACGCTTCCGAGCCTATTTACACTACAGCGTTCCACGAGCTCAAATTTCACGTCACCCGTCACGATTGCTGCCGCGACAGCGAACACAACATTGGTTGATGAAGGCCGGCTCCCGCAGCAGGCACAGACCCTCTCCTTCACCCAACTAGCAGCCTCAGGTAGCGCTGTATGCGGAATAGCAACAGGAAGGGCCTTTTGCTGGGGGTCTAGTTCAAACGGTCAGCTAGGAAATGGCACAACCTCGGGAACAGATACCGCTACCGCTACCCCGATACTTACTAGCGCCGACAATACCCGTTCAGAGCTACCAGCGGGCGTAAAGCTGACTTCGATTCAGACAGGGTATGGAATGTTTTGCGCAACAGACACAACAAACCTGTACTGCTGGGGCACCAACTCTAACGGTATGTTCGGCAAATCTCTCTCGGGGAGCCAATCCTTACCTGTGAAAATCTCAACATTACCCAGCGGAAAGATTCTGAGTTTCGCGATAGCTGGTTCGCATGTCTGTGCGGTCATTGAAGCAAACGGAGCATATTGCTGGGGGAACAATTCAGTTGGACAACTAGGGATAAGCGCGACAACCGGCACCGGGCCCTATCCGCCGACAAAAGTGGTAGTGGGAGGAAGCTCAGCCATCCCCGCAGGAGCCGCCATTACGAGGGTTTCAGCTGCGACCGATTCCTCCTGTGTTATCGCGGGAGGATGGGGCTACTGCTTTGGGAATAACCTGCAGGGCAACTTGGGCATTGGTACCAGCACAGCAGCGGAACCGCTACCCAAGAAGATAATTGTGGGTTCTGGAGGCGTAGGGGTTCCGAGCACCGCGGTTTTCAGCCAGATTGCGCTGGCCGACGGAGTGAATGGGGAAAACCGATTCGGCTGCGCTATCGCTAATGGAATTGGTTACTGCTGGGGAGTAAGCAGCTGGGGACAGACAGGGCTCGGATCTACCGGTAATGTTACGTCGCCGAGAGCGATCCAAGGAATTCCCGCCGGCGCAACCGCGACAGACATCGAATCGTTCTATGCCGGTGCCTGCCTCGTTGCGAGCGGCAAAGGGTACTGTTGGGGCTGGAACGGGGCTGGCCAAGCGGGAACAGGAACGAACAACCCTAACTCGTATCCAACAGCACAGGTCACAACTTTACCTTCTGGCAAGGTAGCTGCTTCCGTGACAGGACAGCTGAGTTTTCGTTGCTGGACCTTTACGGACGGAAGCGCAGGCTGCATCGGGAGCGCGGGAACAGGAGTGGTCTTTGGCGAGGGACCGGGAGGTCGCACCGGTGACGTCTTCACGATTGGAACGGTGTTACGCAACATAACCGCATGCCCCGCAGGGGCTGGGACATATTCCGACGGGACGTGTTCACTAAACCCGGCAACTGTTTACTACTACAGGCTCTCCTACTCGATAGGTAATTGGACCAGTCCTGTTCTGGGTGTGTTCTCTTTCAGCACGACAACCTAAGCTCCCGAGCGTTGTGTGGGTAAGCGTCCACGGGGTACACGAAACAATTGCGAGTTAGAACCGTAACCCCTCAAACGCTAGTCGAACGCCGCAGCAACACCCCGAATCTCGGAGCGATAAGTATCCAGCAGGCTGCGGGCAACTGCGATCGAGTCGACGAGGGGATGCGCGGCTATCGCCCGCCAGGCCAGCTTCTCGTCGCGGGCAACAGATGCCGCGATGGTCAGCTGTTCTACGGCTTTGACCTGCTGCATCAGCCCGAGCATCTCGCCCTCGACGGGGGCAACCTGATGCGCCGTAATGCCCCCGGCACCCACAGTGCACGGCACCTCGATGACGGCTTCATCCGGCAGCTCGGGCACGTTGCCGTTATTCGCTACGTTGAGGATCATGGTCGCGGGCCGGCCGTTGAGGAGGCCCGACATGAGGTTGAGCGCGACCGTCTGGTATCCACCGCCGTCAATATCGCTCTCTTCTCGATTGTTGCGTTCATCCTCCGGACGACTCTCAGCCATATAGCTCGATTCGCGATCGTGCTTTGTCTTGTTCCACAGAGCCAGAGCGCTGTCCGGGTGTTCATGGGCCTGATGGTAGAAACTCGATTGTTGGCGCAGCAGGAATTCTCCCCGGGTTTCAGCCGCGGAGCGGATGCGTGCCGTTGCCTCGCGCTCGTAGTAGTAATAATAAAGATACTCGTTAGGGATGGCCCCCATGGCACGAACCCAATCGAAGCCCATCAGCCGGGCCTCCTCCAGGGTGCCAAGCAGGCGATCATCGCTCAGCAGCATCGGCAATTTGTCCTCACCGCCGACAGAGATGCGGCGCAGCCAGCCCAGGTGGTTGAGGCCAACGTAGTCAAAATCAACCTCATGCGGTGAGGCCCCCACCGCATGGACGGCGCGGCGCATGAGGCCGATGGGCGTATCGCAGATGCCGATGACCCTGTCACCGAGGGATGCCCGCATCGCCTCGGTGACCATCCCGGCCGGGTTGGTGAAGTTAATCACCCAGGCGTCGGGGGCAAGCGCGGCTACCCGTTCGGCGAGGCGTCGCGCATATGGCAGGGTACGCAGCGCATAGGCGAGCCCACCGGGCCCGACCGTCTCCTGCCCGAGGACACCAAGGCCGAGGGCAATTCGTTCGTCAGAAATCCGTCCCTCCGTCCCGCCGATACGCATCGCGGAAAAGACGAATTGCGCGCCTCGCACCGCTTCGTCGAGGTCCGTCGTGAATGTCAGCGCTGGGGGGAGTTCGAGCCCTTCGGCAAGCTGTTTGAGAACAGCTCGGATCGCGCCGAGCCTCTCGGCTGAGACGTCATACAGGCACAGTTCGGTGACCCGTGCGTGGTCGCCTGCGGTTCCGAGAACTTCGAAAATCTGGGGCACGCGGAATCCGCCGCCGCCGATGATGGTGAGTTTCACTCGAGTATTACGTCGCTTCCTGATTGCCTGAACACCTCGAGGGTTGCACTGTCTGCGCGTGTCGAGGTGACCAGTGTATTGATCTCGGTGGCTGGGCACACGGGGAGTATTCCTGTGCCTGGAAATTTGGTCTCGTCCGCCACAAGGACAACATGGGTGGAGGATGCCAGGATCGCTCGCTTCACAGGAACCTCTATTCCAGTGGAATCCATGACGGTACCGTCAGCCCTCACCCCGCTCGTACCCAGAAAGCAGATAGTCGCGAGCAGCTGGCTGAGCGCGCTTTCGGTGAGGGAACCCACCAGCGAGTGATAGGAGCGTCGCAGCACTCCCCCGAGCACCACAAGTTCGACGTTGTTGTCATCTCGCAGCTCGTCGACAACTGCCAGGCTGGAGGTGATGACCGTTATGGGTTTGCCTCGGAGCTCACGAGCGATGAGCGCCGTAGTCGTTCCTATGTCGATAACGACCACGTCTCCATCGCTGACGAGTTCCGCCGCGCTTTTGGCAAGTCGACCCTTCGCCGTGCGGGCATGCTCCGCCACGATATGAAAGGGATTGTCATCAGTTTCAATACTGCCCCCGCCCCTCACCCGACGGAGCAGGCCCTCCGCGCTGAGCGCGTTGAGGTCACGTCGAATAGTGGAGGGGCTCACCTGTAAAGTCGTAGCCAGGTCGCTAACGGATGCTTCTCCCGCTTCATTAACCCTCTGCAGGATTGTCGCCTGGCGCGTACGTGTGAGCATGAATTCATGCTATCAAGCAAAAACGAGCAGAATCAAGCAAAATACGCATATTTCCTGCTTGACTTTGCTCAAAATTGCGTGGTAATGTCCTGCAATATGCAGCCGACTAGCAGGCCGAGTCCAGGATCACGTGCAGAGATACGCATGGATAGGCCTCCGCTTCCCCACATGCCAACAGAGGATGCCCCTCTGGATCTTTTTCTCGCGGGCTCAATATTCTTCGACATAGTCTTCACCGGGCTTCCCCACGACCCTCGTCCGGGTACGGAGGTCTGGGCCGGAGGCATGGGGTCGTTACCCGGCGGAATCGCCAACCTCGCGGTGGCAGCTGCCCGCCTAGGGCTTCGCACGGGCCTCTCGGCAGGGTTTGGGGATGACGCATATGGTCAATGGACCTGGTCACTTCTCGAACAACAGGAACATATCAACCTCAGCAGGTCACGGACGTTTAAGGGGTGGCACTCTGCAGTCACGGTATCGCTCGCGGTAGAGGGCGATCGCAGTATGATCACCCACGGGCATCCGGCCCCTATTTCTCAGCTCGAGATGGTGGGTAAACCGCCGGCTTCGCGCGCGCTCATGGCCGAACTGGGGTCCGAAATCGCGAATCCTGGCGAGGAGACCTGGTGGCGAGCATCCGCTCTCGAGGGGGCAACCGTATTCGCGGATGTCGGCTGGGACCCGAGCGAAAAGTGGGATCCCGCTGCGCTAGCAGAGCTTGAACTGTGCCACGCGTTCCTCCCTAACCACGTAGAAGCGATGGCATACACGCGAACCGATACCCCGGAGAGCGCGCTGAGCGCTCTTGCGGACAGGGTTCCCCTCGCCATAGTCACCCGCGGCCGCGACGGCGCAATCGCCGTGGACTCGACAACGGGAGAAACCGCTTCAGTCCCTAGCCTCCCGGTCGAATCCGTTGATCCCACGGGCGCAGGAGATGTTTTTGCCGCAGGAATTGTTGTGGGTACCCTGGCAGGCTGGCCCCTCGAACAGCGCTTACTTTTCTCCTCACTTTGTTCCGCCCTTGCTGTTCAACACTTTGGCGGATCACTCGCGTCGCCCGGTTGGGGCGATATCGCCGACTGGTGGGAGAGAACGAAACGAGCGGCATCAGGAAACGCGGAGGCTGCGGCGACCGCTCAGCGCTATGGTTTTCTTGGGGACATCGTAAATCAGGTCTCTCACACGGCAGTGCGCAGAGCCGAGGCAACCTTCGGGTTGCTCACAGAGGTGGAAAAGCACGCCCCCTAGCTCCGCATTTGTTAGGCAGCAGCGTGTAACGTGAGCCGAACCGACGAAGAAACAGCAACAGAACGCAAGGATGGAAATCCAATGATGAGCAGAAGACACCTCCGCAGGGGAGTGCTCAGCGCAGGAATCGCACTGGCGACGCTTGTAGCCCTCACCCTCACCGGCTGCACACCAGGCTCAGGCGCAACACCCGACACAACGAGTGATCCGAACCGTACGGTCGAAACAGACGTGTCGAAAATGGGAAACCTGACCCTCACGGTCTGGGACCAAGAGGTACGCGGGGGCCAAAACGAGCAGATGACGCAGCTCAATAAGGCTTTCGAAGAAAAGTATCCCAACATAACCGTCAAGCGAAACTCACAATCATTTGATGATCTGGGAAAAACGCTCCGCCTTGCGCTCAGCGGCGACGATGCCCCTGACGTCGTTCAGGCGAACAATGCTCGGAATTCGATGGGGTCCTTCGTCAAGGCTGGTCAGCTTGAACCGCTTGACCCCTGGTCTAAGGCCTACAACTGGGAGGACCGATTCTCAGAAAGCGTACTCAAGTATTCCCGCTATAGCCAGGACGGCAAGACATTCGGCAGCGGCTCGATCTACGGCTTGCCCCAGGTGGGCGAGGTCGTCGGCGTTTTTTACAGCAAGAAGAAACTCGCGGAAATCGGCGTTACCCTTCCCAGCGATTGGGCAGGGTTTGAGGCAGCGCTAACACAGGCCAAATCGGCGGGCACGACTCCCCTCCTGCTCGGTAACATCGAAAAGTGGCCAGCGGTACACGTGTTCGGGCAGGTCCAGGGGGCCACCGTCGATAGCTCAGTTATCCAAAAACTCGGCTTCGGCAACCCCGGGGCATCCTGGAAGACTCCCGAAAACGAGAAAGCCGCACAGACCCTCAGCACCTGGCAGGAAGAAGGCTACTTCAACGAGGGCGTCAACGGCACAGACTATGACGCCGCCTGGCAGAAGCTCACACGGGGTGAGGGTGCGTTCCTCATCGGCGGTTCTTGGCTAGCATCCGACCTCGAAGATGCTATGGGGGATGATGCCGGATTCTTCGCCCCGCCCGTCACCGCCGGAGAAGGCGCCCACACGACGGGCGGAACAGGGCTGCCATTTACCATCACGAAGGCTTCCAAGAACCCCGATCTCGCCGCGGCGTATATCGACTTCATCACGAACGAGGATGCGATGAAGGTTCTCGCGGACACGGGCAACCTTCCCGTGGTGAACACGCAGAACTACGCACCCGAGTCCGGGGTACAACGCGATGTATTCTCGACCTTCGACTCCGTCACCACACGGGGAGAGCTCCTTCCCTACCTCGACTACGCCACCCCCACATTCGGTGACACGCTGGGAGAGGCGATCCAGGGACTACTCGACGGGCAGCTCGATGCCAAAGCCTTCACCGAGAAGCTAGAGTCAGACTATGCAGAGTTCACCGCGGCGCAGTAAACGGGAACTAAAACCCCCAGAAAGACCTGGCGGGCGAAGCAGCTCGCGCTACTCTGCCCGCCAGGGTCGCCGAATCACCCCATACCTCTACATTCTGCCCGCGTTCCTCGTCTACGGCGTCTTCATGCTGTACCCGTTGGCCCGCTCGGTGCATCTGTCGCTCTTCGACTGGGACGGCCTCACCCTAGCTACTTACGTTGGCTTCGATAACTACGTTGATGTCCTAAACGACGAGCGCCTCCGGGCCGCCTTTGGTAACGCCCTTACCTTCGTCTTCTTCTATGCCGTTTTGCCGGTATGCATCGGGCTCGTTCTGGCGGCGGTCCTCACCCGCGCCCGGGTTCGCGGCTTGTCGATTTTTCGCACCATCGTCTTTCTCCCTCAGGTAATCGCGATGGTCGTCGTTGCGATCGCGTGGCGACAAATCTATGCCCCGGACGGCTCGCTCAACACGCTGCTCCGAGCGATAGGGCTGGGAGACCTGGCCCGCCCCTGGCTCGGCGACTACACCTTCTCTTTGCCTGCCGTCGGCATCATCGGGACATGGGTTTCGACCGGGCTCGTCACGGTGCTCCTGATGGCTGGCATGGCCAAGATCCCCGTGGAGCAGTTTGAGGCTGCGCGCCTCGACGGGGCGGGACCGGTGCGCGAATTTTTTGCGATCATCCTTCCATCGGTGCGCGCCGAGATCACGGTTGCGCTCACCCTTACGATCGTGGCGTCTCTCAAGACGTTCGACCTGATCTACGTGACGACGAGGGGCGGCCCGGGAAGCTCAACAACCGTCCCCAGCTATGAGGTGTATCGCCGTGCTTTTGAACAGGGACAGGTAGGCTCAGCCGCGGCGGTTGGGGTAACCCTGACCGTGTTGATCTTCGTGATCAGCCTGGTCGTCAACAAGATCGGGGATAGGTCTTCCTCATGAGAATCAGCAAAGTTGAACGCCTGGGTAACTACGCCATCCTTATTTTCTTTTCTTTCGTGGTTCTTGCGCCGATCTTCACCATCATCTCAACCGCCTTCTCTCCGGCGAGCGCAGCGGATGCCCGCGAGGGCTCTTTCCACCCGGAGAATTTTGTCACAGCCTGGCAGGAGGGTCGCTTCGGGCAATACATGGCCACATCAGTGCTGGTGTCTCTGATTGTTGTCGTACTTACGGTGATTCTGTCGCTTCTGAGCGGTTACGCCTTTGGAACGATGACGTTCCGGGGCCAAAGCGTGCTTTTTTATCTGTTTCTCGTGGGGATCATGATTCCTGCGGAGGCCATCGTCGTACCGCTCTTCTTCGACCTTCGCACCCTTGGGCTCACCGACACTGTGTGGGCGGTTGCCCTGCCGCAAGTTGCGCAATCGGTGGCGTTCGGCACATATTGGATGCGCACCTATTTCCGCGGGGTCAACCCTTCCATGATCGAGGCGGCTCGGATGGACGGTGCTTCTCCCCGACGTATCCTCTGGTCGATCCTGGTTCCGATGGGCCGCCCCGCGGTAACGACCATGATGGTACTCGTCTTTATGTGGACGTGGAACGAGTTCCTCATCCCCCTCGTGATGTCGCCGACGGGCGAGTTTCGTACCGCCCCCCTCGGCCTCGCTCTCTTTCAGGGACAGTACACCCAAGGAACGGCGCTCCTCGCTGCTGGCGCTGTGCTGGTCGCGCTTCCGGTCGTCGTGCTTTACTTCATTCTGCAACGCCACTTCATTCGGGGCATGTTGGAGGGGGCGGTGAGGGAGTAGCAACGTGATAGCGTTGAAAGAACGCTAACTGTCAGAAAGAACCTCATGTCGCCACGTAAGCTCTTCCGTCTTTTCGCATTCGCTGAGGTCGTTACGTGGGCGCTGTTGCTGGCCGCAATGTTCCTCAAGTATGTCGTTCAACTGACGGATGCCCTGGTCCCCATTGCGGGAGGCATCCACGGCTTCGTCTTCCTGAGCTATTGCGTCACGACGGTGTTCGTCTGGGTCAACGAAAGGTGGTCGGCTGGGCGCGGAGTGCTCGGCCTTGCATCGTCGGTTATTCCCTTCGCGACCATACCGTTTGAGTTGTCGGTTGATAAGCGCGGCGGACTCGGGAGCACCTGGCGTCTAGCGCCGGGCGGGGATGCTCCGCGCGGCTTAATTGAGCTTGTGCAGGCGTGGGTACTCCGGAATGTTGTGCTTGCGATAGTACTCGCAGTTGTTGTCCTAACACTCGTCTTCACGATACTACTTAAGCTTGGACCACCTGTCCCGCTGGGATAGTTATTGTGGATACATTTTTGCTTGACCTACCGATCAGCTCAGGCTGGGTCCCGGTGGTTCTCTATGCTCTCGCCGCTCTCACGGCGCTTTCTCTGCTTGTCAGGCGGCTTCGAACTCGCGGCACAGCTCAGAGCTCAGCCTCGAGTCGAGGCAGGGGCATCGCTCTCGGGCTCGTCGCGTTTGTCATCGGCTCGCTAATCGGCGTTCTCGTCGTGTGGTTGGTCGACGACGTGATAAACGTTTTTGGGGTGTCTTTTACCCTCATCATGAGGATGTGGGTGTGCCTTGCCTTCGGTGGCCTCATGTTGGGGCTCAGCAACCTGTGGCGGTCATCAGCGCGGCGGAAGATTGGTGCAATCCTGAGCATCCCGCTGTTCGTGCTGGCCTCTGCGACTGGAATCAACATGGATTTTGGCGCGTATCCTACGTTGGGGGATGCTCTAACCTCCGGAAGCTATCAGCAGCTTGACCTCGCAAAAATATCATCTGTCGGTACCGAGACAGGCGGCGAGCTTTACACGACCTGGAGGCAACCGGCAGATATGCCCCAGACGGGCCTGGTCGGATCCGTGACAATACCCGCGATGGTTTCCGGGTTTACCGCAAGAGATGCCGTGGTCTATGTGCCGCCGGCAGGACTCGTCAAGAATCCTCCCCAGTTGCCCGTCATGATTATGCTCTCCGGACAGCCTGGCGAACCCAACGACATTATCGCTGCTGGCAAGCTTAAGACCACCCTCGACGCGTATGCCGCCCAGCACAACGGTCTAGCGCCCATTGCGGTGATTCCCGACCAGCTGGGGGCCCGCGATAAGAACCCGATGTGTGTCGATTCGCCGCTCGGGAATTCCAAAACGTACATCGCGACGGACGTGGTTTCCTGGGTCAGGGACCACCTACCTGTGAGCGTTTCCCCCGCGGGGTGGGTGATTGGCGGTTTTTCGCAGGGCGGAACCTGTTCCATCCAATTTGGTGCTGAGTTCCCGACAACTTTTGGAAACGTGCTGGATATATCGGGGGAACTTAATCCTACGATCGGGGCGACAACCGTTGAAAAAGGCTTCGGGGGTTCCCAAGAGGCGTACGACAGGGCAAAACCGCTGGCGTTGCTCGCGACGAATGCCCCGTTTGTAGACTCCTATGGAATATTCGGTGCGGGAGCAAACGATACCAAGTATACGCAGTCCGCCCGCACCATGCACGATGCAGCCAAGGCAGCTGGATTCGTTACCGATTTCATTGAATCGCCGAACAGCGCGCATGATTGGCATACGGAGAATTATGTTTTCGAGAAGGCTATACCCCTCCTCGGGGCGAGATTAGGATTGTCCCCACGATGACCGATACCGAAAACCCGAAATCGATAACTGCGGATGCTCCCGCGAAACGGATCAGACCCGTCGGTTTTATCGTTGGTTACTTTAAGAAGCGTCCCGCTACGCTCGCCCTTTCGCTTCTTATACTTGTTATCGGGATTCTCGGGCTGGTCTTCCAGGTCCCAGATGCTGCCATGAACAAGCTGGGCGGAACGGGCTACGAGCCAATCGCTATTCAGGGCCGCTGGTGGTCAGCGATTACCGCGCTCTTTGTCACCGTAAACGCTGCGGAACTCGTGGCCGCTTTCTTGCTTGTGGTTCTTCTTGTTGGGGTGGTCGAGCCTACTCTGGGCGTGTGGCGCACCCTGCTCGCCTGGTTTTTTACCCCCGTCATCGGCGTTTTTGTCGGTGTGGGGCTGCAGCAGATTGGCATGATTCAGGGGGAAATGTGGTCGCACACCGTGCGCAACTATACCGAAGTCGACACTATGGGTGCGATAATCGGCGTTCTCACCACGGCCAGTGCGTTCTACGGACAGCTCTGGAAACGTCGAATACGTATTTTTGCGATCACTGGGACCCTGATGTTCGTGCTCTATTCCGGCCAGCCGGAGGATCTATATCGCTTGATCTCTGCGATGGTTGGGCTTGGATTCGGCATGCTGCTTCAGCGAAGAAGGCCTCATTCCGGTTGGAAACGCAGCTCGCACTACGAGTCACGAGTTCTCATGGCATCTGCAGTTGCGATGACAGCGATTGGGCCTGTGATCTCTCTCTTTACGGCTTCACGCGTAGGCCTTCTTGCGCCGCTGGGGCTGCTCCTCAGCGCAGACGGTCCCGCGTCCTTCTCGCGATCAGACCGTTGCAGTCTCCTGCGGATCACCCCCGGATGCGTCCGAGAGCTTACTATTGAGAGGATAAGCGGGGCTAGCCCTGTTTTGGTGACGCTCATCCCCCTGGTGATCCTCCTTTTATCGGCATACGGGATTCTGAGGGGTCGGCGTTTCGCCCTCTGGGTAGCCGTCGCTGTGAACGGGCTCCTCTCAGCGCTTTCTATTTTCTACTTCGGGTTGCTGCCCGTCATCAACTCAACGGGTCACAGCAGCACGTCTCCTAACAGTAAGTATTGGGAGATAGCGCTGTCGGTGGTCCTCTCGATGCTGCTTCCGGCAGCCATAGCGGTTTACCTTATCTTGCTGAGACGGCATTGCACGGTTCCACCACCACGGGGAAGCACACGGGCGGGGCTCCTCACGATTGCTGTCTCGGCCGTCGGCCTCTCCGCGCTCTACCTCGCTATCGGCCTCATTTTTCCTCACTGGTTCAAGCCGACTATAGGCTTCGGGGATCTGCTTGCCGATCTTCCTGAGCGATTCGTGCCTGTAAGCTTTCTTCGGCGGGAAGCTAGCGGCTTTATCCCTACCGAGCCTCTCACCATCGCGGTATACAACCTGATCGGTCCTGCCCTGTGGGCCATCACACTGGCAGTCCTCCTCGTTCCAATGCTGACCTCTCGCAGCACTTCGAATCCCGCCGAGGAAACTCGGGCACGGGAGATTCTGAAACGAGGCGGAGGATCTAACCTCGCATTTATGGCGCTCTGGCAGGGAAATAGCTGGTGGTTTGACCCAGATTCCGATACAGCAATCGGTTACCGTGTGATCAACAACATTGCGATCACCACCGGCGAACCGTTCGGTCCCGGATCAAGCTCACACTACCCTGTGCATCTCTTCGCCCGGTTCTGTGACGACAATGGATGGACTCCCGTTTTTTATAGCGTCGGGGATTTCTACGCATCAACATTCGAAAAAATGGGATGGTCTGTTATGACCGTCGCTGAGGAAACAGTTCTCAGACCACAAACGTGGAGCACGACGGGTAAAAAGTGGCAGGATGTTCGGTCCTCCGTGAATAGGGCTAAGCGCGAGGGTACCCGCTCACTGTGGAGCACCTACCGCGCCCTTCCCTATGCTCTCAGCATCCAGATCACTCGAATGTCTGAGGAATGGGTTTCAGAAAAAGAGCTGCCCGAGATGGGGTTCACCCTAGGCGGCCTCGAAGAGCTCAAAGATCCCGAGGTGATGCTGATGCTCGCGATCGACAAAGATGAGCAGGTGCAGGGGGTCACCAGTTGGCTTCCGAGCTATCTCAACGGCGAGGTCATCGGCTGGACCCTGGATTTTATGCGCCGCAACACCGATGGCCCCAACGGCATCATGGAGTTTCTTATTGCAGAGGCAGCCGAGCAGATGAGGGACAGCGGTATCCAGTCCATGAGCCTCTCCGCGGCTCCCCTCGCACGAACGATATCAGGTGGTAACGACGATACCGCGACGGACAGGCTGCTAACGTATCTCAGCAACTCTCTCGAGCCCGTATACGGGTTCAAGTCGCTCTTCGCTTTTAAACGCAAGTTCCAGCCGGAGTTTCATCCGGTCTTGATGGCATACCCGGATAACGCTGCTCTTCCCGCCATAGGCTGGGCTCTCACCCGCGCTTATCTTCCCGGGGCTTCCACCCAGCAGCTAGCAAAGCTAGCTCGGGACGCCGCGGGACGGTCCACCTCGCGTTAGGCCTTCCGATGTTAGGGATTTACCGAGTGAGCGGTGAGGCTGTTTGAGTGATGCTCGAATACGATACTGGTCCGTGTGGTCGCAACGGACGGATGGGCAGAGAGATTCTCGACGATAAATTGTCTCACGTGGTCAGCGTCGCGCACGGCGAGGTGTAGAAGAAAGTCTTCGACTCCCCCGACAAAGAATACTTGCAGCACCTCAGGGAGTTCCCTCAGCTCTTTACTAAATTCCGCGATGTGTTGGCGGGCACCGGAACGGATCGTCACGCTTACGAGAACCTGTAACGCCAATCCAAGGCTTGCGGGTTCAATCTGTGCGGAGAAGCCCGTGATAACTCCGCGGTCTACGAGAGAGCGAACCCGACTGATACAGGTAGAGGGCGCGATACCCACTTTCTGCGCTAAGTCATTGTTCGACATTCTGCCGTTTTCCTGCAGAAACGTAACGATCAGCGCATCGATATTATCGAGCTCTGATGCCCCTCGAAATTTCTTCGACATTACCACCCTTTTTGTTTATGAAAAACGTTTTTTCTACCATTTTCCACCGTTGACACTTCTATTTTATGCGACATTTCTACATTCACGACGAATTTACTACAATATACTTTAGTGACATGGATCGCTCACGCGGGCGTGCACGCATCTAATTTAACGTCACTACACAACAACAATGGAGTCAACAATGCGCGTAGGCATTCCCACCGAGATCAAAAATAACGAAAACCGTGTTGCCATCACACCAAGCGGTGTCTTCGAACTGGTTCGTGGCGGACACGAAGTCTTCATCCAGAAAGCAGCCGGAGTAGGCTCAGGCATATCTGATGATGACTATACATCTGCAGGTGCCACAATCCTCGACACTGCCGACGAGATCTGGGCAATAGCTCAGCTTCTTCTCAAGGTCAAGGAGCCCATTGCTGCGGAATACGGCTACCTCCGCAAGGACCTTGTCATCTTCACTTATTTGCACCTCGCAGCCGAGAAGGAACTCACAGAGTCGCTGGTTGCTGCCGGAACCACTGCGATCGCCTACGAGACCGTTCAGCTCCCTAACCGCACCCTTCCGCTTCTCGCCCCGATGAGCGAGATCGCAGGGCGTCTTTCTGCCCAGGTCGGTGCCTACCACCTCATGAGCGCAGCCGGCGGGCGCGGAGTCCTCCTCGGCGGAGTCCCCGGAACGCGCAAGGCAAAGGTCGTCGTTATCGGCGCTGGCGTCGTCGGAGAGCAGGCAGCTATCATCGCCCTCGGCATGCAGGCAGATGTGACGGTCATCGACATCAACATTGCCCGTCTCCGCGAGATCGCAATGACCCACGGCGGCGCGATCCAGACCCGCGCATCCTCACAATACGAGATTGCCGACCAGCTGCGCGATGCCGACCTCGTGATCGGTTCGGTTCTGATCCCTGGCGAGAAGGCACCAAAGCTCGTCACCGACGAAATGGTGTCCACCATGAAGAAGGGCTCTGTACTCGTTGATATCGCGATCGATCAGGGCGGATGCTTCGAAAACTCCCGTCCGACGACTCACGACGATCCCACTTTCGAGGTCCACAACAGCATTTACTACTGCGTGGCAAACATGCCCGGCGCAGTCTCGGAAACGTCTACCCGCGCGCTCACAAACGCAACACTGCCCTACGTGGTTGCTCTCGCAAACAAGGGCTGGGAACGCGCTCTCCGCGAAGATTCAGCGCTCGCTCAGGGCCTGAACACCCACGACGGCCACATCACGAACGCAGGGGTAGCGAAGGCGATGGAAACAGAATTCGTCGAGGTAGCTTCGGTACTGGGAGCATAACCCCGGTCCGTCTCTCGGGAGGAGGTGTCTGGCCACAAGCTAGGCACCTCCTCCTTCTTCAGTTAACTTCCTAAACCAATAGAGCAAATACTCAAGATAACCCGTACCCGTGTGGTGTACTCTCAAGGAGTACACCGACAGCAAAACACCAGTTGCGCGGGAAGATGCCTCCCGTGAAACGAAGCGTAGGCCGTCTCCGACAAGGAGAATCGTGATTCACACAGCACTTATACCGTGGCTCGACCCGGTAACAATAATTCCCTCGCTTGGCCCGTGGGCGTTACTCGGAATATGCGCAATAATTTTCGCCGAGACAGGGTTACTCGTAGGATTTCTTCTACCGGGAGATACGCTACTTTTTTTCGCTGGCCTCTTGACCTTCACCGGTGTCATAACGGTAGATATCTGGTGGGTGGCTCTCTCAATCGGATTTGCGGCTTTCCTCGGAGGCGAGGTGGGTTACCTCATCGGCCACAAAACGGGTCCACGAGTCTTTGAACGCAAAGAGTCTGGCCTTTTCAGCAGGGAAAATGTCCGACGAACAAGCGCCTTCTTCGAGCGGTTTGGCGGGTTCGCGGTAATCTTGGCCAGATTTGTTCCTATCGTTCGAACCTTTGCCCCCGTCGCTGCGGGTGCGGCGCATATGGACTACCGGAAGTACACGCTCTACAACTTCATCGGCGCAATTGTGTGGGGCGTCGGCATCACGATGACGGGATACATGCTCGGGCGCATCCCCTGGGTCGAGGAATTCGCAACAAAATACATCGACCTGGTGCTCCTCGCCGCGGTTGTGCTGACCGTCACACCCGTTCTCTTCCACTACTTCCAGTCAAGCGCTAGGGCGAAGCGCGCCGCCCGCACCCTCCCGTCCACGCCCGACACGGACTAAGCTTCCCACGCTGTTTCAGAAGTTTTCGGTCTGTTTTGCGGGTGCGTGTGACTCTGCACCCGCAAAACAGACCGAAAACTTTCCGTATGGAGAGTGTGCGCCTAGTCGGCGAGCATCTCGCGCACGAGCGGAGCAACCTTCGTTCCATAGAGCTCGATGCTTTTCATAAGTAGCGGATGGGGCATCGTTCCATTGCTGTACTTCAGCTCGAAGCGACTCAGGCCGAGCGCGTTGACCGCTGATACGATCTTCGCGGCAACCGTCTCGGGCGAACCAACGAAGAGAGCGCCGTCGGAGGTCTCCTCCACGTAACGATCGTAGGTCATGGGTGCCCAGCCACGCTCACGCCCGATCCGCGCCTGCATAGCAGAGTAGTGGGGCCACAGTTCCTCACGGGCCAGCTCGTCAGTCTCTGCGATGTACCCGGGGGAGTGCATCCCCACCGGCAAGTGAGGCTGCCCAAATTCGGTAAGCGCACGGTGGTAGAGGTCAACGTAAGGAGCAAATCGTTCGGGCGCTCCGCCGATCACGGCGAGCATCAGCGACATGCCGTACTTGGCAGTGCGCACGACAGATTCCGGGCTACCGCCAACCCCGACCCAGGTTCGGAGCGTTCCGTTCTCGACGCGGGGATAAACGTTCTGGTTGACAAGCGCAGGGCGAGTCTGCCCGCGCCACGAGACGGGTTCCTGCTTGAGCAGCTCCGCGAAAATCTCAAGCCGTTCTTCAAATAGCTCCTCGTAATCGCGAAGCTCAAGGCCGAAAAGTGGAAAGGACTCAGTGAAGGAGCCCCGCCCGAGGATAACCTCTGCACGACCACTCGAAAGGCCATCGAGGGTGGAGAAACGCTGGAATACCCGCACAGGATCGTCCGAACTGAGCACGGTAACCGCCGACCCCATCCGGATATTCGTGGTCTTCGCCGCAATTGCTGCAAGCACTACTTCTGGGGAGGATACCGCGAAATCTTCCCGGTGATGCTCGCCGATCCCGATGAAGTCCAGCCCAACCTGATCTGCCAGTACGCCCTGCTCCACGAGGTTGCGCAGCACCTGGGCCTGCGATATGGGTTTCCCCTCTTCGTCCCAGGTCACATCGCCAAATGTATCGAGACCAAATTCCAGTTCTTGTGCCATAATTTTTCTTTCTCGCTATCCGGTCAGCCCTAGCATGTGGCTTCTGAGAGTGTAACCGTGTCTCGCACGGGAGCATTCCCACATCTGGAGACGTTATTCAGAGTGCAATTAATTTGACCCCCAAAATGCTTTCGAAAACAATTCCGTAGAACCCGGCCCGGTGTTAGCATTAACTACATGACACGGAGCAGTGTGAAACATAATCGTTTGAAAAGATCCCTTTCGGCAGTCCTGGTGGCCACTCTGGCTGGAGCGTCGTCTGTGGTGCTTCTCGCGCAGCCAGCTGCTGCAGTAGGTACTGTCCTCTTAAACGAGACTTTCACAGGTTCGTCGGTTGCTGACGCCCGCGCGTTCGCACTCAACGATGCATGTTTAACAGGAGCTTCTCTGGGTTCAACGCCTCCTCCCGGCACTTCTAACCTGAGCGATTGCCAGGGGCACACGAATGGGACCCCACCCGCTGGGGTCACTCCCGGGTGGTTACAGCTTACGGATGTGGCGCAGGGGCGCACTGGTGGTATGGTCTTTGACCGCGCGCTGCCTGCACGCGCGGGCTTAGTGGTTGAATTCGACCAGGCTCAATACGGAGGCAGCGGTGCCGACGGAATCGGCTTCTTCCTCACCGACGGTTCACGGGTTCTGTCCACACTAGGATCCACCGGTGGAGGGCTTGGCTATGCGCAAGACACCATGAGTCCAGGTGTCGACGGCGGATACTTGGGTGTCGGGTTGGATTCGTGGGGTAACTTTGTCAACAACGGCGCTGGAAAAGGCGCCGGATGCGCGGTGCCGTCGCCTATTCCGTCAGCTACCGTTCGGAACACGGTCGCTCTGCGCGGACCGGGCGATGGAATGTTTGGATATTGCTATCTAACCTCGACCGCCACTGCCCCGGGTGGACCATCGACTCTACCTGGGCAATTGCGTAATGCAACCGGGCCTGATGCTGCCGTGAGGAACACGCGAGTTACAGTGTCTCCAGACACCTATCCGACAGTGACGGTCGAAATCGATTTCGACAACGGGCGAGATTCGTATCAAACAGTTGCCGTCTACACAATGGCGGATGCTGTTCCCCCCACGTACAAGTTCGGATTCGCCGGTGCCACCGGAGGCATTACGGATGTTCATCTCATTCGCAATGTCACGATCACAACCGTCGACCCACTGGGGGACATCGAACTGACAAAGCAGATCGACAGAACCAACCCGCAGCCTTCGTCATATGGTTACGGTGAGACCATTCCGTATCAGTTTGTCGTGACGAACACCGGAATCGAGGCAATCAACAATATAGTCGTTTCCGACCCTCTCGTCTCAAACATTTCGTGTCCCGTCACAACATTGGGGCCTGCAGGTGGCGCAGACTCATCAATGGTGTGTACGGGGTCCCACGTGGTTACGGGCACTGAGTCAACGCAGCAATACCTGACTAACAACGCATCAGTAACCGCAGATTCTCCTGCAGCGGGGACTGTCACAGATACGTCATCGGTCACCGTTAGCATCACGGAGTCCCAACCTCGATTATCCCTGGTGAAGTCGGCTCTGATAAACGATTCAAATTCAAACGGAGTTGCCGACCTGGGAGAAACGCTTTCTTTCTCATTCCTTGTCTCAAACACCGGAAATGTACCGCTTACTGGTGTGGGGGTCAGCGACCCTAAGGCGGGAGCAGTGTCCTGTCCGGTTACGGCACTCGACGTCGGTGAAACAACAACATGCACGGCAAACAATCCTTACACGGTAACCGAATCTGATCTCCTTGGGGGCGGTGTGACAAACACGGCAACAGGAAACGCCTCTCCACCGCCGGGAGTTCCTGCGATCGCCCCACCAACCGACACGGTCACGACCCCAACCGTAGCAACCGGAGGAGGTCTCAGCCTGACAAAGTCGGCCGCACTAAACGACGCAAACGCTAATGGTACTGCGGATGCAGGCGAGACTATCAATTATTCTTTCGCGGTAACGAATACGGGTAATGTGACTTTAGCCGGCGTAGGAATTACTGATCCGTTGGCCGGTGCCGTGACCTGTTTGGCAACCACGTTAGCACCGGGTGCCTCTACAACGTGTGCAGCCGTTTCTGCCTATACCGTAACTGAAACAGACATTATCGCTGGTGGCGTGGTGAACACGGCAACGGCAAACGGGACGACTCCACCTGGCGTACCGCCGCTTGTACCCCCAACAGACTCGGTGCGAGTGGCAACAACCCTGCCCACAGCTTCGATGAGTCTAGCTAAGTCGGCTACTTTGAACGATACCAATGCGAACGGATTGGCTGATCCCGGCGAGACGATCTCTTACTCTTTCCTTCTCACGAATCTGGGCAATACGACGCTCACGGGCGTGGGGGTCTCAGATCCTAAGGTAGGTTCTGTGACGTGTCCAACGACAACGCTGACACCGGGCTTGTCAACAACGTGTACCGCCGATAACCCTTACACGGTAATCGAATCAGACGTGCTCGCCATCGGCGTGGTAAACACGGCAACCGGCAACGCAACGCCGCCCGCAGGTGTCTCGTTTACGCCGCCGACGGATACGGTCACGACACCAACACAACCATCATCTAGCGGCCTGACGATGCGAAAAACTGCGGCGTTGAACGACCTGAACGCGAATGATGTGGCTGACGTAGGCGAAACGATTGACTATACATTCCTCCTCACAAATACGGGAAACACATCCCTTACGGGCGTGAGCGTGAGCGACCCGAAGGCTGGATCAGTGACCTGCCCTTCGACAACGTTGGCGCCAGGTGCGTCAATGACGTGTAACGCCGACTCTGCATACACGGTTATTAACGCCGACATTGTTGCCGGAAATGTGCAAAACACCGCCACCGCAAGCGCAACACCCCCACCCGGCGCTCCTCCGATCACATCTCCGGTAGAGATAGTCACGGTACCCACTCCGCTTCTGAGCTCAGGGCTGTCCCTGAGGAAGGATGATACGATCAACGACGCCAACGGCAACGGTTTAGCGGATCTTGGGGAGACCATTGATTACACATTCACTCTGCTCAACGTAGGAACGATCAGCCTGACCGGAATTACGGTCGACGACCCTAAGGTCGGCCCTATTACCTGTGTGTCAACAAGCCTGGCACCGGGAGCCACCACGACATGCACTTCTGATAATCCATATACGGTGGTAGAGGATGACTTGATTGCGGGCGGTGTAATCAATGTCGCAACAGCAGATGCAACCCCGCCACCAAACGTTGGGTTCCCGCCACCAACCGATACGATCACAACGCCAACACCGGCACCCCAAGCCGGATTATCACTCGTAAAATCTGCAAGCTTGAACGATGCGAATGGCAACAGTCTCGCCGATATCGGAGAAGAAATCGATTATTCCTTCCTCGTGACCAATATCGGAAACATGACGCTTACAGGTGTGAACGTCACTGATCCGACGACAGGATCAACAAGCTGTCCCGTAACGACTCTGGCACCGGGCGAAAGTACCACATGCACCGCTGACGTACCCTATATAACGACAGAGGCAGATATTATCAACCGCACGATTGATAACGTGGCAACCGCGAACGGCACCCCACCGGCAGGCGTCACTCCGATCCTGCCGCCAACCGGCACAACGCAGACGCAGGCTTCGGCGCCCTTCCCAGCAATGTCCTTAGTAAAGTCCGCTACGCTAAACGACACCAACGGAAATAGTCTCGGTGACACGGGCGAAACAATCGATTACTCATTTGTTCTGACCAACACTGGAAATCTTACGTTGACGGATGTTGGTATCGACGACCCCAAGGCGGGAGCGACAAGTTGCGTTGTTACGACTCTTGCCCCGGCAGATTCAACCACGTGTACGGCAAACACGCCCTACTCCATCACCGAAGTCGATTTGGTTGCAGGCGGCGCAATTAACATCGCTACGGGGCGAGGAACGCCCCCGCCCGGCTCACCCGCGCTGGTTCCACCCATCGACCAGGTCAACATACCGACTACGCCGCCGATCGCCTACCTTGCTATGACGAAGGTTGCCTCACTCAACGACACTAACGGAAATGGCCTGGCCGACCTCGGAGAAAGCGTTAATTACTCTTTCGTCGTCACTAACCCGGGGACAGTTACAAACACAAATATCGCCATCCAAGACGCAAAAGTTGGTCCTATCACCTGTCCAGTGACGACGTTAGCCCCAGGCGCAACTACTACCTGCTCTGCCGCCAGTTACAGAGTCACTGAGGCGGATATCCTTGCTGACAATGTCGTTAACACGGCAACCGTGGAGGGAACCCCACCGGGTAACCTCGTGCTCGATCCCGATGACCCAACTTCTACGGATACCGTCACCATCCCTACAGGACTCCCAACTCCGGCGTTAACGATGCTCAAGAGCGGGAAAGTGATTGATGCGAACGGCAACGGGTATGTCGATGCTGGAGAGCAGGTTGAGTACAGTTTCAATCTGGCTAACGTCGGCAACGTATCGCTGACCAATATCGTTGTTGACGACCCTAAAGTCGGACCAACGAGTTGCCCACTAACAACGCTGGCTCCCGGGGCTACAACAACGTGCAGCGCACCCCTGTACACGGCTACAGCCGCAGACATCAATGCGGGAAGCGTACTTAATGTGGCGACGTTGACCGCTGATGTTCCGCAGGCTGTTCCGCCTCTCGATCCGGTGATCAGCACCCTGGCATTACCCGCACCACCGCTCACATACGGCGGAGGTCTGCCGTTGGCAGAGACGGGAACGAACGCTCTCGCAGCGATTGTAGGATCATTCGTACTTGTCACGCTCGGAATAGCGTTGAGGTCACGGCGGGCAAGCCGGAAGCAATACCCGCTTTCATATTAAATGTCCGGAACATGTTCGCCAACGACGGTCCGCATACTCAGCAATGGGGCTCCGTCAACCTCGTTCACCGCCAGGGTCGCAACAACGGGTCCCAAGTCGTCTAACGATGACGCGTGCGTTCCCCCGCACGGGATACGCGCCGCGCCACCGGGAAGCTCACAGGCCCACGTTCGGCGGTCGGTCAGAAGCTCGCCGTCACGCTCGATCCGTACCTCGGCGCTCGTCTCCAGCCACCCGGCAAGCGTGTCATTCAGGTCTTGCTCAATGGTTGGCAGGTCAGCCTCGATACCCTCAACGATGAAGCCCTTCTTGCGCAACGATTTGCCCAACCGATACGTGTCCACCGATCCATCATCACGGATGCGAGAGCTATCGTTCGCCGCACTATCGAAGTTCGGGTTACCCATGTCGTCGGTGCGGGTCGGCTTCTTCCAACGGCTAGACAAGGCAGCATTCAACGCAAGCGACGCCAGGTGACACGCAGTATGCGACCTCGATAGCGCCTCTCTATACGCGGAGTCGACGGCGACCGTCACGGTGTCACCTGCGGAAGGGGCATCCGCCTCATCGATGATGTGAGCCACGACGAAGGCCCACCCTTCCGTACCTGGCGAAACGGGGATCTCGTCACCCAGGTAGAGCGCAGATCCGTCGGTGGCGGCGACCACGGCATCCCGGATCGTGATCTTCGTCTCACCGTACAGGAGCCAGGCCCGATCAGCTCCCTGGTCTGGCCACTTCGCGTCGACGGGATGACAGCTAGTGCGGTCGAGCAGGACAACGACGGTTCCGTCACTTCGGCTCTCGACATCAATAACGGATGCTCGTGCCTCAAGATCGCCGGATGGATACGTAACAATGGTGTCGGTACGAGGAAGGCTCATGCGACCATCCTCTCGCATTCGGGCAGATGGATCGCCCAAAAACCGCCGCAGGCAGCAATATTTCCGCACTAATTGAGGGTTTGCACCATAAAATCCACATAACTACCCTCGAAAAGTCGAGCAAAAGCCCGCCGTCTCGGGAGCAGGGCTGTCTGCTTGGTAAACTTGAAGCATCACTCATTGAGGGAAAACACCATGGGTTCTACTTAGATCGCCGATCAACCCGATAGTTGATCCACCGCATCAGTCCCTGAACCACGACAGAATTCAGGCGAGGGGTGTCCCGCTATCTTCGGCCGCGTGACCCCCCTTTCGCATTCCCCAACCGGCCAAGAAGACGAGGCCTGCGATGATGACAACGTTTTTGACGATGTACTGCCCCTCGATGGTAAGAACGCCGGGCGAGCTCCACAGCTGCTCAGGGAAGAATAGAAACGGGGTAAATGTACCGACCATATGCGCAAGGATCATCAGAAGAAGCAGCGGCATCCAGCGCCCGATTATCAGCGCAATACCAAAAATGACTTCGGCGAGTGCCAGGATAATCCTCGCAGTGTCCCCGGACACCAGACCAAACGTGAGCTTATCCACGGTGCTGACCGCGATATCCTCAGCCGAGGATGCCCCCGAAAACAGTTTGGGAAACCCGAACCAGATAAAGATCAGAGCCAACGCGTACCGCATGAGCGGAACCGCTGAGCGCTGCGCCAACGCCTCCACCTGAGCCGTCTTATGCTGCGTCCAGGCCGAGAAACCGGCAATTTCTTGACGATCATTACTCATAACTCGCTCACCACTCTCGCCTTCGAAGGGGAACACCTGCTGGCCGAGAAAACTCTGCCAACACATTCATAGTACCCCTGACAAGCCTCGAAATGGAGTCAAAATTTACTCTCGAACTCTAAGCGCATAGGCAGCGACTTCGCCACGCCTGACGGCATGAAGGCCATTACCCGCTACGCAACACTCACCTTAAGGCTTTGCGTCGGGAAATGCGTTGAGTATTCAACACGAGCCCTAACGCAAATAATATAAGCGCGAACAATGCGAGGTCCCTCCCGCTCGGAACACCCGTGAGCATCAACTCTCTTGGCGCAGGCGGCGTGACATCCACAACAGAGGTTTGGGAAGGCGAAAGAACCGTTGCCTCTCCAACGACGGAAACGGCACTCGCTGACGCTGTAAGCTCTATCGCACTCGCCCTCTCTAGGTCTGTGAGCGTGACGGAGTAACTAGTTACGCAATCGGTAGACACACCAGGAGCTAACGTCGAAACATCACATCTGAACGATTCGAGGGTGCCGGAACCGGTAAAACTATCAGGCAAAACGCTGATCGTTGTTAGCGTCACCGTTCCTAAGTTGGTGACTGTCGCAACATAATCAATCACTTCACCCGTTTCACCCACGGTTGCAGGTGTTCCCTTCAGCGCGAGGCCAAGGTAAGGCAGGGGCTCAAGCGAGACCTTGGCTCTCGCAACCTCAGTCAAGACTTTTGAGCCATCTGGCGCGGTTCCCCTAGCCGCGACTGCGTTTACAAAGGTCCCCCTGTCTATTTCTTCCTGAGTGAAATCATGGCGAACAGAACAGGAAGTCGCTTGCCCGGGAGAAAGACGAGTGACAGGGAAGGTGCAGGTAACGCCTACATCTACTGCGAAGAGTGGAGCTATAAAATTCCTAAGCGCGGCGTCAGAAATCGTCACGTTTCCCGTATTGGTAAGCGTAAAGGTGAATATAGACCAATCACCGGCCCGCGTCGCCACATCAGGCGCTACCGTCTGTGTCAAAGCAAGGCTTGGACGCTGATCTACAGGAAGCGCATAGGTAGATTCTGGTGAATCGACAGGATCAGAAACTCGAGGCGTGGTTGCCCGCGCAATCGCCGAGTTCTTCAGTGTTCCGCGATCGACATCCTCCTGCGTAAGCGCGTAAGTGGCGGTACACTGCACTCCCTCTCCCGGAAATAATGTCGCAGCTTCAGCAGGGCAGGTAACACCAGATAACGCGTCAGATCCGGTGAATTCGGTCTCAACGATTTGGGCACCGAAAAGCGTGAGGTTCCCAACGTTAATCACATCGAAGGTATAGGTAATTGAAGCGCCTGCAACAAACTCTTCAGGCGTCAGACGAGTACCAGACTTTACGAGACTCAACTCGGGCAGCGGAGGGGCAGGTAGGGTAATCGAGGATGCATTAGACGTAACGTTTATTCCGCTCGGCGCGTCTCCGTGAGCAATCGCGACATTTTCGATTGAGTCAGCGTCAATATCAGCTTGCGTCAACGTGTACGTGCTTGTGCATCGTACGGTAGTTTTGGGAGCAAGAGAACTTGCTCCAGCTGGACACGTTATCGGAGAGGACACCCCCGACCCTGTAAACGATTGCTCAGTAACATCGATGTTAGCCAGTGTAACGTTACCGGTATTCCTCGCCACGTAATAGAACGTGAGTTCCTGCCCAACCACAAAACTTGCCTCGTCGCTGGGATCAGCAGACTTCACAAGCGACAGGGATGGTGTGACACTACTTGTCACCGTGGTGGTTTGGGTTTCAGAAGAAACCACCCCACTCCCCGGAGCCGAACCAGTCGCCGTAACCGTACGAACAAACCCACCCGCATCAATATCAGCCTGAAGCGCATCATACTGCGAAGTACACGTCACCGACGCACCCGGAGCCAACGACGCCACCCCAACCGGACAACTAATACCCGTCGGAACACCACTCCCCGTAAACGCGTTTTGCGTAATCGACACCGCATTAACCGTCACCACACCCGTGTTCGTCACCGTCATCGTATACGTCACCCGATCACCCGCCGCATCCACCTGAGTCGGATCAACACTAAACACCAACCCCAACTCACTCGTCCGAGGAATTGCGATACTCGTATCCACCGGCCCAGAACTAATCGCAGTAACAGCACCAAACGGAGCAACCCCACCAGCAACCGCAGTCAGATCAACGAACCCGGCATCAACATCCGCCTGCGTCAACGAATAACTCGCAACACACACAACCGACGCACCCGGAGCCAACGAACTCGCCCCACCCGGACACGTCACCGTCGGACTCGCAGCAGAACCCGAAAACACCGAAATCGACGTCCCCGCATTTGCAAGAGTCAAATTCCCCGCATTAGTCATCTCAAACTCAAGATTCACCACCTGCCCCGCACCCTGAACCCCAGCCGGACTCAAACTATAGCGAGTATCAAGCGTGAGCGCCGGAGCATCAACCACCGTCACAACAACAGAAGAAGACGTAGAACTCACAACAGAACTATCAGGCGCAGCACCAGTCGCATGAACCTCAAACGTAAAAGCTCCCCCATTCATGTCTGCCTGCGTCACCACATACGTCACAGTGCACGTCACAGAATCACCCGGAGCCATACTCGCAATACCCGCAGGACACGACACCCCAGGAAGAACACCAGCACCAGTGAACGAATCAACCACAACAGAAACACCATCAAGCGTCACTGTTCCCTCATTCGAAACCACAACAGAATACCCCACCGAGTCACCAGCAGCATTCACACTCGACGGAACCGCAGACGCCACCGCCGTAAGCACCGGATCCGCCGTAATCACAAGCGATACCGTCGCATCATTCGACACAAGAGCAGAGTCATCAGGCTGCAGCCCCGACGCATACGACACATCCCCCAACACACCAGCATCAACATCAACCTGAGTCAACGTATAACTCGCAGAACAACTCAAAGAATCACCAGGCGCCAAAGCAAACGGCGCCGTCCCCACACACCCAATAACAGGAACAGACCCACTACCCGAGAAACTCCGACGAAGAACCTCCACATCCCTCACGGTCACGTTACCCGTATTCTCAACAACATAATTCACCGTCACCACAGTGCCAGCAGTATATGCCCCAGGACCCGCAGGAACCACCGAAGCAGACAACTGCAACTCAGGAGCAGTCGCAGCATCAACCCGAACCGTCACCGGAACAGCCGCAACAGGACCAGCCACCGTCGTCCCCGAAGCATCCGCAATCACACTGAACCCACCAGCATCAACATCAGCCTGCGTAACGACATACGGCGCATCCAACGAACACTCAACACTCACACCCGGAGCAAGCGGCGCAACAGACGCACACGTAATACCCGGAGCCACACCACTACCCGTAAACGCATCCACCACAACACTCAAACCAGAAATAGTAACATTCCCCACATTCGTCGCCACGAACGTCACACCCACCGACTCACCAGCCACAGACACAAAATCAGGATCAGCAACACCCGACAACGACAAACCAGGAGACTGCGCCACAATCACCGTGGCCGAGGCTGTGGGGGACGAGATCTGGGTCTCCTGCGGCCCTGTCGCAGAAGCCTGAGCCGTATTTGTAAACCCTCCTGCTTCAACATCAGCCTGGGTCGTCTCATGCTGAGCGCTACACGTTAGAGTTTCCCCAGGTTCAAGTGTTGTCGTAGCTGGTGAGCAAGACAGCGAAGGGCTCGGCCCAGATCCGGTGAAGATCATCTCAGCGACGGCGACTTCGGTAAGCGTCACGTTTCCCGTGTTGCTAGCAATAACTGTGTAATCAGCGATCTCACCCGGGTCGCTAACTACAAGAGGTTGCACCGATTTCGTGAGACTCAGTTCCGGGTTTGACAGCGGGACAATGCTATAACTTGCATCGTCAGAAGTGACCGATGACAAGTCGGGCGCAGTGCTTGACGCAACCACAGTATTCGATATGACTCCCGCGTTGATATCAGCTTGCGTAACCGTGTATGTAGCAGTGCACGTAATAGTTTCTAACGGCTGTATCAGCGCCGCGGCCGGGCCACAGTCTATTGCCGGAGCTGCTCCTGAGCCACTGAAGCTTTTTTCGTTTATCGCGACATCCGTCAGAGGAACATTCCCGTTATTTGTGACGGTGAAGACATAATTGATGACGTCACCTGCCGCGGACACCGGACCGGAATCACTCGCTTTTACCACTTCGATTGAGGGTGAGAGCAAGGCGGTAACAACTGCCGTCGAATTTGGTGATAAGACCGGCTCAACACGGTTGCTTATGCTAGCACGAGCACGCGCCTCGTTCGTGATAGTTCCAGCCACAACGTCTTCTGTGGTAATGATGTAGGGAACAGTTGTCGAACATACCGTGCTTGCGAGGGGTGCCAGTGTCGTTACAGGACAGGAAATTACTGGCATTACACCGGTACCGGTGAACGCTATTTCTTCAATTTGGAGAGATCCAACGGCCACGCCACCGGTGTTGGTCACTGCGAATTGGTACGTAACAGGATCTCCAATAGTGACGTTATCGGCGGGAAGCCCCCCGACAGACGCAGTTTTTACCAGCTCGAGCGAGACTGGTTGCACAGTGGCTGGCGGGGATGTAGCGACCCCACCCCCACAGACAGCGGTGCACCCCGGGGTAGTGACGGTGACGGTAGCCGAGTTCTGGGCAGATCCAGCTGAGGCTCCGACCGCCTGGATAGTATAGGCTACCGACCCGCCCGCCGGAATGGTCATCGATCCGGTGGTAACGCGGCCGGCAAGCGTGGCATTACATGTCGCACCACCTGCCCCGACACAGTTTGCGGCAGTAGGGGTAACGGTTACAGGAGCACTATCTGAGAAGGTTGCAGTACCGGGACCGGTGCCTGTATTTGTAACATTTACCGTATAGGTCACGGGTTGACCGACACCCACGCTAGTGGGCGTAACAGTTTTCGTCTGACTCAATAGGGGCGTTGCAACAGTAAAAACAGTGGATGCGGTGTTATTTACTGTATTGGTATCAATAGCACCGCCGTTTACTTGAATCGTTGAGCCGTTTGCCCCAACAGTATTGTTCGTAAAGTTCGTCGGTATTCGGCTTTGTGCGGTGAAGTTACCCCGCGCGGCCGTGATTGTTCCTGTTGCCGTCACAACAACCGAGGATCCCAAAGGACCCGTCCAGTTGGCTGAAATAGTTGAACCGCTGCCGCTTGCGTTCACGCAGGCTGCCCCGCCTGCGGCGACACAGGTCCAAGTGACGTTACTGAGAGGCAATGCAGACAGGTCTTGGAAGTAGCGGGCAACGCCAGTTGGAGCGTTCCCAATCGTGCTCGGCCCGAGGTTCCGCGACGTACCCGTAAATGTAACTTGGTCACCGGGCAAGAAAGACCCAGAAGCGACACCAGCATGAGCGGGCGCGGTGGTCCGAACCTGCGCCACCGAGAGATCAGTAAGTGCGCGAACGCTGATGTTTCTGATGTCTTGAAAATTTGTTGCGCCTCCAACACCTGCCCCGAACCCAAGGCGAAGCGTGGACGGGAGTGCGACTTGGCCGGCCACACCCGTGAGGTTGGTTGTGAGAACCTGGGCGAACGCTCCAGGCGCCATGGTTTTGAGAGTCGCGGCGGTCAGAGCCACAGTAACCTGGACATTTCCTGCATTTGGTACAACGGTGACCCGAACACGGCGAAATAATGAATTCGCTAGAAGCGCGGGGTCCTGCGTATTCCCATTTACTCCGGTCCAGAGTCCCGCAACATTTGCACCCGAAACCCACGGAAAGTTCGAAACCTGATTTGCAGTACACGGGCTTGTTCCCGACCCTCGAACACTAATCGCCTCGGGTCGAGATCCTGGACCGCCCGATGCGAAACTTGAGGGGGTGGAAAAGGCCCCAAAGACATCCAACCCAACCCCCAGATAGCCTTGCTGAACACCGCATCCATTCGCGTTACCTGAGTATGCAAGTCCACTGCCTAGAGCACCAGCGCTGACGCCAGCTACACCGTTCACAAGGTACATGGACATTCCGTCACCCGTTTGCCCGCCAAACGTCTGCCCACCGGCCATGCGATAGTCAAATTCAACCTGAATACCCGTGCTTGAGGGGAATGCCGCGGAGTTGAGCAGATTAGTCGATTGATTTAGCCCTGAATTAGTGAGCCGAGTCCAGCCATCACTTGTGTACTGCCCGCCAGTGTTACCCGTTCCGGTCAACACGCGTTGCCAATTCGGGTTCAGACCACCTGCAGTTCCGGACCCAGTATCGTTGATGGGGAATGGCGGTATCGCCTCAGCGGGTTGCTCAGTCGTGACAACCGTAAGCACAGTTGCAAAAATACTAAAGATAGCGATACCGGTAACAACCTTAAACAAAGAGGAACGCGAACGCGACTCGCCCTTAGAGAGATTCGACCGGCCTGAGAGCATTTCAACTAGAGATCTGCCTGAAAAATGCTTACTCATCTCACAGCCGCCCTTAGCTTATTTACTACCTACACAAAGCTTATTGCTCTCATCACAAATTACAACCCCCTCTTTCTGTTGATATAACAAAGCAGGCGGTGTGCTTCCCGAGGGAGGAAACACACCGCCTGCTG
>JBBAQX010000034.1:0-49721 GCA_040400085.1 Lysinibacter sp. | reverse complement strand
GGGAGGTCGATGTTGAGCTTGTCGATATGGAAGTCGAAGTCGATTGTGACGTGGATGTGGATTGTGAAGTCGACGTGGAACTGGTCGAAATAGAGGTTGATGTTGAGCTTGTGGACGTGCTAGTACTGGTCGAAAACGTAGTGGAGGTGGAAATGGATGTGGAACTCGAAGTTGAACGACTGGTGGATGTCGAGCTAGTAGAGATTGAGGTTGAAGTCGATGATGTCGAGATCGAGGTGGAAGTCGACACGGTGGTGGAGGTTGATGACGAGGTGGAGCTCGTTGAGGTCGACGAGGAAGTAGAAGATGACGTGGACGTCGTAGTCGCGGCGGAGGATCGCTTAATCTCGAGGGCTACCCCAGCGATTTCTTCGTTCTGGGTGAAGGTCATGTCGACCGAGGTGTCGTTGGTGGTTTTCCACTCACTCGTGAGCTGGTTCCCGGAGGTTGCAGTGACATCACCTAAGCGGTTGAAGCCCGTTCCGACAGTGTTTCCTACCTGAGAGCCGTCGCCGAAGACGCCGTACGTCCCGTTGTCGCTCGATCCAAAGGCGGCTAGGGTCACGGTTAAGGTGGCAACCGTGATCGTGTCATCAAATGCCGTGGCCGTCTGAACCACCGGGGTCGTAGAGTCGGCGTTGTAAATCTGGTCGACAATAATACCTGTATCGGTAGAAGTTTGGCCTGCAAAGTCGGCCGTAATCGCCCCTGGGGTCGGAGCACTCGAGGCGTAGGCGTACCACGTCGTCATCCGCTTTCGGGATACACCACTGGTGTCGTGCGTGACCGACGGGCTTACCTGAGTCCACGTCAAACCTAGCCCGGATAATGTCGGAAGGGTTGGATTGGTCGAAATGCTTGTGCGTTGGTTGACCGTGACGACGATCAGAGCCCCGGCGACTGGAGATACCGAGGCCGAAGGTATCGAGGTGACACTGGCAAGACCCTTGGAGTTCAGGTTGACGGCGTAGACCTCGGCCGTGGTGAAAGTGATTCTAGCGTAGCCCTGTCCACCATCACCACCGCGTCGGTCGGTTCCTGAGCTTGAGAGACCACCCGAACCACCGGCTCCGATACCGCCAGTGTTGCGAGTGTTGGCTACGGTGACGCCATTTCCACCGTTCGTACCCGGAGCGGTTCCCGTCGCTCCCGTAGCTCCTGAACCGGCGGCCCCCGTACTTCCGGAAAATCCGGCCGCTCCACCACCACCCGATTGGGTCGACGAAACACCCGTGGCCCCCGTACCACCGGCCTGAACCTCGTCGCCGACACCGCCGGTAGTTGACCCGGCTCCACCCGCTCCCGTGGCTCCCGTGGCGTTCGCTCCACCCGCTCCACCCTTGGCTACGGCGTCGGTCGTGTTGAAGGTTGAATCTGTACCGTTTGTAACCGTGGCGACCTGGGAGGTCGTGACCGCACCCACCACAATCGTATTCGAGCTTCCGCCCGAGATAGTGACCTGCTTTTTGATGTACTGACCACCGGCTCCACCACCCGCACCCGAGGCCGTACCAGTGGCCGGGCCACCGGTTCCACCGCCACCCCAAAGCTCCACCTGGACGCTAGTAACGTCAGTTGGGGCGACCCACGTAAATGAGCCGACTACGGGATAATCTATTACGACCTGAGCCATAGTACTCTCCTACCCATCATTATTCTGGAGCACGAGAGGTATCCGCAACCGTCAGAGGGCAATCATAACGCTACTATCTTGGAGGGCGGGATCGCTTCTTTGCCTTTTTCCTTGACTCCCCAAACGTCAAATCCCTCACCCCACTTCTCGTTGTTGTTGTTCCAGCGAAGGTGATCGTCGACGGTGGCTTTGATTTTCTCAGTATCGAGCATGTTTAACGTGGAGCTCCAGTGATGGAAGACCCACGACATCGTAGTGCCAACGCACCGGTATCCAAACATATTCGCCCGGCAGTTATAGTCATAATCCTCGCCGCCTCCGGGGTAGAAGTGTTCGTCGAGCATACCCACTTCGAGGAATTTGGCCGTATCAAAGACCGAACAATACATCGTCACCCCGTCGATTACCGAGCCCGGCTTGAGCGTGAGGTGCTCGTTGATGTAGTGGTCGTCGTTTACGAGGTGGTCATATTCCTCGGTGGTGTATTTGGGCTTGTAGGGCAGGATGTAGAAATCATCCCCCTTGGGCCGTCCAACGCTCCAGTCTGGCAGTTTGAAGCTCCCAGGGTTCACCATCATGCAGGGGCGGTCTGGAGTGGCGTTGGTGGTCTTCTCGAAGGCCTCCAGGACTCCCCACCACCACCGGCGGTCTACGAACTCCACGTCGTCGTTGCACATCGTGAAATACGGGGTCTCGACTAATTTGATACCGAAGTTGGTAGCCTTGGCGAAACCCAGGTTCCCGGCGTGGTGGTTCTCCGTTCGGGGAGTGCGGATAATCGTGAGGTTTTTATACTGAGCCCGGAGTTGCTCGGCCGGTAAGCCTTCGACAGTCTGGTCGATCACCATGACGTAAAAGTTGGGCGGAGTGTAGCGGTAGAGCGTCTCGAGACACCGAGCGATCATGTCGGGCCTAATTACCGGGATTATGAACGTGTTTTGCATTGAGAACCTCCATTATTTTTTCCATCATTCCCGGCACGGTGTAGCCTCTATTTATCAGGTAATAGCGGTAGTCAGGCGAGAAATACTTTGTCGAAGTAATCATCTCTACCGCCTCATCAACAGTCGCCCAGGTCATACCCGGCCAGAGGTGCTCGGCTCCATAGAAGTGGTGCGTGACCGGCTTGATTCCTTTTGCCATAGCCTCGGCCGTGGCGTAGGAGAAGCCCTCTTTAAGCGAGCAGTGCAGGAGGTAATTCTTGTCCTCGAGGAACTCGTCGATGGATTCGACGTGGTCGACAAACTCAATCTTGAGCTCATTTCGCTTAATGAAATCCTGGATGTAATACCAGTCCCATTGATAGCACTGCATTTTCCCGACCCACTTAATGTTGTACCGCTCGTCAATCTGCTTGAGCTTCATCATTACCTGGAGGAATAGATCAGCCCCCTTGGATTCCCAGATTTCCGAGACCACTCCGATGTTGAATCCGGGCTCCCGGTCTTGGTAGGTAAATTTCTCCAGGTTCACCCCGCACGGTATCCAGTGGCATTTCTCGTCGTATTCCGGTTTCCAGTTGGGAGAGTTTTTTACCAGCTCCATGATATGCGGAGCGATGTAAATCACGTCCGTAATCAGACTCCAATCCACGTTCATGTTGTGGCCCACCCAAACTTCGATGTCGATTATGCGAACGATAATTCGCTTTCCGGTGAGATCCATGTCGTGCAAGTCCCAACCCTCTTGCGTAGGGTCGTTCTTGTCCGGGTACATGGCTGATTTGAGATTGTTGTCACAAGTATCAAACCAAACTATATCGGCCCACTCCACCAGCTTGGGGTCGTAGTAGCGGTCGGTTTTGACCTCATGTCCCATAGCCCGGAACGAGTCGATGATGTCCTGGGTGAATTTTGGCAGGTATGGATCGAATAGTGCTATCTTCACGCTCGGTGCTCCTTCACGAGTTCGAGCATATCCATTACTCGGTTACGCACCATCAGGTTTTCCCGGGCGAACTTCATACCCCGCTCGGCCATAAACTTCCGCTCCGAATCCTGGGAGAGATACCACTGGATCTGCTCCAGGGCTTGCTCAACGGTGTGGTAGTAGGCCACGTAATTCTTGAAGGTCTGCTCGGCCATCGGGACGTACTTAAACAGCACCAGTCCACCCAGAGCCATGATTTGAGCGTTGCGGTCGCTCCAGTAGCCCTCAGACTGGAATATATCGACGGAGAGGTGAACCTTGGCCCGGGGGATGAGCTTCCGGAGTTCAGTGTCCATCACCGGCCCTCGGACGTCTTTGTAGCCGTCAGACTTGAATTGGTCGGGGGTTACGGAGTGAATCACCAGATTGAATCGCTTGTCGACCGCTTCTAGGAGAGCAAAGCGTTCCCGGGCAATCGTCAGGTGGGAGCCGGTAAAGAGGACGTCTATGTCCTGCTCGACCTGGGGGACGGGCTCGTCAGCTAGGAACTGAGGGGCAAAGTCCTGGGGTAGCCAGTGGAAATTCGCACCCTTCTCCAGATACGCTTCCCGGTGGGCCAGCTCTTTGGAGAGGAATAGATCGGCCTTCTGAGCCAGGGTGAAGTGCCAGGCTCCCTGATCGTGCCACTGGTAATCGAACGCCCAGTACACCACGGTGGCGTCGGGGCAGACCCGCTTGAGATTCTCGACCAGCTCGGCCGGATAATTGGCCCACTGAGCGATTATGATGAGCTCCATGTGCGGGTTGCGGAATTTCTCCCAGTCGGCATTCTGAGTGTCCTCACGCTGAATATTCCAAAGCTCATGCCCCAAGCTCATGAGGGCAGACGAGATATTGGCCTCGTCGCAAATTGAGCCATCCCAGCTCGTACCAAAATTACCAATCATCATAATTTTCATCGGTCGTTCTCCATCATTATTTTTATCAATTCAGCCAGGCTCACTTCCGGTTTCCAGCCTAGTTTTTGGTAGGCCTTCCGCCCATTCCCCCGTAGGTCGAGGATTTCCGCCGGGCGTTTGAACGCCGGGTCAATCTGGACTTCCGCTTCTATGCCGTACATCTTGTTCAATATTCCAACAAATTCTCCAATGGAGTGCGAAACTCCAGTAGCTATGACGTAGTCGTCGCCCTCGTCCTGTTGCAGCATGACCCACATGGCCTCGACATACTCCTTGGCAAAGCCCCAATCCCTACGGGGTTCGAGGGATCCAAGCGAGTAGTACTCTCGAGTGCCGAGGCGAATTTCTTTCGCTTGATTGATGATTTTCTTAGTAACAAACTCGTTCCCACGTCGCGGCGATTCATGATTAAACAGGATCCCACACGCGGTGAACATGCCGTACGATTCACGGTAATTAACTGCCGCCTGGTGAGCGAGGACTTTGGCAAACCCGTAAGGAGAGCGAGGTTTGAATGGAGTATTTTCGTCCAACAACCCAGTCTGATTCCCAAACATCTCGGAAGACGACGCCTGATAATATCGAGCTTTTGGATTTACTTGCCGCAAAGCCTCAAGTAGCCTCAAACTGCCTAGTCCAGTTATGTCGGCAGTACTTACGGGGTAATTCCATGACCCGCCCACAAAGCTCTGAGCCCCCAGGTTATAGACCTCATCAGGCACAGCCTCAAGCACAGCCCGGTTCAATGAGCCTTGGTCGGTCAGATCAGCGTAAATAATGTGGAATTTTTCATGATTCAGGTCTCGAACATGCCCCAAATCATTTCCGGCCGTACGTCGCACAATACCGAAGACTTCGTACCCCTTCTCGAGCAAGAACTCGGCCAAATACGACCCATCCTGTCCGGTGACTCCGGTGATTAACGCCCTCATCGGATCCACCCCGAGTTCCGTTGCTGCCATTCAATTGTATTTTTCAGGCTTTTCTCGAAGTCTAACGGTGGCTGCCAGCCCAACTCTCGAAGCTTTGCCCCATCCAAGCCGTAGTGCGAATCATGCCCGGGGTTGGAATCATGGAAATTAACCAGTTTGTAATTCAACTCTTTACCCATGAGCTTGGCGATTACTTGGGCCAGCTCCAGATTACTTACCTGACGGTCGCCTACTACGTTGTAGCGGTCTGGCCGATCAACGTGTCCGGCTTCATGGAGGGTTGGCTTCTTATTCTGGAGGATGAACAAAATGGCGTCCGCCGCGTTGCGAGAGTGCAGGTAAAAGCGAGTGCCGACCTCCCCGGTAGCCGTCGAGTGAACCTGCACCACCTCATCATTTTCAACCGCCTTCTGGATCTTCACCGGGTATTTATTCGGCTGCTGCATTTCACCAAAATTATTCATGGTGTTGGTGATGATCACCGGTACACCATACGACCGCCAGTAAGCAATCGCGTAGGCCTCCTGAGCTGCCTTGGAAGCCGCGTAGACGTTCGAGGGCATGATGGTGGCCCATTCCGGGTGAGCCTGGTCAATCGCCGCCGCTCCGTACACCTCGTCCGTGGAGAACTGGATGAAAGCTTCCGGCTTGGCGACTCGAGCGTACTCGAGCATGTTCAGTACCAAAGCGGTGTTGTTGAGAGCGAACGGCACGGGGTCGTCGATAGAGCCCTGTACGTCGCTCAGAGACGCCAGGTTAATGACGTAGTCGACGTGTCCAATCTCGTCGATCTCCCGGGGCGTGAAGGGGGCTACGAGGTCGTGGATGATGGTCTGGATCCGGCCCGGCCACTCCGGGTGATTCCGGCACACCCTGGTAATGCGGTCAAACTCGCCCTTATGCCGAAAACTGTCCGTGACCACAATCTCCCAATCGGTGTTGTGCAGGATGTGAGCAATAAAGTGAACCCCAATACTGCCACCAGCACCCGTTAGTAATACCCGTTTCATTTAGCCTCCTTAATGTTTTTTGCCGCCCACATGAGGGCTTTAGTCACGTTCTCGGTCGCATACTCGGTCATTTCCCGCAGGTCGCTAGTCTCAAAATTCTGAGTCGAAGCAATCAGGACGTGGCAGAGCTCGTGAACGACAATCCGCTCGAGCTCATCCTCATCTTTGGTTTCCTGGATCACCGGCAGGAAGAACGTAATCTGAGCCGTTCGATACTGCCAGTGAGCACTACACTCGGCCGCCACCTCATCGTTGCCGGTATTGTAGCTCCGATCCCAAACGTAGGTGATTCGCCACCAGCCAAAACCAGCCTCATACCACTTATCGAGGTATTTCTTGACCCGAGCTTTTTGGCGTGCGGCCTCTCGATCAGTCACGGTACTTTCCTTCCCACTTCGGGTGAAATTTCAGGAGAGCCGGTATGACCATGCCCTTCGCCATCCAGGTATCAGCCTTGGGCTCCATGTCCCGGTTGAAACCGAATTTATTGGTGTAGTAATCCCAATTCTTCTGCCAAAAACCCTGCTTCTCAGGCGTGAATGACTCAGACTTGGAACCGAAGTGGTACACCAAGACGTCGCGTAATCGCATGGGTTGGATCCCGGCAATCTCGAATAGCGTTTGGAGGTCGGTGTCGGAGTTGGAACCCCACGGATCGTAAGCCGCGTCGTAGCCGCCAATCGTCCGCCACACCTCGACGTCGCAGAAGAACGGCAGATTGAAGCCGGTAGTGTCTTCGTCGCCCTCCTGAGTTCCACGTCTGGGGTCTACATTGTCCTGGACAAATTTATCGACAAACTCCTGCCTAAACGTCTCAAGATCCGTCCCGCCGTCCAGCTTGAGAAATGGCGGGGCAGAACCAATTTCCACCGGCTCAATCAAATTGGGCGAGAACACCCGATAATCGACCATGAGTTTATTCTGGTCATCCGGTTCAATTAAGTTGTCACCCCAATTCGGTGCGTAATACATATCGTCATTCGTCACCATGATGTGCGTGGTATCGGCGGAGACCATCTGAGCCCCGTAATTGACGGCAATACATTGGCCCTGCTCGGTGATGTGGAGCCGCCGAGTGGCCTGGAGGTCGTTCAGGGGATACCAGGGGCCGCCGTTGGAAACGACGATGATGTCCCAGTGCTGGGAGACTTTCGCCGCTCTGAGCGATTCCATCGTCTTTCGCAGGTAGGCCTCGGTTTTGGAGTGGGTGGGAATGATTACCGTGACCTTCATGGCTGCACCCAACCCGACGGATAGCCGTTCTCGTCGTAACCCTCTGGCATAGTCGGGGCTACCTTGTAGAAAACGAAAAACCCAGAGTACCCAAACTGGAAGCTGGTATGGACTTTCCAGCCGTACTCATTAAACATTTTCTCGACGTGGTCAAAGTTGTTGAAGTCGTTATTCTCACCGGCAGGCTTGGCTTTTTCCTCCTCGGTGTAGGTGTGGCTCGTGCCGCCCAGGGGGACGGTGACGATCACCGCTCGGCGAACGTGCTTAGTAATCTGCTCCAGAGCGTGAGTAAGATCCTGTACGTGCTCAAGAGTCTCAATATGAACTGAAACATCAACATCCGGCCACTCCTCTTTATCCAAATCCATGACTTTGAAGTCGATATTGGGGCTCGACCAACGACCGTGAGCGTCAGAAATGCAGCCCTCGTCTACTTCCCGGCCCAGGACTTTTACGGTCTCATCGAGGCCGAGGATGTGCGAGCCGTAGCCCGTGGCACAAGCCGCGTCCAACACCGTCTCACCGGGCATGACCCAACCGCGAGCTAGGAAATACCGGCTGATGTGCGGAGCATTCGTGCCGCCGTTCCAAGCGTAGGGGTTGCCCCCGAAGTGTCCAGCCATTACAAAACCTCCGTTACAAACTTAAATTCTTCGGTACGCTCAACCAGAGCCTTAACGTGATCAAATGTCTCCTGGATCCCGTTGCCGCAGCAATCCCAGACGTGGCCGTGCCAGGCTTCTTCTTGCGTCCAGTCCTGATTTGGGTCGGCCTTGTGAGCGAAAAACACCCCATCCCGGTTGATGTAGGCCGGGATTATCTCCGGGCGACGGTGGGTATTGTAGTCCTGGTCAGCGACCATCCAACCATTTTCGGCAAGCCACGTAAATGCTCCGTCGGAGATTTGCCAACCGGGAGCCTTGAATAGCTTCACAAAGTATTTATCAAGCATGGGCTTGAACTTCTCGATGAGCTCGTTAAATTCTTCGGCGGTGAGTTTTTCGCACTCGTAATTGGAGGCGTGGTAGAACCCATGAACCCCAAGTTCGATCCAGGACTTATTCGCCTCACACCAGTCGAGAAGCTCCTGGGTCATTTCAGCCGGAACCGCAAACAGGGTCACTTTTAGGTTCGGTTGGGCGTAGTGGAGCTTGTCCAGCTCATCCCGGCAGTCCCGCGTGCGAGTGGTATTTGAGAGCACATGGTTGGCTCCGAAATCGTCAAAATCTACTATCATGCTGCTGCCTCCTGGAGCTGGGGAACGGCGACCTTCTTGGCTCGCTTCTTTTGGTCGTCCTCGTAGCGTTTAATCATCCGCTTCATGCGGTTGTTGATGTCGGCCACAGCCGGTTCCTGCTCGGCGTAAATCAGGTACTTCACCCGGTGGGTTGGCATTTTGAACTTGTGAACCCGGCCTTTACCCAAGGGGATACTGAACAATTCCATGCCCTGATGAACGTCGCCAATCACCAGGATATTGGCTTCCCGGAGCATACCCACGAATTCGTAGGCCATAGCCCGGTCGCTGAAATACCGCTTCTCCGTGCGGTGGGTCTGGCCCATCTTGGTCAAACCCTGAGTCGCACAATGAGAGCAAACCTTATTCTCGAAATGCTTCCCCCTAGTGGGGCAGAAACGACATTTCATCACTTCACCACCTTCACGACGGTCGTAGTGTGGTTGGTGTTGGTCGCGGATCCGCCGTGGCTGAGTGCCACCTGGAAGTTGAAGTTGGTAATGAAAATGAGGGTAATGAACGTAAACATGGCGTTAACCTTTCTTCTTAAATTTCATAATCATCTTGAGGATTGGGTTCGGGTATTGCTTATCGAGCAACTCGGCATTCTGAGTCACGCAGTGGCCGCCAATCTCACCGTTCGGTGGGTCGAGGATGTACCTTTGAAACTGGGGCAATTTGAGTTTGCGGTAGAGCTGGTTGTAGTCGAGGTCGAAATCTTTGTTGGCCTTGAAATCCATTCCCAGGGTCATCGAGACTTCCTTCTCGTAATCAGCCCAGACGAGGTTCACCCCGTATTTGGAGGTTGACCGCATTTTCAGCCATTCAGTAAACCGGGGGTCTTCCATCGTCCGAACAAAGCCGACAATCCCGATCCAGAGGTCGGAGGCCATTTTAAGGCTGTCAGCGTCCTTGGAAGCCACCCACCGGGGGAACATGAGGATTGACTCTGCTAAGTGCGGGTGGCGACCCTCCACGGGCGAGTGAACCACATCATCACCCACCAGGGCAGTCGTGCCAATCGGAACAGTCGAATAGATGATGGTGAGCTTCGCCCCATACTGCTCCCGGTAGGCCTGGACGATGGAGACGAATTTCTCCGAGTAGGGAATCGTGACGTGAAGCACGTCGATGTCGGTACGGCCGTCATCCTCGATGTCCCGGATGTAGACCTTCACGTAGCGGTTTAAGACTTCATAGAGCGATTTGCCGATTTCGCCAGCTCCAATCACCAGATGGTTCGGCACTCGTTTGGCCGTCTCGTCCTTCTCGTAAATCCGCTTGGCTTCGGTTGCGGGTACTTTCTCCAACATTACTTTGCTCCCTTCTGCAAGATATAGAATCTGTGCCAGCGATTCGCCTCTGGCCCGGTCGTGGTCGTCGTCCAGTCGACCCCCCAAACAGCGAGATTATTGAGGAAGATCTCGAAATCAGACCGGTTGTAGGTGGCCCCGTAACCGTCTTTGCCGTCATCGTTGATCTGGTTTTCCGACTCGTTGCCGTCCTGGAATGACGCCTTCCAAAAGCTGATGAGTACCCGCTTTTTGGCAACCCGGAGAGCGTCGAGAATCGCCGCTTCATAGCCGTTGGTATGCTCGAGCACGTCCTGGAGCACCACGACGTCGAACGACTCATCCGCCTCATCCAGCTTACGCACGTCGCCCATCACATACTCCGCACCGCCGGGGAATAGATTCTGGCCGTGGGTCTGCTTGAGTTTCGCCATCCGCTCGTTGACGACCTTCACAAACCGGCGGGAATAATCCGTCCCCTTGTAGCGGGAGATTTCCGGGCCATACTCGAGCAGGTGGTCGAGATTCCAACCCGGCCCCGCTCCCACGTCCAGGACGGACTCACCGTCGTTGACGAAACTAAATAGGGTCTTCCGCGTGGCACACCCCGGGCCTTCACCGTAGGAGTCCATATAGTTGGCCGCTCCCTCGTCGGTTCCCATTATATCGTCCCAATAATTGTCTTCTGCTTCGCTCATATCATTCCTCTCAATCTTCGTTGTTCTATCATGTCGATTCGCTTGGGGCAGGCTCCGGTGGGCCGGAGTTCTTGGTTCTGCCACCAGAGCATTTGACAGTGCATACAGTGGTAGAGCTTGGCGAGTTGCGGCCCTCGCTGGGGATCCATAAACGGTTTCTCGGTCGGCTGCTTATTCGCGTCCAGTTTGGGAGTGAAAATATGCGGCCAGGAATCCGGTTTAAGGTACTGCTTTGGAACACTCATCCCACCATTTCCCGCCGGAACATCGAAATGAGCTGGTTGGTGTTGTCGGGCAACTGGCCCTTGAATTCAAACGGGTACTGGATCTTGCGGCCTGAGTTGTCGTAATACGTCGTGTAGGGGTTCAGGTAGAGCCGTGAGCCTTCCGACCACAACCGCAAACTCAGCCGGATCGAGTCCGCCACCATATCCCGGCCAAACTTCTCGTCCTCCAGGACTGAGCGGCGAATGATCGCCCCGGGGATGTAGGCAATCTGGACGGTATAGGGCTGGGAGCTCGAGGGCAGGTGTGAGGGGAAAATCTTCGGCTTAGATCCACTCAGAGAGAGAATGTAGCCGTAAACCTTCACGTCGTGGTCGAGATCTCGCACCGCCGAACCTACCACCGCCAACTTGCGGAAGGACGGCTGGGAGGTGAATATGCGGAGGTTCTCCCAGAAATACCCCTCGCTCAGTTGAGCCGTATCATCCATGAAACACACGTACTCCCCAGTGGCGTGCTTGAGCCCATCCTTCCAGCTCACCGTCGAAATGATCTCGTAGTCCAGGCCTTTGAGCTCGGCTTTGCAAGCCTCCTGGAATCGCGAGTCATTCGACTTCGGAATGATGACGCTTAGGAGTTTCATTTTTTCTTGTTCCAAGCTCGGTGAAACCTGCTAACCAAAGTCTCGCGTTGCTTCTTCTCATCGATGTCCTCGCAACGGAATTTCTTAGGTCGAGCCTTAAACTCAGGTTCACGATCCTCGATTACGGCCAGAACCACTTCCATGCCGTTGTACATCCCGAACATATATTCGTTGTAGTCCCAATTCCCGCTATACCCCTGAATTCTCAGAAGGTCTTTTGCTGATTCGACTTTGCTCATGTCGTGTACTCCGCTACGGCTTCGGGGTCGTCACCGGAGGCGAAAATTGGGTGCCAGACGCCCGGCGAGTGGCCGGAGTCTTCGGGCTTCCAGTCCTTCGGGTAGCCCCAGTTGTCGGTGTCGGGGTCGCCAAATAAGTGGAGGGTCACGACGTGGGTCGCAAATCCCGTCTTCCACCCCATTTCCCGGAGCTTGCCGCAGATGTGCCGTTCCTCGGAACCACGCCCGGGCATGTCGTTCCGCCAGCCGCCAGCGTCCAAAACCGTGGGTACGGTCATAATTCGCAGAGACCCACCAGGGTGGGGGAACTCGACGATTTCATCACCGTTCTTGTCGGCTTCCTCAAAGATATTCCCCGTACCAATCATGATCGGCGTACGAGCAGAAATCGCCGCGTACTCCGGGTTGAGCTCCATGAGCTTCACCATCGTCTCGATCCAGTCCACCGTCATCGGAGGGACGCCAGCCAGCGAGCGGGGAATAACCTGCATTTTCGGAGGTAGGCAGTCATTATCGGCACAAATGAAATATTCGGACTTCACCAGGGCCAACCCCTGATTTCGAGCCGGTTCCAGGCCTGTGTTTTCGTCGTTGAGTACGAGTTCGTCGATGTACCCGTTATCTCGTAACACCTCGAGGCTACCCTGCATTTCCTTGGGAGAGCCATTATCAATGACGATCAAACGATAATTCTGCCGCTTGGTATTATCGTAAATCGTTTTGATTGCCAGAGCGGTAATCTTGGGACGGTTCCACGTCACCATTACGATGTCGACCGGGAAGGTCGGCCCGTTGAGCTTGAGCTCTTTCATCGGATATTCTCCATGAATTTGGTGTTGTCCAAAACCGAGAATTTGCGGTCGCCGGGGAGGGCTTTCTTGAAGATTGGCGATTTCTTACCAAACTCCTTGTAAATACTCAGGACGGTGTGACCGTGGCCGGTGGAGACGTTGAAGGTTCCCCGCCACCGCTTCGGGGCCAAGACCGCCGCGACAATCGCCCGTACGACGTCACCAACGTGGATGAAGTCGCGTACCTGCATACCCGTACCGTAAATCGTCCGCTCACCGCTTTTAATCAGGTCGACTACCCCGCGTCCGCGTGGGCCGAAGACGTTAGCCAGCCGGAAGATCGTCACTCGCTTGCTGGAGGCTCTCAGACCCATTTCGCCCAGAAGTTTGCCCTGCCCGTAGTGCGAGGGGGCTCCCTGGGGATGGACGTTTTCTTCCTTCATAGAGGCGTAGTCCATCGGGTAGACTGCCGCCGAAGACGTGTAAATCAGGTGGGTGTGCTGGTGGGCCTCCATGTACCGCCCGACCTGGGCGATCATCCGGGCATTCTCGACGTAGCCTTCCATGCTTTCGCGGAAGTCGCAGGCCAAGAAAATAATGAAGTCGTACTCACCCTCAGTCCAAGTATCGCTCTGCACGTCGCTCAGTGGCCCGTCTTTAATGTCCATGCCCTGCACATTAAATTGAACGTGGTCGGAATCGGTATCGGCAAACTCCGGAGCCTCCATCACGTGCGAACCGATAAACCCTCTGTGACCGATCACGAGGACTCGCTTAATTTTCTTCCGGAACATCACTCACCTCCTTTGGTAATTCAAAATCACGGGGGTCGTAGATCTCACCAAAATGATCGTAGACACCTTCATAAGAGCGGGCGTATTGGATGTAAAGAATTACATCGAGGGGCTTGGAATAATTGTTCCGAGTAAGCCGGTAAAATTGGAGAAAGTCATCCCCCCAGGGGTTGCCAAGGGAGAGTCCGTGACGGTAGACGCCGTCTTGGAAAGCTCCTTCGGGGACGTCGATGTCCGGCTGATCGGCCGGGAATCGCATGGGGAATTTTGAATCGGCCGCAAACTGATACGGATTAACTGTGTCAGGTATTCGATAGTTTCCTTGGTCACTAAGCCATAATTCTCGCTTAAAAATGAAGCTACCAGCTCCGATGTGTCCCGCTCTAAACCACTCATGACCGTCTCCCTCCTGAGCCGGTTGGAAGACTGGGCGGACACGTGAATTGTGATCCGAGAAGTACACCAACGAGCCGAAGTTAAATATTTTGAACTCAGGGAAATCCTTTATTGCTTGATCCAATTCTCGCAGATAATGGGTGGAATATTCATCGTCGGAATCCAGCCAGCACAACCAGTCAAACCGAGCCGCGTCCATGCCGTTATTACGGGCAATTACTCTGCCCTGGTTGGCCTGGTGGATGATTTTGATTTGCTCCCAACCCTGACGGCTATTCCACTCCTCAGCGATTTTATCGAGAATCTTGGGGGTATTGTCGGCCGCCCCGTCGTTGACGATAATCAGCTCCCAGTGCGGGTACTGCTGATTCATCACCGATTTAATGGCACGCTGCACGGTCTTGGAACGGTCGTGGGCGTCAGTATTGATCTCCCCGGAGTAGCAGGGAATGACGATTGAGAATGTGTTCACCTCGGGCTTCATTACTGCTCCCTCTGACGATAAAGCAGGGGTTCCAGGTAATTGCGGAAGATGTAGTCGGGGTTCCGCTCCTGCCGCACCCAGGTCTTGCCCTTGAGCACTTTGTCGTGTTTCAGGTAATAATTCACGTTGTGAGCCATGCCCCGCATGTATTCGTCGATGTCGGAGAAGTTGGTGGTGATTTCACCGTCCTGCCCGTCGAAGCTGATATTGGCCCCGCCGACCTGCCGGTAAATGGCATTGTCGCCATACACCTGCCGGAAGGGAGCGAAGTCGTGATTAAGGATGAGCAGAGCACCGTCGGCTAGGGCTTCCTGGGCCACCAGAGAGTACGTCTCCGACTTGGAGGGCATGAGCATGACGTTGGACAGCCGGTAGAGGTCAGCGACGATCTTCTTGGGGCTCTCAAGCTGGAGAGACTCGTCCACTTCGCTCATGAACGTCACCTTGTATTCTATCCCCAATTCCCGGGCAAGCTGCTTGAGTTCCTCGCGGTAGGTGACTTTATCACCACCGGTGGAGTGGAAGTCGACGAAAATCAGATGAGCGGTAAGCCCGATCTGCTTCATAGCTCCCGCCAGGCGGACGTTGTACTCACAGTTTTTGCCCCGGTCGAGTCGGCACGGGTAAACCATAATGACGTCATTCTCCAGGAGGTCAGTCTGCTCGATCAGGCGGTTCACAATCGGGTGGAGCTGCCAGAGCACGCTCAGGTCGGTCGGGTGCGGAACCTCGGCCACTTCGTCGGTCTCGTAGCCAAAGTTGCGAGCTACCCGGGGAATCGAATAGGAGTTCGGGTAGACGACCATCGAATTCGGGAACTTGCTCGAGAGCAATTCCGAGTACTTTTCGCCGTACATGGCCCGTTCGCGAATGAGCGAGTAGGGGGAGGTGGCAGAGTGTACCCAGTGCAACCACTGGATCCCGGGCTTCTCGTCGGCAATTCGGCGACAGGCCACGTTGTGCTTCACATAATCGGGCAAAAAAATCAGGTCGTGGCTGATGACCACCGACCCATCTTCGAGAATTTCATTGATTTCCTGGTACAGTTTTTCGACCTCCTCGTGGAAGACGTCGTCGACCTTGGCTTCGTTGTAGACGTGAGCCGGGAAAATACGCTTGGTTTCTACCTGGGAGAAAATTGAATCTTCGGGCGGATCCCAACCCTCAGCCGCAATTAAGACCGGTTCGTACCCGGCCTTCTTGAACATTTTGAGTTGATCGCCAACGACGATAATTGGCGAATATGCCGATAAGTAGGCATTAAAATTCGTCAAAATATAGATTTTCTTCAATTCACCCTCCTTTATGCAGTTTTGAGAACAAGGTACTGATGTGGCGGGACTATTGCACACCCGCGACTTTCGGAGGTAACTACATTTATTTGTAATATTTCCTACTCGAGCTCCCGACTTTGCACTCCGCTATGCGACACGGAAGCCAGGACGCCTTACCCCGCTACCAGGGGTTGCTCGCTACCTTGGAGGGGAACGAGGGTTTTTCGACCACACACCAGAACTTTGTTATCAAACTACCTATGATTATTGTACAACTAAAGTTTTTATGGTTGCAATAGACGAAACGCAAAATAGCCCTTGTTACAGGGCTTATCTTGCGGGGTGCGAACAACTACTACCGGTTGTGGAAGTGGATCGTCAGGTCAGACCCGCCGGGATTCTCAACGATGAGGTTCCCTTTGACTCTGTAGCCTTTCAGATATGAACCTTCCGCAATACTGGCTTTGAGGGTCGCAAGCACACCCACGGCCGAGTCGCGTACTACGACGGCCGAAGCCGAGGTCGTGTTGACATCGATCCCGTTCAGCAGAACCACTTCCGTACTCCGAGGAGTGATGGTAATGGTTTCAGCTTTACCGGAGTGGATCCACTGCGTCTCATAACCAGACAGGAGGCCGAGGTGATGATTGTCGGATTTTATCCTACTCATTCAATCCTCCTATGGCACTGTAGTTGTTGAAGTCGAGGTGGAGCTGGTCGAGCTACTCGTGCTTGACGTTGAGCTCGATGTACTCGAGGTTGAGCTCGAAGTACTGGAGGTCGATGTCGAAGTCGTAATAGTGGTCGAGGTCGAGGAACTCGTCGAAGACGTCGAGGTTGAAGTCGAGTATTCGGGGTTGTCGTTGACCGGGGCCAATGACCAGTTGTCAAAGGTGTAGCAGATCACCAAGAAGGTGCTGCCGTCGGGCGTGGTCGCAGGAGTTACGGTGTTCAGCCCGAGATCCGTCTCGTTGGCTGTAACCGTCGGAGCCGCTTGTAGGGCCAAGCCCGTGGGGGTACTGCCCTGCTCGTGTACGGCGGTCGCCTGGTACACCTTAACAGTGGTGTTGTTCCTAAACAGCCGGTGATTGACACCGAGTGCGTTGGTCGTGCCAACCGAGAACGTGACACCAGAACCGGCCTGTCCGTCGATGACCACTTTCGTGACCGTGCGGAAGGCCTTCGTACCGTTGACTACGGCGGAGGCTGCATTTGCGAAGCGGAACCGCTCCGAAATGGGCTTGCCCTCGATGTTCGTACCAAACACCTCGACTACGGAGTCGAGTACGTTGGCAGTCGTACCGCCAGGAGTGACGGACAATACACGCGGGACGTCGGGCTGGGTGATCGCTGCTCCGTTTGACAGGAGGAGCGTAGTCGGCGTACCGACTCCCGCAGCCGTCGCAGCCAGAATCGCCGTCGCACTCCCCGCCGAGACCTTTTTACGGGTTTCGGTGTAGCCGAAGCTGTGAGAGTAGAGGTTTTTCAGGTGTACTGTCCCGTACGTGTGCCGGTTGTACGGGTAAGTCTTTGCAACTTTTAACATTGGAATTCTCCGCCTGGGATGGAGGGAGGAGGCATGGAGCCCCGTCCCTCGTTACCAGGACATTAATTGGTCGGTCTAGTTAGCTCCGGTCGAGCCCCAGATACCACGCCAGTCGGAGAAACCGACGGAGGCACGGACTGAGATCTTCCAATAAGCCGTTTCGTTCTCGTCGTTCCAGGTCGGCCCGGTCACGCCCTTGTCGGTACGGTTGAAGTACTGCAAGCGGTGAGTTTCCGGATCGTACAAGTACCAGGCCGAGTCCGACCCACCGGCCGCAGCCGAGAGGTAGTCCCAGACAACGACTTGGAATTTACCCTGGTAGGGGTTCGTGTCGTTGTTGGCCGTGCCGGGGCGGAGGATGGAGCCGATAAGAATATTGGCTTCCTTCTCCAATGCCGGAGGTACAAGTAGAACTTTAGGTTGAACGAAGGTGAGCTGACCCTTGTTGTCGACGGTCGCACGCATAGCTACGAGGGCAGTTTCGATACTGTCTTCGGCTAAGTCGGCGGTGTCGGCGTTGCCCTGGGCTGTCCCACCGTCAGTGCGGGGATGGTCAGTGGCAAACAGAGCCTTTCCGTCACCAGAGGTGAACGGAGCCGTTCCACCACCACCGGCGGTTGTGCCGTAGTTGAGGATGTCGGCGGCGAACTTCTCGAGCGTGCGGATCTTAGCTTTCGCCAAGTCGCGAGGGCGACGGGTCATGACGTTTTGCTGGTCGTCATCCCAAGCCTCTTGAGAAACTCCGGAACGCAGAGCTTTCTTGATGTGAGTGTAAGTCACATCGTAGCCCTGGTCGGGGTCTTCATTCGGGATGGGCTGACCTTCAGCGACGTCTACTAATGTGGACAGGCCGGACGCACTAGAGTCCTTCTCAATGTTCTTGCTCGAGGGGTCGGTGTGGAAAATAGATTCCCGTTTTGTGGGGATCTGCTTCTCCGCGACGTCGAACAATTCACGAAAAGTCGGGTCTAGGGCGTCGACCCATGCTGGTCGTAGTGAAGCCATAATAGGTCTCCGAGATTAGTTACTAAATACCGAGGTGACTTGCGTGCTCCGCGATTGCGAAAACGCCGTAGGTCAAATCAGAGCGGACGGGGTCGATCTGGGGATTGTACTCGAGGCACAATAGCTGACCGGTCGTGTCAGAGACTTGAGAGGTGTCAACAAGTTGAGCACCAGTCGCACCAGTGACGTCGAAGTAGCGACCAACGCTAGTAGCGGCGAAAGTCGCAGCAACGTTGTCGTTCTTGGCGAGAAGTTTGAGGTTCGGCTCAATGGCGACCAACGCCTTGACTGAGCCACCGGCATTACCGGTTGCAGTTTCCTGCACCACACCAATGCAACGAGCACCGGCAATCGTAGCCGAGGTGATCCGCCCACTTGCGAAGTAGACGAGGTCGCCGACGGTTACGGTTACACCGCTCGCGACAGGCAGGGGCATAGTCGCGTAGTTGGTCTTACCATCAAACGTACCGAGGATACGAAATCCAGGCATTTTGATTCTCCAAAAATATTAGTTGGTAACGTGCCGGGCAACGGTTTCAGGCTTGAGCCCGAATCGTTCAGCGACCTTCACCTGATCGGGAGTTAGCTTCCCGACGGCTGATTTCGCTTTTTTGCCCCCGGCGGAGCGTTTTTGACCGCCGACTTTCTTCGCAGCGTTGCGGAGTTTGTCTTTCGGATCGATTTCTTTACCCATCAGTTTCCAAGCCCTTTCTAGTCCTTCACCCATTCCTACTATGCGTCGCTCACTCCGCCAGACGTGATCCCTCACTACGGCCAAGGCCGAGTTGAGCTCATTCGCCAATTTGGGGTCAGCTTCGAGGTCGACTCCATCGTCCTTCAATTTCTTGTTGAACTCGGAATACTCTCGCTGCTGGACTTCCGCGACCTGCTGTTCAAGCAAGACTTGGGTGGGATTCTTGGGGAATTCGTTTTCATTGGCTGCTGTTGCGGCCTCCGATCCGATTTCTTCCGCCAATTCGGGGTGCTTGGCAATAATCTTCGACAGAGCTTCGACGGCTGGTTGGGACTTGTCTAGCAAGCCCTTGAGCCGGTTATACTCGGTCGTCGACTCTGCATAGGCAGTTTCCAACGAATCCTTATATTCGGTCAGGGTTTCCCCTTTTAATTGGGGGAACCGTTTGTCAAGCTCGGCGTCCTCGTCCTCAGATTCGTCTTCCTCCTCCGATTCATCATCGTCGGATTCGTCCTCATCCTCGTCGTCGGTCTCATCTTCCGTTTCGTCGCCCTCGGTTTCTTCGTCTTCGGTCTCATCGTCGTCGGTTTCGTCTGCCGATTCCTCGGTTTCTACTTCCTCGTCTTTGAGGGTCTCAAAAAATAAGAACTCTCGTGCGTCTTTGGTTGATTTAGCCATTTCAAACTCCTTTCGGTCGAGTATTTGATACTCGTTTCCCTACTTAAATGCCAGCGTGACTTGCTGGGTCTCGCCAAGGGAAGGAGGTGATCCAAAACCCCGGGCGAGACTCAAGAAGCCACTACTTCTTGATTTTTTTCTTTTTAAGTTTCTTGCCGGTCTTTTTGGCCTCGGCTTTAGCGACCATTTCACCGTCTTTTGAGTACGGGAATTTCTTCTTACCAACGCTAGGCATCTTCGACCTCCTCGTCTAATTTGGCTTTCTTAGCAATATCGCGGAGCGTTTTGTGCTCCCACTCCATGTGATCCGTACCGCCTCGGAAATACCGCACGTCTCCCATTTCTTTTACAGAGAGGGAGGCCTCGAGAAGTTGTGTCCGCCGACCCTGCAAAAGCCGTTTCCAGGCTTTGTAGGCTGGGCTGTTATAAAACTCAGCGAGCAGTTGGGCGTCTTTCACTGGGATACGCATACAATCACCTTCCTTTATCCAAGCATAAGGGACTTAATTTCGCGGCCGCAAGGGTCTCCACGTTTAAGCCGGTGCTCCCAAGCCGCCGTCAGGGTTGTTGGAGGCCTCTCCGGAGACGGTAGACGGCGTCATGTCGGCTGACTGGATTGCCGGGCCGCCTGGGGCCGCAGGAGCCCCCACGGGATTGCCGGTGGGGTTGGCTCCGCCTGCCGCAGCCGCCGCTTCCGCGAAGGATCCAGTAGCCGGGTTGTTGTCGTGCTCACCCTGGATGTGGAAGGTGAAGATCGCCTTGATACCCTCGGGGAGTTTTTCAAATTCGGCGGATTTGGCGAAGTCGAGGTGGACTTCGGTGTGCTCCGGCGGAGCCCCTTCGGTGGCGTCGAGCATAATACCCTTCGACATGACGATGTTTTCTTTTTCAGCCAGCGTCCGCCACTCCTCGGATGTCCGCCCTGAGCCCTTGAGCCAGTTTTTCGGCTTCTCGTCGAAGATTTCGTAGACCCGCTTCATGGATTTCTTAGCGTCGAGTTCAGCCAGGAACGACGGGACACCCGCCACGAGGGTCAAAAGTTCAGTAATCTTGGCCTGCTGGATCGGCTTGGAGAGTACCGTGAAGGCCTCCGCGTCGACCACGTAATCCCAGTCACCCTCCATGAATGAAGCGTGTTTTGGATCGAGCTGGAACGATGAGCTGCCGTCAATGGGGTTGACCTTGAGCTGCTTTTTGCCAGTCGCCGGGTCTTCGGTAATCTCAAACTTCTGGCCTTCGGCGGTGATGGTGCGATAGGTTTTGCGGTCACGGTCTTCGTTGTCCTCGGTAATCCGAACGATAGTTGAGGCTGGGGAGAAGAATTGCAGGTTTGACCACTTGATCTTCCCGACCCTACGTAGGGCGTCCATTTCCGCAAGCTGGGCGATTAGGTTCACCCGCTTGAGCGAGGATTCCTTTAAGAGTGCAGCTTCGGTTGCCGTACCCCCGACATTCACGCCCTGGATCCGGTCGTCGATACCGTGAGCCCTCCGGATGTCCTCGAGCATGAGTTCTTCCTCTTTGTAGGATGACACCGGAGTATCCGGGTGAGTGATCGGCATGACCACGTTACCCAGAGGCACACCGCCGGTGTTGATTTCGATGAACCCGCCCGGCCGTGAAACGGTATCTTCCTCGTCCAAATCGACCCTATCGTCTACAAAGAACATCTGGTTGGTCTGTAATTTGGCCCGGTCGACCCGCATACGGCGGAGAGTGGTGCGTTCGTCGGTCTGAGACTGAATAACCCGCGGAATCCCGAAGCCCCAGAAGCGGCCCGGTACGTAGTAGTGATAAATCGGTGTGACGGGAAGTTCTTTGTGCTTGGTGTTCAGATAGCCTTCACGGACAACCACGTTATTCGCCAAGGCGTCGTAGCGGTCAGTGGATCGGTTGTAATAGTGCAGGACTTCTACTTCCCGGTCGTCGATGTCCGCTTCTTGGCGGAAATACGCCGTGCGAGTGAGCTCGCCACCCGGCTTAACTTTGTCCGTATCTTTGAAATCGGGGCGATCACCATAAATCCGAGTAAATTCGTCAATATCCAATATTTCGCGACGTACACAATCACGCTTTTTCTCGATATGATCCCCTGCGGGGTCGAGGAATATCCACTCGTTCTCAACCCACTCGGTAAAGTCGTCATCGAAATCGGTGATCGTTTTCTTCTCATATTTGAGCGTCCCATCCTCATTTACGTCTACGGGATCCATGACTTCACGCTGGTCGGTTCGCCAGTTATCCCAGAGGAATGAGGTTCCCCGGATGGCGGCGGAGTATTTGGCGAGGAAATACTGATAGTCAAACCCTGTCCGGTTCATGTTGTGATTCATGATCGAGTTGCCGTAGGCACTCTTGGCCCCGTCGTCATCACCGACCGCTCTCAGAAGCGGACGACTTTTACGGTCAATCTTCTCCTGGGCGTCGGCCTGGACTGCCGCGAACCCGTCGGGTAACACGAAGTTGGCCCTCCAGTCCTCGGTCGACTTGGGAGGGGTGTACATCCTAAATTGTTTGTCGCCGTCTTCCCACTCAGCCTCGGCCTCTTTGCGACCGGAGTCGTCTTTCATAGCGTTATACCGAGACCAAATCATAGCCCGGATCTTGCGGGTCTTTTTACCCGGGGAATAACCGGCCTTGGCGTCGGCTGCAACTTCGTCTTTTAAGAGGTCGGTGGCTGTACTCACTAGAATGCCTTAATTTTTACCCTGACCCCGCGAGTGATCAGGTTGTTATCACTATCGTAAGCAGAACCGGTATGTATTGTCACCCATCTGCCGAGCACTTCGACCTTGTGAACCCCATAAATAGCGAATTCCTTGATCGTGTGTTTACCCGGAAAAAAGGTTGGATGTAATTTCGACATTTCTAGTATCCCGTTAATTGTGATCTTGGCTTCATCAAAAGTGCGTTCCGCTCCCGGCGTTTTTGCTTTTTCTCACTGGAGACCCCGCCACTGGCCGGTTGAGCTATTTCAAGAATGTTCGCCAGAGAATCTATCACATCGTCGTGCTTGGCCTTGGGGAAGTGCAGCAATTCATACTCAAGTTCTTCCCTTTGAGAACATTCTTTGACGTGGAATATCCGGTGGTTTTCGTAGTACGGGGCCAACCCTCGGATTCTTTCTTCCTTAGTGTTTGACCTCGACTTGAATTCCATAATCGGAAGCCACTCCCCTCTCAGGCGTTGCTCCTCATTTAACATATAGCCTAAGCTTTTTTGGGTCGCAACGGTCTCCACCGCGATCCGTTTAATCGGGAAGTCGTGATACAGGCCGAAAATTAAATCTATGCCGGTTTTATAAGTGGCCTTCACCCTCAGAACGTGTCTGACGTAAAGCTGACGCTGGAAGTCCATCCCGGCGATGACAAAGCCCCAGTAATCGGAATATTGCCCCTCGAAACTCGGATCCACCAATAAGTACCAATTTATCGGGAGGTCTTTTACCAACTCCCAGGGCTTCAAAAGAATATCCGAGCGTTTGAAAGTGGCCGTTTCGTCGTCCACCGGCTCGTTTAGGTATTGACAAGAGAAGATATAACTGCCCTGACGTTCTTTTGTATTCTGCAAAAACTGTTCCGTTAAGCGTTCCGGGAAAAACAAGGTTCCGTCGGCGTTATAGGCGGATCTGACCATGATATTAAAATTCTGGGCTTCGTTATCGAGAATATGCTGGTACACGTCCAAATAGTGCCAGCGAGTCCCAATCACGATGAGGGGGCAGCCCGGATCCAAAAGTGAAATCGCCAATTTGTAATGCTGGATGACTTTTTCGATCTGCTCCTTATTCATCGTGTTGGTGTCACTCATTAAGTCATCCATCACTATGAGGTCGTAGTGCATACCGTTTTTGGTCACATCCACACCGCCACAACTTATCGAGGGCTCTTTCCGGCGGCGTTTTCTCGCACCCAGGTTTATTTGCGAGTCCGACCAAATATCATTTTTGGCATTGGCGTCTGGATACACTCCGTGCAGGATTTTATATACCGCTCGAAGTTTATCGTTAGATTCAAAATGACCCTTCACCTCCATCAAAAACGCTTTGGCTTTTGAAAAGGTTTCAGAGTCAATCAAAATTCTGCAATCCGGATCCCGTAACTGGGCCTGGATGGAAAGCCCAATCGTGACCACGGAACTTTTGAACGTCCCGCGTGGCAGTAAAAGGAGCAGGTTCGTAATATCGGGGTCGTATTTGTCCTGGTAATCGGTGGAGCGTTCTTTTTCTCCAGGCGTAAGAACGGCGAAGCCCCCGGCCGCAGTTTGGTCGGAGGGAAAATTTCTGGGATGTAGGGTATCTGCGATCTCTCCAGATTCCGGTGAAGGACTTGTGGGGCTACCCATCGGGCTCCCTGCCTCAGCCTCAGTATCAGATTTTTTGTGTGTGCTGTCAAATTTTGTGTGTGCGTCAGGAGAAAGCTGAATCTCTCTCCCATAGGAACTTTCATCTGGGAGACGGGTGCTACGGGGCTTAATTACTGAGCTCGCCCACTCAGCTAGTTGACCGTGCGTAGCCTCAGTCATAAGGTCATAGCCCAATATGTACTTACACAGATAGAACAGGTCATCCTTACACTGCTCTGCTATACGCATGAGTGCGAGTGATTCAGCCTGTGATAAGGCTGTATCTATATGGGTACTCATGTATATAACCCCGTATATTCTGGCACTAATGGCTTGGTATAGGGATTCATGCGAGCGTAGGACATTGTGCGACATAGCCTCTTATGCTCTTAGCATGGCTAAACGTACACCTAATTACCAGTATCACCAGTGTCGCACATGCAAGAATAATGACTTTTCTAACACAGTTTACAGATGGGGGCGTGCGGTGAAACGAATCTAGCGAGCTTTTTTCTGGTTCTTTTTCGACGGTGGATTATGACAAAACCAAGGTTTAGTACTGGGTATACCGACACTATTGGGATTCGGACACTGGGAGCTAGAATTCTCCTAAGAGTTCGGCCCGCCGACGTTAAAAAGCCTCCACGAGTTCGGGGGCTTTGGTAGTTCGAGCTGAGTTGTACAACAATTATGACAATAAAAGTGTTGACAGTTACTAGCTAGTTTGCTAGTATAGATATAGGACATTGATAACTGAATACCTGGAGCAGTCAACACATTAGGAAAGGAACTAATGATATGGACTATTTACAGCAGGCTAAGGACTGGCTTGAGGCCACCGGAAGCCAACTCGAGATTAATACCGTACCCGACCACCTAGCTAAAGAGCCAATATGGGAAGGGCCACACGGTACTCAATACCGTATCAAGCTACGCCGGGGCTCGGACGTCATAGCGTTCGACTTCTGGGGAAGCCTGAATGACCGGAACAACCGTAAGCGTCCCTCAATCTACGACGTTCTAGCCAGCCTCGACACTTACATCGAGGAGAGCATGAGCCTACAGGAGTTTGGCTATGAGGTCAACCAAATCACCCAAGCCGAGACCGCACTCCGAGAGCTCAAGTTTCTATCCCGCCAATTAAAGCAAATGTACTCGGAAGCCGAGCTAAACCAATTAAACGAGATTCAATAAAATGAGAAACTTCAAAATCGCCCTCGCAATACTAGCCGCATTCGCCATTTACGCTTATGTGAGCACCGAGGATTACAAGACCGCTAAGTTAGAAGAAGCGGCGGCCACCTGCCAAGAGCAGACCGCTTACACCGTCCCAACCTTCGACCAGTGCATAAACAATCAATTCGAGGTCAACTCAGACCGCTAAATTAAACCGATTGCTCCGGATACTCAGTTATCAATTTTCAAGGTTCTTAATATAATTATGAGCTGTTGGAATAAGCAATACAATCATCTGTTTATTGCTTGGCAAAGCCATAAAAAGGAGGTGTTTTAATGAAGCTATGCACCATTAGTTTCTTCACAAGTCCAGGCCCAGACGAGGAGCATTTTGCGGAAGTTGCCGTGCTCCTAGACGATAACGAAGGCGAGGCCCGTAGGTGGCTTCTAGCCAATGACTACTCAGTAAATCTTGACATTGAGTACGTTATTGAACTCAAGACCGCCAAGGACATGGACGGCAACAAATATGAAATTAAGTTGGAGCAGGCCCAATGATCACGACCATAAATCTCAGTGATTTGCTCGATTATATGCTCGACCACGGTACAGAAATCACCGTTGAGGACGGCAAAATAATTGAGTACGACAAATGGACGGATAACATCGTCGACGGGCTCCAAGAGCTCAACGACTTTGAGACCAAGCTCAGTCGCTTGGCACTCCAACGACACGCCCAAGGCACATTACAAACCACTAATTCAGGAGAGTGAAATGACTACAACAATGACCCGCCCGGCAAGCTCACCAAAGCGTGAAACCATGCTCGAAGCAGGATACCGATACATCAGGTTTTTAGGCAACCGCAGCCATTTACTCGAAGATGTGACCACCGGCAATAAAAAAGTTTGGGTATCGAATCGGGACGTGGCCTCTTATGCCATCGTCATGGGAAATACTGCCTTGGAGTTCGCACACTCATGGGAGGGTGGACGGTGAACGACGAGGAATCCCCATACGCCGAAGACATCGGCACGAGTGGTTATAAGCCCTGGAGGGGCCGAGCGGAACTCAAGGCCATGCAACCGGAGTTCAGAGATTATGAGCTTGAGCGAAAATTACACCTTTGGACGTGCCTGGGTACCGTCCTAATCGGGCTAGGCTTTATAGTCTGGATCGTGTGGGAAGTGTTGCGAATGCCGTGAGAGTCACAGCCATATTCAAGAGATATGACCTTGAGCACATCAGAATTACGCTCGTAAAGCTAAAACTATCAATCCGGGGGGAATGCGACAAACAGAGCCTAAATATAATACTTAGAGAATATAGCCAAGACACATTAACTGTTATTGAGCAAGAACTAAAAAGGAGGTGTATTTTGAAGATTTCGAGGAACCATTTAGCGGTGATAGCAGCCGCCAGTAAAGACGACAGCCGCCCGGTATTGAACGCCATTCAGGTGTACTCGGAAGGCAAAGAGACCGTAAGCGTAGCCACCGACTCGTATCGCTTGTACGAGGTCAGGGAGCCATTTACCGAGGGCGAGGAGCACGACGCAAACATAATCCTATTGCCACTCAACGAGGCTAAGTTTGCTCAAACCATCATCAAGCCACATCCAGAATTAACACACCTAGACTTGACCCCCGAGAGCATGAGCGTGAACGGCACGACCCACAAAATCAAACTACAAGAGGGCAAGTTTCCCGAGTATAAGAAGTTTGTGGAGCGTAAAGAGGCTCAAGCCACCATCAAACTCGACCCCAAATATTTGAAGGAGGCTATGGAGTTTTTCAAGGGTGCAATCAGCGTAACGATTGAGTTTCACGGGCTAAATGAAGCCGTGGTAGTCCGGGCCGGTGAGAGCTACGAAGACCAGGCCAATAAAGTGGCGGTTATCATGCCGATGAGAGGGTGAGGATACCCGTAAGCGGCGAGAGCGTCGCCCAAACCGTACCCGTTCGCGTCATCCGTGGGGTGGAGAGGTTCAAAAGGTTCTACGAGTCCCTATTCAAATATTAAGCAGCAACCGCCTCATTTTCACTCATGGGGCGGTTTGTTGTGCATTTCGCATTCATGCACACGCCATTCTGAGTCAGATCCTCGCACGCTTCACACGCACCAGTGACGATAGATTGAGGGGGTATCTTATTCAGCCGAGTACGCTTCCGGTACGGACGGGTAATTTTCTCATGGACGGGGTGGATACTGAACACATAAATGGTTCGGCGATAGCTGATATTGACCTCACCACCATTCTTGATGAGCTCGAAGACTTTGAATATATTCTTGCGAAAATCAGAGATTGGCATGGGTGCAGACTTGCTCATGGGCTACTGCTTCCGAAATACCAAACGCTCGAGTACGACAGCGTCGCCGGATTCCAAACCCTTGGCGAGATCCACGAGATATTGCTGTGATTCTTGGGGCGTGAGGGGTGGGGGTTTGTCTTCACCCTCAGTCTTGGACTGGTTGTGCATTTCCCGGCTAATAGAGGTCAGATCAGAAATGGTGAGCTTCGAGAGCACCCGGAGCTTGGCGTTGCGTTCCTCGTCGGTAATCACACCCTCAGCCCATTCTTGGTTGATGGCTTGGACTTTATCATCGAACGACTCAGACTCATCTAGCTTTTGCTCGATGGCTTTATTGGCTTTGTCCAAAATCTTAGTAGCCTGACTCACCCGGTGGGTCATCAGGTTTTCTTTCAGGATTGCCAGCGTGTCCGGGTTGCGTTGCTTAATATCGGTGATAGTCCCGGGAGTGATATTAAACTTAGGGGCTATGTCTTCGTAGCGATCCCCACGGGCCACCATAGCCAAAATCTGCATTTCATCTTGGGGTCGTACCCGAGTAATTGCTTTCGTCATGCTTAAATCATGACAAATTGGTACAACCAAAACAAGTATCTAAAGGGCCGGAAACATGGCTCGACGCCAGCGTCGTAACCAATCACCAAAATCCCACATGGCTCACCTCATATTGGCTGAATCTTACCACCAATTATGTGCCAGCCAAAAAGCAACAGCGTTTTCCCACGTGCCATATCTGGGAATCATGTAGTTGTTGGTGAACCAATTATCCTGACAGGCGTAGTCGCTCAAATCAGGGCAGGCCACCAGTAATTTGGAGCAGGGCAGAGCTTGGCCCAAGCCACACGCCAAGTAGGGGTGTCCGGCACAGTTGATGGATCCACCATTTATTTTGCACGGTACGTTGCCAGACTCGTGGTTGTAGATGAAGCTCTTGGCGTCACCAGAGACCGCAGGAGCGACGGGAGGAGTGTAAACCACCACCGGTGTGGGTGGAGGGGGCAGAACGCATTTAAGGCCGTCCAGCGTGCCACTCTGAGCGTCGCAGTCGGCCTTAGTTTTAATTTGGGATTCACGTAGAGGCTGGAGCACCTCTAAATCAAAGTTGGGTTTCGGTTTATTCTGGACAAACTGAATCGAGATTCCAGGTGCTACTTGGAGAGATACGGGGGCTGTTAGGGGTTGAATTGGGCCTAGCGGAGCGAGGATTAAAGGTATGGCTAGGAGCAATCGGTTCTTACCTAGTAAAATGCCGGTTTCTCACTACCCGGGTAATTTAGCACAAGCATAATCAAATGTCAATACCAGCTAACTTGCTAGAAAATAGTATGGACAGCATAAGTTTTTTAGCGGATGATGATTTCACGTTGGAGCTAACCCCAGCGATTAAAACAAAGAACCGCTCACTTCGTAGGTGGCGGCTCAGGGAGCTAACTGATTACAGTCTACGGCTCCCGCTCAAAATCGTCAAACTAAGGAGGGTGATTTGAATGGCTTCATAAAATGGCACAGGCGGTTGCTCACCAACCCGATATTCCGTCGTGATCGCACGGCCTGGCACATCTTCGAGGTTTTAGTATTGTCGGCCGATTGGCAGACCGGAGCGTGGGAAGGTGGGCGGTTTATGTTGGCTGAATTATGCAACGAAAAACCACCTACAACATACGCAGCACTAAAACGGCTCGAAAAGGCCGAAATGATAACACTAGAGAGTAACAACAGATTTACCCGTATTCATATCTGTAAATGGAACGAGTATCAGACTTCCGATAACACAAGTGAGCAACAACCAGATAACAACCAGATAACAACAGGGCAACAACCAGATAGCACTATATATAAAGAAAATAAGAACATAAGAAATAAAGAAGTTAAGAAAAAAACTACTAACGTAGTGGCTACCTACGGAAGCCCAGAAATTAATCAGGCGTTCCAGGACTGGCAGGAGGCCACGGGAATCGCCATTACAAGCAACGTGACCCGGAACCGTCGAGCGGCCTCCAACCTCCTGAAAAAACACGGGGCCGCAAACGTGGGGAAGCTTCTAAAGTTGGTGGGGGCCGCCCAGCTCGACCAGTACGCACCTCGGATTGCGGACTTCTGCCAGCTCCAGGCCAAGACAACCGAACTGCTTGTGTGGGCCAAAACTCAGGGTGTGACTCAGCAAAAAAACCAGATTGTAAGCGTGTAAGGAGGTGATATGGAATATTTCAAGAATTTAATTTTAATCGACGGTGAGCGGATCCGGGTGACTCCCGACCAGTACCAGGCGTACGTTGCGGCGGAAGCCCGGGGCGATAAGCACATCCTCATCGACGGCAATATGTACAAACTGAGCACGATTGCCCGTACCGAAGACACCACCGAAGCCGTGGGTTCCGGGCTTGCGTTGCCCGGCTCCACTGAGCCCGACCACAAACACGAGCCGGAATACATCGACCTGAACGACGGCTACCGCCCCGCCGTGAAGACCGTTTTGGTCAAAACTAAGGTCACTCGGAAATACTATGAAAAATGGTTGGCGGCCCGGTCTACCGTGACGCTCCTGGAAAATGACGGGGCTTGGGTCTGGGTATCCATGACGCACGTCCCCTGTAAGGTTTGCGGAATTACCAAGCCGGATTCGATTGAGTGTGACGAGGAGGAATATATCCGCTCCGGATGGAAGCGAGGAGGTGAGCGTGCCGACGTACAAAATCATGGTTGAGAACCTCGACACCAAGGTGGGTGAGGCCATGTCGATTTACGGCTCCGGCCCGATGGCCGCCCGGCGGAATGTCATCACAATGGCAAAGATGAAGTGGAAAACTAATAATGTCAGAATCGTAGAAGATTGGAGGGATCTTGCTCGCAAAGCCTAAAACCGTAACCCATAAAGCAGCCAAGAAAAAAGCCTGGGACGCATTCAGTATTTACATCCGTAAGCGTGACGCCAAACGCGACGAGCTCACCCTCGACGGGGATCGGGCCTACTGCATTACCTGTACCAAGCCCTACCCAGCGTTCGGCAAGGGCTGTTTGCAAGCCGGTCACTTCATCGGGGGTCGCAACAATCAGGTGTTGTTCGACGAGCGACAGGTATTCGCCCAGTGCTACAACTGCAATATCAATCTCAAGGGGAATTGGGTTCCGTACCGCAAGAAAATGGTGGAGCTCTACGGCGAGGCGGTGGTCTCGGAAATGGAGGACACCCACTCGGTCTCGGTCAAATACACCGTACCCGATTTACTAGATTTGGCGGCCAAGTTTACCCGATTAGCCGAAGCATTATAGTGTTGACACATACCAGCAAGTTTGCTAGAATGGAAACATCATTAACAAAGGAGGTGATCCTGTGAAATTAGTAACACTGAACCAAGTCGAGGAGTTCCTACGGGAGCACCCCATCGAGAAATTACGAGTGAGCGAGGACGCTTATTTCCGCAACACCGATATTTTCTCCCCGGCGGGTGAGACCGAAAATCCCGGCTCCGACATCAAGTTCGTGTTCCGCAACGTGGAGCTCCGCCGCTTCGAGCAGGGCCATGAGGGAGACTTCCAAATGACGAGTTTCCTGCACTCAGCCGACGAAGCCCTCGAGGTCGTCCGAGCCTTCGCTGCACTCGAGCACGTATTTAGCACACCGTGGGTGGAATCGTGAGCCAGTTCAAAATCCTAAAACCCCTCTGGTTAGGCGGCAAGCGAGCAGTAGGACTTGCCGACCATCGGATCACCGCCAACAATTCCATCGAGATTATGTACCAGGATAAAACCGGCGTACGAATCTACCCGCACCAGTATTTCATGAGCGGCAACGAGCTCAAGAAGTACCCCACCCAGCAATTCAACGCCAACATGCCCTTGCTTCGGGTCGTCCCTATCGAAGACTTGCACATAGCTCAGGAGAGGCCAGAAGTATGAGCTACGCCCTCCGGCAATACCAGGCTGTCGCCGTCGAGATCGGCCTCTCCAAACTCAAGACCCTCGAGAAGCCTTTCATCATCCAGGCCGCCACGGGAGCCGGGAAGTCCCTCATAATCGCCGACGTCTGCCACAAGCTAAATGAGCCCGTGCTAATTTTGCAGCCGAGCAAAGAGCTTTTGGATCAGAACTACGCCAAATTATTGAGCTACGACCCGATGATCGACGCCGGGATATACTCAGCCTCCAAAGGCCGGAGGGAAATTCGCACCTTCACATACGCCACCATCGGCTCAATCTACAAGCAACCGGAGAACTTCAAACACTTCCAGTACGTCATCGTCGACGAGTGCGACGTGGTCAATCCCAAAGAGGTCGGCATGTACCAGCAATTCTTCAAAGGGATTAAGTGCCAGTCAATCATGGGCCTGACCGCCACACCGTACCGGATCGACTCCCTCTACCGGATGGAGTTCGGGTACTTGAGAGCCAAAGCCGCCCTGAAAATGATTACCCGGATCGGGAAGGCGAACTTTTGGAGCGGGGGAATTGCCTACAAAATCGAGACCGCCGAGCTAATCGCCCAGGGATTCCTCTCGCCCATCAAATACCACATCGACTCCGACGACCTGCACGAATTGGCTATCAACACCTCCGGGGGAGACTACACCAAGACCAGCCTCGAGAAGTGGGCGGTGAGCAAGGTCGACCGCATGGCTGACTATGTGGTGTGGGCCGACGATAAATGCGAACGCAGCCTGGTATTTTGCGTCTCGGTTGAGCAAACCCACAAACTCCAGGACATCCTCCGCTTAAAAGGGATTGAGACCGGAATCGTGAGTGCTGAAACCCCAGCCCAGGAGCGGGAACAGCTCGTAGCGGATTACCGGGCCGGGAAAATCAAGCACATGCTCAATGTGGGGGTGTTCCTCGCCGGGTTCGACGTTCCGGAATTGAACCTCATCATCTACGCTCGCCCTACCTTGTCTCCTCGAGTTTGGTATCAGGCCGTGGGACGCGGGGTTCGCCTCCATCCTTCCGGCGATAAGAAAACCCTCCACGTCATCGACATGGCCGGGGCTACCAAACGACTGGGGAAGGTGGAGACCATCCGGCTCACCAAGGAAGCCAACGGCGTCAAAGACGCTCTGGTAAGCGAGATTGGGAGGTTGGATGAGCGAATGCTGTATAGTTTCCGGATCCCTAAGAAAGCAAAGAAGGAGGAGTGAGGTGATTGAATATACGTCGGCGGGGACTTTTGACCTAGGCCCATGCAGGTCTCAGATCGGAATAGGTCAGACGTCGGGGCAAGATTACATAGTCAAAGGGGAAAGCCCCTTCAATAAAGGCAGAAAAATAACCATGAATGTGAGGAGGCCACGTGTCGAGCAGAGAGACCAAAGCCGAGGAGAGGTTCCGGCTCAAAGCCCAAGAACAAAAGACGACCTATACGAAGCAAGTCGCCGAGTGGCGGCAAGCCTGCCCCTGGTGCTTGGGGGTGCTCCGGCCTAAAGGCAGAGATTACGAATGCAACTGTCGGGAGTGGAGCTACAATTTCACCAATAATCAGTACGAATCAACCAAGTAAGGAGAAAATATGTTACCAGAATTAGCAACCCAACTAGACCAAACGGCCACTGAGATTGAGCAAATCCAGACAGCCATAACCGAGAAAATCCGTGATTTGCAGGTGGATCTCCAGACCGCCCAAAAGCGGGATTCCGACCTCCGCACTCAGCTTAAAACTGTCATGGCCGAGACCGGGACGAAGAACTGGGAATCTGAATTGTTCAGCATTACCTATGTAGCCCCGAGCACCCGCGTCATTGTGGACTCGAAGCGGCTCAAAGAAGAAAACCCTGAGCTCTACTCGAAGTATTCCAAAGAGTCAAAGGTGACGGACAGCGTGAGAATAACCCTCAAGCAAGAGGAATTGAAAGGCGAGGTACACTAAATGTTTGTCGACGCAACGCTAGATCAAAGAATCGGTGAGCAATTACTCGCCGACAATAACCGGGAGCGAGAGGAGCACCTCAGCTCGGGCAGATTGTCCGCCGGAATGTTGGGCCAACCCCGCCAGTGGCAGGTTTTGAAGGTCATCGGCGTCCCCCAGAAGCTCATCGACGAGTACGTCCTACGTAAGTTCAAGCGGGGGAATCAGGTAGAAGACTGGATTGTCGCTCACATGGGTGAGGGCGAGGCTCAGAAATTCATCGAGTACCGTGGGGTGGTTGGATTCATCGACAAACTCCAGCACGTCCCGAGTTTCTACAAAGACCCAGCTTGGATCCAGAAAATCGGTAACTTCCTCCCTCGTGAGGTCAAGTCCGTCACCAACATGAAGTTCAAACGGTTGCAGGCCCAGCGTGGAGCCGACAAAGGCCACCGGTTGCAGGCCACCACGTACGCTCTGGCCGAGGGTGTCGCTTACTACGCGGTCGACTACGTCGCCTCAGACGATTTCCGGATCCTCAGCCTGGTATACGACGTACGGGAGACCAAAGATGAGGTCGACTTCATCATCGGCAGTTTCGACGCCCACATGAAGAACGGGATCATTCCCAAGTTCGAGCCCTTTGAAGGATGGCAGGCGAACGAAGCCTACAACAACTACCCGGAGTGGTCGGCTCTAACCCCCGAACAGTGCCTTTTGAAGCTCGAGCGGGAATACCCGGATCAGTTCTGGAATCTCACCCACTACGAGGAATACCTGGAGAAAATTAAGGTTGAGCGTGAACGCCGCCACGCAGAAAAGGAAGCGGCAGAGGAGGTGGTAAATGCCACGTAAACCTCTCACTGACCGCGAGCGGCAGGTCGCCACGCGGAAGGAGCGACACGGTGAGAATGCCTACTCAGATATGGCGAAGAAACGATTAGCCAAAATGACGCCGGAGGAACGCTCCGCACTGGCTACTAAAGCGATTACGAAACGACATCACCCGGATTGGTTCAGTGAAACCGGGGAGCAAATTAAATTCAAGGAGGAAGAATAATGGCAAAAGATTACAAAGTTGTTTCGGCGGTGAAGACCGGAACCTATGACTCGCAATACGGCGAGGATGTTGACGGCAAAAAAGTAATGTTCAAATACGCTGTAGAGCTCGAGGGTGAGTCCGATGGGGTAGAAGTGTCCCAGAAGCCCTCCACGGCCGCTCCGAAGCCCGGAGACACCCTCACGGGGACGATAGAGGCCGGGAAGTATGGCCGCAAGTTCAAGAAGGAGCAGAAGGGCGGCGGATCCTGGGGCGGCGGGGGCGGAGGTGTAGACCCCGAGACTTCCAACAAGCAATCGGCTTTGTCGACGGCAGCCCAGACCGCCGGAGCGTACTTCCAAGCCCTAGCCGTGATTGACCCGGAGCGAGCCAAGAAAGAGTTCCCCAAAAACATCAAAGAATTTGTGGGCGTGCAAAATGCCTTGGCTGTACTGCACCTGAAATTCATGAGCAAAACCACCGAGGAGCTCACCGGCATTAAGCCCAAGGTCGAGACCTCAGACGAAGGTTCCAGCGACGTTCAAAAGGTAGCCGACGTTATGCCGGGAGCCGAGGAAGTCGACGCCACGGACGTTTCGGCCGAGCTCGATAAGCTGGATCTATAGTGGGAGGGCCGCAAGTCCCGAATGGGCCAGGCAAAATGGAACCGGCGGGAGATCGCATTATGCGGTCTCTCGATAACCGGATTACCGGCGAGCCAAAACCAACTCGCAAACAAGTGGCTATGGTACTTCATGCTATGGCCGACCATACTGCGATCATGGAAATGGTAAAGTACGACCGCCGAAATAAATTTCACCCAGAGCAAGAAGAAACTTTATGGCCTACCGAAACCTCAATCGGCCGATGGTTCCACGGGGTAGGCGACCAATTGGAGGACAGATGATTGCACTCGATGAGGTCATTTCCAAAATGCAAGAGATCATCAATCACCTCGCGGAGAATAAAATCTCTCAGATTGATGACGGCGATTATGTCGCCAACCTGATCGTAAAGCTCGCCTCGTACAACGCCACCCTGGGACAATATGTAGCCGACCTGGATAGAGACGCGGATCTCGCCGAAGCCCACTACGAAATGAAGCGGGAGACCGCCTACCGGGACGCCCGGCTTGGCGAGGACGACTCCAACAAAAAGACCACCGTGGCCGACGCCGACAACGCCAAACGCCTCGAGTCAGCAGAGGAGAAGGAGGTGGCAATTCAGATGAAGCACCAATACCGGGTAGCTTCAATCCTACGGGCGGACGCCGCCAACTTGATCGACGCTCTCCGGAGCAAACTCAGCTATATGAAGCAGGAACGTAACAACAGCTAGGAGGTGTGATGAGTAAAAGCGGCCCTGTAAAACGGCCCGTGAAGCCGAAGGGCAAAGATTTTAGCCGGGGCAAAGGCCAGTTTTTTGACCGGCAGCAACGTAAAGAGAGCAAGTACAAGAATAAGTTCAAAGGAGAATTTTGATGGACGAACGACCAGAAAATAACACAGCAACTATGGCAGCTCCACGGGGCTTAGTCGGAGCAAAGGAACCTCGAGGAGAGATAGCCCAACTCCTCGACGACCAGAATATGCAAACCGAGAAACTATTGGGGCTAATCACAGACCTGGGGCAAAGACTTTTACCAGTCCTGGAAGTGAGCAACACGGATCGAGCAGAGGGTGATGAGGCTCAAAAACAACCCAACTCCGACATGGGCCGGGGGATTCTTCGCAACACCAACAACGTCAGGCAGGCTCAGAGTCTTTTGAACGAAATGTTGCACAGGATTCAGCTATGAAAACCGTGGCTAAGTACGTGCTGATCGCGTTCATAGCCATCTTCGCCCTCGCGGTGGTTCCAGCACTATGAAAAAGCTACTCAAGTACGCGGGGGTGTTCCTACTTGGGGCAATAGCTATGTACGTTGGACTCTGGATCGACGTATTCTGGAAGCTGTATCAATTAGTAAATTAGGAGAAAATTATGTCAGACACACCTACTTACGGCGAAATTGCGGTTGGATTCGACTTCAACCCCGGTGGTAACACGAAAGTCAGCCACGTAAAACGGCAGTACGCCGACATCATCGACGATCTGCACGACGGGCTATTGGAGTCTTCGGACGAGCTCCAGAAGCACGAGTTTGAGCAGGCCATCGACCACGCCAAGATCGCTCAAATGTTGGCCGTCAAAGCCATCACTCGCAAAAAAGCGTAGAATAGTCCCGGAGTTAAAATGTGCAGGTAAGGAATTCTCAGTTCGAGAATCTCTCGTTTCCAGAGGTGGAAACAAAGAAGCCCCCAAAATCAGGGGCTTTTTTGTGTGTGACTTTTTGAGTCCTACATTTTTTGTGTGTTTATTCTTTCTTGGCAGCCTTGAGCGAGTTCCAGACAGCCGAGATTCCGGCGGCCAGGGCAGCTACGAGAGCGGCCTTGCTCAACGGTTGGTTCGTCGCCAACAGGACGGCAGCCGCCGACTGCACAAAGGTCTTGGCAGCTCGGAATGCTATGTCGTCGAGCTCATCGGCGATCCTAGCGAACACGTCGCGTAATTTATCCACGAAAGTATCCTCCCAATCATTAGTTGTTGTTTGGTTCAGAGGTGGGCTCGTTGGGATCTCTGGTGATTCGGGCGATTCCTCGTCCGCCGGAGCCTCGGGCTCCACCTCTGGTATGGGTAGGGGGTCGTCCTGGGGCGTCTCAGGCTTTCCAGACTCCGGAATGGTCGTAATGTCGGGCGGAGTCGCTTCGTTCTCTGGGGGCTCTGGAGACGGTGCAGGCGGGGTCTCAGGGGCCGGGGCGGGTGCAGGTTGCACCGGAACCTCGACAGGGGCCACCGGCGGCGGGTTCGGCACGTCAGGCGTGGTGTCGATAAAGTAGTGGGTCGACAGGATGTCCGCATAGGCCAGACCGGAGCCGAAGCGTCCGTTCGAGAATGCGGCGGTATCACCCACGTACGGGTCGTTGTAGATGATGTCGTCACCGTTGTAACCGACAGCCACTACAAAGTGCATGAGGTTTGGGTTCCCCCCGAAACGAACCTCGAGGATCGCCAGGCCTCCAGAATCGAGGTGACGCTTGAGCTTCTCGATAGGAGCCGGAGTATTTGGCGTCCAGTCCGCACCCTGCCAGAGCGTATTCGGCAACAAGCCGTTGATACGATCCCAAGCTACGAGATTTTCCTGCACGTAGCCGTTGTGGTTGGTGAACCACTCGTCGACCTGCCCCGGATTCCACGGGTTTGCCGGGTCGAACTTCGAATCGATCATAGCCACACAGGTAATGGCACAGCCGTAATCCCGAAGGTTTACGTCGCTCGAGCCTAGAAGCTGGCTACCCCACCGGGGATCGCCCTGTTTGTAATTTGGTACTGGTATTTGCATTACTGACCTCCTTTAATGAGCTGAATCAGCCGTTGGATTATGTTCGGCTGGGGAGAGGGCTCGGGTGATGGTGCATTTGAATGTACCGGTGTCGGATTTGGGCTTGGGGTAGCGGAGTTTACCGAACCGGGAGCGGGTGAACTTTCAACCGGAACGGTGTCGGTTTGCTCACCGTGCTCTTGACCGGAGATCGTGCAGTTTTGCAGGTCTTCAATCTTAATCTCAGCCCGGTTCGACTGGGAAAGGAACAGCCCGATACAGTCGACGTGGTCGAGGATCCGCTTGTTACTCGCCGCGTTGTCGGCCTTGAGCTCCATGACGGCCTGCTGGATCTCCTTGGTAGTCCGCTCCGAGGCGTGGAGCTGGGCGAATAATACCCAGACCGCGATCCCCACCCCTACGAAAATCAGGAGCAAGGCTATATACAAAAGACGCTCTACGAGATTGTTCTTCACCACCGCTTAATTACCCCCGCCTTTACTACGGCCTTCACTAGCGACTGAGCCCCAACCGTGATTAACGCGGAAACGGTCGAGGCGATCAAGAAAACCAGGACGTACACCTTCGTGCTCAACGTGGCTTCCCTCACCTTCATTTTCCCGACGTCTTTCTCGAGTGGCTCAAATCGTTTTTCGACAAACGAGTCCATCTTCTCGCTCACGTCTTTAATATCGCCCTTGATTTCCAGGCGAACGTCGGTGATGAGCTTGTAGATTTGTGCGTTGTCGACGGACATTCTAGGCCTCTTGCTTAACTTTGTTCATCTGGGCGACTACCTCACCAGTGGTGTGATTCAGCCAGTCTTCCTCGCAGAGAGGGACTTTTTTACCGTTCAAGAACTTGCTCCGGTTGCCGTAGCCACCACAAAATATGCAGTCCTTCGATTCCGGTTCCTGCTTAGATTGTCCCGACTGCCCACTACCCTCGTCAACCGTCTCGATATTGAGGTCGTCGAGTGAGTCCATCTGGTTTGAGTACAACTTTTTGAGCTCCTCCTCGGGAATATCCTTCTTGGCGACGAGTCGCTTCTTACCGTTCTCCAGCACCCGGCGGAACCGCTCGTTGCCGTACTTGTCTGCAAATTTTTCGTATACCATTTGGTATGCCATTCTGACCTCCTTTATTTACCCGTCTCGACGAGGGGCTTCCCCGTCACGGATTTCACTAATTTATTGACCTCCTTGGCCCGTTTAATCGCGGGGCCGACAATCGGTATGAGGTTGCCGGGTTTTTCCTTGGAGATCGCGGGAGTAAGTGAGGTAACGTCCTGAGACTTGGTAGGCACGTTCACGGGGGACGAGTAGCGAGCGTTCTTCGCAACAGCCTTGCCGCCTGCTTCCTGGGAGTCGGGTGTGCCGCCCCCGGTCACGTAATTCACGGAGTCGTAGAGCGAGCCGTCAAACAGGGTTTGGATAGCGAAGGCTGCACCCCAGGCTTTCGCGAGGTTGGCGGCGGTCTTCTTGCGGGAGATCCCCGAGGCTTCGGCTACTTGCTTATTGAGGGTGTCCAAGTGTTTCTTGAGCTCACCCCGGTAGAGTTTGACCTCTTTGGCAGACAGATCCGGCACTTCACCTTTTGAAGCGGCCTGCTCGAGATCGGCCAGGTAGTTGTCAACCGAGCGGGTGGCCCGGGCGTAATTCACCAGCCCGACTTCGCGGGGGTCGCCGGTCTTGATGATGTTGAGCTCCCGGGTTTTGCCGGTGGCGATCAGGCCTTGATAGAGGTTATTGATCATCCCGGTCTGGAAGGTGCGGTATTGCTTCAAGAATGAGGTCGGGATACCAAACACGTTCCCACCGTCCCGGAAGGCCTGGGGCTTGAGGGCTTTGTTGCCGTTAAACTGAGTGGCGTTCGAGACCACGTTGCCTCTCCGGGTGGCTTTGGCGAGCGTAGCTTCGTCGGATAGGGCGGCAGTGATAGCCTCGGTCTTGGACTTCCCGGCCTTGAGTGCCTCCTGGTAGATCGGTGAGCGTAAGACCTCCTCCATAGCCCCCAGGCGGGTGGCGTAGGACACGTTGGATTTTTCACTCCGGACGAATGGGTCGATCTTGTCGACTTTGTCAGAGAAACTCGACTTCTTAGCCTTACCGAGCTCATCTGAAATACCCAAGTCCCGGCCAATAATGTGGGAGTCGATCAGGGCCGCGTCCTCTTTCGAGAGGGATTTGGTGAGTTTCTTGGCCGCCTTTGAGACGTAGGAGTTGGCGAACAATCGCTGGGTGGTGTTCTGGAGCGAGGATTTGAGGGCGAACCGGAGGTCGGACTTATATTTCAGACCCACGATTTTGTTGGCGAACGATTCAAATTTGGAGGTCTTCTCTGGGGAAACCAAGTCCTGCACCAAGCTCTGCATATAACGGAGGCCGGTGTGGTAGTTGCTCGCGTTGGTCAGATACGACGGATCCACCTTGGAGATATTACCTTTGATGTATTCGGCGGCGTCAGCGTACCCGAGCTCTTTGGCTTGAGAGGCGACGTAGTTGGGGAGCACCTCGAAGATGTTGGGGTTGATGTGAGTGTTTTCCTCGATCTTGCGAGCCTTCGAGAATGACGACTGAACGTCCGGGTTAAAGGCGGAGGTGAGCTGCTCCAGGAGGGAGCTCTGCTTGGATTCCGTGTCCTTAATGAGAGCCCGGGGGGAATAGTCGTCGAGCACGGGGAGGCCACGCTTCACCCGCTCGTCTTTGATTTTGTCGAACACCTGCACTACCTCGTCGTAGAGCTTTCGGGCTGGGCCTTCTGCCCCGAGGATGTGGTCGGCGTTGGCTCGGTCATTCAAAGCCGAGACGATCTTACGGGACATTTCCACCTGACCTGATTTGGTGGTGGCGACACCCTTCTCCGCTCCGGGGAGAACCTTTTTCACTCCCTTGGTTCCGTATACCAATTCTTTAATTTTATCGGTGTGCTCAAGCACGTTGTCGATGACCTGACGCTCTTTGTCCGCACCTTCGGCGAGTTTGTAGACGATGTTGGCCCCGGTGGATCCCAGGAAATCAGACGCTACGTCCGCACTGGGGCGGAGGTTCATCAGGTAGGTGGGCTTATTCTTCTCTTTGATGATGTTTTCCGGGTTAATCAGGCGTTCGCGGATTTTGTCCGGTGACTCCGGTAGGCCAGAGAGCAATCGGTCACGGGCGTCCTGGAGACGGTTCTCGATGTTGGCCCCGCCCCGTTCAATGGGAGCAATATCCTGACCCACGCCCTTGGGGATGGGATTGTTCAAAATCTCCTGAGCCCCTTCCACGCCGGTTTTCACCGGGGGCTTGGTGGCAGATTCAGAGATCACGCCTCGCAAGTCCAGCGTATTCGGGTTGGCGGTTCTATCCGCCACGGCCTGAGTCGCTTCCTTGACCTTGGCCTCAGAGCGGAATAGCGATTCCATCGACTTCTTGTATGGATCACCGGCGGGTATGGCGTCGAGGATCTCCTGTACCTGCTTGGTATCTCCAGCGTTGTGGGCCGCTTCGAGGGCCGCTTGATGAGCTGGGCGGTTGGAGTTTGAGGCGGCGGTGAGGATGTTCTTAATCTCAGCCGGGTCGGAGCTCTTGGCAATTTGAGGAGCAATATTCTTAATGACGTCGTCACCCACCCCAGATTTGGAGAGGATTTTGGCTGCTTCCTCGGCGGTTTTGACCTTGGTCAGTGCGTTCACCGCCCCGGTTTTCACGAGGTTGGTCGGGTTGAAATACAGACCCAAGACAGCCAATGGTACGCCGGTGACTTTGCCGATGTTTTTGGCGGTGTCGCCTTTGGCTCCGAAAGCCTCGGCGGTCTTGGTGGCTTCCGAGTTCACCCCATTGATCGGCTGGTCGCCCAGTAGGATACGGGACGCGATTGATCCGGCGTCGTGGCCGGTATACTCACCCGGGCGGAGTTCCTTTGAACCAGGGACGTCCGATTGTAGAGCTCCGGCGGACAGCAACGACGAAGCCGCCGTGCGTGCGGCGGGTTTGGCTATGAGGTCGAAGGCGGCCTGGTTCGCTTTCCCAGTACCTTCGCCTAGAGTTTCCATACTGCGAGAGAAAAAGCTTCCACCGACATTACCGGTGACGTGCTCCTGCTCTTTTTTTTGTTTGGCCGTTAGAGAGGCAAATAATCCCATGTTGTCTCCTATCCAAACAGTCCGCCGAGGACTTTTTTAAGCCCCTCGAAGACATTACTCCCGCCACCGAGGGCGTCCTGGACGGTCTTTTGAGGGCCGCGTTGCTGCGGACTCTGACCGGAAGCAGAATTGTACACGTTCGGGTAGGCTGACTTAAATTTGTTGAGAATATCCTGGACGGCCTTTTCGTTGTTCCCGGCTCCCTTGATGATTTCACGGAGAGCGGTGTATTCCTCCGGGTCTTCCTTCTGGAGTTTGGTGAAGTAGGCTCCGTCGTTGTTGTAGATGGCGTTGACCGTCTCCTCGACGTGTTTATGGTCTTGGATGAATTGCCGGTCGAGGGAGTTTTCGGACTTGGCGAGAACTTGCGACGGCTGCTTCCCTACTGCCTGAGCGTAGGTTTGCACCGTGATTTTCTTCCCGGCTGGATCCAGGAAGTCATATCCACCGTCGGGCTTCAATACCTGCTTGTAGTATTTCTCCGGGTTGGTGGCTATATCCTTCATCTGGGAAGCCTGGTCTTTGAGCTCGGCGGCCTTTACCTGACGGTTGTAGTCGTCCTGGGCGAGCTGGTCGCCGTACTGAGTTTTGGCTGCACCACTTAATGCACCGACCCCGGCGGAGACCTGGGGCAGCTTGGAGGCGGCGGAGTAATACTGGGCCAGTTCTGGGAACGAGCCCAATGGCGAAGCGGAGGGGGCAACCGCCTGACCTCCGGAGATTGTGGCTTTGAATGCGTCTAGTGGGTTCAAAATAGGCCTCCATAGGTTTGCGACGCCAGGGCGATTTGCTGCGGGTTCTTGAGCGTCTTGAGGAAGTCAGCGAATCCGAGCTTGGCGTAGGAGCCTTCCTGGTTGATGACGTCCATGAGGCGGTGTGCTTCGAGGTCGTTCTTGGTGGAGTCGAGCTGCGTACCCTGATCTTCGATGAAGCGGTCGAGGTTAATTTTGATGTTGCTCTTGGACTGAGTGGTGTTGCGGTTGGCCGTGGTGTCGGAACGGAACAAGTCCTCGAAGTTGCGGTTCTTGGCCGTTTCCTGAGCCTGTTTCTGGACGTGGAATGACTCGGTCGCCCGGCCTTCCTGCACGTTGCGGGAGGTAGTGGCAGACGCCGCCGCCTTGTTCCCGAGACCCGAGCCTTGCAGACCGGAGGTAGCGAGCCCACCGGCGAGAGTTTGCCGGAGTTGGTCAAAAGCCGAGCCCTGGTCGCTCTGAAAGTTTTGTTCCTGCGTATTGATCTGGCCGATATTCTGGGTGGTGTCCTCGGCGGTACGTTCCCGAGCCGTGGTGTTGGCTTCGAGGGTGTCTTTGAGGGCTTGATCCAGATTTTCGTTGGCGAGCTGGGTATCCTGCTGCTTGCGGGTTTTCTCGACCGTCTGCTGCGTGATGAAATCGTTCAGCTTCTTGGTGTACAGGGGGTTGACCGCCCCTTCCGCTTGGGAGCGAGCCCGGGAGAAGTTGGCCGCAATATCAAAATACGGGGCCACCGGTGTGGGGGCCGGGCGGGATAAGGATTGGATCTGTTTTAAGAGGGCGGCGTAATCGGCCGACGCTGCACCGGCATAGTCGGGGACTTGGGTCGCTCCACCGGAAGGCTGGGGCTTGCCGTTGGGGTAGAGGGTCGGGCCTTGGTAGCCTTTGCCGCCAAAATTGGTGAGATAATTATAAGTATCGCCAATATTTTGGGCTGTATCTCCGAGGAACTTCCCGGCTCCGCCGAGCGTGTTTTTGAATGTGTCGAGTAGACCCATGCCGCTTGTCCTTTGAGTTAATTATTGAGTAGAGTTCCGGGGATAATCAACCGTCTATAGCTGATTGTAGCCAGGGTTGGAGAAAATCGAGTACTTCATCTTCACCGGGAACGGCACACTCACCCCGCCTGCGAACACCGGGTTGTAGCGGTAAATCACATTCAGATTCACGTCATCGACTTTTACGAATAAGGCGTCCGTCACCACCCCGGAGGGGTTGTTGAAGGGATGGAAGTCGTGCCAGTACGTGCCGTCGATCTGGAAGAACTGGTCGGGTTTGTTCCCTACTGCTCCCGCCGGGAAAAAATAGCAGTCCACGAACGGAGCGTACGGCAGCCGGTGGGGGATCCGGAGCACAACTGATTCCACCGACTCCCCGGCTATGGAGGTGAGAGCCGTGGGGCTGATGTCGACCACCTTGAAGTGAGACGGAATGATGGACGGGTCGATGAGCAAATGCCCCCGCGTCGTCCGCAAGACCGGCTTGGAATTATCTCTGACTTCTAATCCGTTACTCATTTGGCCTGCTCCAACAATGGATCCTTAAATACGATGTACGGGAAACTCCCGGTGATGGCAGCCTGTACCCCGAAGAACGTCAATTTATTCAAATCTCCAAACTGCCTCACCGCCACACTCGGGCGGCCGTCAGTGTTAAACAGCATGTAGGAAGGCAGGTAGCCGAGCCCGTGGTTGATAGTGGCCTGGTTGGTGGCCGGATCCACGGTGACAAGTCCGCTCTGGTGAATCGTCAGGGCTTTGGCCCGGGAGTTGAGAGAGAACCGGGAGAATTCGTCGTCCCGGAGGCTGACCGAGCCCTGCTTTAATACCTTCACCCCGAAGCGGGATTTCCGCGTGTCCCCGCCGACCGGGTCGGGGTTGGCCTTGAACTCTATCCGGGGGTCGTAATCGTAGACCCGCAAATGCCCCCGGGCGGTCAGGAGGATGGGGAGCTCGAAAGCGAAAAACAGGGATGTCACATAAACGTATTGGTCGTCGACTTCAATATCGTAGGAGTGGAATCCGGCGTCGTGAAAGGAGTGACCCGAGCCGAAGGCGTCGTACTCATCACTGGGGACGTAGGAGGTGGCTGGTTTGAACCCGAGTCCGTGCTTCAACACTGGGTAACGAAACTGCACGTCGTTGGCCCCGGCGGGGATATTCACCACCACGTCGACCACCATTTCATGTGAAATCTCCAGGATAGGCCAGTTGGAGTCGTAGACCTTTTTGAAGTCCGGAGCCTTCTCCACGTCAATGCCCTGCTGGGTGATGATGAGACCCTTCTTACCCATCGAGGTCTCCTAGCCGGACAACCTCATTACCGGTCTCGTCGTACACCGAAATCCGGCCTTTCACGCCGTCAATCTTAATATTGCCGACTTGGAGGGAGTCCCCCACGGAACCCGAGGAACCCCCGGCGTCGTAGTTATTCTCCCGGCTCTGGTAGACCTGGGTGTCGAGTGTGGCCCCACCCGCTTCGCCGCCCCCGGAGCGGTCGATGGAACGATCCATGAAGGCGTCAAATCCGGCCGACTCGTAATTGTAGTCTTCTACCGGCGAAGTGCTTGGATTCATTTTACCCTCCCTTCTGGAAGACGTTCTCCGCGTATGAGAAATAGGTGGCGAGGCCGTCGATTGCCGGTGGCTCACCCTCGGAGTTGATGGTGATTTCGTAGTTGATGTCGCGGCCCTTCACTTCGCCGCCCCGTAAGCGTTCAAACCCGATCTCCTCGACGTCCTGCTTAATCTGGCCGACGGAGTTGAACTCGGAATTGTCGACTGAGACTTTGAGCTGGGCCATGCGGCCGTGCTCAGTTTCGATGTGAGTCCCCTCGTAGGTCTTCATGAATTCCGATCCAAAGTTTGTCCGGCCAAAGCGAATACGCATGGGGATGGTGTCGTTGTGGTCTTTATTCCCGACCTCGTCCCGGAAGAATCTGCCCGTCTCGTCTAGGAAGTACGGCTTGCGGTAGCCGGTCATGTCGTGCTCGATCTGGAAGCGAATCTCCCGGCGGTGAATTTCGAGCCAGGTGGCGTTCATATCAAAGTCATACACGATTCTCGCCACTTGCTTGATCGAGGCTGCGGTGGTGGTCGAGGTGCTCGAGGTGCTCAGGCTGGTAGAGGTCGAGCTAGTCGAAAGTGACGTACTCGTCGACGAGGTTGAAACGCTGGTCGAAGACGTGGAAGTTGAGCTCGTGGAGGTGGAAGTCGTGGTTTGGGAGGTTGAGCTCGAGGTTGAACTTGTGGATGTGGAACTGGTAGAAGTTGACGACGTTGAACTAGAAGTCGAGCTCGTACTGGTTGAGCTGGTAGAGGTTGAAGTGGTTGGCTGATCCACCGGCAGCAATTCGCCCACCGCGACTTTGTACACCCGGCCAACCACACCGGCGGAGGCCTTGCGGATGGCGTTCTGATTCATAGCCCCGACGTAATTGTTGATACCCCTCGAGAGGAGCTTGAGCTGACCCGTGGCGTCGTTGTAGCCCCAGATCCCGGTGACGTCCAGCCAGAGCGTCCAGGAGCCGATATTCTTGATGGTTTCATGCGAAACACAACCCACCGACGGTGAAATGGTGATGAGGTTTTGGCCGTCCCATTTCAGAGCGGCGGTGCGGGTAAAGAGGAATAGGCGGTTGTTGTTCAGGCCATACCCGACAAACTCCGGGCTCGAGCCCAGACCCGGGGGGACGCGGAGCCAGTCAGCGTTTTCCGGCGAGGGGAAGTCGACGTTCCAGAAATAGGTGAGCTTGTTCTTCCTACCCGTCAGCCAGAGCTCGTCATTGTCTTTGAGGTCAACTTGGGTATCGGCAATCGAGAAAGTGGCGTTCACCTTATCGACCGAGATCACCGTGACGGCAGCATTTTGGAGAGCGTCCGTACCACCCTTGTAGAGATCGAAAGTCATACCCGGCTTCAAATATTGCACCGAGTCCACTTTGAGCTGCTTCAAAAGCCCCTTCTGGTTGCCCTGGATGAACGTCACGGCTCCGATAGCCGGGGAGGACTGGTAGGCCCGGTCTTTGTATTTGACGCCCTTCACCTCACAGTTGATGGCGTACAGCCGTCCACCAAACTCAGCCAGGTATTTACACTTCGGCATTCCCACCACGGAGTGATCCGTCACCGGAACCATATCGCCGCCGATTACCCGGGGGGTCATGTACTGGTTTTGGTCGTTGGCTCCGACTACATAACATTCTTCGAGCGAATCTATAATGTTCAATCTGGTATTCGGGAGCATATCCGAGATCACTGGCGTCCAGTAGCCCCCGTTGTCGAGGACATTCAGAATCGAGTTTGAGTCGTTGACGTTGTTGGTGGCGACGAGCACCCGGGAGCGGTCTCCGCTACGGAAGATGTGAGCCCCTAGCCCATCCTTGTTGTGCTGAATGGTCTGCCCCACCTGCTCATACCCAAGCCGCCGAACGGCCGAGCCAATCTTGCGATTGTACTCAGCGTTTTCGGATATTTCGACTTCGTTACGCTTGCGAAGTAGCCGGGAAGTAGCAGTCTGCATAGCCCCCGAGAGGTCAAATTGTCGGAAGGGCTTTTGATCTGCCATTTAATACTTCCTGTTCCCCTTAAATGTTTGCGGGGCAAACTTGAACCCCTTGGGCGATCCGGTGTCGAACTGCTTGGAGCGGGGGAGCTTGGCGACTTCGGCTTCGTACTTGCGAGCGAAGCGGTCGGCGAGGGTCAACTGGGACGAATCCGTCCGGCCCTTCATTAAGTGGTATTGCTCGTAAACGTACATCTTGTACGGGCGAGGGGTGGGGGTCTGGAAGGTGTCCCCGTCCGAGTCGATGACCGCGAACTTGGTGAAGTAGTAGAGATAAATCACGCCCGTCTGCGACGTCAGAGGCTTCGGGAATAACCGGAAGACCATCATGGTTTCGTCGATGGTGATGAGCTGCAATTTATCTGAGTTGGTGGCATTGTTGTTTTCGGTCTTACGGCGGAACTCCTCGTATGGAATCCGGCGAACCGGGTAGTCCATATTGGTGTTCGCGTCTGGAGCATAAATGTATTCAAAGCCGTTGAACTTCCAGAGGTCATCTGGCAAAGCCACGGTTTCAGCGTCCGCTACGGTGTTCAATACCGTGCGAGTCGACAGGAAGGTGTAGGGCCGACGGGTGCGGGTTAGGAGGTCGTCCGAGCAATCGTTGAGCCAGGTGATGATCTGGTCGTGCAATCCGCCGGTGTCGTCTGGGTCGCCGATCTCTTTCAGGAATTCCGCAATAAACTTGCCAACTTCCCCGCGAACGTACCCGCCGCCGCCCACTGGGTCACTTTGAGCCGCCTCCAGAGTAGAAATGGAATGATAGAGAGCTGATTTATAGTAGTAAGTTGTGAGCCCGGCGGTGTCGTCGTAATAGGTGGCGAGCTGGTCATTGTCGATGTCCATGTCGACAGTATTGAGTAAAGTGTAAACACCAGTTTTGCCCGTAGTAGAGCGATAAAACTTAACCTGATCAAACCGCAAGACAAAAACTGGATCGTCAATGGAATGCGGGAACTTAGTGGCCCCAACCGTGAGAGTTTGGCTGTCGGCTCCTACCGCCGAAACGGTCACAACCTCAGACCCTTCGTGGCCCATGACCCCGAGTAAAATCCGAGCGTTAGCTGCAAACCGATCCGTATTTTGGACTTTGATTGACGTAACACCAGCCGAATAAGGAGCCGTTAGATACGACCGTTCGAGTTCGTCTGTGCTGGGATTAGAAGCGGCGATTACCATTGGGGATTCCTCTTATACTAATTTAAGAGCCTTGAGTGTATTGAGCGCAACCATCAGGAGACTCTTTTCCACATATAAACCACAATGTAAGGTTGGAGATTATTATGACCGACATTGCCACCAGTATTTTGATTCGTAGCCGTAGTTGAAGCTGTATCCATGTTGCTAGCGAGAGTATTTGAAAAGTGATCATAAGCTAGCCCAGTGTTCGGCCCGGCCGAAACAGTCAGGCTAGAACCGGAAGTTTGGTTATGCTTATGGGCATCTTGAGTGTGAGTATGTGAGGGCATTTCGGATGTCATCAGAGCATGAGTCTTTTCTCCACCGGTCTTTTCCGGAGCATTGAAGTCGGTGTCGGCCGCATTGTACCCTACTGGCACCGCTCCTTGCCCGAAAGCTTGCCACGTTCCAGTACCAAATAATGTATTAGGGTTGGTCGAAACCACAGACGTATAAATAGAACCGATCGGGTAAACAGTATCCATAATCGCGAGCAGATCAATATTGTTGGTGGGAAGTTTTCCTGTGACATCGGTGGCAAGATCAACCGCTCCCCAGGTACTAGAACCCGCTCCGTTACCTCGAAGAACTTTCCCGGCGGATGGAGTAGCCGCAGCAGTCCCCACCTTCGTAGCGATTGCCGCAACATCAAGCTGAACCTCATTATGCCGGGCCGTGTGACCGGCAACCGCAAGCGTTTGATTCGGGTTCATCGTCGAGTATGAGGGGATTGCCCCTGGAAAAGTTGCCATTATTTCACCACCGATTTCTCTTTGACCACAATTCGAGTTGTGGGCGTACGGTCATTCGTAATTGGGCCACCCATAATTGCCCCAGGATCGTCCATAAGTTTTGCGGTATCATCCATCAAAACATCAGTTTGGGATCCGTCTTGAGCATGTGGATTGCTACTGGCTGGGAGTATTTTAAGCATCTTTTATGACCCTAATTATTCGGCTAACCTGCGTGCGTTGGATCCTGATCTGAGCCTGCTGGATCGAAAGCCGGGTAGCCCTTGTATCAATGATTACCCGAATTTCTGATTTGCTTCTAGGGTCTGGGGGCAAAGTGGTGGATGTCGAAATCGACGTTGAGGTTGAACTGGTGCTCGTCGAACTCGTAGAAGTCGAGGTGGTGATACTGGTTGAGGTTGATTGGCTAGTAGAGGTCGACCGACTGGTTGAGGTAGAAGACGTGCTGGTGCTCTGAGAGGTGCTTGTCGAGCTCGTAGACGTACTTTGGCTCGTGGAAGTGCTTCGGGTCGTCGAGGTGCTTTGCGACGTACTGGTGGAGCTCGTGGAGAGCGACGTGGACGTGGATGACGTACTGGTTGTGAAACTGACCGTCGTGGATGTCGATTGTGACGTGGAAGTTGAGAGGCTCGTCGAAGTTGAGCTGGTACTGGTCG
>JBBAQX010000033.1:0-52730 GCA_040400085.1 Lysinibacter sp. | reverse complement strand
CAGCAGCAGCGCCGGAGGGGGACGTTTCCTCACCCTCAGGAGCGAATATATCTGCGACTTTTGCCATGTCTTAATTGTTTCAAGATAGTAGATATATGTCTATACGCGGGAGGTAATCTGTTGAAAAGTCGTGGATAACTCACCTGTGGAGGAGATACCCAGAGCTCCGACCCACCCAGTGCTCCAACCCATCCAGAGCTCTGTTCATCCATTCGCACTAAGCCAATTGAAGCCTTCTCCAGGAACGAACAACGAACAACGAAAAGAGCGCAGCAACGGGCACCGCCGCAACAAGCTGAATCGCCAGACCCAGGTCGGGCACACCCACCGTGCTCGCCGCCCAAACCCCTGGGGCCGCAAACGGAACCCACGCCGACACCCCGAACATGACAGCCACCTGGGCACAGACCATGATCCCGATTATGATCCCGATCGAAGGCAGATACCCACGCCACACCGTCGCAGCCAACGCGCTCGGGGAAGATAACAGAGCCGTCAACAGCGAAACACACACAAGCTTGACCGCATGCTGAAGAACTTCGAACGCAGGTGCCTGAAAGCCAAACATCAACCCGATCCCGAGCGTAACCGCGGCAACCACAAGAGAAGCAACGACAGCCCACGCAAGCAACAGCAAGAGTTTCGCTACGGCAATCGCCTGGCGGGAAACGGGCAGAGCAAACAGCCCGCCCACCGTTCCGTCGCTAAATTCTCGGCCGAAGAACCATCCGGCGACAACCCCGAAGGCGAGTAAACCGGCCACCGCAATGACTTGCGTGACAATCGCGAAGAGCCCACCCCATCCTCTATCGGGCATCATGGCTGCGGATTTAACCGCCATCGCACTATCACCTCCCGCAGAGTACAGGGCAGCCAACGCGATAAGCGCGATCCCGACAACAAGGAACACGCTCGTGAGCAGCACGACCGGGGAACGCCGAAACACAACCCATTGGACCGCCAAGGCCGCACGTAATTGCTCTGAAAATCTCATGAGTAAAGCCCTCTTTCTTTAGACCCAGCGCCTTCTCCAGCACCAGCACTCACAGCGGCATAGGCGAGCGAGAAGAAACTCCGCTCAATGTCGATTCCCTGCGGGTCAAGGGACCCCACGATTCGCCCCTCGCTCATCACGGTGATGCGGTCCGCGATGCGGGCGACCTCGTCCAGGTGATGGCTGGAAACGAGGACGGTCATCCCATATTCGCGAACCCTGCACTGAAGAGCCTCCCGCACAACCAAGACACCGGCGGGATCCAACGCGTTGGTGGGCTCGTCGATGATCAGCAGCCGAGGGTTCGCGATCAGCGCGATCGCAAGCCCGAGACGCTGCCGATTCCCGAGTGAAAGGGTCCTGACCGGCTTCTTCCGCCACTTCGCGAGCACAAATTCGTCGGCAAGAGTCCGCGCCGCCTCCCCCGCAGACGCGGGAGCGAGTCCGGCCAGCCGCGCGGCTGCCATCAAGTTTTGTTGAACCGTGAGCTCGGGGTAGGCCAGCGGGGTCTCGATCAGATGCCCAATGCTTCCCCACCCGGCGGAGGTCACGGCATCCACGTCTGTTCCATTGAGCACGACCCGCCCATCGCTCGCGCCCGTCATTCCGAGGATCAGGCGCATGAGCGTCGTCTTACCGGCGCCGTTCAGCCCGACAATCGCGTGGATCTCTCCCCGCCGCACGCTCAAGTCTACCCGCGACAGAACCTCGTGATTCTTATAGCGCTTCGAGGCCTGGATCACGCGAATGGGATGCTCGGAATCAGTCATCCGTCGACCCTCCCTCGGCTGTGGTTGATTCCGCGAGCGGCGTCGACTCGGGCGCAAGCATGTCGAGGGCGCGCTGGATTCGCTCGCCGAGCGTGCCGCCTTGGTTGGCTCCCCAATCGAGCAGCGCCGAATTCAGGGCCCCCAGGCATGCCCCCGCCGCAATCTCGGCATCCAATCTCGATACGCCGGATGCCCGAAGCGCCTCAGCGATGACCCGTTGCGTTTCGAGAGTATTTTCCCACATTCTGGCCCTCAATAACGGATGCCCGGCAACGATCCGAACCCGAACCCGGGTGAGCTCGTGGTCTGGTTCGGGCAGATCAGCCCAGGCCTCCCCTAGCCCTCTTCGTACCCGCTCGATCGGAGCGAGCGACTTAGGTTGCGCGGCGACGGCATCGCCTATGACGGGGTCGTATGGATCGTCGAGCAGGACCTCTGCCTTCGATGGGAAGTGTCGAAAGAAGGTCATCGGCGTTACGCCGGCGGCCTCCGCTATCTGGTCGACGGTGGTGTTGTCGTAGCCGTGTGCGGCGATTAGCGTAACGGCGGCCTCTTGTAGGCGGGTGCGGGTTTGAGCTTTCTTTCCCATGCGGTTAAATGTTAGTCTCTAACATTTGTAAATGCAACATGCTCTCGATTAATGGGATGCGCTGCATCAGACACCTCAACAATGAAGCCAATCACGTCTTTTCGAAATCTACTGCTGAGCCCAAATGTCAGCAGCTCGGAATATACTAAATTCATCCCAACGCCCGAGGAGGAAGCTATGGCGCACGCACCAATCAATGGCTCCACACTCGCGTGGGCGCGCAATCTGGGGCGAGTTGATGTCGAAGCTCTCGCAAAAGCTGCCGGGGTAAAACCGGAGCGCATCGACGAGTTTGAAGATGGCAGCTCCATGCCTACATTCCGCCAGCTCGGCCTTATTGCAACCAAGCTGGACCGGCCTCTCGGCTTCTTCTTCGCCCCTCCTCCGGCGACCTCAGATATGCCCAAAACAGCCGACTTTCGCGGGCGCTCTCACACAGAGCTCCCAGCGGATCTTGCACGTGAGATGCGTCGCGCAGAGCAACATCGCGAAGTGATGCTCAACCTCGCCAGCCCACTAACGTCTCAGCTTCCTCACACCCCGATCACCTGGGCCAACGCTCGGAATCGCGCAACCGAATTGCGGCGCACACTCGGTTTGACAGAATCCTTTATTCCGCCAGAAACTCAACCGAACCAGGTCTTCAACTTTTGGCGCGGACTACTTGAGGAACGCGGAATTCTCGTCTTCCAAACGACGAAAATCGCACTCAGCGTTTTTCGGGGCCTTTCGGTTCACCACGATGTCCTACCGATCATCCTGATCAATGGGAGCGACAGCTCCACCGGCCGAACGTTCACCCTGTTTCACGAGATGGCGCATCTGTTCAACCGGACGAGTGGCGTCTGCGTCCTTCAGGATTCGGTAGCTGAGGAGGCCATCGCCAACAACTTTGCCGCCAACTTTCTGATGCCCGAAACAGAGGTGCGCAACCATCTCAGTCATGACACAAGCCCAGAAGATGCTGCTCATGACCTGGCAAAGACGTTTAAGGTGAGTTCCCTCGCAGCGGCAGTACGTCTCAAAACGCTTGGTTTCATTGATGAGGAAGAACTCTCCCGTATCCGCCAGAAAAGCAACGAAGAATGGGACAGGGCCAGACAATCGCAGAAAAGTAAAGACGGCTTTGTACCGTCGTGGAGGCTGCGATATCGAGACTTGGGACCGACTTATATCGGAGTTGTTGCCAAAGCCCTCGAAGATAACCAGGTAGACCTGCTGGATGCAACTTACCTGTTTAACACTCGTCTCCCCACGGTGGAACAGCTTCTAGCTGAGTACTATCGCGCTGGTAATAGCCAATGAAATACACCCTCGACACGAACATCTTGATCGGGCTTTCACAAAGATACCCTCGCGATATCTTCCCTGGGGTGTGGGAGCAGTTAGAGGGCTTAGTTTCAGCAGGCCAGAGTTGCATCTGCGAAGCGGTTCTCCGCGAGGTTGATCGAGGAGGTGACGAGCTTCATGGCTGGGCCAAAAATCTTCCCCGCTTCGTCTGTACAACAACAGACGAGGAACTCAAAACAGTGGCCGAGATAGGAATCAAACACCCAACTTGGGTTCAGGGACAAATCAACGAAGCAGACCCATTTATTGTCGCCCACGCCAAGACAGAAGGCTCAATCGTCGTCACAGAAGAAAAACGAAAAGGTCCCGGAACCGACGATAAAAACCAGAAGATCCCAAACGTTGCCGAAGAGCAGAATGTTCCCACGATGAACTTTCTCGATTTTCTGCGATCGCTCGGTTGGCGGTTTTAGTTGCTAAACGCTGATAACAGCGAAGAGCCAATTTAGATCTCATCAGTCAATTTTTTACCCTCATCACGACTGATGATACCTGCGTCAAACCAATGAACCAGCGTAGTTGCAAGTCCAACCGCGACGATTGCTTCTTCCTCGCTCACCTTGCCAGGCGCCGATGGCTGGCCTCCATGTCTGTCATGCTGTCCATTCCACAGCATTCGGATCATACCGATAAGGACACTCGGCGACGGGGTCTGGGAGTCCTCACGAGACATAGGGAGCGACCAACCTCCCTGATCCTTCATTTGCTTTATAACAGTGCCGAGAGTCGCGCGCGCGTTCGAAGGAGATACAACTGGCACCGAAATATCCTCGACCGCTAGGATCGCAAGTCGGTAAGCCTCACTAGCGTTCGGTTGAATGCCGTAAAGGTTCTCCCACGCTTTTGCGAGACGCACACCCGCACGGCCTGAGCGAGCCATGACAGCATCCGCCCCAAACTGAACACCACTCGGCACTCGACGAGTCAGCCCTGGCTTACCTGAACGCTCACCAACAGTCCATATGGATTTGCTCCGCACGAACAGCTCGTCCAGCTCGTTTGTCTGCGTTGTAGGTGAATGCGCAAGAATATAGTCAGCTATTTGTAGCTCACGGCCTACGCCATTCTCCCTCAATACATGCATTGCCTTCTTGAGCTGTTCAGCGCCTCCCACGATGCTGGCTCCGGGGTACCGAAAATTGTAGAAGGGAATTTTAAGCGTCTGACACATCGACTCTACAAGACCCTCGTTTAGATGTTTTATAGACCCTCGCACTTCTGTTAATTCTGACCGGACCCATGCCCAAAACGCGTATTCCATCCAGGGCGGAACATCATCATGGAGCGCATCATACTCAGCGATCTGATCCTCAGATTCAACACCAAGCGGGCGCCATTGTTCCTCGGATATCATTTCTTACCCCCACGCCTATACGTTAAACCGAAACTCACTTTGGTTCGGTCAGTAGATTAGCCGAGCAGCTCACCAATCCCCTGATCGAATCCTCTGGTCCGAAGCGCTTGCATCGCCCTGTCCGAAACTTCCTTGGCCCTCGTGAACTCACGACCGCTAGTAACTAGGGCGGCAGCGTCGCTCCAGTCCGCGGGTACAGGAACGAGAAGGTCGCGGACGTGGGTGGGCTCTAGGTGCTGTTGTACCGAACCATACTCGTTCATTAGCATCTGTGCCGCGGCGTTTTCGGAGAGTAGGAATGCCGCAATGTATGCGCGCACTCTTTCCGATGGGACACGGACACGAATCATGTCGTCAGACACGATCTGACCATCCATCACACTCGATACATATGCGAGACGCCCAATCGAACCCGATCTGGTGAGCAGCAGGTCTCCCTCGCAAACCGTGACAATATCGAAGTCGTGGAGCTGCTTCTTATTCGCCTTGGCAAGGTCGACATACTTAGCCGAGTCGCGCTTGTCCTGTAACATCGCCGACGGAGTGAAGTAGCCGACGACATTCTCGCCGGAAGCCAGATCAGGAACGATCACGTTCTCGGTTTTTAGACGCGGTCCCTTGAAGATGGAAATTCCCTTCTCCAGTTGACCAAGTGTGGTTACGGACCAGCCATCCAGCTCGTCGAACCGACGAACCGTTGCGATCGACTCATTGAGGTGTGGCGAGTAGAACTGCGGATTGATATTAAGTCGAACGTCAATCTCGGAACGCTTGACCGCATAGCGGAACTGTGAGGGAACGAGTTCCCCGCGCTGGAGAGCTTTGTAGTCGTTGACGATTTCATTGAGGTCGTGGTCAATGTTGGTAGTGGGCTTCCCATCATCGTCGATGACAAAGATCGGCTCACCCTCAGAAGTCTGCCCAATCTTCTGCGACACAGCCATGAAAACGTCATAATCCTCCTCTGGCAGTTTTCTCTGCTGTTCGGTCTTCTTAGTGAGGAAGATAATGCACGTCCGCACTCCAGTATCCGGCTGGAACGAGTCCTTATGAAGTGTGACCACACCGTCGAGGTAGGCCCTTTCAAAGAGCATCTCTCGCGCTCGCGAAGATTGCGCAGTATCCAAGAACGCCTTGGGGAGGACGATACCCATACGACCACCGTCAGCAAGCCAGTCGAGACTTCGTTCGAAGAACAGCAGCTCAGGGCTTTGTTGCGCCATCAGTTCTGACGACGGAACGCCAGTGACCTTCGAAACTGTTTCGCGATGGGCGGTCTCATAGTTAGAGAGAATTTGCGGATCAGAGATCCTCGAATCGCCCTGACCAGCGAACGGAGGATTCGAAAGGATCACCTTCGGAACGCCTTGAGCACAGCGAGACAGAATCCAGGGATCCAGTTCCTCGTAGCGACCGAGCGAGTTTGCCTGGGTCATGCCCGCGTGGCCGTCGCCGTTGAGAAGCATCGCCGTCTTGGCGAGCTTTACGAGGCGCGGGCTGATCTCAGATAGGAAAATCTCGTTCTTAGCCTGGTCAAGCTGTCGCTCACGCTGCGGGCTCCCTGCGCTGGTCGATTCAAGGATCGCCTGTCGGACATAGCGGAAAGCAGCGGTAACGAAGCCTCCGGATCCACCGGCCGGATCGAGAATCTTTTCACCGATGCGAGGATCAACCATGCGAACCATTGCGGAGACAATAAGCCTGTTTGTAAAGAACTGGCCACGCTGACGCTTCAGATTCTGATGTGTGTACTGTTCATAGGCAGCACCCATTACGTCCCAGTCATCTGCTTCCTGGTAGCCTACGACAAGTGACCATGGCTGGAGAACGGTGATGGCCTCGACGATTGCCGCGTCGGGGACCTCAATCTTCTCGCCTTCTGGAAACACCTCGCGATTGCGTTCAGCGAACTTCTCGAAAAGTGCGCGGACGCGCTCGGCCGCCGCCTCACGACCCTCGACGCTTTCGTATTCGTCTTGCGAGATATAGAAGGAGGGGTACTCCCCCGGTCCGGACTCGTCTTCAATCTTCGCGAGGAGAATCCTGACCATGTCCATAGTAATGTCGTAGTCGTAGTTCTCCATACCTCGGCCATACAATTTGCTGTTGCACAGACGGAAGAGCCGACGAATGTCATGCGGCTTCTCGAGGTCAGACTTCTTCCTTCGATTTACGGCCCCCCAGGTCTCATCCGCCCGGGGGATTTCTGTGACAGGCAACAGCTGTTGCAGGTTCCTGTCCACTCGGTAGAATTTGGTATCGCTTTCCTCGCCTTCGGTGCCGTTCGTCCAGACCCCACCGGGGGCGTTCGTGGAGAAGATATAACTGACCAACTGGGCGTAACCGGATTGCTCATCTGGTTTCTTACACTCGACCACAAAGGCGATCTTGCCCTGGTCACGGCTTGCCGCCGCCTTGGCGTCAGCGTACACGACCAGATCGGCTCGGACGGGTCTACTATCTTTGTCTTTGATCTCGCTGCTACCGTGGTAGATCGGGACTTCACGTCGGATGCGGTTAGTCGGATATCCGTACTCATTAATCAGGACGGCTATGAACGACTGACGAACGGCTTCTTCGGGAGTAGCTGACAGCAGCGTGCCATCCGTGAGACACACATACTTGCCGTCTTCGTTGAGGACAGAGCGGATGTCGGCCTTGCGTCGACGTGATGCCGAAACTGGACTCACTTCTTGCCTCCAGAGCTAAACATTAAACCGAAACTCCACAACGTCCCCGTCAACCATCACATAGTCCTTGCCCTCCATGCGGGCCTTGCCCTGCGAGCGAGCATCCGCAACCGACCCACAAGCAACGAGATCCTCAAACGAGATCACCTCGGCTTTGATGAAGCCCTTCTCGAAGTCCGTGTGAATGACCCCGGCGGCCTGCGGTGCCTTGGCGCCCTTGCGGATCGTCCACGCGCGAGCCTCCTTCGGCCCGGCGGTGAGGTAAGTCTGTAGCCCCAGCGTATCGAAGCCGATACGCGCGAGCTGGTCGAGACCACTCTCGGTCTGGCCGGTGGAGGCCAACATTTCTGCGGCATCCTCGTCATCGAGCTCGATCAATTCGCTCTCCAGCTTCGCGTCCAGGAAGATCGCCTGCACCGGCGCCACCAGGGCAGCCAGCTCGTCGAGCTTTGCCTTGTCACCGAGGATCTCCTCATCCACGTTGAACACGTACATGAACGGCTTCACCGTCAGGAGTCCGAGATCGCGGATCGGGTCGATATCGACCTTGGATGCCGAGAGCGGCGTTCCCGCGTTCAGCACCTCCTGTGCCTCCACGGCAGCCGCGAGCACCGAGGCGTCAAGCTTCTTCGCCCGCACCTCTTTCTCGTAGCGAGGGATGACCTTCTCAAGCGTCTGCAGATCGGCCAGGATCAGCTCAGTATTAATTGTCTCCATGTCGCTGGCGGGGTTTACATCGCCGTCCTCGACGCGGCGCAGCACGTCGGGGTCGCTGAATCCGCGCACGACCTGGGCAATAGCATCCGCCTCGCGAATATTAGCGAGGAACTTGTTGCCGAGGCCCTCACCCTCGCTTGCGCCCTTGACGATTCCGGCAATATCGACGAAGGATACCGGGGCCGGCAAAAGCCGTTCGCTTCCGAAGATGTCTGCGAGCACCTGCAGCCGCTTATCGGGCAGGTTCACGACCCCCACGTTGGGTTCAATCGTCGCGAAGGGGTAGTTCGCCGCGAGAACGTTGTTGCGAGTAAGAGCGTTGAAGAGGGTGGACTTGCCAACATTGGGCAGGCCGACGATTCCGATTGTAAGAGCCACGAGACACAAGCTTAGTTCATCCCGCCTCACAGCACAGAACCTCATGAGAACCAGAAACGTTAAAGACGTTCTTGTTACCCCTTATATATTGCCCGATACTGGGGCCATGACCTTTTTCAGAAAGACTGCCGCCGTTAAAGCCGCCGTTACGCTCGCCGGAATCGGAGCGCTCCACATCGCATGGGGCCGCGGATCACACTTCCCCCTTCGGTCGCGCAAGGATCTCGCCACCGCGGTGTTCGCCGGCGAGGAGTTTCCCAGCACGGCCGCCTGCTATGTGGTGGGCGCCGCGCTCATAACCGCATCCGCTTTGACGTTGGGGGTGGGCGGACGGCATTGGTGGGCCCGGGCCGGGGTCAACACTGTCGCAGGAGTCCTGGCCATCCGCGGGGTTGCGGGCGTCACCGGGCAGACCAAAAACTTCTTCCCCGATACCCGCGGGGCCAAGAAGTTTGCCGAGCTCGATCGCAAGGTATACGGCCCGTTATGTCTGGTCCTGGCGGCCCTGGTCTGGGTTGGGACGCGGAGGCCTGAATCGCGCAGGTCTGAACCACGTAAACCTAAAAGCCCAGAATTAATGTGAGTTGGGCTCCTCGTCGCGCGGCGGCGGGGCGTCCATCACTATCAAGATGTTACTGGGGTCCGACGTATCACTTGGCGCGGAACGCCCCGCGCTAAAGTCAGCGGACTCATAATCCGTCGGTCCGAAAGTCCCAAAACCCCCGGAGCTCCCAGCACCGAAGGCAGCCGACCGCGAGGCTCCCCCGCCCAGCACGACCAGTTCGGTGCGCAGCTGCCAGATAGACAGCCAAAACAGTCCGATCGCCGCGATAATCGCGAAGCCGAGCGCCGCAGAAAACCAGCTCTCAACGAAACAGCCAACGATCACGACCAGCGCATGCCACACGGCGAAACCGGCGACATCAAACCACGAGACTGCCCGCGCTTCGCGCACAGACGGCCGAGAGCGCACTAACAGGGCGAGCACAATTTGGCCGAAGAAGACCGACGGGATCGCGATAAACAAGACCCACAGGAACGCCCATCCCCCGGCCCCAAACACGCCCCACCCGATCAGCAACCACAGCGGCAACAAAACCGCCGCAGGAAACATCCACCGGTAGAACACGCGTCGCAACCACATGCTTCGAGCATATGCCCCACACTTGGGCGTTCCCCGAGAACATAGACCGATCCAACCCTCGCGTCGCGGGCCTGTGCGAGAATAGGGTGTGCCCGTTGATTTTACCGCCATCGATTTCGAGACAGCCAACAGCCACGGAGCCTCAGCTTGCTCCGTCGGGCTGGTGAAGGTGCGCAACTCCGTCATGGTGGACCGGGTCTCGTGGCTGATCAAACCACCGGCGGGGTTCGATACGTTCCTCGAATGGAATACCCGGATTCACGGCATCCGTTCAAGCGATGTATCCGGCGCCGACAGCTGGGTCGAGCAATACCCGCGACTCATGGAATTCGTAGAAGGCGACATCATGGTCGCCCACAACGCGAGCTTCGACATGGGCGTGATCCGGGCCTCCTGCGAAGCGACCGAGCTCGAAGTACCGCGGCTCAACTACCTGTGCAGCGTGCAGGTCGCCCGTAAGACCTATACTTTGCCGTCCTACAAGCTGCCCTCCGCGGCCGAGGCTGCCGGATTCAACGATTTTCAGCACCACGAGGCACTCGCCGATGCCGAGGCCTGCGCCGCCATCATCGTCGACGCCAACCGGCGACACGGCTCCGCGGACCTGATCGCGCTCTCGGCCACGACCGGGGTCGCGATCAAGACGCTCCTCAAATCCGCCAAAAAGAACCCGCGGGCGAACGGCTCAGCGAGTGCATCATTGAGGCCGCGAGCTGTTCGGGCTCCCTCGCTGCCCGGGATTACCGGGCGCTAACCGCAGCGACGCGTCGCTACTCCCTCACCAGCCGATACACGATGCTGTTCTTGTGGGTAATCTTCTCGTCGACCACGAATCCGAAGCCCTCAATCGTTGGCAGATAGCTCAACCTGCGCTGCTTATCCTCGATCTTCATCCCCTTACTCAGGATGAGCCACACCGTATCTACCGAGGCCAGCTTGTCACCGGCATCCCCAATGTCGGTCGTGATATCCCAAAGCCCGGTGGTGTCCTGATGCGGGGTCTTGAGTAGCACGTCGTTGAGCCCGACATAAGCATCCGGATACATCGCCATACCCAGGCGCAGCTTGCGCGAGTTTCTGGAGGTATCGTCGAAGACGACGGCGTCGCCGGGCTGCGCCTGCTCCTCGAGGATCTGCGCGATCGTGTTCCAATCGGTCCCGCCATTCTTGGAGTGCGGCGTGCGCTGGAAATACCAGGTGGGCGCTGCGGCCACGATGATGGATGCCGTGAGAACCGTCGCGATCACGACCCGCGATCTCGCAGATCGCCCCAGGAACCCCGCCACCGCCCACACTGAAAGCGCGAGTAGCACCGCCAGGCCGGGCGAGACAAAGGTGGTGTAACGCATCGCGTATTGAGGCGTGACCAGGTTGATCAGCAGCAGTAGGCCCGGCGGAACGATGAACCACACGAGGGCGATCAGCGCGAGCGGGGGCGCTGTTGGCGACGAGGACCGGAATAAGCCGCGAACCTCGCGCGGCAGCGTTAGTTTCAGACGTGCAAGCTGGGCTCGCGCATAGACCAGGATAGACAGCGCGATAAAGCCCAAGACCAGCAGCCAACCGAGTATCGCCAGCGCATAATTCCCAAACCACTGCTCGATCGTAAACTTGCTGAATTGCAGCTGAGTCCCGGCCGACAGGAAAGCGATCTGTTCCCGCTGCTGATATGCAAGCCACACGATCGGTAGCGCTAGGGCACAGCCGATAGCGGCGAAGACGCCGGTGCGGATCAGCGTCGCGCGCGGCGCCTGAGCGCACACAGCCAGTAAAACGAACACCGGGAAGAACAGCGCCGTATGAATGAAGAGGATCGTCGCAACGCCCAGCAGGAAAGTGAACCCGAGCCACGGAGTGAACCTGCCCTCACGCCGCTCGATCAGCCACACGCAATAGATCATGAGCCAGGTGGCGAACGCCGCAGTCAGTGCAAAGCCGCGCGTTTCGATGCCGGCATACGTCAGGCTGGGCAGCACACAACAGATAACGGATGCCGTGATCGCCAGAGCCCGATTACTAGGCGCTCCGCCCTGCCGAGCATCCGAGTCTCTCCGCGGGCCATACGTGTCCACCAGCACGAACACCCCGGCGACCGCGACGCCAATAGCGACCGAGCTCGGGAAGCGAACCGCAAGTTCTGACGCCCCAAAAGCATCGATCCAGAGATGCAGAACCACGTAATACAGGCCGTGGACGGCGTCGACCGTGCCGAGCATCCCCCACAGCGATTCCCACGTTCGCTCCGCCGACATGATGCTCGCGGCCTCGTCGCCCCACAGGGAGGGAATCCATGATCCCAACACCGCGACGGTGAAACCGAGAGCCCCGAGGAGGCAGGCCGCGATGGCACGCGTGCGAGTGCTTTTTCTCATGTATGTACGAGCTTCTCTTTCATCGAGCAATAATGTCTTTACATTTTGGATGTGAGAGAATCATACCGAATCTAGATTAACTCTCAGGATAGGGGCCATAGTTGGAGCCGAATAAAGGGACAGTATCCCTCGGATCATTATTTGATGATCTCGACCGAAACGGGCCGATACCTCTGTATTATCAAGTTTCCTCACGACTAGAAAAAGCGATTAGCGATGGAGTCATCCCTGCCGGTTCTCGGATCGAAAACGAGGTATCCCTCGGCGAGCGCCTCGGCCTGAGCCGACCGACAATCCGCCGGGCAATCCAGGAACTCGTCGAAAAAGGTTTGCTGGTGCGTCGCCGCGGCGTAGGAACCCAGGTCGTTCACGGTCAGATAACTCGTAACGTTGAGTTCACGAGCCTCTACGAGGATCTTAACCGGGTTCACCAAAACCCCACGACACGCGTTCTCCTCCGAGAAACGGTACAGGCGTCCGGAGAAATAGCCGAGAAACTCGTCGTACCGGTGGGGACCCCTGTGCTGCATATCCGACGAATTCGGCTGGCCGATGGTGAACCAATCGCTATCCTTGAAAACTATTTGCCGGAGCGCTACATCGATATTTCCGAGGAGGAGCTCGCACAGACCGGCCTCTATCTTCTCCTGAGGGCCCGCGGTACGTCCTTACGCGTAGCCAAGCAGAAGATCGGTGCCCGTCGCGCGACGGAGGATGAGTCCGGTCTGCTGGACATCGATGCGGGCGGACCCGTTCTCACCACTGAGCGCACGGCTTACGATAGCGACGGCCTAGCCATCGAGCTTGGGCAGCACTGCTATCGCACTGATTACTATTCCTTCGAGACGACGCTGGTGAGCCGCTAAGCTTCAGGACGCGGCTCAGCGAACCCGTACCGCTCCCGTGCATCCGAAGATGTGCTCGCGGGTGCGTGATGCCGTGGGCAGGAAGAGCGCAGGGTCTATTCCGCTCCCGAAGAGGTCCTGCTCCACGATTCCGAAGATCTGCGGGTCTATCTTGGCCACGGCATCGATAATCGGTCCGAATTCCGGGATGCCGTGACTTCCGGGAGCGCCCGGCTCCGGCATGATGCCCTGCGCGACGGCGGTGGCAAACGGCACGTCGTTCTTGAGCACGTCAAACAGCATCGAGGCATCCACCTGCTTGAGGTGCAGGTAGCCGATGCGGTCGGGGTAGGCCTCGATCAGCCGCACGCTGTCGCCGCCGTAGTAGGAGAAGTGACCCGTGTCGAGGCAGAGGTTGGTGAATTCCGCGCTGGTCTCGTGCAGAAAACGTTCGACCTCGCGATAGGTGCCGACGTGGCTGTCCGCGTGGGAGTGGAATTGCTGCCGCATCCCGAATTCCTCGAATATGGCCTTGCCCAGCCTGTCGTGGCCGGCGGCGAGCTTCCTCCATTGTTCGTCGCTGAGGGTACGGGGTTCAAGCACTTCTGAAGTCTCGTCGCTGCGCCACAGGTCGGGGATCACGACGAGGTGTTCGGCCCCCAATGCGCTCGCGAGACCCGCGACGTTCAGGGCCTGGTCCCAGGCGCGCTTCCACTGCTCTTCTCCCTTGTGGAACCCGGTGAACACCGTGCCCGCGGAGAGCTTCAGGTCGCGGGCGGCGAGCTCGTCGGCGAGCTGGTGCGGGTCGGTCGGAAGGTAGCCGTAGGGCCCGAGCTCGATCCAGTGATACCCGGCGGCAGATGCTTCGTCGAGAAATCGCTGCCAGGGCACCTGGTCAGGGTGGTCGGCGAACCATACTCCCCAGGAGTCGGGGGCCGTGCCGATGCGAATGCCGGGGGTTTCTTGGGTGTGTGTCATGGGGTTTCTTTCTCTGGAGCGGATTCGCACGTTTCGTTTGCCCCAAATAGTACGAAATCAGCGATTTTCGTACTATTTGGGGCAAACGAGATGGGTTTAGCCGAGGAGCGGCTTCTGGGCGGCCTGATGGCCGAGGTAGGTCTCGCGGGCGGCCCGCGTGGAGTCAAGCGTCGAAACTTGCGCCACCGGAACATCCCACCAGCTTTCCCCGTCGGGCGAGAACAGCAGCGGGTCCGAGTTGATGTGGATAAGCGTCGATGTGTCGGATGCCTTGGCCGTCTTGATCGCGTCCCGCAGGCTCTCGATGGCGGATGCCTCTGGTGCGATCTCGATCACGTCCAGCCCGTAGCTGCGCGCGTTTGCCGCGAGGTCAATGGGAAGCAGCTCGTCTGTGTCGGTGTAGGTATCGGTGTCCTGATACCGGTACTTAGTGCCGTAGCGCTGGGAACCGATATCCTCCGAGAGGTGACCGATGGAGGCATAGCCGTGGTTCTGGATCAACACGACGATGATCTTGATGCCCTCGGCCACGGCCGTGACCAGCTCGGTATGGAGCATGAGGTAGGAACCGTCGCCGACCATCACAATTACGTCGCGATCGGGGGCGCCGCGGCGAGCGCCGATTCCACCCGCGATCTCGTAGCCCATGCAGGAGAACGCGTATTCCACGTGGTAACCGAGCGGGTCCCGGGTACGCCAGAGCTTGTGCAGGTCGCCGGGCAGCGATCCCGCGGCGCAGACGACGACGTCGCGAGGGTCGCTTGATTGCTGCACGGCTCCGACGATCTCGGTCTGGCTGGGCCGGTCGAGGCCGCGCGGCACGAAGGCAGCGGTGACGGTGTCGTCCCACGCTTGTTTCTCGCGGGCGATGCGCTCGGCATACGCCGGGGACACACGGTAGCCAGCCAGTTCGCTGAGCAGCGCGGTGAGGGTTTCACGAGCATCCGCAATTATTGGCAGCTGGGTACCGTGCTTGTAGGCGTCGAAAGAGGCGATGTTGATGTTGATGAAGGTGACGCCGGGGTGCTGGAAAGCGGTGCGGCTCGCGGTGGTGAAGTCGCTGTACCGCGTGCCGATGCCGATGATTACGTCGGCCTCCGCGGCGAGGCGGTTGGCCGCAGTGGTGCCGGTCGAGCCGATAGAACCGAGGTTCTGCGGGTGCTCCCAGTGCAGCGATCCCCCGCCGGCCTGGGTGGTGCCCACGGGGATGCCTGTGGCCTCGACCAGCTCGCGCAGCGTATCCTCGGCGCCCGAGTAGAGCACTCCGCCGCCCGCGACGATCAGAGGGTTCTTCGCATCGCGGAGAACGGCAACTGCTCGCGCGAGGGGTGCGCGTTCGGGCAGCGGGCGGCGGAGGTGCCACTCGCGATCCTGCAAGAACTCGATGGGCACGTCGAGCGCCTCCGCCTGGACGTCTTCGGGCAGGGCGATGGTCACGGCGCCGGTCTCGACGGGGTCTGTGAGCACGCGCATCGCGGAGAGCGCGATCGAGAAGAGTTTCTCGGGGCGATCAACGCGGTCGAAGAAGCGCGACAGGGGCCGGAACGCGTCGTTGACGGTGATCGAGGTATCGTGGGGCAGCTCCATCTGCTGCAGCACGGGGTCGCTCACGCGCGTCGCAAACGTGTCGCTCGGTAGGAGCAGGGCAGGCAGCCGGTTGGTGGTGGCCAGCGCGGCGCCCGTGAGCATATTCGCGGCGCCCGGTCCGACCGAGGCAGCGCTCGCATACGTCGCCCGGCGGCGGCGCATCCTGGCGAAGCCCACCGCCTGGTGCACCATCGCCTGTTCGTTGCGGGCCTGGTGATACGGCATCCCGCCGGGATTCGTCTCGGAGTATTGCTTGAGCGCCTGGCCGATGCCGGCGACGTTGCCGTGCCCGAAGATACCAAAGGTTCCGGGGATGGTCCGCTCACGGATCTCTCCGTCTACCGTCCACTGGTGGGCGAGAAACTCGATCAGCGCCTGGCTGACCGTCATGCGACGGGTTGTCATCGTTACGCTCTTCCTTCCGGGGTGCTGTTTTCATGAGGTACATAGGGCAGCCGCGGATCGAGCTCCTGGCCCTCCCACGTCTGGCGGATCCAGCCGTGCGCGGGATCGTCGGTGATGTTCCACACGCGTTCCGGGTCCGGGCCTGCCATCACGTTGAGGTAGTAGAGATCGTAGCCGGGGGCGGCAACCGCCGGACCGTGGTAGCCGTAGGGCACCAACGCGATGTCGCCCGTGCGCACCTGCGCGTTTATATCGATGCTGCCAGCAGGTGAGCTGTACGTGCTGAACAATCCGAAGGGGCGTGCCTGAGCCGGGGCATCCATCCCGCGAACGACCTCGGACTCGAAGTAGTAGATCTCTTCCAGCGACGATTCCACGCCGGGAACCGTCTGGTCATGCTTGTGCGCCGGAAACGACGACCAATTCTCGGCCGGGGTGATCACCTCGCACACGATAAATCGGTCGGCATCGAGGTTCGCCGGGGTGCCGAAGTTGTGCACCTGGCGGCTGGATCGCCCGGCACCGCGCAGCTCGACGGCTACGTCGGGCGCGGGAATATGGCGGGTGGGGTAACGAGTGGACGCTGGGGCCTCCGCAACCGCGAACCGGCCTGCGCCCGACACGATCACCGTAGCGCCGCATCCCACATAGAGTACATCGCTGGGACCATCAAAAACGGATGCCCGTCCCGCCAGATCGTACACTGCATCACCTACTTCCGGCACACTCACACTCACCCGAAACGAACCGCTCAGCGGAACGATCAACCGCTCTACCCCTGAACTTCCGGGGAGCTCTCGGCTCTCCCCCGCCGCAATCTCGGCGACGCGCAGCCCCGTGTGTCGCCAACCGGGCACCCCAGAGTCGGTGCCAACGACGCTCTCCCAGCCGTCGGCCGCTAATTCGCCGCGCGTAAATATCCACTTCATGATCGCGCCCCCCGCACATCCTCGCCCCGCACATCCTCGCCCCGCACATCCTTGCCGTGTACCAGGGCCGCCGCGATACTCACAGCCCCCGCGACATCGCCGTCGTGCGGATACAACAGCGTGCGCCCGACGACCAGGCCGTGCACCCCCGGCAGAGCGAGCGCGCTCTCCCACGACGTATAGGTCTCCTCGGGTGCCCCCGTGGGGTCACCCCCGAGCAGCAAGGTCGGCAGCGTCGTAGATTCCATCACCCGTTCCATCTCCTTCACAACGGGAAGCTTCATCCAGGAGTAAGCGGAGGTAACACCGAGCCCCGAGGCAATCGCCACGGATTGGATCACCGCCTCCGTACTGAGATCGTTAACGACCGCGCCGTCCACCCACCGGCTGCGGAAAGGTTCAAGCATGATAGGTAACGCGGCCCCCGCCGCCTCCGTCACCGCGCGCGCGGTTTCTTCGAGGGTACGAACGGTGGCAGGATCCTCGTGGCAGATCCGAATCAACAGCTTGGCAAAGTCGAGGCCGCCCGACACCATCGACGGAACGTTGTAGGCGGTGAAGCGGTCGTCCATTTCGAAGGCCGAGCCGCGGAGCCCTCCGCGATTCATCGAACCGACCACGATCTTGTCGTCAAGCAGTCCCAACAGGGCCAGATCCTCGATCACGTCGGGAGTGCCAAGCACACCGTCTACTCCCGGGGTTTCCAACGCGATCGCCAGCCGTTCCAGCAGATCATAGCGATTCGCCATGGCCGTGCCGTTAGACCCAACCCCGAGGGCACCGCGAGCCGTATGATCTGCAGCCACGATGAAGAGCCGGTTGTCGCCGCGCAGCAGGGGGCGACGGATTCTGCCGGCTAGGGCATCCGCTATCGATGACGGATGCCCGGCCCGGATATCGCGCAATCGGTCGGCTTTCGTGCAGTCAAGTGGCGCGCGGGTAAACGTGGTCATCGGCTCACCCTTTCGAGATTCTCGGCGACCTCGGCCGTCGAGGGCATGGCGGTGGAGCATTCGAGGCGGGAAGCGACGAGGGCTCCCGCGACATTCGCGAAACGCAAGATTTCTTCGAGGCCCCACCCGGCGAGGAGACCGTGACAGAGGGCTCCGCCGAAGCTGTCTCCTGCGCCCAAACCATTGACGACATCGACCGGATATGGGGCGACCTCAACGGTCTCGTCCGCCGTCTTCGCCAGGACTCCCTTTGGGCCCTGTTTGACGATCGCTAGCGTAACTCCACGGCCTAGGAGCGCATCGGCGGCTCGGGAGGGGTCGGTCTCGCCGGTCGCGATCTCGCATTCTTCCCTATTGCCGACAACGACGCTGCTAGCCGAGACCGCGCTGAGCTTATCGAGGGCCGCGTCGACCTCTGCCGTTGCAGATTCGGGCGAGTCCCAGAACATCGGGCGGTAATCGAGGTCGAGGATGGTGTACTCAGCAGTGCCAGCATCACGCTGCCTGGCGTCCAAGGCCGCGTGGTGTGCGCGCCTGCTGGTGGGGTGGCAGAGACCGGTGACGGTGGACCACAATATACGAGCATCCGCTATCGAATCGAGGTCAAGGTCTTCCGCCTCGATCAGGAGGTCAGGGGCGACCGGCTCGCGGTAAAAGTAGAGGGGAAAATTGTCCGGCGGAAAGATCTCGCAGAAGGTGACGGGGGTGTTCAGTCCTGCGACGGTAGACACCCAGCGGTTATCAACGCCGAGGCGATCGATCTCGCGCGCAATATAACGACCGAAGGGGTCGTCACCTGTTCGCGTAATGATGCCCACCCTCCGCCCGTGAGCGGCGGCCGCGACCGCGACATTGGTCGCGCTTCCGCCGAGGAATTTGCCGAACGAGGTGACGTCCTCTAGTCCGATTCCGGTTTGGAGCGGATAGATGTCAACGCCGACCCGTCCGATGCTCACCACGTCAAATGGCTGGTTTGTATCTGCCACCGCTCACTCCTTTGTTCGTGTCTGCTGTCTGCGTTCGAGGCGGGTCATGAGGCGTCAAAGACTGCCTCCGTGTATTCAACACGCATTCACGATAGTACACGAACCGACTCGTCATGTCCTAACATAATAACATTCAAGTTGATCAAATCATTATTCTGGCTGCAAATATTCCAATAACAACTATTACAGCAGCGAAAGAGAAGATCTACTCGGCAGCTACTTACCGTATCGATGCTCTGGGCGCCCCGCAGAGCCATACCTCAGTCGCATTTGAATCTGACCACCCGCAGATAAAGACGTGAGATAACGCTGAGCCGTTGCGCGAGAAACCCCCACGATAGACGCAACCTCGACCGCCGATAATTCCGCGGCCGCAGCCAGCACAGCATCCCGAATTGCTAACTCCGTGACAGACGGGGCCGCCACCCCCACGCCCATATCGACAGCGTGGAATACCCGTTGAGCCCTGTCAACTGCCTCCTGAGTCAGCGACTCAGCAGACGCCAGAATATTTCGATAACGCGAGTAAGCGGTCAACCTGTCACCCAGCGCCTCGGCCGTAAACGGCTTCACCAAGTAACACAGAGCCCCCGAACGCAGGGCCTTCTTCACGCTAACACTCTCCGCGGCAGCGCTGAGCACAAAAACATCTACGTCGAGCTCCCTGGCGAAGTCAAGGCCGTTCCCGTCGGGAAGATACACATCGAGCAACACGAGATCGGGATGCTGAGCTGCAATGGAAGCCCTCGCCGCAGCGATCGTCCCCACGCTCTCAAGCGCAACAAACCCCGGAACCGCTTCAACGTATTGACGGTGAATACTCGCCACGTAGAAGTCATCGTCAACGACAAGCACCCGGCAGCGCGATACCGACCCGGTTACAGGCGCAGCAGTCATGAGACACCCGATGCTTCTGTCGACGCCAGAGAAGGAATCATAATATTCGGTAGTCTTGCACAAAATAGAGCGCCCCGCTGAACTCCGCCTTCGCTCGGTACAAACCACACGTCGCCTCCGCGGCGCCTGGCGATATCGCGACAGAGCGGCAACCCAAATCCCAGCCCTCGAACGGCATCAGTAACGTCCATCTCAGCACCCAGATCAACACCCAGATCAGCGCCGAGATCAGCGCCGAGCCGCGAGTCTCTTCCGCGCTCAACCCCAGCTGCCACGCCCGCGACAACCCCGTCCCCAGAGTCCAAAACGGAAACATGCAGATCGCCGCCAGCATCCAAGAGCTCCACCTCAACCCAGGCAGGTCGCTCTGAACCACGTACCGCCGCCGCTATGGCATTGTCGATCAGGTTACCCAACACCGCCGTCGCATCCTCTGCATCTTCGAGTTTCCCAGCCACGAAGGTTTCCGGGCCAAGTACCAGAGACACACCCTTCTCCCTGGCCTCAATACCTTTCGCCCCGATAAATGCCTGAAGGTAGGGTTCCGCAAGAAGCTCCATATCAACCACCGGATATTTCAGTGGGCCGTGGCTCAGAATGTTCGAAAGATAGGACTGAGCCTCGTCCAACTTATCAATCGCAAGCAGCCCAGAGATAGTATGCAACCGGTTGGCGAATTCATGGCGCTGCGCCCTGAGCGCCGTTGTCATCGACGCCACAGCATCCAACCGCCGAGTCAGTGCCTCAACATCAGTGCGATCCCTCACCGCGATCACTCGCCCAAGGCAAACTCCATCCCGAAAAACAGGGCGAATATCGGCAAAAACGACGCGACGGTCAAGCACTAGCGTCACAGCATCCACTCGCTGATCTATCGGCGTCTCCGCGAGAATTCTCATGAGGCGCGGAGGCAACCCCAGTTCCGAGACGTGCCGCCCCGCCTCAACCGACACATCAAATATATGTGCCGCAGAATCATTGCACACACTGATTTTACCCTCGCGCGTGAGACCGATAACGCCCTCATCCACCCCGCTCAAAACAGCCTCTTGATTGTGCACCAGGGTCACAATTTCTTCGGGCTGCAAATCAAGAGTCAAACGCTGCAAACGCTTCTTTATGAGCAGCGATGCCGCTACGCCCAGGATCAGCGCGAGTAGTGCTGCGAGGATCACCGGAATTGAATCCCGTAAGACGCTATCGAATACGCGCTCCCTCGCGAACCCAACGCTCACCTCACCCACCACGCGGCCTCCGTCGGGTGAAAACACGGGAACCTTGGCCCGGGCAGACTCGCCTAGCGTACCCGTCTCCCACGAGACGGTTTCCCTTCCGGCCAAAGCATCGTCTGGGCTGGTACTCACCACCTTGCCCAGCTCGTCAGGGTTTGGATGCGCCAGACGGATACCGTGATCATCAGTGATCACGACAAAAAGCGCCCCCGTCCGACGCTGCACGGCCTGTGCCACCAGGGAAAGGGGACCTCCGGTGAGCTCCTCTGGACGAGGAGTCCCCGGATCACGAGACACGGAGTCAACGCGCTCCCGAACATCGATATCTTCGGCAATGCTCTGTGCCACCGCAAGGGCCGTGGATTTAGCCTCATCTTGAAGACGCTGAATCCCCGAGATGGCGAAGATAGTGGTGCTCATCGCAACGATAGCGAGGACGACTGCGAGCTGGAGCAGAAGCAATTGCGTGGCAAAGCGAAGACGCGGCACGTTGATACTCAATGCATCCTCCATACTTGGGCCTATTGTGCCTGCCCGCGCCGAATGGGCGTAGACAGGCTACCGAGGCAATCCTATCCATCACAGAACCGAGCTGAAAACCGAGCTGAAGAATTGAGCAGAATGCGCAAAAGGCACATTATGCGCAACCGGTGAGCCAAATTCTCCGTAGCCTACAAACCGTCCACCGCACCAGTATCCTGAAGAATCACAAGAGGCATCAAGCCGCAGCGACGAAGGAGTCACAGTGCTAGTAGTGATGGGATTTGCCATGGTCATCACGTTCATGGTTTTGATTATGACCAAGAAATTGTCCCCCATGGTTGCCCTTATTTTGGTACCGACCATATTTGGGCTTTTCGTCGGGGCCGGACTCGGGCTCGGCGATATGGTTCTTGAATCAATTGGAAAGCTTGCACCAACAGCGGCATTACTCATGTTTGCCATCATCTACTTTGGCCTCATGATTGATGTGGGTCTCTTCGACCCGCTCGTGCGCTTCATCGTTCGCGCGCTGGGCAACGATCCGGCAAAGGTCGTCTTGGGGACCGCAATCCTCGCGGCGGCAGTTTCACTGGATGGCGACGGTTCAACCACCTTCATCGTAACGACGGCCGCGATGCTTCCCATTTACCTCAGGCTGGGGATGAGTCCAGTCGTGCTCACGTGCGTCGCAGGCTTGGCAAATGGCACGCTCAATATCGTTCCCTGGGGCGGTCCTACGGTGCGGGCAGCAGCTGCACTGAACGTATCTCCGACAGACATCTTTGTCCCCATGATTCCCTCGCTCCTTGTTGGGCTCACCGTGACATTCGTCTTTGCCTGGCTACTGGGCCTCGGTGAGCGCAAACGCGTTGGTTCATTATCTGCCTTCAGTATCAACGCCACTATCAACAGCGAGACCACGCCGATTTCGACGTTCGGCGGAAAACCCCGACGCCGGTTTGGTCGGAATAGTTCCGTGAGCCTGGGCGACCCCCACGGCACAAGCCAGACGGCGCTTCTTGAAGACATTGAAAACACAGACGGACTCTCAGACGACGATCTCCTGAGAGACACAGCCTCACTCGTCGATGATAGCGACACGGCAATGGCTGACACGATGCTTGATCCCAATCGAGAGACGCTGCGCCCCAAGCTGATATGGTTCAATCTGATCCTGACGATCTGCGTCATGGGAATGCTCATCGCAGATCTGGTCCCCCTTCCCTACGTGTTCATGGTGGGTTCGGCTATCGCGCTTCTTGTAAACTTCCCCCGGGTGAAGCAACAGTCCAAAGCGATCATCGCGCACGCCCCCAGCGTGGTGGGAGTCGTATCGATGGTCATGGCCGCCGGTGTACTCATCGGCGTACTCAGCGGCACGGGCATGGTGTCGGCAATGTCAGAGTGGCTTGTTGCCATCATCCCAGATGTGTTGGGGCCCTACCTCGCGGTTATCACCGGGCTTCTCAGCATCCCCATGACATTTTTTATGAGCAATGATGCCTTCTACTTCGGGATGCTCCCGGTCCTTGCAGAAAGCGCGGCGAACTTTGGAGTCGACCCGGTGAGCATGGCACGAGCATCCATTATCGGACAACCAGTGCACCTGCAAAGCCCTCTCGTGCCGGCGATCTTGTTGCTGGTATCACTCGCAAATGTGAACCTGGGCGACCATCACAAGAAGGTACTCTGGCGGGCCGTCGTGGTCTCGCTGGCGATGCTCCTCGTTGGGGTCATCGTGGGAGTGGTCCCGTTTGGTTAGACCCGCGGTTAGCCCGCGGTTAGCCCGCGGGGTGTGCACAGAACCGCGTCGCATCGCGTGACTGTCAGTGGTCACTGACACACTTGCAAACATGGATCCTGTTTTCTTACTCTTACTCGGCCTCGGCATCGGTGTCGCAACAGGCTGCGCCCTTACCTCGGCCATCGTGTTCCTGTTACGTGCGCGAACCAATAGCGCGTCGCAACCGGCTCAGACGGTAGAAGACGCAACAGCTCTGCACTCCCGAATCGCCTCGCTCAGCGCGCAAGCGGCAGGGGCTGAGGCCCGCGCCTCGGAGCTGCGCACGCAGATCACCCACCTGCTTGACCAGCAGGAACAGGCATCCGAACGCGAACGATACGCGCGGGCAGGCGAAAGCCAGATCATGCAGACCCTAGAACCCGTGCGCGAGACGCTCCGCATGATGAACGAGAAAGTCTCCGTCCTGGAGCGCGAGAGGGCAGGCCAATACAGCGCTCTCGAGCAACAGCTCAAGCAGGCTCAGCAATCAGACCAGCAACTCCGCGCTACGACAGAGTCGCTGGCGAGCGCGCTTCGCAACAACAGCACTCGCGGGGTGTGGGGCGAGTCTCAGCTGCGCAACGTCGTCGAGGCGGCCGGGCTAACCCAGCGAGTCGACTTTGATCTACAGAGCTCAATAACGACGGATGCCGGGGGCGGCCGACCCGATATGACGGTACGCCTACCGGGGGGCAAGTCGATCGCTGTCGACGCCAAAGTTCCGTTCAACGCCTACATCGAGGCGAGCCAGATCCCCTTCACCGCGACCGGGGAGGAGGCTGCACGGCGAGCATCCCTGATCGATCAACACGTCAAGGCGCTTCGTAGCCACATCGATAAGCTCTCGGCAAGAACATATTGGTCAGGTCTCGAGTCAAGCCCCGAGTTTGTGATCGCTTTCGTACCCAGCGAGTCGCTGCTCTCGTCGGCGCTCGAGGCTGACCCTGCACTTCTTGACTATTCTTTCGGCAAAAAGGTCGCGCTGGCCTCACCTGTCAACCTGTGGGCTGTACTCAAGACCGTTGCTTATACCTGGCAGCAGGACGTCCTCACCGACGATGCGAAGCGCCTCTTTGACCTGGGCAAGGAACTCTACCAAAGGCTCGCGACCCTGTCGGAGCACTCAGACAAATTGCGCCGGGCAATCGAAAGCACCGTGACGAGCTACAACCAATTCGCAACCTCGCTTGAGACCAGGGTCCTGGTCACTGCGCGCAAACTTGATGCACTCGACGAGAGCAAAATCATCACGGAGAACAAGTCGATCGAGTCCTCGCCGAAGCCATTGACCTCGGCCGAGTTCGCCGATTAGGCCTACACCCAGAATGGGCTACCCCCAGACGAGGCCTACACCCAGACGAGGCTAGACCCAGCGCGATGCCTGGTAGTCCGCGCGAACCCGACGAAGCGTTCCCGACTTCGACCGGAGCACAATGCTATCCGTTCGGATGATCGGGCCCTTGCGCTGAACGCCATCGACGAAGTCGCCGTGGGTCACACCGGTAGCAACGAAATAGGTATTGTCACTGCGCACCAGATCATTAGCCTCCAGGACGGCATCGAGGTCGTGTCCGGCATCGAGTGCCTTCTGGCGTTCGTCGTCGTCCCGAGGCATAAGCCGTCCCTGAATTACGCCGCCGAGCGCTTTCACAGCGCAGGCCGTAATAATTCCCTCGGGCGTCCCGCCGATACCAACACACATATCGATGCGCGACTCGTAGCGTGCGGCGTTTATCCCACCGGCAACATCGCCATCAAGCATGAGCCTGGTTCCCGCACCTGCGGCACGAATATCTTCGATGAGTTGTTCGTGGCGGGGACGATCAAGGACTGCGATCCGGATATCTTCGGGACCGACGCCTTTGACCTTAGCCAGGGCCCGAATGTTCTCTCCGATTGGCTTGCGGATATCGACGACTCCAACGCCGTCAGGACCACACACCAGCTTGTCCATGTAGAAGACGGCGGAGGGATCGTACATGCTTCCGCGATCAGCTACGGCGATAACAGAGAGCGCATTCTGCCTCCCGGCGGCGGTGAGGCTGGTCCCGTCAATGGGGTCGACAGCGACGTCGCAGGCGGGTCCGGTTCCGTTACCAACATTCTCTCCGTTGTACAACCAGGGCGCGTCGTCCTTCTCGCCCTCGCCGATAACGACCACGCCGGAAAAGTTCACGGTGCTCAGGAATTGGCGCATAGCGTCAACGGCCGCACCGTCTGCTGCGTTCTTATCGCCGTGTCCGATGAACGGCATTGCGCGAATCGCCGCCGCCTCCGTTGCCCTCACCAGTTCCATTGCTAGGTTCCGGTCTGGTCGCAGGTTGATTGAGGCGGTATCGAGACTAACCACAGCGTAAAACTCCTTCGAATGCGGCTCATCGGCCGCCTGTTAGGGAAGGTGGCGGAGAGTCGCCACTTTTTCCAGTCTAGTTCGTAGGGTCTGGTTCTCGCAGCCGGGCGGGACAATCTTCACTAGACTGAAACCATAAGCGCGGATGCCTCGCTGCAGGCTCCGCCATACTCGTTCGATAAAAGGAGACTTGGGATGCCCATCGCAACACCTGATCAGTACGCGCACATGCTTGACACCGCTAAGGCAAAGGGTTTCGCCTTTCCCGCGGTAAACGTATCAAGCTCACAAACCCTCAACGCTGTTTTGCAGGGATTCGCTGAAGCTGGTTCAGACGGTATCATCCAGGTCACAACGGGTGGCGCAGATTACTGGGCCGGTCACACCGTGAAGAATCGTGCGGGTGGCGCGCTTGCCTTTGCGGCCTATGCTCGCGAGGTCGCGAAGGCTTACCCCGTCACGGTTGCGCTGCACACGGACCACTGCCCCAAGGATGCCATGGCTGGCTTCTTGCTCCCCCTCATTGAGGCGAGTGAGGCCGCGGTTAAGGCCGGCGGCGAGCCCATCTTCCAATCACATATGTGGGACGGATCTGCCGTTCCTCTCGCCGAAAACCTCGAGATCGCCCGCGAGCTACTCCCCCGGATGAAAGCGATTAACTCCGTCCTAGAGGTGGAGATCGGTGTCGTTGGCGGAGAAGAAGACGGTGTCAGCCACGACATCAACGACAACCTGTACACCACGCTTGAAGACGCTATCGCGACGATCGAGTCACTCGGCCTCGGCGAGCAGGGCCGCTACATGGCTGCCCTCACGTTCGGTAATGTGCACGGCGTCTACAAGCCGGGCAACGTCAAGCTCCGCCCAGAACTGCTCAAGGAAATCCAGGACGGCCTTACCGCAAAGTACGGCCACGGCCCGAAGCCTCTGGACCTCGTCTTCCACGGCGGTTCGGGATCGACCGATGCCGAGATCGCGGAGGCCGTCGCGAACGGTGTGATCAAGATGAACATCGATACCGATACCCAATACGCTTTCACACGCAACATCGCTGATTGGATGCTCACCAACTACGACAGCGTACTCAAGGTTGACGGCGAGGTCGGTAACAAGAAAAAGTACGACCCACGCGCTTGGGGTAAGTCGGCCGAGACAGCCATGGCAGCCCGTGTCGTCGAGGCAACGCAGCAGCTCGGTTCCGTCGGAAACGCAATCAAGTAAATCCCGAAACAAGCACTCCTAACAACTGAGAAGCGAATAGCAGCAACTAATGACAAACAACACTGACGCGACTACTCCCGGAGGAAGCAGCTCTGCCGGGAACCGGCCAAAGCCGCAATTTGGCGAGTACGCTCCCCCGGGGTGGTCGCATCAGGCTCCAGAGACAACTGAGCTGGTGCCCGCTGAGCAAGAGACGGCGCCCGCGGGAACCGCGACGCCCGCGGATTCTGCTCCGCGAGCATCCAGTCCTCTATCGAGCGCGTCGCACGTAAACGCGGGCCAGGCCCAATTTGGCACGGCTCCGCGGCAGCGAAGCTCGTTCGATCTGGGAGTCTCACTCACTCTTCTCGTGCTGTCCTTCTTTGGGGCAACGATGATGGTGGGGGCCGCCGACCAGCTTTCTCAGGTTTTTCAGCAGATGCACGATCTGTATTCCCTGCCCGAGTACGTGGAACCGGCGAACCTGGGCAGCATCATGGTGTTTGGTAAGGTGAGCCAGATCATTTTGTGGCTTGCGATGGTCTCGCTTACGGTGGTACTGCTTGTCCGGAGGCGGCGCGCATTTTACGTTCCGCTGATCGGGGCAGTGATCTCGTTTGTGCTCCTCATAACGATGCTCACGATGACTCTCAACGCTGACCCGACCCTCGTGAACCACATCTCATGAGCGCGGGACAGGGACCTCGGGACGATGAGGGATTCAGCGAGTTTCTCGAGGATGACGATTACAAACTCGAGCGGGGACGCTCGGGACTACTCGGCAAGCTCGCAAATGCCAGGGGGGTGGCGCTCATCGTGATCGTTGGGCTCGTCGCCCTGTCTGTCGGTGCCGTCGGGCTGATTGCCTCGCTTCTCTAACGAGGAACCTTTCCCGATTCAATGACGGATGCCCCCAACTCCAGCATCCGTGCCAGCGCTTCATCGTGACCCACAGGAGTCATTCCGGCCATGGCGTTTTCTGCCAGCACAACGTCGTAACCGAGCGCAATCGCGTCCTCGCAGGTTGCGAGGATACCTCCGTCTGTGACGAGACCGGCAAGCGTGAGTCGAGTTATTCCTCGCGCGCGCAGCTCTCGGTGCAGGTGAGTACCCCCAAAAGCGCTCCTGCCGTATTTTGTGATTCTAAGCTCGCCTGGTAACACCACGAGCGGCTCTACGAAACGAGTCATGGGCGAGTCCTGTCCGCCGTCGCTGCCGTCTTCGAAGAGGTATTGCACATGCATGACGGGGATGCTCTGCGCTCTGGCCTCCTCTGCACGTCTACATCCTTCACCAGCGGCTTTTCGCCCCTCACCCGGAGCAAAGCGAGATACGATCCATTCCTGAAAATCGATCAGGACTAATGCATCTGCGATGGTTCCCGGCTGCGTATTTCGTTCGCTCGAAACCGCTAGCGGTGTCGCATCGTCCTCTAATGAGGCTTCCTCTTCCTTCATCGACTCTACTTTCGTTTGTATACATCATTGACAGAACTCTGTCATTAAGTAGTATATTGATAAAACTGCGTCAGTAAAGCAGGAACCACAAACCACGAAGAAACAGAGGAGACGGACTATGCAACAACGATTTTTAGGAAATAGCGGGATCAGCGTGAGCTCGATCGGCCTCGGCTGCATGGGCATGAGCTGGGCGTATGCCGAGAATTCGCGAGACGACGATGCGTCGATCGCGGTCATCCGCCAAGCGATCGAATCGGGGATAACACTCATCGATACCGCCGATATTTACGGAGACGGACACAACGAATCGCTCGTAGGGCGCGCGCTGACAGGCGTAACGCACGAGACAACGCTCGCAACAAAGGCAGGTCTGGTCGTCGATGACCTTGCGACCAAAAAGATGCATCGCGATGCCTCACCGCAACACCTCCGAAGCGCACTCGAGGCAAGTCTGCGGCGCCTCAATCGTGACAGCGTAGACCTCTACTACCTGCACCGGGTCGACGAAAACATTCCGCTCGAAGAAAGTTGGGAGACCATGTCTAACTTCGTAGCTGAAGGCAAAGTGAGATATTTGGGGCTCTCAGAGGTTACGGCGAGCCAAGCAGCCACCGCTCACGCGATCCATCCCGTGACCGCAATCCAATCAGAAATGTCACTGTGGACCAGGGATCCCCTTCTTGCAGAGCCTCCCGCTCACGCGCCAGGTGTCCAGGGACAGTCGATAAGCTCCTGGGCCGCAGAAAATGGGGCTTCTCTTGTTCCGTTCGCACCCCTGGGCCGGGGATTTCTCACCGGAGAAATAACAGCATCCACCACATTTGAGGCAACCGATCTGCGTTCAGTGAACCCGCGATTTACACCAGATGCCCTCGCCCAAAACCAACACATAGCGGATGCGGTTCGAGAAGTTGCGCAGCGATTGGGCGCAACCCCCGCCCAGGTTGCAATAGCATGGACTCTAGCACAGGGCGAGCACGTGATCCCCATACCAGGAACACGCCAATCAGCCCACCTCGCAAGCAATATCGGTGCTACGGAACTCGTTCTCAGCTCGGCCGACCTTGCAGAGCTCACCACCATTCCGACCCCAGTCGGAAGCCGCTACTAAGACAGAGGGGACAGGCTTCGTGCCGACGGACGACGACAGGAACGGCCAGTCAGAATTTTTCAGACTCGGACTCGTGATCAAAAAGGCAGAACAGGCTCTCATGACCGAGAAAACCCGTGTGCTTCGCGAATTCGGCCTGACCGTACCGCAATACGCGGCCTTGTATTCACTCTCCGCGACGCCCCAGGCCTCGGCAGCGCAGCTCGCGCGTGTGTGCCTCGTGACCCCTCAATCAATGGCAACGGTCCTCGAAAACCTAGAATCAAAGGGTCTGATCACCCGCATCCAGTCCCCCATGCATCACAGGGTTCGAGAAATCCGTCTGACGGAAGAAGGAAGCATAATCCTCCACCAGGCGGATGCTCGGGCCTTAGCAGTTGAACATCGCCTAGCGGATTCCTATACCCCAGAAGAGCAACAGACGCTGCGCGAGAATCTGGAGCGTGCGATAGCAACCTTGCAGCGCACGGAAGACTAGCGCACGGAAGACTAGCCTGCGCAAAACACGGATGGCACCCGAAAGGCTATCCTCTGGCTTACGGGCGGTTTCGCCCGCCCAAAGCCCGCTCATCGGGGTTGCCATCGGCATCCTTACGAAGCTCCTTCGGCAGCGAGAACACCAGGTCCTCCTCCGCCGTAACTACTGCCTCAACATGTCCGTAACCGGCATCTGCCAGGTCGTCAAGCAGCTCCTGCACGAGGACCTCGGGAACGGATGCTCCTGAGGTTACGCCGACCGTGTTGACACCGTCGAGCCATTCCTGCTTGACCTCGTGCGAATAATCAACGCGATACGCCGCCTTGGCACCGTACTCGAGCGCGACCTCAACGAGACGCACGGAGTTCGACGAGTTTGCCGATCCCACCACGATCACCAGGTCGGCGTTTACCGCGACCTTCTTGATCGCCACCTGCCGGTTCTGGGTTGCGTAGCAGATATCGTCACTGGGCGGATCCTGCAGCTTCGGGAACTTGGCGCGCAGGCGACGAACCGTCTCCATTGTCTCGTCAATGCTGAGCGTCGTCTGCGAAAGCCAGATCAGTTTTTCGGGATCCTTGACGACGAGGTCATCCACGGCATCCGGCGAATTGACAATCGTAACATGGTTGGGCGCCTCACCCGCGGTACCCTCGACCTCTTCGTGGCCTTCGTGGCCGATCAGCAGGATCTCCATGTCCTGCTTTGCGAAGCGTACGGCCTCGCGGTGCACCTTGGTGACGAGCGGGCAGGTAGCGTCGATCGCTTGAAGTTGGCGGTCCTCGGCACCCTGCACGACGGCGGGCGAAACACCGTGGGCGGAAAAGACGACGTGCGAGCCTTCCGGAACCTCGTCGACCTCTTCAACAAAGATCGCCCCCATCCGCTCGAGCGTGTTCACGACGTGGATGTTGTGCACGATCTGCTTGCGCACGTACACAGGTGCCCCGTAACGTTCGAGCGCTTTCTCGACGGCGACTACCGCGCGGTCAACACCGGCGCAATAGCCGCGAGGAGCCGCGAGGAGCACCTTTTTTTCACCCACAACCGGGTTATTTTTAAGACGATTGCGTGGCCCTCGTATGCGGGGCATCGCTAGACTTACGACGGGCGCACCAATCGTGCGTTGGTCGGGCTGAGCTATGGTCATAACTTCAAGTGTATGCGAGTCCCGGGTAGAAGAAGGTGGGAGAGTGGTGAGCGTGGCGGAAACATCGCCGACAGCGGAAAATCCGTGGCCCGTTTCGGTCATGTCTGCGAAGATTCGCGACTACATCGACCGGCTCGGCACGATCTGGGTTGAGGGAGAGATCACCCAGTGGAACATATCTGCGGGAAACGTCTACGGCAAGGTCAAGGACCTCGAGCAGGACGCCACCGTGAGCTTCACGATCTGGTCGTCGGTACGCAGCAAGCTCCCGAAGGCCGGGTTCTCACAGGGCGATCATGTAGTTCTCCTTGTCAAACCCAATTATTGGGTCAAGGGCGGCACACTTACGATGCAGGTCTTTGACATGAAACAGGTGGGTCTCGGCGACCTGCTCGAACGTCTGGAACGCCTGCGCGCCCAGCTCGCAAGCGAGGGCCTCTTCGATCTGTCGCGCAAAAAGCGACTTCCCTTCCTACCCAATTGCATCGGGCTTATCACGGGCAAGGACTCCGACGCCGAAAAAGACGTTCTGCGCAACGCCCAGCTTCGCTGGCCCGACGTGCGATTCCGCGTCGTTCACTCTGCCGTCCAGGGCGATCGGGTGCCGGGCGAAGTAACGGCAGCGATCGAGAAATTGGATGCTGATCCCCAGGTTGACGTGATCATCATCGCCCGCGGTGGCGGAGATTTCCAGAACCTCTTGGGTTTCAGCGACGAGCGGGTCGTGCGGGTCGCGGCAGCCGCATCCACCCCCATCGTGAGCGCTATCGGCCACGAGGCCGACAGGCCACTTCTCGACGAGGTTGCTGACCTTCGCGCATCCACCCCGACGGACGCGGCAAAGCGGGTCGTTCCCGATGTGGCCGAAGAACTCGCTCGGATATCACAGGCCCGCGCCCAGCTACGCAACCGTGTGAGCTCGTTCGTGTCGAACGAGGTGTCCCGAGTCGAGCAGATTCGTTCCCGCCCAGCGCTAGCCGACGGCGACTGGATCGTCTCTTCTCGAGCCGAGGAAATCACGCGATATGTGGCCAGGGGTTCCGAACTCGCAATCCGCAGTATCGAACGTGCCGAAAGTTCGACGGCCGAGCTCCGCGCCCAGCTGCGTGCGCTCTCCCCGAGGGCAACCCTTGACCGCGGTTACGCCATCGTTCAGGCAGCCGACGGTGGTATCGTTCGCGAGCCGACGGATGCCCCGACGGGCGCTGAGCTCACACTCTCGCTTCCGGGCGGTCGCCTCGCCGCCACCTCCGGCGGCCCACGTCCGGAGTAACGCCAGCGCCCGGCCCAAGTTCCCCGCACCGTAACCCGCCCTGCACAAACGCCCCACCCGGCACCCCACCCGGCACCCCACCCGGCCCTAGTTCCCCGCCCTGGCCCAACCTCCGGTCCCCGGCCCAACCTGCAGCATGGGCCGAGACCCCGCAAGTTGGGCCGAATGCAAGAGGATTAGATAGACTGGTGAGCATGGCATCCGTCAACGACGTTTCACAACTCAGCTACGAGGAAGCACGCGACCAATTGATCGCTGTTGTTACCCAACTCGAACAGGGGGCTGAGACACTCGAAGATTCACTTTCACTGTGGGAGAGAGGCGAGGCCCTCGCAGCACGCTGCGAGGAATGGCTTATCGGTGCCAAAAAACGCCTTGAGGCAGCACGAAACAATGCAGAAGAAGGAACATCGAGCAGCGAATGAGCAAACCGCCACGCGTCGTAGCTGAACTGGGCAGGCCCGAGACTCCTGCCGAAACGGCAGCCCGAAAGGCCGAGAATTCCCGGCTCTATCGCGAGAGAAAAACCATCAACAACCTGGTTTTGTCGCTCCTCGCCACGCTCGGTCTTGTTGTGATCATTGTTTTGGCCGTTCCCCGCGGTGATTACACGATTGACAGGAACATAGACTTTACAGAAGTTGCGCAACAGGCCCAGCCGAGCGTAAAAAACTCGCTGGCAGTTCCGGTTCTCCCTGATGGATGGAAATCGAACGATGCCGAGCTTCGCCACTCCAACACTGACAAGGTGTCGTCCTGGTATGTCGGCTGGATCACACCGAAAAATGAGTTCGTGGCACTCAGTCAGGGTTTTGACGCTAATCCCAGCTGGGTAGCCGATCAGCTCGACAGAAAAATTGCCACCGGAACCGAGAAAATCGGCGGGCTCCAGTGGACCGTCTACGATCACCGAGATAGCCGCTCCGACGGAGGCAACGTGATCTACGCCCTCACAGCGGAGAGCGGCAACAACACATATGTGGTCTATGGCACAGCTGACCCCGACGAAATCCACGTTCTTGCTGAAGCCGTAGCCGAATCTGATATGCGCCCAGCTGACCCACAGAACTAACGCTCCACAGAATAGGCTAGACGTGACCGCCAATACCCCCAGTACGCACCAGGCAGCAACACAGCGAATCACACCGGCGGAGGCCTGGAGAGAGATGCGCGAGGGAAACCAACGCTTCGTATCGGGGACTCCCCAGCATCCGAGGCAGGATGTCGAGCACCGGGCAGCGACTCATCACACGCAGAACCCTACGGCCGCTCTGTTTGGTTGTTCTGACTCACGCCTGGCAGCTGAGATTATCTTTGATAAGGGTCTCGGAGATCTCTTCGTCGTTCGTAATGCAGGGCATATTGTGTCGGATACCGTGATCGGATCATTGGAATATGCCGTTGAAATGCTTGATATTTCTCTTATCGTTGTCCTCGCTCACGACGAATGCGGTGCTGTAGCCGCGGCCGTCGAGTCGCAGCAGAAGGATCCGGCAGCTCTCCCCGCCAAGATTGCGGGACAGATCAGGTCGATCATCCCCGCGGTACAGGCCGTATGGCTTCGCGATAATCCGGCTACCCCATTCGTCGACCCGGTAAACATCGATACATTCGAGGTGAGCCGATTTCACTTGAGGGGATGCGTAGCCGAACTTCTTCGCGGTTCCGAACTCATCAGCCAGGCCGTCGCTGACGGCCGTCTTGGCATTGTCGGCGCAAACTACCGACTAATCGAGGGACGGGCAGATGCGAGTGTCGCTATCGGACAGATCGATACTGACAGCTAACAGCCGACGGCAAACGACCAACTAGACAACACCACACATCATAAGAAACGCTAGAAACACAAGATAAGGACGTCACACAAGTGGTTGATAATAACGAATATCGCATCGAACACGACACAATGGGCGAGGTTCGCGTTCCCAAAGACGCTCTCTACAGCGCTCAAACTCAGCGCGCGGTGGAGAACTTCCCGATCTCTGGCTCCCGCCTTGAGTCGGCTCAGATCGCCGCACTCGCGCGTATCAAGAAGGCTGCAGCGCTTGCTAACGCGGAGCTCGGCGTGATTGACGAGAACATCGCGAACGCGATTGCTGCCGCAGCCGATCAGGTCGTCACGGGTTCCTTTGATGATCAGTTTCCCATTGACGTCTACCAGACGGGTTCTGGCACATCATCGAACATGAATATGAACGAGGTGCTCTCGAGTCTGGCAACCCAGTCGCTCGGCTCCCCTGTACACCCGAACGATCATGTGAACGCGTCGCAATCGTCCAACGATGTTTTCCCAACCTCCGTTCATGTCGCCGTTACGGGCGCGCTGATCAACGACTTGATTCCTGCCCTCGATCACCTTGCAATTGCACTGGAGAAGAAGGCTGTGCTCTGGAAGGACGCGGTCAAGGCGGGTCGCACGCACCTGATGGATGCGACTCCTGTCACCCTCGGCCAGGAATTCGGCGGTTACGCGGCCCAGATCCGGCTCGGCATCGAGCGCATCCAGTCGGCCCTCCCCCGCGTTGCTGAGGTTCCCCTCGGCGGCACCGCGGTTGGAACGGGCATCAATACGCCCACGGGATTCCCCCAGAAAGTGATCGCGAAGCTCGCTGCGGAGAGCGGTCTGCCCATCACCGAGACGCGCAACCACTTCGAGGCCCAGGCAAACCGTGATGCACTTGTCGAGGCGTCCGGTGCTCTCCGCGTGATAGCCGTGAGCCTCACCAAAATCAACAACGATCTACGTTGGATGGGTTCCGGCCCCAACACTGGCCTGGGCGAGCTGCATATCCCCGATCTTCAGCCGGGATCTTCCATTATGCCGGGCAAGGTTAACCCCGTGGTGCCCGAGGCTGTGCTGATGGTGTGCGGGCGAGTGATCGGCAACGATGCCACTATCGCGTGGGGCGGGGCGTCTGGCCTCTTCGAACTAAACGTAGCGATTCCCGTGATGGGAACCGCGTTGCTGGAGTCGATCCGGCTGCTCGCAAATTCCTGCCGCGTGCTAGCTGATAAGACGGTAGACGGGCTCGAGGCAAACCTGGAGCATGCCCGTGCGCTTGCCGAATCGTCGCCATCGATCGTGACTCCCCTCAACCGGGTCATCGGGTACGAAGCTGCCGCGAAGATCGCGAAATACTCCGTCGCCCAGAAGATCACTGTTCGCGAGGCTGTCGTTGCTCTTGGCTATGTCGAGCGTGGCGAGGTCACAGAGGAACAACTGGATTCGGCCCTCGATGTGACCCGGATGACGGGCCCAGGGCTCTAACTCTCGCGGTTCTACAGCACAGAAGCCCCGCGAGTTTTCGCGGGGCTTCTTGTCGTTCGTAGTCGTTAAATTCAACTGACGGATGCTCGGGTCAGGTACCCGAATTAGTCACTCCCCGGCTTCATCCGCTCGTATACCTTCTTGCAGTCTGGGCAGACGGGGAACTTCTCGGGGTCTCTCCCCGGAATCCACTTCTTGCCGCAGAGCGCACGTACGGGTTTGCCCGAAAGAGCAGACTCCATGATTTTGTCTTTTTTCACGTAGTGCGAAAAACGCTCGTGGTCGCCGTCATCGTTGCTGTGCTGATTGAGTAGCTCTTCGAGTTCGCGATCGAGCACATCGGTCCCGCCGCCGGTGAGCGGCTGATTATCAAGTTGACTCATGAGCTAAGTTTACACCCTCACTCACACGGAGCATAGGCCAGGAAGGGTCATCACACGGTCAGGATATGAGGCTGGAAACAACAATCAGGTGGCCCCAAATGACGTAAAGTTAGAGGGAAATCACGTCATTTGGGGCCACCTGATTGTAAAATCGGCAATGTTCCCTCCTGAGAGGACCGTGAAATACCCCACATAGGCCAGGGGTTAAGCCGGAGCTAGTCGACCATCTCTGTAAAAGCGAGAAGCTCGGTTGCTCGGCGGTCAAACAGCCGCCCGCCACCCCACAGGCCAAGGGCGAAGACGATCAGTCCCGTTCCAACGGCGATCCCGAGGGCCCACAGGTGGTAAACAGGATCTTGCAGAAGTCCGAGTACGGCAAAATAACCGGCGGGGAATATCAATGCGAGCGTTATCACCAAGCTGGACAGCTGGGCAAGAACGGCTGGAGACCCCGAGAATTGCGGCTGCACGAAGGGGCTGTCGCCAGGACGAGTCGCGGCGTAGGGGAAGAGAACAGATATCACACTTGAGACCCCGCTTCCGACGAGCAGGACGCCGCAGCTGATTCCAATAACCGATGGAAGTGCCGACCAATCTCCGAAAAAGAGCAGGGTCACGATCGTTCCGACAACGGCGAGCGGTGCCCCAAGAAGCAAGACCGGCAGCAGACGGCCGCGCCTGTCGTCGATTCCTCGCGTTGCGCTCGATACGTGGAGCCAAATCGCTGTGCTGTCAAGGGCAACGTCATTGTGCACTGACCAGGAAAGAAGCAGGCAGAGTACCGGCAAAGGAACAAGGGAGACATAGTTCCAAGGCATAGTAGCCACGGCTAGCGGAATCATCATGGCGAACGGAACGAAAGGAAGAATCGCCATCGGTACACGGTATCGTGGGTCGCGCATCCAATACGTGAGACTGCGCGCGCCGATAACTCCGGCGGGCGTTGCAGCGACCCTATCGAACCAGCCCATACCCGAACGGGCGATACCCGTGCGAGGCGGTCGGCTGATGTGGGTCATCATGGCTTGGACGAGGATCCTCCAGAGGAGGGCTAAGACGATTGCATAGCCGCCAACGATGCCAACTTTTAGGTAGGCGTCCTGCTGGTTACCGGCGATGAATTCTAAGGGCGCACTGAGCGCCGCGCCAAAGGGCGTCCAGCCGAGGCTGTCAGATACGTTGTTGAGGACTTCTCCCCCATCGGACGACCAGTCGACAGTAAACAGCACGAAAACAACGGGCAAGAGGCTAATGAGAAAAACAGCCGCAACGACGTTGAGGAAGTCCCGAGCTCTCGACGAGTTGAACGCGTAAAGCGCAAGACCCCGAGAGAATGAGGCTGAGATCACAGCCGCGACGAGCATCAGAACAGCACCAGCACCCGCGATAAGAAGCGCTTCTGAATTCTCTCTCCAGAAGACCAGATAACCCGCAAGGCCGATGACGAGCAGCAGCGCTGGGATGCTCAGAAAACCTGAGAGGCCGAGACCCCACGCAACAGCGGTCTTAGACACCGGGAAAAGCGTGAACTGCCTCGGGTCAAGGTTTGAGCTACGCATGAACAGTGGGATGACCAAGGCAAGGGCAAGAATCGCAGACCCGGCAATCGTAATGAGTTCTGGAAAATCGCTCACTATTCGCAGATCAGTGTTCAGGCCCGCCCAAACGGTTGCGCCCGCGAGGATTACGCCAAGGAGCGTCCATATCAGAAAAGCACCAAACCCTTTTCGGCTCACCCGGAACGAGTTGCCGAGGGCTCTGAGCTTTAGCCGGAGAATCCGTGCAACCATTCCAAACCTTCTGTAGCTACTTCCGTACCGGTCAGCATGGTAAACCGCTCTTCAAGGCTGATGCCGTCTCGAACTTCCTCGACGGTTCCCGAGGAGACGACGTTTCCATCGACGATAATCGCGACGTGATCGCACACGCGCTGGATGAGGTCGATGCTGTGGCTCGAGATCAGCACACTTCCGCCGCCCTCGACGAAGGTCTCAAGCATATCGGTGACGGTGGCGGCCGAGACAGGGTCGATCGATTCGAAGGGCTCATCAAGAACGAGGATGCGCGGGGTATGGATCATTGCTGCAGCCAACGCGATCTTCTTCTGCATACCTGCGGAGTAGTCGGATACGAGGCGGTTGAGAGCGTTTTCGAGGCCGAGCGCAACGGACAGTTCCGCTGCCCGCTGGTTCACAACGGCGCTGTCTAGCCCATGGAGAATTCCAGCGTAAAACAGTAGCTGAGCTCCGGTAAGGCGGTCGAAGAGCCGCAGGCGGTCGGGGAGAGCCCCGACGAGGCGTTTTGCTGAAAGGGAATCGTCCCACATATTGCGCTCGAGGATCGAGACGGTACCGGAGCTTGGCTTGAGTAGGCCGGTAATCATCGAGAGAGTGGTGGTCTTACCCGCCCCGTTGGGTCCGACAAATCCGTAAAAGGAGCCCTCACGAATATCTAGATTGACATCATTCGCGGCAACGACTCCCCCATAGCGCTTAGACAGGCCTCGGGTCTCTAGGAGGATGGGGTTGTGAGCGATCCGGAGAGCTCGCTCACGGGATCGATCGACGTTTGTAATATGCTCCGGTCGTTGTATGGAGCGAGTTGGGGGAGCAGGATCTTCCTTGGCAGAGATGTCAGCAGGTGCAAATACGTCCGCAGTGGGAGAGACGAGAGCATCAGGAGAGACGACAGGCGTTGCATAGACGACAGCGGGCTGGGGCGTGGAACCGAGCTCTTCGGTTCCGGAGGGACTCAGGACAAGTCCGAGTAACGCGTCCGGCTGCTCGGCTGAATCTGGAGCATCCGCATTATCGAGGACAGGGGCAGCTTCGCCCGCAGTTTCAACCGCAATAACGGTATCGCTAAGAGAGTCGGAGTCGGACTCAGGAGCAGCTACAGGCCTGGGCTCAACCGGATCAACCGGATCCGCTGTTGTGAAAGCCTCGGTCGCTCTCCGTTGCGGGCGCCGCCCACGGTAGCGTGCAGCCCTTCGCGAAACACCGTCGGTTTCGTCTGGTACTTCAGATTCGATCGTTCCGTCTCCCATGACTTGTTCGTGTGAATCGCTGTTATTGCCCTGTGCATTCGGTGATGCGCCGCTCGCATTCAGCGGGAATACGACATCGTCGAAAGGCATAGGGTCAAGCGGAAAGGTCACTAAGCAAATCTACCAAATGAAAACACCACTTCTGACCGGTTTTCAGTTCCGTGTCACCTCTTTTTGCGAGAAAACGAAATTTTCGGCTCAAAGATTGCTCACTAATATCACAAATTGGCTACAGTGCGGGCTTTTACAGAATATTTATGCCTGAATTATGTATTCTGTTACGAGAACGTCGGTAAACGTTAATATTTAAGTCATCTTCTTCTGCCTATGCGCAGACGATCCCCTAATTTTGTTTTTGGAGAAATACGTGAGTCTTCAGGTCGTAATACTTGCCGCGGGCATGGGTAGCCGTCTTGGACGTTCCCTCCCCAAGCCGCTCACAGAGCTGAGTGATGGCCGCTCCATCATGCAGCAGCAACTCGACAATATTAACGAGGCTTTTGGTCCGGGAGTCCCGGTTACTGCGGTTGTCGGTTACAAGTCTGAGCACATCGTGGAGCGTTTCCCGCAGCTTAACTATGTCTACAACGAAAAGTACGATCAAACTAATACTTCAAAAAGCCTGCTTCGCGCTTTGAAAGCGTCTTCAAAGGGCGGCGTCCTCTGGATGAACGGCGACGTCGTTTTCGACCCGATCATCCTGCAGCGCGCGGCATCCATTATCGTCCGCGAGCAGTCAATGGTCACCGTCAACACGGCATCCGTTTCCGATGAAGAAGTCAAGTACACGGTAACGTCTGAGGGTTTCATCAAGGAGCTTTCCAAGACCGTTCGCCAGGGTGCCCTTGGCGAGGCTGTCGGCATCAACTACATCTCGGCAAAGGATAAGGCAGCTTTTATCTACCGCCTTTCTCGCGTGAATAACGATGATTACTTCGAACGTGGTTTAGAGTTGGCGATAGAACACGATCGTGTTCTCTTGGAACCGATGGATATTTCTGACCTCTACGCGGTAGAAGTAGACTTCGCCGAGGACCTCGAGAGGGCCAACCTCTTCGTCTAGTCCTCGGTGAGCGCAGCCCCGCCAAACAGGTGAGGGTGACCGCAGAAGGATGGCTGTGAGCGAAACCCTAGGTAGTGCCCACTCGCGAGTGGAACACTATTGGCGTCCCCTCGCGCTCCTTACCAAACGCGATCTGAAGGTTCGGTACTCTACCTCGGCCCTTGGCTACTTCTGGTCTATCCTGGACCCGCTGGTGATGTCCTTCATCTACTGGTTCGTCTTCACCCAGGTGTTCAGCCGAAGCGTGGGGGAAACTCCCTACATTGTTTTTCTTCTCACGGCCCTGCTGCCGTGGGTCTGGTTCAACGGCGCGGTATCGGATAGCACCAGGGCGTTCCTCAAGGATGTGAAGCTGGTGCGCTCGGTGTCCCTCCCCCGCTCGATCTGGGTCAACAGGATTGTGGCTTCTAAGGGTGTCGAATTCCTGTTGAGCATCCCCGTCCTTGCACTCTTCGCGATTTTCAGCGGGGCTGAGGCTAATATCTATCTGCTGCTTTTTCCCGTGGCGATTATTCTACAGACGATGTTGTGTGTCGCCCTCGGCTTGATCCTTGCGCCGCTCGTTCTCTTTTTCCGCGACCTTGAGCGTGCCACGAAGCTGGTGCTGCGTTTCATGTTCTATGCGTCGCCGATCATCTACAGCACCAATAACCTGCCGGAGGAGTTCCGGCCGTGGGCCGCGCTTAATCCGCTCAGCGGAATCTTTTCTCTGTACCGCGCGGGGCTCTTTCCCGATCAACTGGATTGGTTTCTCGTGGGCGGTTCAGTCCTCGTCACCTGCATGCTCTTGGCCGTTGGGGTATTGGTGTTCCGCCGGTCCATAGGCACAGCGTTGAAGGAGCTCTAATGGCCAGCACGGTTGGCAGTGGTGGGGCGGGCGCGAGCCACGATTCGGCGCCCGTTATTGTCGTTGATGATCTGGGCATCCACTTCAAGCGAAATCGCAGGAGGCGCCGCAACTTCAAGGATCTCTTCGCGGGCGCGACGCGCAGATCGCGGCCCGACGAGTTCTGGGCGCTCCGCAACGTGAGCTTCACGGTGAAACGGGGCGAGGCAATCGGGGTCGTTGGCCGGAACGGTAACGGCAAGTCGACCCTGCTCAAGCTCGTAGCAGGTGTGCTTCTTCCAGACGAGGGTTCCGTGAGCGTGCACGCGGGAGTGGCGCCTCTCATCGAGATCACCGGCGGTTTTGTCGGAGATCTCACCGTGCGAGACAACGTCTTTCTCACGGCCGGCCTGCATGGGATGAGTACCAAAGAGATCGACGCTCTCTTCGATGACATCATTGATTTTGCCGAGCTCGAAGACGTCATCGATACCCCATACAAACACCTGTCGAGCGGCATGAAAGTGCGCATCGCGTTTGCAGTGGTCTCGCAGCTCGACGAACCAATCCTGCTCGTCGACGAGGTCTTGGCGGTGGGAGACAAGGCTTTCCGCGATAAGTGCCAGGCGAAGATCAGCGAGCTGCTCGCGGAGGGCAAGACCCTCTTCCTCGTGTCGCACAACGAGCGGGACCTCACCAGGTTCTGCACGCGGGGGCTGTACCTCGATAAGGGGATGCTCGTGGCAGATGGCCCGATCAAAGACATTATCGCGCGGTACAACGCCGAGAACGGCAGTTAGGCTCTAGCTATGACTGATCCAGCACCACAGACCGCAGCCCCCACCCCAAGCCCGTCGCGGGTCCTACTCCCGGGCATCGCGGTGGCGTTCTTCCTCATCTCACCAATTCTGCTGATCGTGGGATGGCTCATCGTGATGGGTACTTCGGGCCGCAACTTCTTCGAAGGGGCGCCGAATCAGGCCATGTTTGGCACGGTGACAATAGTGGTCGGCATAGTGATGATGCTGATCTCGCTTGCGCTGGATGGGGCGCGCTCGATCGCGCAGCAGCATCTGGAGGCTATGCGCGAGATTACTCAAGATGTGCCTGCTGGCGGGGATTCATAGCCCAGCCCTACAACGCAGCGCGGGCATCCCACCGGTCCCACTCCTCGAGCAGATGCCGGATCGCTGCATGGAAGCGGGCCGTCGGGGCTCCCGGCGTACTATCGCCAAAGTGATGCCGCGACCAATACGATAAACGCTCCTGGGCAGAGGTGTCCGCAAGGAGTGAATCAATACGGCGGACAATGGCACGAGCATCCCCCTCATCGAGCCACTCGCATTCGCTCAGGTAACCGCCCGGATCTATCTCCGCCTCGGACGAAACCGGCCTAGTCACAAACAGCGGTCTTCCCACGGCCAGGCGGTCGTAGATCATGGCCGAAATATCCGAGATCACGATATCCGATGAGGCAAGCTGCCAGCCGAGGGTCGGGCCGTTGTCGTAAACGTGATGGGCAGTTGGGTCGGCGCGGTTCGCATCAGCTATCCGTCGGATGATCTCAGCATTTGCGTTGCCGTAAGGGCGGCTCACGACTCCGCTTCGCGGATGCGGGCGATAAATGAGTCGGTGGCGATCGCTCGCGAGGATTTGCTTCGCCAGCTCGACTCCGTGGCTAGCGATGGAACCATACGCTGCAGCTGGCCTGTCCCCTTCCCACGTGGGCGCGTAGAAGACCGTTATCCTACCATCCGCGGGATAGGGAGGCTTTCCGACATAATGGTCAACCTGGGGGCGCCCGATCGGAATGGCACGCATATCGAAATCGTAGTTCCAGAGGGCGCGCTCGAGCCGTACGCGGGCAGCATCACCCGCGATGAAGCTATAGTCATATGCTGTGAACTGGTTCGTGGTCATATACATTTTGTCGCTCTCACCGTGATTGATGAAAACATGCCACATGCGTCCGTAGCGCATCATCTGGAAGTTTCTCGTGTTCTGGTTGACGTAGAGCACGATGCGGATGCCCTGATCTGCAACTACCTCTTCCAGGTCGGAAACCTTGGGCACGAAAGCGACCGCCAGATCCGTCTCTTCGATCAGGGTGCGTGCTCCGCCGGCGCTCCTCGCAAGCACGACAACGGGCCACAGCTTCGTCAGCTCGGCCAGCGGCTCGTACCACTGCCGCATCTGATACATGTTGACCCGGTCATCCGCAAAATAAACCGCTATCTGGAAATGTCCGGACCGAAGAGGTCCGCGCTGCTTCAGAGAGTGCAGTGTCTCGGCACGGTCCTGGCGTCTCTTCAGAATCCGTCGAGCGAGCTGAACGGCCCGCTTAACATCGTTTACTAAGTTCATCACTTACTAGAGTACCCAGAGCCCCGGAACGCATTTCTCGGATACGACATTTCGGTAGCAAATCGTGATGCTGACACATACTCCCAGCAGTTCATGGCAAGATCGAGTAGTGCAAAACAGCGAGATGCCTCACCAGGAACCCACATTGCCACCCACCATGCCGGGCGTGAGCTATGTCGTCCCTGTCCTCAACGAGGAAAAATATATCGAGGCATCCATTCGCGCGATCCTCAGCCAGCAATACCCCGGCCCCAAGGAAATCATCCTAGCGCTCGGGCCTTCCACCGACCAGACGAATAGCATCGTGAATCGGATGGCCGAAACGGATCCGCGCATCATCCTCGTCGAGAACCCGCGCGTCGATATCCCCGTCGGACTGAACCTGGCAATCAACCGCAGTCAGTACCCAATCATCATCCGGGTTGACGCTCACTCGGAACTCAGCGACAACTACACCATCGACGGAGTGAGTTCGCTGCTCACCCACGATGTCGCGAACGTCGGCGGAATCATGTCGGCCCAGGGCAAAACCCCTTTCCAGAAAGCAATCGCCCGCGCCTACAACAGCCCATTTGGGCTGGGCGGCGGGGCATATCACGGAAGCGGGGATGCCGGACCCGCCGAATCCGCATACCTCGGCATCTTCCGGCGAGAGGCGATCTTCGAGGCAGGGCTCTATGACGAAACGATTAGGCGCGGAGAAGACTGGGAACTTAACCTGCGCATCCGCAAACTCGGACACACCGTCTGGTTTGATCCGACGCTGATCGTGACCTACTGGCCGCGCGACACCTGGTCGAACCTGGCAAAACAATTTGCAGCCACCGGAACTTGGCGGGCCGAGCTAGTCCGCCGCTACGGCGGTCGAAACCCGTGGCGATTCTTCGTGCCCCCCGCGCTCGTCACCGTATGGTTTCTCTGCTTTGTGCTTGCCCTCCTGCAGACGACGGGGCTCGTCTCTGGGGTATTTTCGGCCGTCGCAAGCCTGCTCTATCTGGGGCCGCTGCTGTACGTTGCGGCGCTGGTCGCTGTGTCGCTCAGGATGCCAGGGCCGCTGAGCATCCGTGATCGTTTCTTCTCGCTCGTGGTCTTCGCGACGATGCATCTCAGCTGGGGATTCGGATTCCTCGTCGGCATTGTGCGGGGCGGGCATCACTCGACAGATAAGTCACGACTCACGTAGGTTTGCGGAAGATGAGGTTCGCGCGAGCCTACGCATCCCTCGGCGCTACAGCAGCCCGTCGGCAAGCAATCGCGAGACCACTCTGCGTGACGCCTGGCCATCGTCATGCGGGTTGAAATCGCGACGCCACGCATCGTAGCGTGACGCGTATTCTGGGGCCCAGGCATCCGGTTCGCGAATAGCATCGACCAAGTCCTCCAGCGTACGGGTGAGGGGACCGAGGGCTCTCACCTCAAAGTCGAAGGTAAATCCGCGCTCAGTTCCCTCGTAGCTATCAATGTCAGGAACATAAAACACCACGGGCTTGCGGGCGACGGAGGCGTCAAACATGATCGAAGAATAGTCGGTGACGATGACATCGCTCGCAAGAATCAGGTCGTCAAGATCCGGATACCGGGAAACGTCAACGATACCGCGAGCGGCCTCGCCTGAGTGAGTGCCGCCAGCCACGCCATACCGCCCGAACTCGTGAGTCCGACTGTGTCCACGCACAAGCACTATACAGTTATCGCCCAGTTCGCGCTGGAGGCGTTCCACCCCGACGTTGTCGACAAGCTCAGACGAGGCATCCCTCCAAGTGGGGGCGTAGAGCACGACGCGTGAGTCAACCGGCAGTCCCAGCCGGCGCCGAGCATCTCCCGCGTTTCCCACGACAATGGCGTCGTTCCGGGGATACCCCACCTGCCAGATAGCGCCCCTGAACCGATACGACCTGCGAAAATCACGCGTACTGTGCCCGTTCTGCGACAGCAAGATATCCCACCGCCTGCTTTCCCGCACGATGGCGACCGCCTGCCGCGCGCCCACGTTCGGACGGCTCAGCGCAAGGCGTTTGAGCATGGTCCCATGCCAGGTCTGTAGGACGGTCTGATATGGCCGTGGCTTCCACCGCTTACGCAGCCAATCGTTCACCACAAGAAGGCGGGCGGAACCGCGCACGCGCCACCATTCCGGACTTCCCTCGATCAGTGGGATGGCGCCCTCAGGGATCGCGACAGAGAGGTCCTTCACACTCCAATAACGGATGATGTGGGGCGCCTGCCTCGCAAGCTCACGATCAATCGCGGCCGGGTTACACGTTGCCACCCTGCCGTAAAAACTCTCGAAGAAGACCGCCGGTTCTGGGCGTGGAGTGGCTGATCGATACGCTGACTCATGTCGGGCCTGCGCTTCGGCAGTCAACTCCTGGGGATCTATCGGCGGACCGATATCGATCACCACGGCGGCGTGCGCGGCTGGCATCGTGCTGAGCGAGCACCACTCCCCCACACTGACATAAGGCTCGTGGGCTGCATAGGTGTTGGTTTCGGCCCAGATGAGGGGCATATCACGCACGGTAGCGCCATCAGCCTCGCCGAACGACGCGATCAATTCGTATCGCCCCGACGGTGGAGGCAGGCAGGGTTCCGATTGCTGCTGCACAAGAGCAAACCGGGCCTGCCAGATAATTCGCTCGTCATCTGCAGGGTCATGCACGACCACATCTGCAACCCGATCCGCCTGAGAACCGGCAAGGGTGAGACGAGAGGGCACAAAACCCGAGGCCGAAGAGCCACGAATAATCAGCGCTGCCGGTTCATCCGCCGGTGCGGCAGCTGCTGAAAGCACCGCGATCTCCAGCGGCGATGCCTGAGGCACAGCTGGTTGTGACTCACTAACTAAGTTGGGAAAAACGCGACCAGCGCGGCGAGTCATGACCTCATCGAGGACGCGTTCTGCGCTGCGGGAATCCGTAAACGAAAAGTGACGGCTGGCAAGACGACGTGAGCGTTCCCTGGCAGCCTCGCTGGCAACCTTCCCGGCATCCCCCATCGAAAAAATATCCCGAAGCTGGGAACATACACCGGCCCAATCGGAGACATAGCTTCCCTCCGTGACCAGCGCGTAAGACTCGTAGAGGCCACGGGTACGTTCGTAACTGGCCAGATCGGGCGCGAACCAGATCAGGGCACCGCCAGTGAGCGAGAAGTCATATGCAATCGACGAGTAATCGGTGATAACGGCCGCGAAGGCTGGCAGAACGGGCGTCACATGAGCCACCCGATCCGCTCCCATCAGGTGAAGCCTGGGGCTAGAGGCGATACCCTGAGCGTAGTCCCCCTCGCCAAGGGGATGCGATCGAACGATGATGTGGATGCCGCGATCCTCTGCAAGAGCGGCGAGCGCCGCCCATTCCCGCTCCGAGGGGATTGCGGGGTCTGGGTCCCCGTCTCGCCAAGTCGGCGCGTAGAGCACGAGGGCGTCGTCACCAAAATCTGTCGCGAGGCTTCGCTGGATCGTTGAACGGGCATCCGATTCGCGATCCTCAGCTACCCCGCGAAGGAGGACATCGTCTCGAGGGTCCCCCGTGATTGCGAGTTGCTCTGCCTTCAACCGAAACGCAGACCTCATTCGAGACGCCGAGAGAGGGGATGCTACTGCCAGGAAGGAGATCGCGCGCGTGCTTTTACCGTAGAGACGTTCGAGAATTCGCTGGAGTGGGCGGGGCATCCCCGTCAATTGAGTGGTTACCGGGGAATCGAGATGAAGCTTTTTGAGGGGAATTCCGTGCCACAGCTGGATCACGTAGGAACCCATAACGCCGTAACGGTTGACGTCGCCAAACCCGTGGGTTACAACGCTGGCTCCAGCTCGCATTGTGAGCCACCAGCCCCGGAGGCTATCCCTCGATGCGGTGCGGACGCCCTCAAGGGTGGCCTGATCGTGCTGCTCTGCGGAACTCACGAGCCACACGAGGGAATGCTGCGGAAAGCGTTGCTCGATTTCCCGGTATAGCTCCAAGGCTCCTTCGCCTATGCCGGAACCACAGCCGACCACCCAGCGATCCGGGGATCGGGGAACAACCCAACGAACCGGGGCAGTCACCGCGTAGAGGGGAAGCGCCGCTAGCTTGCGCAGGTTTCCCCGGGTGAAGGTAAACCGTGACACTCGTGCCCTCGCATTCTTGTTTGGCCTGCCGGTTGTGGTCATTTACGCCATCTCAGGTCCTGGGATTATGACGAACGTCTGAACCCGAGACTACTGTATCGCTTTCTGGATAAGCATAGAGCCCGTTACTGTCAGCCTCTCGACCGAACAGAACGGGCTCTATGCGCTATATCACCTTGAGCTTATTTAAGTGTTCCCAGGGTCACATCGGTGGTAACTGTCTTTCCGTCGCGTACATACTCGATGGAGGTTTTACTCCCACCGGGTAGGTAACGAACCTGAGCGGTAAGGTCGGTTCCGTTTGTGACGGGATTGCCGTTGAACTTGACGACGACATCACCAACCTTCAGGCCCGCGGCAGCAGCAGCCCCATCGGCGGTGACACTCTTCATGATCGCACCGGAGACAGTAGCAGCGCTGTCGCTGCTTGCATCGCCAACGCCGGCTCCCAACAATCCGTGGGAGACGGGGTTCCCGGCGATAATATCTGCCGAGATCCGCTTAGCGAGGCTTGCCGGAATAGCAAACCCGAGACCAACGCTTCCGGCAGTTCCATCCTGTGAGGTGGAGTTGCTTGCAATCGCCACGTTGATACCGATCAATTTGCCTTCACCGTTCAGCAGGGCGCCTCCCGAGTTTCCCGGGTTAATCGAGGCATCCGTTTGGATAACGGGAAGGGCAACGGTATTTGTTGCACCCGTTGGTTGTTTCTTCCCGGGGAGGTCAAAGTTCCAGGGGTTGGACGGATCGGACGGGTTAGACGGGTTGGGCTCGTTGGGCGCCTGATTCTCGGGGTCAGAAGGGGCATCGACTACCCCAACGGTAATTCCGCGGTTCAGGGCGCTGACAACACCGCTGGTTACGGTTCCCGGTAATCCAAGCGGAGCACCGATAGCCACGGTGAGGTCGCCGACGTTTAGCTTCTCGGAGTCAGCAAACTCGATCGGGGGCAGATCACTCTCGTCAACTTTGATCACCGCAAGATCCGCCATGGGGTCGGTGCCGACGACCTTGGCGGGAAGAATACGCCCGTCACTGGTTTGCACCCTGATGGTTGCACCTTCTCCGTCTGTCCCCCCGTCAAGAGTCACAACGTGATTATTGGTGAGGATGTGTCCTTCTTTGTCTATGACGACACCTGAACCGCTACCTCCCGATGTACCGCTCTCGACCGTAATTGTTACAACGCTGGGTGTTGCAGACGCGGCAATAGCTGTCACAGCGGAGACGTTATCCGGGTTGTTGATTGTCACTGTGCCCGGCCCCTTTTCGCCCTGGACAGTAGTGCCGTTCTGGGAGGTGAGGGCGACGGCAATCCCGGCCCCCGAGACACCACCGACGAGCGCGGCAATAGCGAAGCCTGCGACGATGAGAAGCGAGCGATTCTGCTTCTTCTCAGCACGAGCCGGTTTTTCGGCGGTAAGGCCGAAAGCTGCCCCTTGAGCGGAGTGGCCGGGGTACGGGTGTCCTTCCGATTGCGGATGCTCTGGGTGCGGTTGGCCTTGCTGGGCCGGCTGAATTGGTTGTGTTGGTTGGCCAGGTTGAGTGGGTTGGCCTTGCTGCGCTGTCGGGGCGGGCTGGCCCGGAGCCTGCGTAGAATACGGAGGAAGCTGTGTTGGTTGCGCTGGTTGCCTAGGTTGCGCAGGTTGCGCAGGTTGCGCAGCACCGTATGCCGATGGTGTTGTTGAGTATGTCGGTGAGCCCTGCATCGGGTTCGACCCATGCTGCAGAGGCTGTTGGAACTGAGCCTGCGGGGACTGAGCCTGCGGGGAAGCTTGCTGCGGCGCAGTTGGTGACTGCGACGTTGGTAACTGCGACGTTGGCTGCTGCATGCTCGGCGACGTGAATGCCGGGGGAAGACCGGCCCCTGAAGCTCCGGTCCCTGAACCCCCTGGCGCAGGTTGCCCGGAGGCAAGAGGATTGTGGCTTTGGCTGCTCGTATACGGATTCGGGGCTGCTGCTCCCGGCGCTACGAAGTTAGGTGTCGTCCCTGATTCGGACGTCGATCCGGGCTGAGCCGTTGCGGCAGGCTGAGCTGTTGAAGCCGGCGGGACTGTCATTCCGGACTGAGCCGTTGCGGCAGGCGACTGGTAGGCGGCGGGCTGTCCACTGGGGAAGCGTCGCTCAGCTCGCGTCGGCAGGGACGGGAGACTGGGTTCGGCCGTTACTCCGGTCGTTGCGGATTCGTTCGCAACTGGCACAACCGGTGCTGGTACAACCGGCGCCTGCGTGTCGATCGGCGTTGGAGATATGGGAGTCCCCGCTGCTTGCGGAGTTGTCGGTTGTGCGGGACCTGACGGCGCCGCCTCAGCGTTTACGTGCGGCTCATTCGTCGAGCCAGCTTGAACGTCCTCGTTTTCTACAGGCTGCGAGGATTCGGTATTCTCAGGTTCTTTGCTTGTGGGGTTCTCGGGTGAATTCATTGCTTGCTCCTTCCACACAATGTACAGAATGCTCCGCATCCCTATGTATTCTATGTGAACGCCCTGCATGCGATCTGTTGATTTTCTTATGAAATCGTTAGATCACATAAATTTCTGGCATTTGAGAGCGTACGAAACAATGATTTACCGGTTCACTACCCCTGCATCTGGCCTATTCTTATTCCATGACGCACACGGACCGCACGTATCGTTCGCTATCAGGGGGTTGGGTTCATGCTGCCAAGGGAGCTGGATTATTAGGAGTGAACGGCGAGGTTCGCCCGACAATTTTTGCTGAGATGAGTGCCCTCGCGACACGCACAGGATCGATAAATCTGGGGCAGGGATTCCCGGACGAGGATGGCCCGAGTATTGTGCTAGAAACGGCGCGTGCTGCGATCTCAGGGGGACTCAACCAGTATCCACCGGGGAGGGGGAATCCCGACCTTGTAGAGGCAATCGCTTCGCACCAGAAGAGATTTTATGAACTCTCCCCTGATCCATTGACAGAGGTTTTAGTAACGACGGGCGCAACGGAGGCCCTCGCCGCGACACTACTTGCCCTTGTTGAGCCGGGAGACGAAGTGGTCACTCTCGAACCGTTTTATGACGCTTATGGCGCGTTAATTCAGCTGAGCGGAGGGGTACACAAGACAGTCACTCTTTCGCATCCAGACTATCTGCCCAGTCACGAAGAGCTTAGTGCTGCGGTGAACGATAATACCCGGGTGATCTTGCTTAACTCTCCTCATAATCCGTGCGGCTCAATCCTTCCTCGGGAGACCCTGCAACACATCGTCCATCTCGCGCAGAAACATGACGCCTGGATCGTGAGTGACGAGGTTTATGAACACCTAACGTTTGGCGTGAGCCATGTTCCGGTGGCTTCGATACCCGGCGCTCTGGACAGAACCATCACAATTTCGTCCGGTGGGAAAACCTTCAGCATGACAGGGTGGAAGATTGGTTGGTTGACGGCTCCCGCTGATGTTGTGACGGCGATCCAATCGGTGAAACAGTTCCTGACGTTTACGAGCGGCGCCCCGTTTCAGCCTGCGATAGCCGCGGGGCTGAGGCTTCCCGATTCTTATTTTTCGGAGGCTGCTCGCCTCCTGGGTCATAAACGCGACATTCTTGGGAAAGGGCTCCGGGCGGCTGGTTTCGATGTGTCACAGCCGAATGGCGGTTATTTTCTTATCGCGGATGTTGCTGGCCTCGGTTTCGAGGATGCTTTCGATTTCTGCCGTTCGCTGCCCGAGCTTGCGGGCGTTGTCGGCGTTCCTGTATCCGCGTTTTGCAGCCCAACACACCGATCTCAGTATTCTTCACTTGTTCGGTTCGCTTATTGCAAACGTGTGGATGTTCTGGAAGAGGCCGCTTCCCGGCTTGCCGGCATCAGGTCTCGGCTGTAGCGGTCTTGGTTGTAGAGGCCTCGTCGCTAGCTAAGGGATGCACAGCAAAACGTCTCAGTTGTAACGCCGGGTTGATTCGCCTTACCTCTCGCAGGGTTTCGAGAGAAATTTCTGCGTGGGCGATATCTACCTCGTGTTGGACGGACGCGAGCTGTTGTCCTCTCGGATCGATGATGCACGAATTCCCTACCGCTACCGGTGGCGTATGGTCTGCCGCAGCGATATAGACGGTGTTTTCGATGGCCCGGGCAGCGAGTAGGGTTTGCCAGTGTTGCAGCTTGTACTCCCCTGCCACCCACTCAGCGGGGACAAGGATGAGGTCGGCACCTGCATCCATTAGCCATCTTGTGATCTCCGGGAAACGTAGATCGTAACATGTTTGTATTCCAACGGTGAAGCTCCCGAGAGAAAAAACGGGCGCATTCTGGATTTTGCCGGGTTGCACCCATTCGCTTTCTACCTGACCGAAGGCGTCGTAGAGATGAATCTTGTTATAGTGGGCGATTATCTCACCACTCGGGTTGAGGGCGACGATCGTGTTGGAGCAGCGGTCTGCAGAATCAGAGATTCGTTCGATGAATCCACAGACCATGTAGACCCCTAAGTCTTGAGCAATTTTCCGAAGCCCCGTGACAAAGCTGCCGTCAATGTCTTCTGCGTTGTCAACAGTTTCTTGTCCGAGCCTCGGTGAAAACCACGATGAGTACTCGGGAAAGACGATGAGTGATGCGCCCTCTGCTGCCGCCCGCCGTGCGTGGGAAGCAACGTTTGCGAGGTTGCTCCCCACGTCATCAGTTGGATTGAACTGAACGACGGCAACTGATAAACGATCCACTAGATATTTACTCCCTGATTCATCGTTGCGTGGGCGTATCTGGTCAGCTTGCGGAATTGCGGATAGCGTCAGCCATTTCGTCGCCGAGCAGGTTGACCCCTCGACGCACGCGGAAGGCGATGAAGACAAGGCCCAGTCCAACGATGAGAGCCCAGAATCCTGCCACCCAGACGAGCGCTTTGATGGCAAAGGCAGGATCAGTGATTACAAGGACAGCAAAGCCAACGCTCAATATGACGGTGAACGCGCTGGAAACAAGGCCCCAGCCCCATGACGAGTTGTAGCCTCTCGATTTCAGAGCAGCGATAATTCCATATATCCCAACAAGGAATGACCACACGATCATGGTCCAGACGATAAATAGCCCGACAAAGGTTGCGGCCCAGGCGGGAAGGATCATGATGTAAATTCCTGCGACAGTTGTCATGATACCCCGAGCAGTATTCCACCCCCTGCCTGGTGTGTTCTTTGCCTGGGAAGCTGCCCCGATGAGGAGGAATATTCCATCGATCACCAGATAGATACCGATGATAAAGGCCAG
>JBBAQX010000032.1:0-52745 GCA_040400085.1 Lysinibacter sp. | reverse complement strand
GCAAGCAGCCCCCATTACCATTTAACTAGCTCAAGAGCAGGGTTCAAGTAGGCCCAATCCTCGGGCTAGGTCGCCCAGCTGGGCATGACTGCTTTCCCCTGTCCTCAATGATCCGGGGGGGGGCACCCAGCTAGGTGTCATCTGATAACTGCTAATAGGGAACATGATCACACCAAGTCTTTGGCGAAAATCTCCTCGTAATGTGGGTGCAGTATCACCTGCCCGACCGTGACCGCCGAAATAGAAACGGGGCACCTGACATGAACACCACAACTGATATTTGGTGCGGGATCGATGTCGGCAAGAGCGAACACCATGCCTGCGCGCTCGACGCTAACGGCAAGAAAGTCTTCGATAAGGCGCTCCCTCAGGACGAGCAGAAACTCCGAGAACTATTCTCGCAGCTCCAGCAACACGGCAACGTGCTGGTTGTCGTCGATCAACCCAACACGATTGGGGCGCTCCCGCTGGCAGTCGCCCAAGCAGTTGGCTGCTCACTGTCATACCTCCCAGGGCTCGCGATGCGTCGAGCCGCGCAACTGCTCCCAGGAAACGAGAAGACCGACGCGAGAGACGCGTACGTCATTGCGTTGACTGCCCAGAAAATGCCAGACACGCTCCGCGCAATCGACCACAGCGACGAAACCTTCGCGACCCTCAAAGCACTGGCCGGCTTTGACGAAGACATCACCAAGGATCGCACCCGGTCAATCAACCGGCTTCGGTCCCTGCTGCTGCAAATATTCCCCGCACCCGAGCGGGTCTTCGTGGGAACTCGTCTCACCAACCTGCTCTCACTCGACCTACTCATCGAGTTCGGTGGCCCCACCCAACTTCGAGCAGTAGGCGAAGCAGCAATCCGAGAATGGGCACATGACACCAAGCATCGTAAGGCCGACAAACTCATCTCGGATGTTTTTGCTGCACTGTCTGAGCAGACAGTCACCGTGACCGGTACAGCCGCTATTGAACGGATCATCCCACGGGTTGCGTTGCATATTCAGCAGCTCTCGCAGCAGCGCGTTGAAACAGCGCACGACGTTGAGGCGCTGTCGGAAGGCAGTCCTCTGTGTGCGGTCTTGCTGTCAATGCCCGGGGTTGGCATCAAGACCGCTGAAATTATCATCCTGACCGCGGGTGACATGTCGACATTTCCTGACGCAGCACACCTCGCGTCGTACGCTGGAATCGCTCCGGTCACCCGGCAATCAGGGACGTCGATTCATTCCACGCATCAGAACAGGGCAGGCAATAAGCCGTTGAAGAACGCGCTGTTTCGATCGGCGTTTGTCGCAGCCTATTGCGACCCCGAATCGGCGGAGTATTATCAGCGAAAAATCGCTCAGGGCAAGAAACATAACGCCGCGATCATGTGCCTTGCGCGAAGGCGATGCGATGTGATCTATGCCATGGTTCGCACTGGATGCCTTTACGAACCACGCCACCCATCGCCGACAAAGCAGCAGCAAGTAAGCCCGACGAAAGGCACCGTCCTACGACCTGAAGCGAGGTTAGCCGCTTGACAAAAACCATAGGCACACATACCCCAGAAAAGCTAGCTACTTAAACACTTTTTGGCCTCATCCACCTTGACAAATACCGCCCCACAACATTGATATCTACCGCCACATGACAAGTTGGCTTACAAAGCAACGTCAAAAAGATTTACATCTGATCAAACATCACGAAATCATTCAGCAGAACCTTACTATTTAACTTCCTAGCTCATCATTTAGAAGAGTCAACCTCCTTTTTGATCATATACATAGGGCGGCCCATGCTTCGAGCATGTTGCCTACCGAGATATTCCCCAATAATACCGATGGTCAGCATCTGGGCACCTGCAAATAATGAGATAAGGCCAGCGAGTGTGGTGAATCCAGCAACAGTCGTAATACCCAGGAAAAACCTTATTGCGATCGTAACAAGCATGACAATACCCAATATTCCACAAGCAAAGCCCAACCAAGTTGCGAGGCTAAGCGGCACAGAGCCGTAACCTGTGATCATATTCATCGCGTGTCTCGCCAACCTAATAAAGCTGTAAGAAGATTTACCGGTAGATCTACGATCCATACCCACAGTGACCGATCTAACCTGGGACGTAGTCCAAGACAGAAGTACGTCAAGGTTTACCTGGGCATCGTTAACTTCTTTAAATCCCTCACGTAATTCCACCCGAAAAGCTCTGAAAGCTCCAACCCACTCAGCATTAGCTACGCCGGCAAGCGCAAGCGCACGCTTCACCGTCTGAGAGGCGAGGGAACGAAAGAACCCGTGTTCCTCAACCGAAGGGACTGCATAAACGAGATCAACTGCTGGATCAGCGAATGCTCCTAGCAATTTTCCTATCTCTTCGGGAGGGTGCTGCAAATCATCATCTATAGTAACGATGATTTCGTTTCTGGCGGCACGAATACCAGCCACTAGAGCATTATGTTGCCCGAAGTTTCTGCGCATATGAAGCACGCGAATATTGCTATTTTTGGACGCAATATCATCAGCAGCCTTACCGGTGTTATCAGCGTTTCCATCGATAACAAAAATGATCTCACAAGCTGAGATTTTTCCCTCTTCTTTGAGCTGAGATATAGCTGCTTCCAAGCGAGAACCGAGCTCGGGCAACGTTTCAGCCGAGTTATAGCAAGGAACGACAATTGAGAGTTTCATCTCTCTAGTTTACTGAAGAGGTTTAGTTCCAAGACCCGACCTAACGCAGTGAACAGTTTCTACTGATAAATAAGGCAAAAGACCCGCTCGCGCCCACGCACGCTGGACTCTAATATTGTGCGATTGCGTGGAAATAACAATTTTTCTTTTACCCCTATCACGAGCACTATGTGCGACTGCATCAAGGAGGTAACGATAGCGCCCTTGCCCTTGGGCTTTCCTACTCAAACCAGCAAGCTCAATTTCGTCTACGCAATCATCATCTTTACTGGCAACAACTGTTGCTACACCAATCATGTGACCATTTTGACTCAGCACACAAGCATAACCAGAAGACAGCGACAGCGTATTCGCCGCCCATTCCAAGTATCCTTTCGCCACAAGCTTCCGATCAAAGAGCGGATTGGCAGAATAATGGTTAGTGTAACCACTAAAAGAATCTGCGATTATTTCGAGCGCTTGCTGGCCATATGCTTCCGAACGGTCTACAACGGGATCAAGCAAGCACTCAGAGCTCATGTCGTTGGGGACCTGAGCTTCTTCGTAACTTGCCAAGTCGGCTTCCCAATACATCAGTGACCCCGCAGGTAATATCTGCCAGCCTGAAGGCACTGAGATTGAGGGAAGTTCGGGAGTTTCCGACGGGTACCGCATGATAACAACATCATTGTCACAGCTTTCAAGCTGAGTGCGGATAGAATCAGCGACTCCGGTCAACTGAGAAAACTGTTGAGGCCAGCCGATTCCTACTGCAATTCGAGCTACCGAGAGCCCAAACCGTTGCGATTCGAGCCCGCTAAATGTCAGGGGAGAAAAACCCCCTAGGACACTATCCCAAGACACCTCTAGGCACCTGTTGGGAACGGAAAGGATTTAATTACAGAAATGACTCGAGTAATATACTCTTCAGACATTCCAGCCCATAGAGGCAAACGCACTAATCTCTGAGAAAACTCAAGACTATTTGAACACTCGCGTGGAGTCCTCCCATATTTACGCCCTGCCTCACTAGAGTCAAGTGGTACATAGTGAAAAGTCGCGATAACCCCGTTAGCACGCGCATATTCTAAAATTTGCTGTTGAAGCTCGAACGTTGGCATCAAAAGGTAAAACAGATGAGCGGGATGCTGCCGATCTTCAGGAATCGTCATCCGGTAAATCCCGTGTCGCTCAGCCCAGTCAGCCAGCTCAGTAGAATAGCGATCCCAGATATGGTGACGCATGGCTTGAATAGAATCAAACTCTGCTAACTGAGAGTCGAGCACCGCAGCATTCAATTCACTCGGTAGATAGCTCGATCCTCTATCGATCCAGCTGTATTTATCAACCTGCCCTCTCAAAAAACGTGAACGATTAGTCCCCTTCTCGCGAATAATTTCGGCACGAGCCATGAGAGAAGGATCGTTTACCAGCAAAGCTCCCCCCTCCCCACAGTGAACATTCTTTGTGCTATGAAAACTCTGAGTAGCTAGGCTCCCGATCGAGCCGAGCCCTTGACCTTTCCAAGTAGCCCCGAGACCATGCGCATTATCTTCGATAAGCACCAGCCCGTTGTTTTGTGCAATGCTCAGAAGAGAGTCCATATCACCCGCGACCCCGCCATAATGCATGACTGATATTGCCCGTGTCCGTGACGTTACGGCTTCGGCAACACGCTCGGGATCGATATTTCCAGTCAAGGGGTCATTATCGACAAACACACATGTAGCACCTGAGGAGGCAACCGCAGTCGCTCCAGACGAGAAGGTGAAGCTTGGAAGAATAACCTCATCACCAGGACCCAGCTCCAGCAGAATAGATGCCATTTCAAGAGCATGTGTGCATGACGTCGTGAGTAGCGCATTCTCAACACCGGTAATTTTTCGAATCTGTGCAGTTGCTGACTCAGTAAATGGGCCGTCCCCTTGCACATGACCGGACTCAAGCACTTTTTCCAGATTAGCAAGCTCATTCATAGACCGGAACGGTCGGCTAAAAACGATCAGGTCACTGCTCATAATAAAATTTCCTCTGGAAAACAGGCTTAGGCTTTCGGCATTAAAACAACTCACATAAGCCTATCTCACCGCGGATACGAACAGACGAGCTTAACCTGCGACCCAAGATAGGGTTTTGGCATGGATCTTTCTGCAAGCCGCTCCGTCGCACCCCGTCTCGTGTGGCTCGACCACGTCGGCTCGACCAACGCCCACCTCTCCGGAATGGTCACCTCAGGGAGAGCGGTTGACGGCACAGTAGTTGCGACAGATAACCAAACGGCGGGGCGAGGCAGGCTGGACAGAGCGTGGACGACACCGCCCCACACCAGCCTGGCGGTGTCCGTTGCCCGCAGAACAGCTAACACCGAGTACCTCAGTCTTCTACCGCTGGTTGTGGGCAGCGCGCTGGCCAGCACAATCCGCCCCCTGCTGCCTCACGCAAAAGTCGCAGTCAAGTGGCCGAACGATATTCACATAGATGGCAAGAAGGTCGCGGGGATACTGTGCGAGCTGGTAACGAAGGAGACGGTGATAATTGGGGCGGGCATCAATCTATCGATGACAACAGAGGAGCTTCCCATTGAGACAGCGACCTCTCTCGCACTGTGCGGTGCCCTCACGACGGATATGGATACGGTGCTTTCTGGATATCTCACGGAACTCTTTCGATTGACGGATGCCTTACTCACTATCACTCACACGCAAGAGCTGGATAAAATCCTCGGCAGAATCCGCGACGATTCAGCGACCCTGGGGAAGCATGTGTCCGTGTACCTACCTGACGGAAGCAAACCAAGCGGAATCGCTCAGGACATTGATCCGACCGGGCGGCTGATCGTGAGTATCGAGGGAACTGAAACTCCGCTGGTTGTGTCGGCCGGGGACGTGGTGCATCTGCGTTGAGTCGCCCACTGGGGCTGTATCGGAGCGAATAGGAACCACCAAACAGCAGCGAAAGAATAATTAATCGTTTTATTGAATTATTCAAAACAAGACGTTATGCTGGGCGTCATGACCCCATCCGAAACCATCGCGAAGCATCCGCGCAACTCCGATTGGGCGATCGAACTTCGAGGGGCAGGCCTCCGAGCGACGAGTCAACGCATTGCCGTTCTCGCCTTCCTCGACCACAATCCCCATTCCGACGCTGAGAGCATCCGAAACGGCGTCCTCCACATTCTCCCAACGGTGTCACTCCAGGCTGTGCACGTTATCGTCAGAGACCTATCCTCCGCTGGAGTAATCCGGCGCGTGGATCTCGCTGACTCAACGAGCGCACAATACGAAACCCGCACCGACGATAACCATCATCATGTTCAATGCGTTGGCTGCGGCCGCGTCGAGGATGTCGACTGCGTCGTCGGCCACGCCCCCTGCCTTACGCCGTCGAATTCCCACGGCATGAAAATCTTCGAAACAGACCTTACATTCCGGGGTCTATGCCCATCTTGCGAAAGGAAAAATAATGACAAAATACACAACGACTAACGCGGGGGCTCCTGCAGCCTCCGATGAGTTCTCGCGTACGATCGGGTCGGACGGCCCTGTCGTGCTGCACGATCACTATCTGGTCGAGAAACTCGCTCAGTTCAACCGCGAGCGCGTTCCCGAGCGCGTTGTGCACGCCAAAGGTGGCGGCGCATTCGGTACGCTCACGGTCACGGAGGATGTGAGCGCATATACCCGCGCAGGCCTGTTCCAGAAGGGCGCGACGACCGAGATGCTCGCGCGCTTCTCGTCGGTTGCAGGCGAGTTGGGCTCCCCCGACACGTGGCGCGACGTGCGCGGCTTTGCGCTCAAGTTCTATACCGAAGAGGGCAACTACGACATTGTCGGTAACAACACCCCGGTGTTCTTTATCCGCGACGGCATCAAGTTCCCCGATTTCATTCGCTCACAGAAGCGCCTCCCCCACACTCACCTGCGTGATGCTGATATGCAGTGGGACTTCTGGACACTCTCCCCCGAGTCAGCCCACCAGGTCACCTACCTCATGGGAGACCGCGGCCTACCCACCAGCTGGCGCGAGATGAACGGCTACGGCTCGCACACCTACCAGTGGCGGAACACCGCAGGCGAGCGTTTCTGGGTCAAGTACCACTTCCACTCGGAACAGGGCGTGAAGAATATCGACGGCGATAAGGCCCAGCAGATCGTCGGCGAGGACACCGATTACTACCTGCGTGACCTCTTCGACGCGATCGAGGCCAAGAACTTCCCTCGTTGGACGGTCTCTGTTCAGGTAATGCCCTACGAGGATGCGAAGGGATACCGTTTCAACCCGTTCGACCTCACCAAAGTCTGGCCACACTCGGACTACCCGCTGATCCCCGTCGGTCATTTCGAGCTGAACCGCAACCCCGTAAATTACCACGCCGAGATCGAGCAGGCGGCCTTCGAACCGTCCAACTTCGTTCCCGGCATCGAGGCGAGCCCGGACAAGATGCTGCTTGCGCGTATCTTCTCGTATGCGGACGCTCACCGCTACCGCATCGGTGCAAATTACAACGAGCTTCCGGTCAACCGCCCCAAGAACGAGGTCAACTCGTATTCCAAGGAGGGCCCAATGCGCCACTACTACACCGGCGGCGAGACCCCGGTGTATGCCCCGAACTCGGTCGGCGGTCCGATTGCGGATGCCGCGAAAGCTGCCGAGGGCCCGGGCTGGGAATCGGATGGAGACATGGTGCGCTCCGCCTATGCACTGCGCTCGGAAGACGACGACTTCGGTCAGGCCGGTTCGATGGTTCGGAACGTACTGAGCGACGAGCAGCGCGACCGGCTCGTCGACACTCTCGTTGGCCAATACAATAGCCTCACGCTACCTCAGGTACAGGAACGCTTCCTGTGGTACTGGACCAGCGTTGACGAGACGCTCGGCGCCAGGATCACCGCGCAGGTCGCCGCCTAGCCGCGCACCCGCGCACCCGCGCACCCGCGCAGAAAGATTTTGTTTCGTTCTGTGGGTTTCGCACCCGGTAACCCACAGAACGAAACAAAATCTTCGCACGAGCGGGGATGCCCGTTGTGTCGAACACCCCAACCACAGCTGAATGCTGTAGAAATAGAGTCATGGCCTCCGCACCGCACTCCGCACCGCACTCCGGGACGGGTTCGGCAGGTCTGCAAGCCAATGACCTGGACGCGGCGCTCAAACCAGCGACGGCCGCGCATCTTCGCCCAGAAGTAGTGATCGCCCGTTTACGCAGGCACGGACGCCGCCTCACATTTCCCGTACTGGTGCTCCTCATAGTCGCACCTCTGACGGGGTTTTACGCGTCCTGGCTGTCCGAGGTCTGGCAGCAGCTCAGCGTACTGGGTGGGGCAGCATTTATCCTCGTAGCGTTCTGCCTTTTTCCATACCTCGCATGGCTAGGAACGACCTTCACCGTGACCACAAAACGGATCATCGTGCGGCGCGGTTTTTTTGTTCGTTCGCGGTCTGAGGCTTCTATCGGTCGTATCAGAGAGGTGCGGTTACGGGCGAATGCTATTCAGCGTATGTACGGTTCGGGAACGGTCCAGCTCTTAATCGGTTCGGATAACTCGCTCAGCCTCATCGATGTTCCTCACGCCGAACTTACCGTGTCTATGCTGCACGAACTGATCGAGCGGTCTTACGCCGTCGAAACGAGCAACACGTTCCCCCCGACCGCAGGGTTCACACCGCAGATGTGAGCCGACACCCACGCCCGGCGAATGTGCGAGAGAATAGGGGCAACCCTTTCAGCTCCCACAGATAAGGAATTGGCATGCCACAAACAATCGGCGTCATCGGAGGCGGACAGCTTGCTCGGATGATGGTTCCACCAGCAATAAATATGGGGCTGGGAATCAACGTGCTCGCGGAGGCTCCGGGGATGTCAGCGGCATTGGCCGCCACCCAGGTCGGGGACTACAGGGACCCAGAAACCGTGTTCGCCTTTGCGGCAACGGTTGACGCGATTACGTTCGACCATGAACACGTGCCTCAGGCCATCCTTCGCGAACTCGTTGATCGAGGTTATAACGTCCATCCCGGACCAGATGCACTTCTGTACGCCCAGGACAAGATTCTCATGCGGGAAAAACTCGCCGAACTTGGACTTCCCGTTCCTGCCTGGGCGAAGGTAGCTGATGTGGAATCGCTCGCCACTTTCCTCGCCAAAAACGGGGGTAAGGCAGTCCTCAAGACCGCCCGCGGGGGCTACGACGGCAAAGGCGTGCGGATGATCTCCGACGCCGCCGAGGCTTCAGATTGGTTTGCAGCGCTTGCAGAGGACGCTAACGGGGGCGAACTCCTCGTAGAGGAACTCGTAGACTTTCGCCGGGAACTCGCGCAGCTCATCGCACGGCGTCCGAGCGGTGAGAGTAGGGCCTGGGCCGTCGTTGAGACCGTCCAGAAAAACGGGGTGTGCGCCGAGGTACTTGCACCGGCTCCCGGCTCCGAGGGGCGAATAGCTGAGACAGCAGAGGATATCGCACGCCAGGTAGCGGATGGCCTCGGTGTCACCGGCGTACTCGCCGTGGAGCTTTTCGAAACCACAGACGGCCGCATCCTCGTCAACGAGCTCGCTATGCGCCCCCATAACAGCGGGCACTGGACCATCGAAGGTTCCGTGACGAGTCAATTCGAGCAGCACCTCCGGGCGGTGGCTGACCTTCCCCTCGGCTCGACGGAGCTGCGCAGCCCGGCGACGGTCATGGTCAATGTGCTCGGTGGCCCGGCTGAGGGCGTGATGGAGGATTTGTACGCTGAGGTTTTTGCCCAGCATCCGTCAGCGAAAATCCATAGCTATGGCAAGGCACCCCGCCCGGGTCGCAAGATTGGGCACGTCACGGTGACCGGCGAGGATCTCGCCGAAGTAGCCAGCGTCGCCCGCGCCACGGCATCCCTCTTCGACCGATAGCGCTAACGCTGATAACGGCGCGTGTAGAGCCAATCGAGCACTGCCGCTGCTTCGCGGGCCTGAAAATCCCGTAATCTCTGCAACCCCGGAGGGGCAGGACGCGCCGCGCTCCTCAGAAATAGGCCTGCTAGCCCGGCCAAAAAAGCATCGATGGCCTCGGGGACGACGCTCGCGAATAACGGATGCTCATGTACAAGTGCATCCGAGAGGTGCGAGCCGTTCATGCGCGCATCCATCAGCAGTGTGAGGCCGTCGACCCACGCTGCCCCGGCGACGGCCCAGGGCCAATCAACGACAAGCACCTTGCCCTCACGATCGAAGAGCACGTTATCTGCGCGGAGGTCGAGATGGACCAGGCGGTCGCCCTCAAGATAGGCCGGGGCGGAGGCGGCAAGTTCCGCCAGCTCAGCTGCGTTCTCGGCGGCCCAGGCTGGAATCGTGAGCTGATCGGTGACGATGCTCGGCCATCCCGTCTCGAATTCCGTGCTGAGTTCTTCGCCGATCGAATGCAAGCCAAGGCCCTCCGCGGAGGGGAACGCACCGACCGCATCCAGCACGCGCAGCAGCTCGTCGCGCGTCGGAGGTATCGACGGCTGCGAGCCATCGACGTCCTCGATGATCAACGCGATCCACTCGTCACGGACGATAGTTGCGAGAAGTCGTGGCACCGGGACTTCCGTTGGGAGTATCTCGAGGATCTCGGCCTCGGACGCATACAGGCGGTACCCGTCCGCGGCCTGGGCCTTGCTGATCGCCTTCACGAACGCGCGCGACCCGTTGTCAGTGATGACGCGACTCGCAAGCCCCAACGAGAAGCCGTCGCTCTGCGAATCAGCGCGCACAACCTGCGAGCCGAGGGCATCGTTGATATCCCCAATCAGGGTTTCCGGGAGGTCGGCCCAGGTGAGCCGATGCGTCGCGTTCATCCCGGTACTGTATCAGAGCTCAGTATCAGAGACATTGCTTCAGAAGCACTGTTTCAGAGGCACTGCGATAGCCTAACTCTATGACCACCCCTCACGCATCCGCCTACGCGCTCGCCCTTGGCGACGACCTCGCTAGCCTGCACCCGAAGGTCCGCGCCTACTTCGAGGGGCCAGCAGCCCCCGGTCAGGTAGGCATCGGCACTGGCGTGTTCGACAGGGTCGGCTCGGTGAAGCCCTGGCTCCGATGGGCCATGCGACCGGTCGCGGGGCCCAGACTGTTCTTGGCGCGCAGCGGACGCAACGTGCCATTCACGGTCGAGAATCGTCCGGGGTTTGATGGTGACGGGCATCCTACTCTCGAGGCAATCCGTACCTTTCGATTTACGGATGCCGTCTCCATCTTCGAAGACATCATCACTACCCCCGGTCCCGGCCTGGTCCTCGACCGCTTGGGTTCGCGACGCCGCATCGAGTCTCTGCTGCGCATCGAGGCAACGCCGGAAGGTCACGTGCGGATGTCCTCGGTGTCGACCGCTATCCGGCTCGGCCGCATCCGGATCCCGCTCCCCCGTTTTCTGGGTGTCCAGGTCGAGGGAACAGACGGCTACGACGAAGCCGCGGGCAGGCAGACGGTCAGCGTGGTTGGCACGAACCCGCTGCTGGGCACGATGATCGAGTACCGCGGTTGGTTCACGTATCGATACGAGGAGATAGAGGCACTTTAGGCCAGGTCGCTCCGCACCAGCGATGCAACGATCTCCACGTGGTGAGTATGCGGGAATAGGTCGAAGGCGCGCATTCCGGTCAGGGTATATCCGCCCTCGGTGAGCGTCTTCGCGTCGCGCGCGAACGCCACGGGGTCGCAGGCCACGTAGATTAGCTGAGCGGGCTGCAGGCGCAGGAGGGATTCGCAGACCTGGCCGCCGGCCCCCGAGCGTGGGGGGTCCAGCACGATAGTGGCGGCACGCAGACGGTCGAGTTCCGCGCTACCTGACTCACGCTCTCTGGTCGCCAAAAACCTATCAACCCGGGCCGTCACTGCCGCAGCGCCCGGACTGGTGCGCAGGTTATTGGCCGCGCACTCCGTAGCTACCTCGTCGGATTCGACCGTCGTAATCTTAACAATTGGGCCGCCGTCTTCCTCAAATTTATCCAGCACGGCAGCGGCGAGCAGCCCGACTCCACCGTAAAGGTCGAGATTATCGGCAGCGGGATCAAACAGCTGCGGGTCAATCGCGCTCTGCACCGCTTCGGTGAGCACGCGCGGCGCCTCGCTATGCACCTGCCAAAAGCCGGTCTTCGCGAGCTCGAATTCGCGCTCTCCCACGCGCTCGCGGATTTTCGTGTGGGTACGGCCCGGGCGCTTCTTTTTCTCGGCAACAACGATAAATGCCGGGGATGCGCTGGGGGCCACCACGTCAAATGCCTGAGCCGACTTGGAGGTGAGCTTGATTCCCAGGGCGAGGCTCTCAACCTCGGGATGCGCGAGGGGGTGATCCTTCACCCGGATAACGTTGTGGGTGCGGGCCGCATAGGGCCCAACCTGGCCGCCCTCATTGGCGTGCAGACTAATCCGGGTGCGCCAGCCGAGGCCGTTGCGCTCGTCGTCGCCGGGAGCGGCCTCGACTTCAACACTCGCCTCGATTCCACCCATCCTCTTCATTGAGTCGGTGATTACTTCTCCCAGCAACCGGCGCTGCTCGGCAAGCGCGATGTGGCCGAATTCGGCGCCACCAGCGCGGTGGGCAGGGTCGCGCGACACGTCGGCCGATGCCCAAACGTGCTCCCTTCGATGGGGGGATGCCTCAAGCACCTCAATAACGGATGCCCTCACGAAGCTCTTTTTCCGCGCCTCCGTCACCCGCGCCCGCACCTTTTCGCCGGGAATCGCATCGGCTACGAACACGACGCGTCCCTCGTGCCTGGCTACGCAGACTCCGCCGTGCGCAATGCTCGTAATGTCGAGTTCAATCTCATCGCCTACTGAGATCTCGGATGCATTGGTCTTCTGAGGGCCCTGTGGTCTTGTGTTTTCGTTCACCTATTGAGCATGACACACTTCTTCGTCACAGGCAGTTTTGACACCAAACCACCCGGATAGATGTTACATAACAGTACTCCGATGTTTGCCCATAAGTCAGCTTATCTCGTAGAAATAATTTAAAGGTATTTTTGCGTATTCCACATTAAGGTTGTTTGGGCATGGAATACTAGAGCGATTGCACAACAGCAGATATGCCAGAAACAGCTAATGGCCAAAGGAAGACAAGACTAACGAAATGAGCATCACGGAAGACAGCCTGGAATCTCAGAAGTACAGGTCTCAGCTCCAATTAGACCAATCGAAGACTACAAGAATCCAAGGGCTCGATGTTCTACGTGGATTTGCGATTCTCCTCGTGCTACTCAGGCATTCATGGCCTGCCCAATTCGGGAGCAGTGGAATTGTAGGTGTAACGATATTCTTTACCCTGAGTGGGTACCTAATTACAGGAGTTCTTCTTCGCGACTTCAACTCTTTCGGCAAAGTTCACTACAGAAGATTTTATCGCAACAGAGCCATACGACTTCTACCCGCACTGTTCTTCTTCTTGTTAGTGCTTGTAATTATCGAAGGCGTTTTGAACCTCATTGGAACGCGTGGAATGATTCCACGAAGCCTAGCAGTTGCACTGAGCTATACGGCAAATATTCCAGGGTTTTCACACGGTAGTCCGAGCATTAGCCACCTCTGGACACTTGCAAACGAAGAACAATTTTATCTTATTTGGCCTATAATAATGACCTTTGGTCTCAAGTGGAAAAAACTTCCGGTTTTTGTCATACTTTCCTCAATACTGATGTTCTTTGGGCTATTTTTCACAATCAATACCGCACCCAACGGAGATCTTGCAGAGATATATACTTTGCCGACTTCTTGGACTATCGCGATGATTATTGGCGTCTCCGCGCAACTGGCAAAGAAACATATTGATTGGATTCTTACAGGACCAAGAGCTAGCATCGTTGCGCTCGCTGCAACAGCCGTTCTCGTGTTTATTGCACTTATCCCAAATGGCAAATCGTTATGGCAAATGTACATATTCGGAGGACCATGCATTGGGTTACTCAGTGTTTGCCTCATTTTGAAGTTACAGCAACACACAACTGTGCATATATTGGCTCGCCCCCTGTTTGCTCTTGGCACGATTTCCTATGCTGCTTACATCTGGAACTGGCCTATATTCCTCTGGACCCAGCATCTAACGGAAAGTGAATTCCAAGGAGTGATCATTCTGTGTGCGACAATCCTTGCTGCGACGACTAGTTGGTTTCTTGTCGAAAAACCGGCTAACCGTCTCAAGAATTTACGACAAAGGACAGGTAAGACCTCATCGAGATTTGACCCACCTACCTCCAGCTTGAGATAAACAAAACGACGATGGAACACGATGAGAAACTCGTGTCTGACGCACTGAGAGATAAGGTTATTGAGTGAAACTTTACTTGGCATCCACGTCGCCCGCCCGCCTTGCGCTGTTGAGAGCATCCGGAATCGAACCCGTATTGCTCCCCTCAAACGTCGACGAAGACGCGGTCGCTGTGGCACGGGAAGCCGAGCTCGGGCACGCGCTGTCACCTGCCGACTACGTGCAGCTTCTCGCGCGGGCAAAGGCGGAGGCCGTGGTGAGTCCTAACATCGATGGACTGATCCTCGGCGGGGACTCATCGTTCGTGATTGACGGCATCATCTACGGGAAACCGCACACCGCGGAGAATGCCCGCGCCAGGTGGCAGGCTCAGCGCGGCAAGACTGGCGTGCTGTATTCAGGGCACTGGCTGATTGACCACACCGGGGGCGTGACGCGCACGTCCGTCGGCACGGTCACCTCAGCAGAGGTCACGTTCAGCGCGGATATCACCGATTCCGAGATCGACGCCTACATAGCCACGGGTGAACCGCTTCATGTGGCCGGGGCGTTCACCATCGACAGCATGGGCGCGCCCTTTATCGACCGCATCGTCGGCGACCCGAGCACGGTGGTGGGGATGTCGCTGCCCGCGCTGCGGCGTGTGGTCAGGGAGCTGGGTTACGATTGGCCTTCCCTCTGGAATCGCGGGTGACTTTCCGGTGAAAAACGCAGTTTTTGTAGGGTTAACACCCAAGACACGGTATTTCTTGTAGGCGATATCTAAAAAAGAGTGAGCACCAGGCAATAAGCTTGGTAATTATGCCGCGTATTTCAAAGGTTCTGATCGCCAACCGTGGCGAAATCGCCGTCCGTATCATCCGTGCCGCCAAAGACAGTGGGATAGCCTCAGTGGCCGTCTATGCTGATCAGGATCGCGACTCGATGCACTCCAAGCTCGCCGATGAGGCCTACGCTCTCGGAGGCAGCACCAGCGCAGACACGTATCTGGTGATCGATAAGATCCTCGGCGTTGCACGCCGCTCGGGCGCAAACGCTGTGCATCCCGGCTACGGCTTCCTCGCGGAGAACGCAGACTTCGCCCGCGCAGTGATCAACGCCGGGCTCATCTGGATCGGCCCGAGCCCCGAAGCCATCGAGCAGCTGGGCGATAAGGTTTCGGCACGGCACATCGCCGAGAAGGTGGGCGCTCCGCTAGCGCCAGGAACCCTCAACCCCGTCAGCGGGGCCTCAGAGGTGCTCGACTTTGTCGACCAGCACGGATTGCCCGTAGCAATCAAGGCTGCGTTCGGCGGCGGCGGACGAGGCCTCAAGGTTGCCTACACCCGCGACGAGGTCGAGCAGCAATTCGAATCTGCGACCCGCGAAGCGGTGGCTGCCTTTGGCCGGGGCGAATGCTTCGTCGAAAAATATCTGCAAAAACCACGTCACGTAGAAACCCAGTGCCTGGCTGATTCTCACGGAAATGTCGTGGTTGTTTCGACCCGAGATTGCTCACTTCAGCGCCGCCACCAGAAGCTGGTTGAGGAGGCTCCCGCGCCGTTCCTCACCGACGAGCAGAACGCCAAGCTCTACGAATCCTCGAAGGCGATCCTTCGCGAGGTAGGTTACGTCGGCGCTGGGACCTGCGAGTTCCTCGTAGCCCTCGACGGAACCATATCGTTTCTGGAGGTTAACACGCGACTTCAGGTCGAGCATCCCGTATCGGAAGAAATCACGGGAATCGATCTCGTGCGCGAGCAGTTCCGGATAGCAGAGGGAGGGACGCTCGATTACGACGACCCCGTTGCGACCGGGCATTCCTTCGAGTTTCGGATCAACGGCGAAGACCCGGGCATGGGCTTCCTGCCAGCTCCCGGGCCCATTACGCAATTCAAAACCTTTGGCGGACCGGGCGTTCGGCTCGACAGCGGTGTGACGGCTGGCGATGTGATCACGGGCGCGTTTGACTCACTCCTCGGCAAGATCGTCGTCACGGGAGCTACGCGTGAGCAAGCCCTCGAACGAGCTCGTCGCGCGCTCGACGAATTCGAAGTAGCTGGCCTCCCGACGGTGCTCCCCTTCCACCGCAAGATCGTGCGAGACCCTGCCTTCGTAGCGGCCGATGGTAACTTTGGTGTCTACACCCTGTGGATCGAAAACGAGTTTGACAACGATATCGAGCCGTGGTCGGGTGAGACCGGAAGCGTGGCAGCTAGTCCGTCGCGACAGAATGTCGTTGTAGAGGTAGCCGGCCGACGTGTGGAGGTTACGCTCCCCACGACGCTCCTGCCCGATACCGACCAGGGGCTGACGCGGGGCCCCGCACCGAAACGCAAGAATGGCGGCGCGGTGTCCACCGCAACCGGAAACTCTGTGAAGGCTCCGATGCAGGCAACCATCGTTAAAACCGCCGTTTCAAACGGAGACAAAGTTGTTTCGGGCGACCTTGTAGTCGTGCTTGAGGCGATGAAGATGGAGCAGCCGCTCACCGCGCATCGCGATGGAATTATCGCTGATCTCGCGGCGGACGCGGGGACTACCGTCTCCAGCGGACACGTGCTGCTCAACATCCTTGACGAGGCCTAGCCCACATTTCTTTCAGAACCGACGATGCCCTCGTGTGGTAGGGGTACACCTACCACACGAGGGCATCGTTAGTTTCTAGCTGATCCTACTCGTAGCGCAAAGCGTCAATCGGGTTGAGCTTAGCGGCCCTGCGGGCCGGGAGGGCCCCCGCCAAGAAGGTGATCGTCATAATCAGCACGACTATTCCGATCACGGAGGGCAAGGGGAATTGCATGAGCGTGAAGCCCGGCAAATTCTTGAGGAATGTGGTGGACGCAATCTGGTTGACAATACTCCCAACACCCCACGCACCTAGCAGACCAACAACGCTACCCCAGAAGCCAAGCAGCGCAGCCTCGAAGCTGAACACCGCAAACACCCGGCCTGAGGAAAGCCCGCTGGCCTTCATCAAACCGATTTCTTTGGTGCGATCCTGCACCGACATGTAGAGAGTGTTAATAACTCCGAAGCTCGCCGCAATCAGGGCAATGACGCCAAAAGCAGTAAGGACGATGGTGATAGCGTCAAAAACCTGCTTGACAACTCCGATCTGATCGGCGATTGTCTGACCAGAGAAGCCTTCTTTCGTCAGGTCTGCCTTGATCAGGTCAACAGTCGCCGTGTCCGTTGAATCCATCGTCGCAACCGCCGCAAAGAAGCTCTCCGTTACGGTCGACGGCAGGCCCTGCTGTACGATAGTCGTTACCTTGGACTGAAGCGTGTCATTGACATAGAGGCGGCCAGCAGCGAGGAGAGAATCGTTCATCACACCTGACACCGTTGCGGTAACCTCTTCGATCTCCTTGAGCGGGTTCAGCACACCGAGAGTTACCTTGGATCCGACAGCGTCAGCGTCATTCTTGAACCCGAGAGCCGTTACATACTCCGGGGTAATCACAATTTGGGCAGCTTCACCGTTCTTCGGCTGCGAACCGGCGATGATGTCGAGGTTCTGGCCGGCGACAAGCTGCTGACTGCTGAGGATAAACTTGTCCCCACTCGTCTGGATGAAGCTCGGCGAAGACGTTTCGAACGGAGTCACCTTAGTTACACCGTCGATTTTCTCAATCTTCGCGATGTCCTCAGTTGTAATCGCATTGAACGATTGCCCAAACTGATTCACTGAATTAGGATTATACACCACCGGTCCGGTACTAGTACTGTCGCTCGCGACCGTAATGACCAGAGCGTCTTCAGCTCCAAACCCGGCGGTTTGTTTATCAATATAGTTCGACACACCAGCACCAATTGCCGTAGTGAGAGTAATAGTAAATCCCGCGACGAAAATTGCAACAATCGTCAGGATGGTTCGGGTCTTGTTGCGCCACATCCCACCGGATGCCATGCCTAAGATATCGCTGAACTTCATGCCGCTCTCCTGCTCTCGGAGACGATCTGTCCGTCTACCAGGTTGATTTGTCTGTCGAATTTCGCGGCAAACTCGGGATCGTGCGTTACGACGATGAGCGTAATTCCTTGTTCACGATTCAGATCGAACAGCATTTGTTCGATCTGCTCGCCTGTCTGGGTGTCTAGGTTTCCGGTGGGCTCATCTGCAAAAATGATGTTCGGGTTATTGACCAAGGCACGGGCGATAACTACTCGCTGCTTCTGACCTCCAGAGAGATCGTTCGCACGGTTTTTGACCTTGTCATTCAGCCCAACGGCATCGAGGGCGGCACGAGCCCGCTTTTTACGTTCTGACGGACGCATACCTCCGATAACGAGGGGAAGCATCACATTGTCGAGAACACTCTGGCGCCCGTTCAGAAAGAACTGCTGAAAAACGAAGCCGAAATGCGTGTTGCGCATCTTGTTCACCTGGGCGGTGCGCATTGTGCTCACATCACTCTGCCCAAAGAGAACCGATCCCTCGTCCGGTGAGTCAAGAAGGGCCAGGATATGCATCAGCGTCGACTTACCAGATCCGGATTTTCCGACGATGGCGATGCTTTCACCCTTGCCTACACTCAGGCTTACACCGCGGAGGGCATGAAACGCGTTTTCTTTTTTACCGTATGTTTTGCGCACATTTACTGCACTAATAGCGGCATCTGAGGGATGATCCATCAACTATTTCCTTATTGGTTGTGGTAATTGTCCAACGAATGAACGACAACACTTTGAGCCTAGCGTCAAACGTATGAGCATAAAGTCAGGGTAATCACCCAATTTTAAGATAGTTGTCAGTTCCCCAGACGGAAACGCAAAACCCCGATCAGCCATCTGGACTAATCGGGGCTTGCCTCGGAACAAAAGCGATGAGAACTCTACGCTGTTTCGCTGCCGATTATTTCTTACCCTGAGCGCGTCGCTCGGCACGGTTGGTCGGCGCAGCACCACTCGAGGGTTCCTGCTGACCAAAAGCTCCACGCTGCGTGGGCGCCTCCGGTTCCGCAGCGGGAATAGCCGAGGCAGCCTTATTTCGCGCCTTAGCCGTTGCAGCTTTCTGCACCTGACCGCGATCGTTCCTGACCTCAACTCCGCCATCATCGCTCGGCGCGGTATAGCTCAGCTTCTGAACGTCAGGGGCCTCAACCGCGAGCCCTTTACCCTCAATTGCAACAGTGTGAGCGTCGTCATCCTGTGTCTTCACCTGAACCTCTAGGTTAAAGAGGAGGCCCATCGACTCTTCTTTAATTTGGCCCATACTGTTCTGGAACATGGCGTATCCCTCGCGCTGATACTCAACGAGGGGATCGCGCTGGGCCATTGCTCTGAGGCCGATACCCTCCTTGAGGTATTCCATCTCGTAGAGGTGGTCGCGCCAACGGCGATCAACCACAGAGAGAACAACTCGTCGCTCGAGTTCACGCATAGCTTCAGAGCCAAGCGTGTTCTCACGGTTTCTATAAGCCACGTCTACATCCGAGAGGATTTCACGCTGCACAAACTCACGATTAATCTTGCCCTTGCTACCGGCTTCTTCAATGACCTCGTCGATCGTGATCGAGATCGGATACAGCTGCTTAAGCTCTGTCCAGAGCGCATCGAAGTCCCAATCGTCGCCTGTTCCCGAACCCGCATGGGAGTCGAGGACGGCGGCAACCACATCGTTCAAGAACCCCTGAACGCGGTCTTCGATATCGTCACCTTCAAGGATGTGACGGCGGTCGCCATAGATTGCCTCGCGCTGACGGCTCAGCACATCGTCATATTTGAGAACGTTCTTGCGAATCTCTGCGTTACGAGCCTCAACCTGGGATTGAGCGCTCTGGATCGCCTTGCTCACGACCTTTGACTCGATAGCCAGGTCGTCCGGCACGTTGCTGCGCGACATGAGGGCGCTAGCCGCACCCGCGTTGAAGAGCCGCATGAGGTCATCCGTCAGCGATAGGTAAAAACGGCTCTCGCCGGGGTCTCCCTGACGGCCGGAACGGCCTCGCAGCTGATTGTCAATACGACGCGATTCGTGACGCTCGGTGCCGAGCACGTAAAGCCCGCCAACCTCAATAACCTTTTCAGCTTCAACCTTGACCGCAGCCTTAACCGAGTCAAAAACCTCATCCCAGGCGGCCTCATACTCGTCCGGGGTTTCGTGTGTGCTCAGGCCCTTTGCCGTCATCTCGCTCACCGCAAGGAACTCGGCGTTTCCACCCAGCATGATGTCAGTTCCACGCCCAGCCATATTCGTCGCAACTGTAACCGCTCCGAAACGACCGGCCTGGGCGATAATCGCTGCCTCACGGGCGTGGTTCTTAGCGTTCAAAACCTCGTGGCGTACGCCCCGTTTAGCGAGCATGCGCGAGAGATACTCGCTCTTCTCAACGCTTGTGGTACCCACCAGAACAGGCTGACCCTTTTCGTGGCGTTCGACGATGTCGTTAACCACCTGATCAAATTTGGCTTCCTCATTCTTGTAGACGAGGTCGGGCTGATCGCGGCGCACCATAGGCCTGTTGGTGGGGATCGGAACGACACCCAGCTTGTACGTACTCATGAACTCTGCGGCTTCGGTCTCTGCCGTACCGGTCATACCACCCAGTTTGTCGTACAGGCGGAAGTAGTTCTGCAAAGTCACGGTCGCGAGCATTTGGTTCTCGGCCTTGACCTGGACTCGCTCCTTGGCCTCAATCGCTTGATGGATGCCTTCGTTATAGCGCCGTCCTGCAAGGATACGACCCGTGTGCTCGTCAACGATCATGACCTCGCCGTTCAGCACGACGTAGTCTTTGTCCTTTGTGAAAAGGGCACGGGCCTTAATCGAGTTATTCAGGAAGGAGATGAGAGGGGTATTAGCCGATTCGTAGAGGTTATTAATGCCGAGGTAGTCTTCGACCTTCTCAATCCCGGGTTCGAGAATGCCAACCGTGCGCTTCTTCTCATCGACCTCGAAGTCTTCGTCGGGGGTTAGCTTCGCCGCAATTGACGCAAATTCTGTGAACCACCGGTTGGCTTCGCCTGAGGCAGGCCCCGAGATAATCAGCGGCGTACGTGCCTCATCGATAAGGATGGAGTCAACCTCATCGATAATTGCAAAGTTATGGCCGCGCTGAACCATTTCGGAAACATTGCTTGCCATATTGTCACGCAAATAGTCGAACCCAAACTCGTTGTTCGTGCCATAGGTGATATCGGCTTCATATTGCTGGCGCCGGATTGCAGGCGTTTGACCAGAGACTATGCAGCCGGTCGTCATACCGAGGGCACGAAACACTCGCCCCATCAGGTCGCTCTGATAGCTGGCCAGGAAGTCGTTCACGGTGACGACGTGAACTCCCTTGCCCGAGATCGCGTTAAGGTATGCCGGAAGAGTCGCCACGAGCGTCTTACCCTCACCCGTTTTCATTTCGGAAATGTTACCGAGATGGAGGGCTGCGCCACCCATAAGCTGTACATCAAAGTGGCGAAGGCCCAGAGTTCGCTTTGAGGCCTCTCTGACAGCGGCAAACGCCTCAGGGAGGAGGTCATCAAGAGTCTCACCCTCCTGAAAGCGCTTTTTGAAATCAGCGGTCTCATTACGCAATTCCTCATCGCTGAGTTCGCTGAAGCTATCTTCAAGGGCGTTAATTGCCTTTGCTTGGTTTTGTAGACGCTTGAGAGTACGCCCCTCGCCAACACGCAAAACCTTTTCGAGTACTGAAGCCACCGATTTTCTCCATCTTGTTGTTTACGGAGCCCGACCTCTGCATGGCACATCCTAATTATCGGATCGCCGGGCTTACTCCGCGGCGAGTCACAGCCCTCGCGGCTAAGACCCACTTTACTTATCGTAGCGGGATCAATCCTGAGGACGAACCTTAACCGACCAAATTCGCAGGGGAAACCCACGATTTCTTTCTGGGCGAAACCCCTCAACCTCCGGCGATGCGTCCCCGGAGCTTAAATTCTGGTCGACGCTTTCACGGTTAAAGAGACAAAGGGCTGCGGATTCCTCGCTGTGTGCGAGGAATCCGCAGCCCTTCATCTGGCCTTCTCCCTGCTGTTTCGGCAGATAAGGTCGGCCCGTGCGCATTTAGCCACTGAGGCCAATTACACCGTAGTCCCAACCCTTGCGTCGATAAACTACGCTCGGTCGTTTTGTGTCAGATTCAATAAAGAGATAGAAGTCGTGACCCACGAGTTCCATCTGGTCGACGGCTTCCTCTGCGGTCAGATAGGTTGCGTCGAACTCCTTGGTACGAATCACGACGGGACTGTATGCCTCTTCCTCCTGAGCTTCAGTAAGCGCCGAATCGTCTCCGGAGAGTCCGCCAATTGCCACCCGTTCAAGAACTTCACCATCAGCGGGGGTAACGCTCACAACACTGAAATCAGCATTTGCAGCCTCTCCCAGCGATGTACGCCCACGACCGCGGCGGTCTTTCTTACGATCCCGAGCACGGCGAACACGCTCAAGCAATCGCCCTAGAGCAAGATCGAATGCAGAATATTTATCGTTACCATCTGACTCAGCGCGAATAACCGGCCCCGGACCGATAAGGGTGAGTTCCACGCGGTCTCCGTTACTGGGACTGCGATCACTCTGACGCGAGACCTTAATCTCAAGTACCTGAGCTCGATCATCGATAGCGGCGACCTTATCGGTCTTTGCGAGGGCATATGCCTCGAAACGGTCAGTGATTCCAACGTTTCGGCCACGAATGTTGACTTCCACAATAACCTCCCTGTTGTGAGAACTACCACCCTCAAGTGGGTGGTTTTTTCTCGCCTTCCCACCACGGTACACCCACGAGAGCGCTCTGTGCCACCGCATCACCCTCGGCGTTTTGGCGTATACCCCAGACTCACAGCGCTCAGCACGCATCCACCCCTTTCTGAGAGAGCCCTATGAGCCTCTCTGAGGCTAGCCCCAGTGGTAATTAGGTCGTCGACAATCACTATGCGCCGCCCCCGACAACGACGGTTCGCAATCAACGTATCGTTAACGTTTCTATAGCGGTCATATCGGGACAGGCCAACCTGATCCGCGCGCGCTGATCCCCAGAGACGCCCACCGAGAAGCCAGCGTCTCAAGCGCCCCCACCGCCGGACGCGAAGCCATCCTCGGACGACGATGCGCTTTCCCTCAGCATCCCTCACTCGTCCCGCCGCTGAGCGAAGCATGAGGCTTACATGTCGAAACCCTCTGCGTCGCTCGCTCGTAGCCGTTGACGGCATCGGAACCGCATAGATCCGTCGCTCATCGAGTTGTGCCCCGAGGGCTCTGACCAGCACGACGGCCAGCAATTCTGACAACATCGGAATAGCATCGCTGCGTCCGCTCTCTTTTACCGCTAAAAGCACCCGACGAAAAGATCCGCCGTAAGGACATTCTGAATAGACGCCTAGATTGCTTAGGTTCTCCCCCGGATGAACCAGAGCGTTTGAGCTGACCGGCAGATTTCTTTCTACGGGACTTCTCATCACCGCCCTCCGGCATGTTCGACAAACCGCTCTACCATCTGTGCCGCATATCACGCACCACGTAGGAATGACGAGAGCGAGAAGGTCGTGGGCACCCTCTCGCCAAAGCGCCCTCACTCGGTCGAGAATGCGACCAGACCCGACACCGACATTTTTCTGAACCATAGGCATCATGGTTCTCTAGTTGAGACGGAGAAGCCAGGGGCAAAAAATTACCTGTGAGTAACACCCACGATGCGGATCACATTTAGCCCTGTTTCGCGAGGAGGGATACCCGGCTAGCTACCGACTGCCAGGTAGCTCCACGATACTCAAGCACGTCCCCGGATACCCCCAGCACACGAAGCTGTGACGAAGCGTTTGCTCCCGCTAGGGAGAGAACCCCCTGAGGCGAAGTAAGAGTCTGCGATTGGCCACCAATGGTAACGAGCGTGACATAGGTTCCACCAGACACGGCCTGTTCGGCAAGCGCGACGCTGCTCTCATCAACCCAATCAAGGTCGATCGGAGCTTCCGCTAACACGTTGATCTCAAGAGGCTCAGTTAGTGCCGTTGGAATACCGTTGTCATCCCTGACAACCCCAACGGCAGCGAGCACGGTGTCACCCCCTCGGTCATAGACGACGACCAGCCGAGTCCCGTCTCGCGAGATACTCATCAGTTTGATGGACGAGGCATCAATCCAGGTCGCTTTGGCCGACCCCGATAGACCGAACGCTGTCGTAATTTTTAGTTCCAGCGGCGCATTTCGGGGAACAGACCAGGCAAAACCTTTTGCGTCTAAGACCGGATCGATAAGTTCTGCACGGGTATCGATGGGGATAGGTTCTGGATTTCCAACGAATTCCACGCCCCCCGCGGTCTTGACAAGGGCAAGGCCTCGATCCGGCGAGACAACAACCGATACGGGAGCAGCCCCGATAACAGGTGCGTTGAGTCGGGGAATCGGGTTGACCTGATTTGCACCAAACTCACCGAAAAGTCCATCCGCAATGACCAAAGGCCTGGTCAAAATCTTCGGATAACGTCCTGCCCAAGACGGATCAGCAGGGCCAGAAATGAGGGACGTCTGGTTCACAGATATTTCCGCCCGGGTAACGCCTGCAACACGGGTCAGGCTAGCCTCTACCTGCGAAAGCATGAGCCGGAGCTGTCGTTCGTCGGCGCTCAGCGCCTCACGGCTCAAGTCGATTCTGGCCGCATTGGAACCAAGAGGAACGGATGCGGTGAGAACAGTACCGCTCGGAAATGCCGTCGTTGTTACTTTGTTAGAAAGTAACTCACTCGGACCGACTAAAAGCTCCGTGACAATCCTGGTGGCTACTGCTGCTCCGCGCAAAAACCACCGCTCGTCAGGTACGAGTATGTCAGTCTGAGGCTCCAAGAAATAGAGCGCATGTTCGGTAAACACCTCGGCAAACGTTCTCTCGTCAAGAACGATTCCGTCGGGGGCAGCGTTTACCCGCCACTCCCCTCCCTCTTTTACGAGTGAGAATAACTGTTCAACAGGATTACCAGCCCGGACAGAACGCATGGCACCCCTGGCATCCACCGTTGAAACGGGTGAAGCTGTCATAAAGACCTTATCGCCGTCTTCTCTCCACGTTCGACGGCCAGAGTCGATAACGACACTTGTGTGCGGATCCCATGCTGTCACAAGGTTACCGGCGAGAAATTGTCGCGCGACGGCGTAATCGTTCGTCGCACTAGACGCGGCAAGAACAAAACCGCGAACAATTTCCTCCGGAGATGCGCCCTTCGCGGGACCGTCCGGGCTAAAAACAACGGATTGATCAATAATCGTAGACCGATCTGTCTCACCGGGATACACCTGTCCACTCCGCGGAATGCCCGCCTGACAGCCCGTAGCCGCAACGAGAACGAGAACCAGGCCAAGGAGCTTAGTCCACCTGCGTGTCACGATGCTCCCCCTTCATCCTGCCGGTCAAGCGCTCTCAGAGCATCCTCCATTGATTCATCCAGGGGAGGTTCGAGAACGAGGGGAGAATGCCCAATAGGGACGTCCTGCTTGCGAGGCAATGTTAGCCGAAAACACGAGCCCTTGCCTGGCTCTGACCACACATCAAGCCAACCGCCCTGCGACGAGGCATCTTCAAGTGATATCGCCAGCCCGAGCCCCGTTCCTCCGATGGTGCGTTTGCGGGATGGATCAGCCCGCCAGAAACGATCAAACACGCGCTGAGTATCGTCTTCAGTCATACCAACCCCGAAGTCACGAACGGTTATTCCGATGGCCGTCTCATGTGAGTCAATCATGACGATCACAGGTTGAGCCTCGCCGTGCTCAATCGCGTTACCCAAAAGATTATGGATGATACGGCGAACGCGGCGCGGATCAAGTTCTGCATCGAGATAGCCGCCCTTCGCGATCACACGGATGCTGATGCCCGCTGCGTCAGCAAGACTCTGCAAGCCATCGACCGCTTCCTCAACAATACGCACGAGGTTCGTCGGCTCAGTTTCAAGGGTGACAGATCCGGCGTCATATCGAGATATCTCGAGCAGGTCGGTCAAAAGCCGCTCGAAACGACCAATCTGAGTATGAAGCAATTCTGTCGTTCGGTGACCGGCCGCATCCAAGTTATCGCGCTGAGCGTAGAGCACGTCACCCGCTAGACGGATAGTTGTCAGCGGTGTACGTAGCTCGTGCGACACATCGGAGACGAAACGCTGCTGCATCGTAGAAAGTTCTGCCAGCTCATTTATTCGGTTTTCCAGGCTATCCGCCATCTCATTGAACGACTGGGAGAGTAGGTCGAAAGACTCGTCACCCTGGTTAGGCATCCGCACGTCTGTTTCCCCCGCCGCCAGACGCCGACTGGTCTCCGCCGCGACGCTAATCGGGCGGAACACGAGACGCACAATTACCCAGACAAGCATCCCGAGAAGAAGCATGAGAAAAAACCCGGTGAGCAGGAGGGTTCGTTGGACATAACTGAGCGTTTGTTCCGCATCACTCAAACTGTAAGCGATATAAAGACCATATTTACCACCAGAACCGGGAAAAGTCAGTTGGGATCCGACAATAATTCCCGCGGATGACGACCCATCCTGGTTCTGGAGCGTAACCGATTGCCAATACTGGGAGTTTTCCCCCGCGTTGACCTTATTGATGAGATCATCACTGATCACGCTGATCGGAAGGCCCTCGCTTCCCTGATTCTGAGGTGCGTCAAGAGAAAATTTCTGCCCAGGAACCCTGAGCAGCGCTATCATCTGACTCGATGATGTCTCCCGTACGTCGCCCCGCATCGTCTTAGTCAGACTGCTGAGAGATACTCCGTCTGCGGCATCGGAGGCATCTAACAGCCGTTGGGCAGATTTTGACGCCCGCGATGAGTCCTCAAGGACTTGTTGTTTACGTGTGTTGAAGAGATCGTTGCCGATGCTGAACTGTAGGTAGGTGCCGCTCACCAAGATCGCGATTCCGGTGATCACACCCGTAAATGTCATGGTGCGCAGTTTCAGGGATGAGAGCCAGCGACGCTTGAGCGCCGCATATATCACGCCAACCCAGCGAAAGAGGGGGCGATTGTTCATCCAACCGGACAATGGAGGGGGGTCAGTCGACAACGGCACCCGCACGATATCCGATCCCACGAACTGTAGTCACGATTATCGGTTGGTCAGGATCCTTCTCGACCTTTGCCCGCAATCGTTGAACATGAACGTTCACCAGGCGCGTATCGGCCTTGTACTGATATCCCCAGACCCTCTCTAGCAGAGCCTCTCTGCTGAAAACCTGCTGAGGTTTAGACGCAAGCGTGAGCAGAAGATTAAATTCCAAGGGCGTAAGGTTGATTCGTTCATTCCCCCTGCGCACCTCGTGCCCGACAACGTCCAGGGTGAGGTCCCCCACTCTGACCTCGTCACTCACCTCTACGGACGCGGGACGAAGCCTTGTTCGAATTCGAGCAACCAGCTCTACAGGATTAAACGGCTTAACGACATAGTCGTCAGCGCCAGCTTCAAGGCCTCGAACGACATCAGTGGTATCAGTTTTCGCCGTCAACATAATGATTGGTACGCCCGATTCAAGGCGAAGCAATTGACAGATCTCAATTCCGTCGAGCCCGGGAAGCATCACATCGAGCAGCACCAGATCCGGTCTGGATTCGCGAAAAGCATCAAGCGCTTTGTTACCGTCAGAACAGAAAACGGTGTCGTAGCCCTCACCTTGAAGCACAATTCCGATCATTTCAGACAGAGCTGTATCATCATCGACAACAAGAATACTCGGATTCATAATGTCCATTATGACGCGCGACACGACTTTATAACGAATGGGATGCCTAGAGGGGTGTCGGTGTGTCACGATTGAGACATGAGCGATAACGGTCAGTGGACTGCCCCCGAGAGTCCCCAACAGCCCCCGTCGGATCAGAATCCGCAGGGACAGGCGTCATTTGGCCAGCCACAAACTTCTCCGCAGGGCTATCCGCAACCGCAATACGGACAACACAATTACGGCCAGCCGCAATACGGACAACCGTCGTATCCACAACAGCCTTACCCCGCCCCAACTGGTTGGGCACCTCCGCCCCAACCTGGCCTCATCCCGCTCCGCCCGCTCAGTTTCGGAGCTCTCCTCGGGGTTCCATTCAAAGTATTTCGCAGGAACCCCCGTCCGACACTCGGGGTCGCCCTTCTTCTCCAGATTGGTCAGGCTATCTTCTCCGGCCTCGCATTGGCGGGCTTAATCTGGTTCTTCTACCTTCGATTCGAATCAGCCTACTCCGAGGACAGGAACCCGATCATTGCGGGAGCCATAGCATCCGCAATCGTCTTCGGTATATTACAGTCAGCATTCTCGATCGCGACTTCGAGCATCGTTCAGGGCGTAGTTTCCCTCGATGTGACCCAGGGGGCGATCGGACGAAAGCTCAAATTCTCTCAGCTGTGGAAACTATTACGCCCACGATTTTGGACACTAGTACTGTGGACTTTCCTGGCTGGAGCAGTCCTGCTCGCGGTTGCGGCAGTGATCATCGTCCCCGTCGTCCTCCTGGCCATATGGGCGGGAACAGCACTGGCATCTGCAGGCGGGACTATCGCGATCATTGTCCTTGTTGGGCTCCTTCTCTTCGCCCTCTTCATGGCCCTGGCGGTATGGATTGGGACAAAACTGTCACTCGTCACAGTCTGCATCGTCGTTGAAAATCGTGGTATCAGGGAGTCTGTTTCGCGATCATGGAAGCTCACCAACGGCTATTTTTGGAAAACTTTTGGCACTCTCGCCCTGGTTAACATCATCATCTCGACGGCATCAAACATCATTACGACACCGATAAGTTTCGTCTTCGGAATCTTCAGCAATCTCGTTTCTCCGACCGGAGGAGTGAGCTCGACCGTCATTACCTCGATCGTGCTCTACCTGGTTCTGATAGCTGTCACCCTGGTTCTCAGTTCGATATCAACCGTCGCGATCACTGCCTGTTACACCCTGATCTATATCGATTTACGGATGCGCAAAGAGGGTCTCGATATCGAGCTAATCAGGTTCACGGAAGCGTTCTCCGGCACAGAACCGGCTGACGGCATCCCTAATCCCTATCATGCTCGCCGGGCACCTGGCGGGGCGCAGCCCCAGCCGATGCCGCCAGCTGCGTCCTCGCCATGGAATAGATAGCGATCCCTCCATGCACCCCACAACCGTCATGCTCGCAACAGGTCGCGCACGAAACCTGCCGCCGCTCGACCCTACCCCGGACGAGGCGAGAGACTGGCTCACCAGAGAACTCAGCAAACAGGTTTACGAATCGGCAAAACCAACCTGGTTCGATCTGCTGGCAGAACAGTTCTGGAAATGGGTTCAGAGTTTATTCGGGCAAGGCCCCGAAGGATCGTTCTTTGGAGCCTGGGCGCAACTTGTTATCGTGATCGTTATTGTGGGCCTCATCGTTGCAGCGTTTTTCATCTTCGGGATGCCGCGGCTTCGTCGCCGGATAGCCGGGCAGGCGGCAGGGTCCCTCTTCGGTGAAGACGAAAGCAGATCATCGATAGAACTCCGCGCGGCCGCTGACCTAGCCGCCCGCGCTTCGGATTGGAATACGGCTGTAATTGAGCGGTATCGGGCCATAGCCAAGATGCTCTCCGAGAGGGTCATCGTCGCCGTGACTCCGGGCATGACGGCTCAGACACTCGCCCAGGAAACGGGAATTGAATTTCCCGAACACACGGGATCCCTGCGCCGCGCGGCCGCCCTCTTTGATGGCGCTCGCTATCTGTCGCAGAAGCTGTCACGATCCGACTATGACGCTGTGCTCAACCTTGACCGTGCGCTCACGAGTTCGTCCCCTCTGCGCGTTACAGTGGGAACGCGGGGAAGCAACCGATGAGTGTAACGGCACAGGAGCAGCAAAAACAGGTTGATAAAGCGCCATCAGGGGCAGCGCAACGGGCCTCCTCCTCGGTGACGCCCTCAGTAGGAACGTTCCTTCGCCGCTCACGATTCTGGTTTTTCTTCGCTGCAATCGCACTCATCGGGGCTGTCATCTCGCTGAGCTTCAGCGGACAGGATACAAACACGAGCGCACTCGACCCGGAAAGCTCCACCCCGCAAGGGTCCCAAGCTCTTGCAGAGGTCCTCAGAGCCAACGGCGTGACGGTAACCGTCGCGCGATCGCTGGCCGATGCCCAGAGTGCGGCATCGAATTCATCCACCGTTATCCTGAGCGATGCCGAGGGCGTCCTCACCGAAGACGCACTCGCAACCGCCCTATCTCTGGGACAGCAAACCATCGTACTCAACCCACAGTTTTCGTTTTTCTACGAAAGCGGCATCGAGTTTAACGCGGGAAAGATAGAAACCCCTCCCAACGATGAGGATGCCCCACTCACGGCACGTTGCGATCTCATCTTTTCCTCACACGCTGACAAGATCACCCCATTCGGGTCGAGCTATAGCCCCGGTTCGGGCTCGGATCCGCAGAATAGCAGCGGCTGTTTTCCCGATGATTCCGGAGCATACGCTCTGGTTACATTGACGGACATTCCTACAAACGATCACACCATCACGTTGCTGGGTGCGAGCGATATCCTGAGAAACGATACGATCGCGCGGGAAGATAATGCCGCGCTTTCCCTGGCATTGTTCGGGCAGACTTCGTCGGTGGTGTGGTATGTCCCTGGGCTGGAAGACTCAGCAGCCCCCGCCGCGACACTCGCCGATCTCAGCCCCGGGTGGGTGACGCCGGTCGCCCTGCTAGCAATGACAGCAGCCCTCTGCGCGGGAGTCTGGAGAGGGCGCCGCATGGGGCCTCTCACGGTAGAGCGACTCCCCGTCACGGTGAAGGCCCGCGAAACGGTGGAAGGCAGGGGACGGATGTATGCCTCGACCTCCGCGCGGGAACACGCGGCACAGATCCTGCGCGAAGGCACACGTTTTAGGCTCTCTCAACTGATCGGGGTAGGGACGACCACACACGATCTGTCCGCACCGCTGGCATCCCTCATCGGGGCAGCGCAGCCTGAGATCCACGCGGTGCTTTACGGGTTCCCGAACGAGCGCCTCAGCGAGAAACAACTTGTGGAACTCGCCAATAATCTGACCTACTGTGAGGAACAGACGCGACGGGTTCTTCTCTCATACGGCAAAGAGCGCGGCAAGACATCCTGACCCGAAAAACATAACCCAGAATCGAACCCAGATAGAAATGAGCGCCAATGATTGACCCCCAGCCACCAGTCGCCGATCTTCGGCATCTCTTTAGCAACGTTCGATCCGAGGTAAACAAGGCAGTCGTCGGCCAGGATGGTGCCGTTACCGGTCTGCTGATCTGTTTGTTAGCGAAGGGTCACGTCCTACTTGAGGGGGTACCAGGCGTTGCAAAGACGCTTCTCGTCCGCTCACTTTCCCAGTCGCTGTCGCTCGACACTAAACGTGTTCAATTCACCCCGGATCTCATGCCCGGAGATGTGACTGGCTCCCTGATTTTCGACGCGAAGGCGGGTGAATTTGAGTTCCGTGAGGGTCCCGTCTTTACGAACATCCTGCTCGCCGATGAAATTAACCGCACGCCCCCCAAGACCCAATCAGCGTTGCTCGAGGCTATGGAGGAACGTCAGGTCAGTGCCGATGGCGTGACGCGCGCCCTGCCGAAGCCGTTCATGGTCGCAGCGACACAAAATCCGGTTGAGCACGAAGGAACCTACTCGTTGCCCGAGGCACAATTGGACCGTTTCCTCATGAAGCTCGTGCTTGATTTGCCCGAGCGAGAGGCCGAAATCGAGGTGCTTCGCCGCCACGCAAACGGGTTCAACCCTCGAGACCTGAGGGCGGCTGGGGTAACCCCCGTACTCACAGCGGCCGCTCTCGAGCAGGCCCAGCAGGAGGTTGCGCGCGTATCGATTCAGCCAGAGGTGCTGGGATACATCGTCGATCTTGCGCGCGCAACCCGTTTTGCCCCATCGGTCAAGCTGGGTGTCAGCCCCCGAGGAACAACGGCCCTGCTCGCGGCATCACAGGCTTGGGCCTGGCTCAGCGGGTTCAACGCTGTCACCCCCGACCACGTTCAGGCGATGACCCTCTCCGTGCTCCGCCACCGGATCCAATTGCAACCCGAAGCAGAGCTTGAGGGTGTAAGCGCGGATAATATTCTGCGTTCCGTTCTTCAGCAGGTTCGGGTCCCCGTTTAATCGCCATGGCAGTTTCCGGATGGTACCCGTTGCTCATTCTGCTGGGCATAATTCCTCTCGTTGTTGTTGAACGCGCGTTCGACGGGACGGTAAATTCGTATGCGGTGTTGGGTGGTTGGCTGGCGTTGTGCCTGATCTTGGGCGTGCTCGATCTTATGTTGGCGGCCCCCGCGCGGCGCCTCGTTATTGAGAGGCGCCCCATTGCAAAGCTTCGACTCGGCGAAGGAGCGATCGCCGAGCTCGTCGTGTGGAACCCCTCTGGCAGGGCCCTCCGCGGCGTGCTGCGGGACGCCTGGGAACCATCCGCCGGCGCGATTCAGAAGCGGATCATCCTGTCTATCCCCGGCGGTGAGACCCGGCTTGCGTCAACACAGTTGGTACCGTTCAGGCGCGGGGAGCGGATAAGCCCCCACGTTACCATCCGGGCCTATGGTCCGCTGCAATTATGGGGACGCCAGGCAACTCATGCGGTTCCCGGGCAGGTGCGGGTTCTTCCTGCGTTCAACTCGCGCAAACACCTGCCCTCGCTTGTGGCCCGGCTCAAAGAGCTCGACGGCAAAACGCTCACGATGGTTCGCGGCCAGGGGTCGGAGTTCGATTCTCTCCGCGAGTACGTACGCGGCGATGATGTGAGGTCTATCGACTGGCGCGCGACGGCCCGACGCGACGAGGTCGTGGTGCGCACGTGGCGGCCTGAGCGGGATAGGCGTGTGATCCTGATCGTGGATTCAGCACGAACATCCGCCGCGCGAATCGATAATGAGCCACGAATTGATAGCTCTTTCGAGGCGTCTCTCCTCCTCGCCGCGCTAGCGGATAGAGCAGGAGACCGCGTCGACTTCATGGTGTACGACCAGAGGATGCGCGCGCGGGTGCGCGGCACAAGCGGCCAGCAGCTTCTGTCCTCGATGGTGGATACCATGGCCCCGATCATCCCGAATCTGATCGAAATGGATTGGTCGGCAATTCCCCGACTGGTCCGCCAGCTCACCACCCAAAAGTCTCTGGTTGTGATCCTCACGACGGCGGACTCGCCAGGCGTCGCCCGGCCACTACTCGCGATGCTGCCTGGGCTCAGTGCGAAACACCTGGTGGTGGTGGCAGGGGTAAGCGATCCAGCGATCGAGGAAGACACTCTCGTGAGGACGGGGCGAGACGAGGTCTTCCGCGCGGCAGCAGCTGAGCGTGCCATGGCCGATCGCCGGAGGGTAGAGGCAGCTATCAGGTTGTGTGGAGCGCATTCCATTACCGCGACGCCGCAACAACTTCCGCCCAAGCTTTCACAGTATTATCTGTCGCTCAAGGCGGCGGGGAAGCTTTAGAACTGTGTGTTTGTGACAGGCGAACACGTAAAGCAACCATCGGAAACACTTAAACATTAAATTTGACTACTTAATTATGCACTTAAGTACTTAATTTTTGCCCTCTGTGAAATAAGACACCTGCCGGTAGCAAGTAGGTTAGTTTTTGTTGCCGCAATGAAGAAGCATTGGCCTTACGGGGAGGCAAGCTAGATAGCGTTTGGGGATTCGCAAGAATCACGTTTGAATTCGAAAGACTTGATTGCAGCAGATCGTACGAGGTATGTGCGAATTGTAACGGCATCTGCCGAAACGGAACTTTCCCCCGATTTTCCGTAGCGACAGTGTAGGCCCCCGCAGGTTAGTTCCTGCGGGGGCCCGTCGCAGTGTTAGCGGCGTCTCTTCGCGTTAGGGCAGTGTGTATCCGGCTGCGCGAAAGAGTCGATACCACTGCTCGCGGCTCAGGCGAACATCGCTGCCAGCCGCAGCTTCGTGGACGCGTGAGGGGTTTGTGGTTCCCAACACCACCTGAATATGCGCAGGATGGCTCGTGATCCAGGACGTTGCGATACCTGTCGGAGTCACACCGTAATCGCCTGCCAGCTCATCGAGAACGCGGTTAAGCTCGGCATAGTTCTCGCGATCACCCAGGAAGACTCCATCAAAAAAGCCCTTCTGGAACGGAGACCAGGCCTGTAGCGTAATGCCGTTCAGACGAGAGTAGTCAAGTAAGCCGTTGTCGCGGGTGACTGATTGCTCAAGCCCTGCCATGTTCGCCGCGACGCCGGAAGCGATCAACGGCGCATGGGTTATGCTCAGCTGCACCTGATCGACGGCAAGCGGCTGCGACACGGCCGATTTAAGTAGCTCGATTTGCCCCGGAGTATGATTCGATACGCCGAAGTTACGAACCTTGCCGGATGCCTCAAGCTCGTCAAAGGCGGAAGCTACTTCCTCGGGTTCCACAAGGGTGTCGGGACGGTGGAGGAGTAGCAGGTCAAGATAATCGATACGCAACGCGGCGAGCGATTCATTAACGGTATTCAGGATATGCTCACGCGAGAAGTCAAAAAAACCCTCGCGGATGCCAACCTTGCTCTGAATAATCATCCCCTCACGTTCGCTCGCGGTCAGGCTGATGGCTTCACCAAACCGCTCTTCGCATCCGTGCCGCCGCCCGCCATAGATATCGGCGTGATCGAAAACGTTGACTCCTGAATCGAGGGCAGATCCGACCAAGTTCTGAATCTGAGCGTTATCGAGATCCATGATGCGCATCATCCCCAGAATGATGCTTGAGGCGTTGAAGCCATCCGAAAAAAGAGGTTGGTGTTTCATCCGTGATTCCTTACCTAATGTCTGTGACGGTGTGTGATCTGCCCCGAGTCTAGCCGAGCTCACTTGTCTCAGGAGGACAACGACCAGGACGCCGTGTTGATTCTCCCAACCTGCCCGATTATGATTGATTTGAGTGTAATTCAATCATAAAAAATCACTTATGCTTCACCGTCGAAGAAGACTCCGCCCCGGCAAAATCGCCCAGCACGAGAGATAGCAGTTGAGAAAGGCCTCAGCATGAATTCCGTAAAGCCCAAGACCTCCCTCGGCCCGAACATGGCCGCGGAACTCACATCCCAGCCCGAGATGTGGCGACGGGCCGCAGACCTGGCCCCGAGCATCCATTCGTTTCCGGCGAGGGGAGAACGCGTCGCAATGGTGGGATGCGGGACCTCCTGGTTCATGGCGCAGGCCTACGCAGCGATGCGCGAGGCAGCCGGTCACGGGGTAACAGACGCCTTCACCGCGACGGAGTTTCCGACAACGCGAGACTATGACGTGCTGATCCTACTCACCCGCTCGGGAACGACAAGCGAGGTTCTCGAGCTGCTCGCCCAGAAGCACGGAGCGACGCGAACACTGGGAATTGTCGGCGATCCCACGACGTCCTTTTCCGGGCTAGTGGATGACGTGATCGAGCTTTCCTTCGCTGACGAAAAGTCAGTTGTCCAGACCAGATTTGCCACAACGGCACTCACCCTGCTCCGCGCCAGCCTCGGAGAAAACGTCGACAAAGCGATAACTGATGCTCAATCCGCTCTCACCGCCGACCTAGACCCCGGGCTCATCAACGCGGAGCAATACTCGTTTCTCGGACGAGGCTGGGCATACGGCCTCGCCAACGAGGCAGCCCTCAAGATGCGAGAATCGTCTCAATCATGGACGGAGTCATACCAAACCATGGAGTACAGGCACGGCCCCATCGCCATCGCGGCACCCGGCCGCGTAACCTGGCTGCTGGACGACGCCCCGGACGACCTCGCCGCTGAGGTCGCGCGAACAGGGGCTCACCTCGAATCCAGCGAGCGCGACCCCCTCGCAGAACTCGTGTTCATTCACCGAATCGCGCTGGCTCGCGCTCAATCGTTCGGGCTTGACCCAGACCAGCCACGCAACCTGTCCCGCTCGGTTATCCTCAGCACATAGGCCGGTTGTGACGCATCTACCTGCGACTCACGCGTTGCTTGGACCGTCCGCCGGGGCTGTCCTCGCCTGTGATGTCGGCGGGACCGATATCAAGATCGCCCTTGTCGACGCGGACGGGTCCGTCATTGGTCTGAGGCGGGCGAAAAGCAGGCTGAACGGGCAGTACCGGGCATCCGATATCTCTCGATTAGTGGGGATGCTCGCAACAGACCTTCGCGCAGAACACCCCGACGTTGTGCCGCTCAGCGCAGGGGTCAGTGTTCCGGGCATCGTGGACGAGTCCGCCGGGGTCTGCGTCTATTCGCGGAATCTCGAATGGCGAGACGAACCCGTTCGCGACCTCATGGAACGCAGCCTCGGCCTGCCCGTCTCGCTGGGGCACGATGTGCGCTCCGCCGGCCTCGCGGAGCTCACGATTGGCGCGGGCGCTGGCTTCCGGAACGCCGTCGTGATAGTCGTGGGAACGGGGGTAGCGAGCGCAATCATGGTGGACGGACATCCGCTCGTTTCAGGCGGATACGCTGGAGAGCTCGGCCAGACTCCGATCAGTCTGGAAGATGGCGCCCCACCACTCGAGGATGTGGCCTCTGCCGCAGCGATTGCGAGGCGGTATTCTGCCCGCGCTGGAACTAACGTGGCAGGATCCCGCGAAGTCGTTGAGCTGAAGCTAGCGGGGGACCTCGACGCGCGCTACGTGTGGCTCGAGGCTATAGACGCCCTGGCCCACTCGATCGTCCAATGCGCGAGCATCATCGCCCCAGAGATTGTGGTTATCGGCGGTGGGCTTGCGATCGCCGGAAACGAACTGTTGATCCCCCTGCGCACCAGAGTGGAGGGCCTGCTCACAACGCAGCGCAGCCCACGGATCGTATTGGCCCGATTCGGCGGAGAAGCCGGGCTTTATGGCGCGGCCATCGGCGCACGTGAGCTTAACGTGATTGCTCTTGGCTCAGCATCCCCCATCGACAGGAGCGCACCGTGATTGTGACCCTCACAGCGAACCCGGCGCTTGATCTAACCTATTCAATGGAGAGATACGCATCGGGTACAAGCATCAGGACCGCAACCGCGCAGTCCCGCGCTGGCGGCAAAGGCGTGAACGTTGCTCGCGTGCTTCGCTCGGAGGGCATCGATACCCTGGCGATTGTGCCGTTGGGCGGCCTGGTGGGCAGGGAATTCGAGGCTGACCTCGTAGAGAGCGACGTTCCTCACATCGCTGTATCGGTATCTTCAGATACTCGACGATCCATCGCGGTGGTGGAACGAGCCGTTGGGGACACTACCGTCCTCAACGAGACAGGTGAAGGTTATTCCGGCGACGAGTGGGATGCCATTTTTCGCGAGACTATCGCCAGGCTCACGGACGACTGCGAATGCCTCGTTATCGCAGGAAGCCTGCCCCCTACGACGCCCGCAAACTTTTTTGCGAGGCTGATCGGGGAGGCCACGTCACGCGAGATTCCGGTCGTTGTCGACGCGTCTGGCCCGTGGCTGCTCGAAGCCGCGCGGGCGGGCGCATCCGTTGTGAAGCCGAACCTCGAGGAGCTGACAGTTTCGACCGGCATCCTCGATCAGCTAGAGGCGTCTCGCTATCTGCTCGACCTGGGCGCTGGAGCGGTGGTGCTTTCGATGGGGGCGGATGGTCTGAGCACTATGGTCCGCGGCAGCCGACTTCTCGTGCGTGCGCGAATACCACAGCGGCTTGCGGGTAATCCGACGGGAGCCGGCGATGCCGTGGTTGCCGCCATCGCGACCCGGATGCGCAGGGGACACAGTGGGCTCAGGGCGGAACGGATGGATTGGCCCGAGGTGATGCGTCTCGCGGTTGCCTGGTCGGCATCTGCGGTGCTGATGCCGTTGGCGGGGGAACTATCGCCCGAGAGCTCTCGTTTCTTTCGAGAAGCGGAAGTCAGCACGATCGATAGCGGTAGGGATGCGTCTGGTGTACAGGGCGAACCCGGCATTCCCGATCTCCCGAAGAAAAGCGAGCACCAATGACACTGGTTACCAGCAAGGAACTTATCGAAGCAGCCCGATCCAAGGGAACAGGCATCGGGGCGTTTAACGTGCTCCACGTGGAAACCGCCGAGGCCTTGACCGGAGCCGCCGAAGCAAGCGGGCTCCCCCTCATCCTGCAGATCTCACAGAATTGCGCGACTTTTCACGGCGGGCTAGAGGCAATCACGCGCGCGACGATTGCCGTTGCGCGGTCTTCCTCCGCCAATGTTGCGCTTCACCTGGACCACGCCGAGGACGTCAGCCTTATCTATCAGGCCATCGACCTCGGGTTCGGCTCGGTGATGTTTGACGCGGCGACACTTCCATACTCCGAGAACGTCGCACGGACCCGCGAGGTCGCCACATATGCGCACGCCCGAGGCGTATACCTTGAGGCAGAGCTGGGAGAGGTCGGAGGCAAAGATGGCGCCCACGCTCCCGGAGTGCGAACCGATCCGGCAGAGGCCGAACGCTTTGTGGCGGAAACCCGGGTGGATGCGCTCGCGGTAGCCGTGGGCTCATCGCACGCGATGCTCGCCCGCACGGCGAGACTAGACCAGGAGCTTATCCGGCGGTTGAGGTCGACGCTCGATGTGCCGCTGGTGCTGCACGGCTCTTCCGGTGTCGCTGATCGCGAAATTGGGGATGCGATAAGAAACGGTATGACAAAAATCAACGTTTCTACCCAGCTCAACAAGACGTTCACCACCGCCCTAAGAAAAACATTAGACGCCAATCCCGATATGGTGGACTCGCGCAGATATTTCGCACCGGCACGTGCTGCGTTGTCAGCAGAAGCGGCCCGGTTGAACGCGCTTTTCGCATCGCCTCGTACTGCATAGGAATCCGATGAACAGGGAAGAACGTCTCACCGCAATTCTGGATCTGCTGGGCGAATCCGGCAAGGTCACGGTCGAGAACATCGTTGAAGGCCTTGACGTCTCTGCCGCAACAGCACGGCGAGATCTCGATGCGCTGGCCGAACAGCATATGCTCGTGCGTACCCACGGCGGCGCGACGAAACAATCGGTGGCCTACGATCTGCCACTTAGGTATCGAAATACCGTTCAGCCCGCGCAGAAAACGAGCATTGGAGCATCCGCCAGCGAACTCATTTCTCACGGTGACGTAATCGGGCTGTCGGGGGGTACCACGACAACGGCGATTGTGGATGCGCTTTTCTTGCATTCCGATCTCATGGAGAACTCTCCCGATTCCAGCCTGACGGTTGTGACAAACGCGATCAATATTGCGGCTCAGCTTGCGCTTCGACCACAGGTGCGCGTTGTGGTCACCGGCGGGGTCGTACAGAATCGCTCCTATGAACTCTGCGGGCCTCTCGCCGCCAGTGTGCTCTCGCAGATCACATTAGACACGGCTTTTATTGGGGTAAACGCGATTGATCCGAGCCTGGGTGCCATGGTCAATGACGCTGATGAGGCTGCCGTCAACGCGCTCATGGCAGAGCGAGCCACCCGCGCATACATTGTTGCCGACTCGCAGAAGATTGGGCGCCGCGCCTTTGCCACGGTGGGCTCCCCTAGCCTTTTCGCGGGGATTATTACGGATGACGGGGTTACCTCTGAGCAGCGGGACGCGCTGCGCGAATCCGGGTTTCGAGTGATCACACCGGGCCTCACGCAAACGTAAATTTCAGTTTGCCCAGAGATGTAAATTAGCTCTAAAGTAACGCCCGGAGAATTGACATCTTTGTTCGCTGAGAATAAAGTTTGGAGTAGGGGAAAAATCTTACATGCGAGACAGCGAAACTGCTGTTACGATGTCTCGTCCAGTACAGATTTGGATCTAAATTTAGGGGTAGATTCAATTTAGGGAATTACTCAGCACAAGTTCTATTTGTGCAAGTCTTCTGTGAGCGCGAAAAAATTGCTCGTTTACTCCTGGTGTTACCTGTGATCAATTTGAGAGGAACCAGTGGGATCTGTGGCAGTAAAGAATTCAGTAACCGAGACACGAGTTCGGCAACGTAAGCTGTTCAGCTTGATTACAGCAGCAAGCGTGGGGTTGATGGTGGGACTATCCCCCGCTGCTGCACAGGCGGCCGATCCAATTGATACGAACACAGCATTCGTCAATCTAGACATCGCTACCGGCTGGGTAAAGTTCTCGAATGATGGCAGCGAAGCGTTTATGGTATCGATGAACGACCTAAAACGATACACCCTATTTTTTATCGACACAGCAACAGATTCCGTCATCGATTCAATCACAGATTTCCCCAATGGCATATCAACCAGCTTTTCGCTATCACCGGACGGAAAGACGATTCTCGCCTTCGACAGGTGGGGAGACAATACGCTCGTTATCGACACAGCAACTAGATCGATCGTTAAATCACTAGCTATACCCGGCTATGACGTCCAATTTTCACCGGACGGGTCAAAAGCATATATGCGGCGCCCAGACAAGATAACCGTGGTCAACACAGCAACCATGGCCACGATTCGTACCATCGCCCTTCCTTGGGACAGCTACGGCAGTCCCAAGAAAACTGCTTTCACTCAGGATGGCACGCGCGCATATGTTTCGAACTACGAGCGGGGCGAGATATACGTCATCGACGTCGCCACAAGCACACTGGTAAAGACCATAACAGGGTTTGATCCCTTATCAATTAGCGAGCTCGTAATCAACCCGACGGGAACTCAACTATTGGCAGGAGGACTCCGACAGATCAGCGTTCTTGACCTGCCTGGAGAAACCATTGGTACTCCAATTAAGGTGCGCGGCGATGGACCCCAGGCTGGCGCAGATCACTTCCGATTCAGCAACGATGGAACCGAGCTCTACCTCAGCGGAAATACTGCAACGGTTGGTGTGCGCGAGCTGGTAGTGGTTGATGCTGCGACATATGCAGTGAAACGCGTGATTCCAACCGTTGGGAACAGAATCGTAAATAATATCGACATTTCACCCGACAACACAAAGGCATACGGTGCGACCCCGGATAACTCAAACGGTCGAGCAGGCGGTTTCCTCGTATTTGGCACCACAGTTCCGGTCGCTGATACCGCGAGCTACAATGTTTCAACAGGTAACGTCGTCGTAGGAGGAACCCACACCATCACTGCCACCGTTGTTGACAGCGCTAACGCACCCGTGACCGGCAAACAGACACTCCTGAAGGCCAGCACAACCTATGACCTCGGAACCGGACACATCTCAGACTTCACCGAGACCACACCCGGAACATACACCGCCACCGTCACCTCCAGCATCCCCGGAGCAAAAGAAATCACCGCAACCTACGACGGGACCAACGCAACCCTCAACGGAAACGGAACCGCCAACTTCATCGCAGCCCCCATCGCCATAACCGAGAGTGCAAGCTACAACGTCACAACCGGCGACGTCGTCGTCGGAGGAACCCACACCATCACCGAAACCCTCGTTGACAGCGCTAACGCACCCGTGACCGGCAAACAGACACTCCTGAAGGCCAGCACAACCTATGACCTCGGAACCGGACACATCTCAGACTTCACCGAGACCACACCCGGAACATACACCGCCACCGTCACCTCCAGCATCCCCGGAGCAAAAGAAATCACCGCAACCTACGACGGGACCAACGCAACCCTCAACGGAAACGGAACCGCCAACTTCATCGCAGCAAGCGTGATCAAGACGGACGAAGATCCCATTGTTCCCAAGGACGCTTCGGAGCAGGCAACGCCGATCCAGACGCCTACCCAAGCTCAGGCATCCCTAGCCCTCACGGGTAGTGACACCCAGCAGGGCTGGCTGTTCGCAGCTATCGCAATGCTTCTATCCGGCGGAGGCGCAACGGTCATCATCCGCAGGAAGAAAAACGCATAAATCGCATGAACGTTAAATAACAGGCCTGAGGGTGGGTGTTTCTCAACACGAGAAACACCCACCCTCAGGCTTTAACCGTCCCAATACTCTTCGCGGCGCTGGCCCATACCGGTTTAACTCCGCGGTTCTTAACTCCGCAGTTCCGCACAATCCCCTCCTATTGATTTCTCAGATCGATGATCAGACCGGCAAGTATTTCCCTCAGCGCTACTAGGCTGGGAGTATGCCAGACAACGCCACGGGCACCCCTCCAAACGCTGAAAACCAAGCCAACGTTCACTCCACGGTTATCCACTCGGCACGACGGATCACTCCCACACAGATCATTCCCGACGCCTGGGTCGCCTGGGTGGGACACACCATTACTGAGGTGGGCACGGGGGACTCGTGGCACGCGGTCGTGGCGGGGCGGGGAGACGCGCCCGAAGCATCCGTCATCGATGCTGCCGGAGCGTACCTCTCCCCCGGGTTCATCGACATCCACAATCACGGCGGGGCAGGGCGCAACTTCGACGACGGCCAGGTCAGCTTTGACGCGGCCCTCGCGATGCACCGCTCGCACGGCACGACCCGTTGCATCATCTCGCTCGTGACCAACCCGATCGAAAAGATGATCGAACTCACCGGCCAGGCCGCCGCCCGCGCCGAAGCCGACGAACTCGTGCTCGGCGTTCACCTCGAAGGCCCCTTCCTGAACACGAGTCATAAGGGAGCTCACAGTGAAGAGCTGCTCCACGCGGCCACCCGCGCCGAACTCGACGCGCTGCTCGCGGCCGGGCACGGGCAGATCCGGCAAGTCACGATGGCTCCCGAACTCGAGGGCGGGCTCGACTCGATCCGACACCTCGTCTCGAACGGCGTCGCCGTCGCCGTCGGGCACAGCGATGCCGACTACGAAACCACGGTTGCCGCGTTCGAGGCGGGCGCGACAATCTTGACGCACGCGTTTAACGGGATGAACGGCATCCACCATCGAGCCCCAGGCCCCGTGGTGGCCGCCATCGACACCCCGGGCGTTACCCTCGAGGTCATCGCCGACGACATCCATGTGCGCCCGGAGGTCATCGCGATCCTCTTCGGCCAGGCCCCCGGGCGCATCGCCCTCATCACGGACGCCATGGCAGCCGCGGGATTCGGCGACGGCAGCTACACTTTGGGGTCCCTTGACGTCACCGTGACGGATGGCGTGGCCCGCCTCAACCAGGGCGGCAGCATCGCGGGTTCAACGCTCACGCTCGACCGGGCGCTGCAGGTGGCGGTGAATCGCGCAGGCCTTTCGATAACGGATGCCGTAACCGCCCTCACCGTCACCCCCGCCACGGCCCTCGGCCTGGGTAACACCCTTGGCAGCACAGCGCCGGGCTACGCGGCAGACATTCTGCTGCTCAGCGACGCGCTTGAGGTTCAGCGGGTGTGGGCTGCCGGGGTCGAGCGCCTGGCTACTGCGTAGCTCGGCGCTCTACCAAGGAACCACACCGGCCGCATCAACGAAGGTGCCGCTCGGCGCCCCCTTCGGGAGAAGTGCCGCTGCGACAATGGTTTCCGCGGCCTGGGCGGGTGTGAGCGGGGCGTATTCCTTGTTGATCGGCGTCAGGTCGGTCTGAACAAAGCCGGGGCACACCGAGGTCACGACGATCGGACTCGACTCGACCTGCTTGCTGAGACCGATCGTGATGCTATTCAGGGCCGCCTTCGAAGCCCGGTAAGCGGGAACGTGCGCAGTCGCATACGGTGAATCCGGTGTGGACTGGTCGGCGAGCGAACCCATAGTGCTTGACACATTCACGATACGACCGGCATCGCTCTCGTAGAGGAGCGGGAGTAGGGCCTCGGTTACCGATAACACCCCAAACACGTTCGTATCGAAGGTAGTCCTGAACACCTCCGCAGACGAAAACGGAGGAGTTCCCCCAGGCGATTCGATGTTTATGCCCGCGTTATTGACGAGAATGTCGAGAGCACCGTGCGTTTCTTTAATTTGTTGGGCCGCTGTCGCAACGCTCAGGGGATTCGTGACGTCAAGAGCTATCGCCTGGACGGTGTTTCCGGTGTTCTCGCAAATCTGCACCGCTGCGTTGTCGGTCGCAGCCTGGTCCCTACCCGAAATGATGACGGTGTGGCCGGCCGAGGCAAGTGCCTCCGCCGTCGCGAAGCCGATTCCTTTTGTGCCGCCCGTGATAAACGCTATGGACATGAGTTGCTCTTTCCTGTGTGATGTCATAAGAAATCGAGCGTTTTCTGAAGCGAAAAACACTCTCACACAGGCAGACGTCGCAGGGAGCACAAACGTGAGGCACGTTTCTGAGGAATTACCTGTCGGGTTAAACATGTTCGCCCCAGATTGCGCAAATTCCTAAGAATTATCGCAGTCTGGGGCGAACAGATGGGGATGCGCGTTTAGCGCGCCGCGAGTTGGCGTTCCGCGCTGTCAACCACGTTCTTGAGCAGCAGGGCCCGCGTCATGGGGCCGACGCCACCCGGGTTGGGCGAGATCCACGAGGCAACGGAGGCGACCTCAGGATCGACGTCTCCCGCGATGCGGCTCTTCCCCGTCTCGGGGTCGGTGACCCGGCTCACGCCGACGTCGAGCACGACGGCTCCGGGCTTCACCGCGCTCGCTTTCACGATGCCGGGCACACCGGCGGCGGCGACGATCACGTCGGCCCGGCGCAGGTGCTCGTCAAGGTCCAGCGTTCCCGTGTGGGTCAGCGTAACGGTCGCGTTGTACTCGCGACGCGTGAGCAGCGGCCCGATGGCGCGTCCCACCGTGACCCCGCGGCCAACGACGACAACGTTCTTACCGGCCCAGCTAATGCCGTGGCGTTCGACGAGCTCAATCACGCCGCGCGGCGTGCACGGCAGCGACGTCTCAATCGGCTGGTTCACGTTCAGCACCAGTCGCCCGAGGTTCGTCGGGTGCAGACCATCGGCATCCTTGGCAGGATCGATGAGTTCCAACACGCGATCCGTGTCCAGATGCTTCGGCAGTGGCAGCTGCACAATGTAGCCCGTGCATGACGGGTCGTTGTTGAGCTCCTCGAGGACGGCATCCAACTCTTGTTGAGTGACGTCCTCGGGCAGATCGCGACGGATCGACTCGATGCCAACCTCTGCGCAATCGCGATGCTTGCCCGCGACATACCACTGGGAGCCCGGGTCGGAACCGACAAGAACGGTTCCGAGGCCCGGGACGACGCCCTGCTCGCGCAACGCTGCAACGCGAACACGAAGTTCCTCCTTGATCGCGGCGGCAGTTGCCGTGCCATCAAGAATTTGAGCGGATGCTGCTACCACTGTTCCTGGCCAGGGTAAAGCGGGAAGCCCTCGGCGAGCTTCGCGGAACGGGTACGCAGAGCGTCGATATCGGCGCCGGGCTTGAGCACAGCCGCGATGATCTCGGCAACCTCGGCGAACTCAGTGTCGCCAAATCCGCGCGTAGCAAGAGCAGCGGTACCGATGCGCAGGCCAGAGGTGACCATCGGCGGGCGAGGATCGAAGGGAATCGAGTTGCGATTCACAGTGATGCCAACCTGGTGCAGGAGATCCTCGGACTGCTTGCCGTCAATGGCGGCATTACGCAGGTCGACGAGCACGAGGTGCACGTCTGTTCCGCCGGTGAGCACCGAGATGCCGTGCTCGACCGTGTCCGTCGCCATGAGCCGCTCGGCGATGATCTGAGCACCGCTAATCGTGCGCTCCTGACGATCGCGGAACTCAGCCTGACCAGCCAGCTTGAACGCGGTGGCCTTGGCGGCGATGACGTGCATGAGGGGCCCGCCCTGCTGTCCCGGGAACACAGCCGAGTCGATCTTCTTCTGGTACTCGGCACGGCTCAACACGACTCCCGAACGGGGGCCAGCGAGAGTCTTGTGCACGGTGGAAGTAACCACGTCAGCGTGGGGCACAGGTGAGGGGTGCAGGCCAGCGGCGACGAGACCAGCGAAGTGAGCCATGTCGACCCAGAGCTTCGCGCCCACCTCATCCGCAATCGAACGGAACGCCGCGAAATCCAGCTGGCGGGGGTAGGCCGACCAACCGGCGATCAGCACGGTTGGGCGATGCTCGAGAGCTTTCTCGCGCACGATATCCATGTCTACGAGATAGGTTTCAGGGTCAACACCATACGACACGGCGTTGTAGTTGCGGCCCGAGAAGTTCAGCTTCATGCCGTGGGTCAGGTGACCGCCGTGGGAAAGCTCCTGGCCGAGAATCGTGTCGCCGACGTTCGCCAGCGCATAGAGGGCGGCGGCGTTGGCCTGGGCACCGGCGTGGGGCTGAACGTTCGCGTGTTCCGCTCCGAACAGGTCCTTCGCGCGCTGGATGGCAAGCGACTCGGCAACGTCAACATACTCGCAGCCGCCGTAGTAGCGGCGACCCGGGTAGCCCTCGGCGTACTTGTTGGTGAGCACTGAACCCTGGGCCTCAAGCACCGCACGGGGAACGAAGTTCTCGCTGGCGATCATCTCAAGATAGTCGCGCTGGCGGCCAAGCTCCAGCTTGAGCACCTCGGCGATCTCAGGATCAACCTCTGAGAGAGGCTGGGTAAAAGTGGACGGCAATTTCTCTGACATACGGTCTCCTTTATATTTACTCGCGCGCAGGGCACTCGAGTGCGTCTCACGCGATAAACACGCGCTGTGACACTCATAATTCGGGTTTCGCAGATTGATGCGGCCCAGGCGAGCGGCCGATCTGCATATGTCGCTTCCCGATGGTGACCATCTGTACGCCAGTTACGACTCGCTTAGCATATCAGGAAAGGCTTGAGTCGAGGTGAGTATCAAAGCTTGTTCCCCTCGATCGTGCATGCGGCATCCTGAATCGAGGCCAGGTATGCGGATTCTATGTCGGTTATGTGCGCGTCGCGCTGTCGTAGAAACTTCTCGTATTCAGCAGTTGCCTTGGACACGGCCACGCTACGGCTTACCTTTCCGGCGTCTGCGAGCGTGGGAGCCTCCATCGCTACGATCAACCGGTCCAAGTGCGCCAGCCAATCCTTCATGTAGGTTTTTTCATGATTCTCAGCACGAAACTCCGCCGCATCGAAATAGGCGGATACGAGCGTGTTGAGCTTTTTCAATTCCGATTCCGTCAGGTAGTTTTTTGCTACGGAGATGTCCTGTTTCCGAGGCGAATCTCCCGCAAACGAGGTAAGACACATCTTCGGCAGCTGCGAGTCGGCACGATCATGGATAACCTCAGCGGAGGTATGTCCGTGAGCCGCAAAATGAAGTTTTCTGTACAACCTTGAAAAACTCTGCCGTTTCGGGCGCATTCTTGTCGTAATCAACGCTTGTCGAGTAAAGATCAAGCAACTGGCGATACAGCACTTTCTCGCTGCTGCGAATGTCACGAATGCGGTCAAGCAGCTCTCGCCAGTAGGTGCCGCCACCCAGGTTCTTAAGCTTGGCATCGTCCATTGTGAAGCCCTTGATGAGATACTCACGCAGGCGCTGAGTCGCCCAGATACGGAACTGCGTAGCAACATTGCTCTGCACCCTGTAGCCCACCGAAATGATTACGTCAAGATTGTAGAACGGAATCTCACGCGCAACCTGGCGAGTCCCTTCCGTGCGAACCTGTCGGGATTTCCGACAGGTTGCCAGTTCCTCCAGTTCGCCATCATCGTATACATTGCGAATATGTTCAACGATGTTGGTTCGAGACGTCTGAAACAGCACGGCAATCTGCTGCTGACTCAACCACACGGTGTCCCCATCCAGCTGAACCTCAAGCGCGGGCGCGCCATCTTCACGCTGATACAACACCACATCCCCCATAAACTCGCTCATGCTGCACCGCCCGCGAGTAGAAGAAGCACAGAGCAGTCAGAGCCTTCCATCTTCACGTTGTTCTCCTTATATGTCTCGGATCATCAATGATCGTTGTTTCGTTCCACGCTATCGGCAGCCATCGACACCGCTCCACTGCCGCGCCGTTCATGGGCCCTCGACCGTTGGACCCTCGATAGCGGCATCACCGGTATCATTGACACAATGGTTACCCGACGCGACGCAGCCCTGCGACTAGACATACCGATGGAGATGGCCGTGCGCAACGGCATCCCCTCTCGATTGAGCCAGGCAGAGCTCGACGAACTCGACGCCAACCCGCCCGCGTGGCTGCGGCAATCGCGCGAGAATCGCACCGGCAAGCGGCCTGTGTGGGTCAAGCTCACCTGCGAAATCTGCGGCTTCTCCGAGGATGCCCGGCCCAAAAAATGGTGGCCAAACTTCACCTACCTCACCTGCGACTATCACAACCCGCAGGACCTACCCGACGCAGCTGCCGGTTTGAGCCGCACCGAGGTCGAGGGCGTCGGCAGCCGGTTCATCGGCATCGTCGACGAGTAACCCGCAACCCGTTTTCACTCAATAACGGATGCTCGTCTCCGAACCAGCACCCGGATACCAACCATGCTCGCCACCAGCGCGACCAGCAGCATCCCCCCATAGACCCAGGGCAGTGCGTTCAGCCCGAGGGATTCAAGAAGAATCGCCCCGACCAGGGCTCCTCCCCCGATTCCCGTATTGAACGTGAGCGTGTAGGCGGCGCTGGCCGTGTCGCGAATCTGATCGGATGCGGTGCGCAGCATGGTGGTCTGCAACGTCGGCGGAAGCATCCCGAAAGCGATCCCCCAGATCACGAAGCCGGCGATTGCGAGGGCAGGGACGCCCGACATCGTGGCCATGATCGCGACTCCGACGAGGCATCCGAGGATCGCCCAGCGGAGCCCCAGGGTCACCCGGGCGCTAAACACCGTGCCGGAGACCACGAGCCCGCCGACGCCGGCAACGCCAAAGACAAATAGCATCACGGGGAGCATGCTCTCGGGTAGCCCGGTGACCCCGATCAGATACGGCGTGATGAAGGAGTAAAACGAGTAGTGGCCGACCATGATGAACGCGGTCATCAGGCAGACAAACAGGGTTGCCACCGTCGTGTCATCGCGCCACGAGGATGGCCTGCTGATCGGCATCTCCCCCGTGAGCAAGGCATCGAGTTCGGCCTTGAGCTGCTTGCGGGTCAACGGGGCAGTGCGTTTTACCGTTGGCACGAAAAGCCAGACCAAGATGACCCCGAGGGATGTTGCGGCTGCTATCGCGATGAAGGCAGGCCGCCAGCCAACAGCGTGACCGAGCGCCGTGGCGAGGGGCACCCCGAAGACAAACGCGAGGGTTCCACCGGTGACGATCAGGGAAACGGCGCGTGCGACATCCGCTCGCGATACCAGGTAGCCCGCGTATCCACTCACGACACTCCAAAAAAGGCCGTGCGCGAGGCCACCCAGGAAACGGGCCGCGACAAGAAACTCATAAGTGGGCGCGAGGCCGGACAGAAACGTGCTCAGGGCAAGCACTGTCAGGGTCGCGATGATCACGGTGCGACGACCCCAGCGTTTTGTGAGCAGGGTCAGCGGCACGACGCTGACGACGACGGTGAACGCAAAGACGGAGAGCAGCAAACCTATCTGTGCCTCGCTCACGCCCAGGTCCCGGCTCATATCGGGCATCAGACCTGTTGGGATCATCTCGATCGTAACGGAAAGGAACGTCGCGACAGCCAATATCAGCAGACCTGCGAGCGGGAAACGGGCCTGCGTACGTGTAGTGGGATTCATCTTCTCATACCGGGTGGTGGATGGCGCGTTCGGCCGACTTCGCGCTCATGTGCGCGTCCAGGGCCGTGCGAGAGCCGCCGACCACCGTCAAGCTTAGCGTGCCTGCTGTGGCGGCAGGCCAGTAAAGTTCACACGCGGGCGGAAGGCATCAAAGTCTGCTCGATTGAGAGCCAAAATCTCATACGAGTAGGCGTGGGCAATCGCCGCGATGAGAGCGTCTGTGCTATGGGCCTGCGCTGCGAGCCTTAACGGGGCATGAGCGTGAGCAGGTGCGGCCAGAAAACCGTATGAATCGGATAATTGTGAGGTCACAAGGAATCCACAAGTTGTGAACTCGCACATCTGCACCCGGGTGACTTTGTGAAGAACCACGGTACTCATTTGTCTCTCCTCAACTCACTCAGACCCACTCTCACCACAGCCAGGGTACGAGGCTGGAAACAACAATCAGATGGCCACAAATGACGTGAGGTTAGAGGGAAATCACGTCATTTGTGGCCACCTGATTGTAAAACTGGCGTTGCCCCCTCCTAAGCGGCCGGCATCGCACAAAATCGTTCCGAACTGATACGGGGCGAATCGTTGCCCTCACGGGCATCCCGATACACTCGTGAATGTGAAGACCGCGAAAAGCTCCGTCGACAAGAAGTTCCGCGCCGCTGCGATTCTGCAGATTATTCAGGGCGGGCTGATGGAGGGTGGTCCGTTTATCGCGATGTTCGTGTTACTCGCTCTCGGACTCGACCAGGAGTCGGCCGGCGAACGTTTCACCTTCATCGTGCCTTATTTTCACGAGAATCTTTACCTGATGATGGCAATCAGCGGAGTATTTGGCGCGCTGCGCGTTGTGGGCGCGATTGGCTTGCTTCGCAACCGCATGTGGGGCCTAACGCTGACCGTCATCAATTGCACGGTCACTCTGGCCCTGATGATCTTTATGCTGCCAGCCGGAATCGCAGACGGGCTGCTCTCCGGTACCGCGCTCGTGCTCGTCTTGGTGGGCTGGTTCGGGAGCGCTCCGATCGTTCGCGAGGACGGCATCCGTCAAGCGAGATGATGCGGCGGCCGAGAGGGCGCGTGTCTTCCGGTGCGCTGGGCCTAATCTGCGAGGTCCCGGCCTAAGCCACAGGTTGGGCCGAGTCGGGCGACTTGGGCCCGGCGCAGAATGTTGGGCCCGGCGAGGAAGCTTGGGCCCGGCGAGGCATTGGCATCCGCGGCCGAAGTCGCATAACGTAGCTAGGGTGAGTTTTACTGAGAGCACTTCCACCGAGCCGTCCGCCGCATCGTCCGCCGCGCCGTCCGAGCCCCTCGAGACACCTAACCACTGGGTCCTCGCCCTGAGTTGCATGGATCAGCCGGGCATTGTCCACGCGATCTCGGGAGCCGTCGTGCAAACCGGGGGAAACATTACGGAGAGCCAACAGTTCTCGAGCGATGACACAGGGCGCTTTTTCATGCGCCTGCAGCTGCAATCCCCGGCGTCCCGCGAGGAGTTCGAGGCGAAGCTGGCCCCGATTACCGAAAAATATGGGATGACGTGGAAGCTCGACACCGTCGGTCGCCGTATCCGCACCTTGATTCTCGCCTCGACCGCGCAGCACTGCGTGAGCGACCTGCTGTTCCGCCAGCGCGGAGGCCAATTACCGATAGAAGTTCCCCTGATCCTTGCGAACCACCCGACGCTTGAACGCACCGCAGACTTCTACGGCGTTCCATTCGAGTCGCAGGCGATCAGCGGGGCAGAAAGCAAAGCCGCGTTCGAGGATCGGGTCCGAGCCGTGATTGCCGAGCACGACATCGAACTCGTCGTGCTTGCCCGTTACATGCAGATTTTGAGCCCCGAGCTGTGTGCGGAACTGAGCGGTAAGGCAATCAATATTCATCATTCGTTCCTGCCGGGGTTTAAGGGTGCCAACCCCTATCGGCAGGCACATCGACGGGGAGTGAAGCTCATCGGGGCGACAGCACACTTCGTTACCTCAGATCTCGACGAGGGGCCAATCATCGAACAAGACGTGGTTCGAGTGGATCACTCAGCGAACCCGTCGGAGCTTGTCGCCCTGGGACAGGACGAAGAGAGCCGCACCCTCCGTCGCGCCGTTCGTTGGTTCGCTGAGAACCGAATCCTGCTCGATGGGGACCGCACTATTATCTTCCGCTAAGAGACAGGCGCGAAAAATCTGCGCCAGATGTCGAAAAAACTAGTATTGGTCGGATGTTAACAAGTATTCTTGTTATTCAGAATCATGTTTTCGCACGATAAATCCCCATAGGCGGAGTATGACCGAGGCTAGCGACTTAACAGCATCCGATGTTTGGCGTAGTAACCTGCCCCCGTGCCACGAAAACGGGCTGGGACGCCCGCGTATAGGAATCGCCGGGATCGCCATCGAGTCAAGCACCTTTTCGCCGCACATTAGCGACCCTGAAGCGTTCACCGTCAGGCGCGACCAAGAACTCCTCAATTACTATCCGTTTCTCGCCGCGGACACAGAGCTTCGTCTCGCCGCGGAGTGGGTTCCCCTTACCCAGGCTCGATCCCTGCCCGGCGGGGCGGTCGACCCCGATACCTATCAAGCACTCAAGAACGACATAGTGAAGGGCATCCGCGAAAACGGCCCCTTTGACGGCTTCTACCTCGACATTCACGGCGCAATGAGCGTCGTCGGCCTCACCGATGCCGAGGGAGACCTGGGCCACGCAATCCGTCGCGCGCTGGGCCATGAAGCGCTGATCTCCACATCGATGGACCTGCACGGTAACGTCTCACGTGAATTATTGGATAGCGTCGATCTGATCACCTGCTACAGAATGGCACCGCACGAAGACGAGTGGAACACAAAACAACGCGCCGTCTTCACCCTGCTAACCAGGTTACGCTCGGCGCAAGGCAACAACCCCGACGGCAGACGGCCCTACAAATCGTGGCTACAGGTTCCCGTCCTCCTCCCGGGAGAAAAGACAAGCACACGCTTAGAACCAGCCCGTGGGATATATGCGGAGCTGCCTCGGATCGAATCCCTGCCTGGAATAGTCGATGCCTCCGTCTGGGTTGGATATGCCTGGGCAGACGAACCACGATGCCAAGCGGCACTGGTCATCACCGGCGACAATCCTGAACTCCTCAGGGAAGAGACCGAACGACTCGGCCGCGCCTACTGGGATGCTCGTGAAGACTTTGATTTCGCAATGGAGGCGCTCAGCCTTCCCGATAGCGTCGAGCGGGCCGTCGACACCCTGGCACAATCCCAGGAGAAACCCTTCATCATCTCGGACTCCGGCGACAATCCAACCGCGGGCGGGGCGGGAGATGTCTCCTGGACCCTCGGCCAGCTGCTGTCGCACCCAGAACTTACGAACGGTACAAGGCGCACAATTTATGCCTCGATTTTTGATCAGCAGGCAGTAGCACACGCAATCGCAGCGGGTGCAGGAAACCATGTAGAGCTCTACGTTGGCGGCCGGGTCGACTCGGGGCCGTCAGGTCCCATCCTCGTCGCGGGAATTGTTTATTCGATCACCCACGGCGACCCGGATGCCGGGAGCCAGGTGGTCATCGACTGCAATGGAGTTCAC
>JBBAQX010000031.1:0-53642 GCA_040400085.1 Lysinibacter sp. | reverse complement strand
CATAACGAACACTCCCACAACTCACGAGTGTTGCATTGACCACTAGAAACTGCCGCCCAACGGAACAACCCAGGCCCAACCCGACAGGCCTAAGCGCTAGTACCTGCCGACTCCGCCAACTCGAGCAGTTCCGCCTCGTCGTCGCGGCGGCCGGGCATCCGGCCGGCGGGCACAATGGCCAGCAGCGACAAGCCGGCGAGGCCAAGCAGCGAGATATTGAGGGCACGCAGGCGGGCATCCGCGTTGATGTCGACCGCGGCATCCACCTGCGCGGGCGTCGCGGTGGTTTCGCTCAGCACGGACTTCAACTGATCATTGGTGATGAAGTTGGCATCGTTGAGGTTCACTTGAGAAATGAGCTCGGACGGAATCTCGGGGTGTTCAGCGGCGCTGGTCGCGATGAGCGACCCGAGCATGCCGACCGCAAACACGCTGGCCACGGCGATACCGACCGACCCGGATAGGTTGTGTACCAGTCCACGCCAGGCCCCGACGTCACCGGCGAGTTCCTTCGGCGCGGCCGACAGCAGCGTGTTGAAGACCAGCGCGACAATCGCCCCTTGGCCGAGGCCGAGCAGGATCAGCCCGAGAACGACAAAGACCTGTTCCCACTCATTACGAATGGTGAACGCGAGCAAGATAAGCGCCGCCGCGACAATGATAAATCCCATGCGGGCGAGCTGGCGCGGTGGAAACTTCTTGTACAGAAGCGCAACAAACGTGCTGGCGAGGAAAATCGACAGGGTATAGGGGATGACCGCGATCGACGTTGATAGGCTCGACCTGCCCTGAACCACCTGGATATACAGGGGGATCAAGAAGTTCGCGGCGGTACCCACGAAGAGCATGATCGACATACACGCCACGACGGCACGCTCGGAACTCGTTGCCAGGACCCGGAGATCAAAGATGCGCGGGGCATCCGTCCCTTGACCCTTGCGGAGCCACACGAAGAAGATCTGGCCGCCGATGAGACCCAGAATTATCAGGATCGGCGCGGGCGAGACCCCCAGGATAGAGAACGGCGAGTTTGGCGTCGCAAGGATCACGCCCCACGAGTTAAGGCCGCTAAAGCCGAAGCTCAAGAAGATGATGCTGATGGCGGCGATAGTCGCGCCGGTCCAGTCGATACGAAGAGATGCGTGGGGAGCGACCGGCTTCACCTTGAAACTCAGGAGGAGGTTGATCACCGAGAGACCGGCCACAAGGGCAAAGCTATAGCGCCATCCGATTGTCGAGGCGAACGTTCCGGCGATCAACAGGGCAAGCACTCCGGCAGCGGGGATGGCCGCCGCCAGAAAACCGATGGCCTTTGCGCGTTGTTCGCCATGAAAGTTGGCCGCGATGAAAACGGTGAGAGCCGGGGCAATAAGTGCGATCACAGCACCGGACGCGGCCTGCGCGACAAAAAGCATCATGGGGCTGACGCTCAGGGCGACGGCGGCCATGGCCAACCCGTGGATGACCACCGCGATTTGGAAGACCCGCCGTGAGCCGAAACGCGCTCCCACCTTGGCACCCAGGAGGATAAACGCCGCCATCGCAAACGTTCCGGCGGTAATGGCGGTACCCACAGAGGTTGCTGGGGTATCCAGGTCGGTCGTGATGCCAGCCATTGACACGGTCAACGCGTTTACCGCGAAGGATGCCTGAATCTGGGTAAGAACGACGACAATCATGGGGAGCCATGATGCGTTTATCTCTGGCACCAACGACGTTTTCGGAACACTCTGTGCGGCCATGACAAACCTCATTCTTGAGTCCATTCTGCGTTTCTTAGCCTATACCTCTATTCGCGCTCAAGATAGTAAATTTTGGGAAAAACGAGAAACGCAAAAAACATCACCGGGCCGGGGGCGCATCGAGTTTACTTGCAATTCATAAACGCGTTACATAAAATACACCACAAGCTCATTAACGGGCCACGAACAAACCCTACTCTCTAGCTAATACGCCACTAGCACGACGCTCAATAACTTGCGTGAGTTGTGCCCCGATAAACAAGGTCAGGCTTTCGCACAGATGAAACACCAGCACACCCGCATATTCCTGAGCCGCTTCACCGCAACAGGGCGCCCCGCCGCCCTCCGCAGATCGCTTGCGCTTGCGCTGATCGCGACGCTCGGGCTCGGAGGCCTAAACCTTTCCCCAGCACACGCCGAGGACCAGCTCAACATTGGGGGCGTCGAGTCAACCCTACTCACCCGATCAACCCAGCAGATCGCGCCGGGACTTGACCTAACATCCTTCAAGCGACTCGAAGCTGACGGCTGGAACACTGGCAACGTCCTCACCGCGGACCTGACAACCCCGAGTCTCTCCCTCGACGTCATAGACTCAGGAACGGTCACCACAAAAGCAACCGTTCTGGAACAAGCCAAACAAGCCGGAGCCGTAGCCGCAGTTAATGGTGACTTCTATGACATCCTCAGCTCGGGGGCACCGGTCAGCACCAACATTTCCCGCGCCAGCGGAATCCGAACGGGCAATCAACGCGGACAACAGGCGCTCACCATAACGGATGGCATCGCCGCGATCCAATCGCTTGCGGTCACGGGGAGCGCAACAATCGAAGGAACCGCATTCCCGCTGGCAGGAGTCAACACCCCCTCATTATCTCCAAACACCATCGGTCTGTACACGCCGCTCTGGGGAACCTACACTCTCGATAAGCCGACTGGCCTCGACGTGGGCGGAACATCCCCTGTTGCTCAGGCCACGCTGGTCGATGGCGTAGTCACAGAGGTGAAGAACGTGGCGGGCACGCCTAACATCGCTCCCGGCTCACAGGTATTGCTGGCCAGAGATGCCGCAGCGGCAACTCTTCTGCAGCTCAGCGTTGGTGACGAGGTTACGGTGAGCGTAGGCCCCTCGTCCAACGTCGACCTTGCAATAAGCGGAAACATCAGGCTCGTAAACAACGGTTCAATCGACAACATCGTTGACGAGCCAATTGCGGGGCGCACGGCAGTTGGCATCAACCAGGATGGCACCAAAATGTACGTGTTTACCGTCGACGGACGCTCAAGCGCAAGCCACGGTATGACGCGTCGAGAGCTTGCTACGTTTATGAAAGATCTGGGCGCATACAACGCGCTCAATCTCGACGGAGGCGGATCCACCACGATGGTTGGACGACCGGCCGGCAGTAGCGACCTGCGGGTTTTGAACACCCCCTCTGACGGCACAGAGCGCGAGGTAGCAAATAGCTTAGCCTTCTTCTCGTCCGCCTCATCCAGCGTCGCACAAGGGTCCATCGTGGCACCGGCGCTCAGCGGGGCAGAGGCCACCAATATACTTCCGGGTCTGAGCCGAACCCTTCGCGGAGCAGCCCTTGCAGAGAATCTCGAACGGCTTGACGCCCCCGGGGAGTTCCGCATAACCGCAGGAACGGGACGGGTTAGCACGTTGAGCTCGACGTCTAACGAGCTCGTGGTACGCGGGGAGCAACCGGGAACGGCCACGGCCTCGTTTCGCACAGCGGGCAGCGAAGCCCAGGTAGATCTTCGAGTTTTAGGTGCCCTCTCCTGGGCAAAGGCGGACCGCAACCAAATAAGCATTACGGCAGAATCACCAACCTCATCGGTGAGGTTAACCGGATGCGACGTAGACGGATTTTGTGCTCCTATCGAGCCTCGCGATATTGAGGTTGACTCACCTGACGGGTTTGAGGTGAGCGCCGACGGCGCTGAGGGCTTTACAGTAAGATCAACGGTTGATTCGGGCGCGGGATTGATTGTCTTCACCGTTGGCGGCAAAACGGTCGAGGTATCGGTCACTGCGGGGCTCGTGGATACTGTCGTGAGCGATTTTTCGAATGGCTCTGCCTGGACATTTTCGCAGGCTCGGGCCAGCGGAAAACTTACTCCTTCGCTCGCTCCCAACGGAGGAAATGCTCTGACGATGGACTATGACTTCACCCAGTCGACAGCAACCAGGGGAGCCTACGCGGTTGCTCCCGGTTTCATCCCCATCGCGGGTCAACCGCAGTCCCTCTCGTTAGAGGTTGAAGGCGATATGAACGGCGGCTGGCCACGCCTGCAACTGCGAGACGCGGATAATGTTGTGCTGAACATCGACGGAAGCTTCATTACCTGGGATGGGTGGAAAACGGTAACCTTCCCAGTTCCAGCGGGAGTCGCCTACCCCCTCTCATTCGACCGCATCCGACTAATGGAAACAGCACCAGCGGCCCAGTACAAGGGCCAGGTCAGTTTTGCCAATCTGCAGGCGAAGGTAACTCCGTCAGGTCTGGCCGCTTCAACGGAAACGGTGCATGACCCGCTGATCATTTCCAATGGAACGGTTGCTGACCGCGAACAAAAAATCGCTGTGCTCAGCGACGCACAATTTGTGGGCAGGAACCCTACGAGCGAGCTCGTCACCAATGCGCGACGTGCCCTGCGAGAAATTGTCGCGGCTAAACCGGACCTGCTCATGATTGTTGGTGACTTCGTTGACGAGGCAGCGCCCGAAGACTTTGCCCTTGCGCAGAAGATCCTCGATGAGGAAATCGGCACCGCCCTGCCCTGGCTATATGTCCCGGGAAATCACGAAATCATGGGCGGACCCATCAGCAATTTCCAAAGTGTTTTCGGGGCCACTCAGCAAAAAGTCCAGGTGGGAGCGACGAGCATCATCACCCTCAATTCCTCCTCAGGAACTCTCCGTGGCGGTGGGCTCAATCAACTCGGGATGCTCGAAACGGCCCTCGCTGCAGCTGCGGCAGATACCGCCACATCCGGTGTGGTCGTCGCGTTTCATCATCCCATCGACGATCCGTTCCCGGATAAATCTAGCCAATTAGCTGACCGCCAAGAGGCCGCAGCCGTCGAACAACTGCTTGGACAGTTCCGGGCGACCAGCGGTAAATCCGTTGCGGTGGTGAACGGCCATGTTGGGGCGTTCCACGCCTCGTCCGTGAATGGCGTGTCCCACCTCATCAATGGCAACAGCGGTAAGAGCCCAGCGACGAGCGCGGCAAACGGGGGCTTTATCGGCTGGACCCTGCTCGGGGTTGACCCCAGCGCTGGTATTTTCGATCCAGCGGCGGCCCCCGGAACGGCTCGGACCGAATGGCTTCGCGCCGAGGTAAAGCCCCTGACCGATACCGTATCCCTTAACGTTCCCACCACTGTGGTCGAGGGTACCAACGCGGCGATTTCTGCAAGCATCACACAGGGTACTCGGGTTGTGCCCGTTGGATGGCCGATGAGCGCGCAATGGTCGGGCGATAACATCAGCATCGAGGATGGCAGCCTCCCGCCAGCATCGTCAATCGTGCACCTGGACCCGGAGACAGGGCAGCTCACTGCGCTCCGACCGGGAACAGCCACTGTTGCGCTCACAGTCAACGGCGTAAAAACAGAGCAGGACATTACGGTACTCGCCGCTCCTGATACGATTCCTCCGGCTATCCCGTCACTATTGGTGAGCAACGGGAAAACGATCAGCGGGTCATCCGAACCTGGCGCTACGATCACAATCCGCAGTAAGGATGGTGTCGAGTTGGGTACTGGCGTCGCGCAGGATGACGGTACTTTCAGCATCACCCTGTCCGAAACGGTTCCGAACGGATCGTTCTTGGTCGTGGTGGCCACCGATCTGGCTTCAAACGTTTCTGAGCCAGCCGAGGTGCAAGCAATCGGTAATAATCTGACCGCCACGCTCCCCGAGCGGCTCACGCCAGGTATGGCATTTGAGTTGGCTGCTAGTGGCTATGTTCCGGGTGAAATCGTTACCGTTACGATCCATTCCGACCCGTTTGTGATCGGAACTGTTGCTGCTGATGAACGCGGAACTGTAAAGTTCAGCGCCACGCTACCTCGCGACTTTGAGCCGGGCATCCATCGAATAGAGTTTGTTGGCAGTTTGAGTAAGGCAGTGAGCTACGAAGTTCAGGTCGTAGCAGCGGAATCCACGACAGGAGGCGACGCACAACCGCTCGTCCCTGGTTCCACGGAGACGGGTCAGCAATTGGTCAACACCGGTACGGATCTAGGCGACCTTGCTTGGTGGGCGCTGCTGTTGCTAGGGGGCGGACTACTCAGCGCTAGCGCCTCGATCTATGCGGCAAGAAAAACCCGGCAAATACGCTGAGAAGATCCTGTTGAGACGCTGGCAAGGCGCTGGCAAGGCGCCTACCAACGTGGACAAAGCAGATCTCCTTGGTTAACGTCGATAGGGTTGTTATTTTTTCGTTACCGAAAATCGTTGCGGCGAAAAGCACGGCAACGAGTCACCACCGTCGCGTGACACCCACCAACCTTCTGGAGTTCTACACAATATGGCGTTTGACCTTTCGGCTAAGCCAGCCTTGCGGGCAGGAATTGCCCTCGCTATCGGGGCCGCTAGTCTATGCACACTGGCGCTTCCCTCATACGCGGCCACCCCCGTTCCTGTCGGCGGCCCTGCGGCACGAACGCTTCCGCTTCAAACGCTCGCGGTTTCGAACGAAAACGTACCGGACAGCTTCGATGAGACAACGTTTTCCGCGACCACGGCATCCACTCTTGCTGCTGAAGATGCGGTAGCCGCCGCAGCTAAAGCGGCCGCTGAGGAGGCACAACGAGTAGCGGATGCCGCAGCCGCCGCAGTTGCCGCGACGAATCTCGCTGCTCAGGCCTCGCCTTCCGCTCCCGCGGCAACCGGCGCGCCGCAGGCCCCTGTCACCGGCGGGATCGTAGAAATTGCCTACTCCAAGATTGGTTCGGCCTATGTTGCCGGAGGAAAAGGGCCCGACGCCTTCGATTGCTCCGGCTTCACAAGCTGGGTCTATGCCCAGGTCGGCATCTCAATCCCCAGCCAGAGCGAAGCACAGAAAAGTGCGGGAACCGTTGTCTCCGCCGCCGACGCACAGCCGGGCGATATCGTCTGGACCCCGGGTCACGTTGGCATTTACATCGGCGGAAACCAAATGATTGATGCCGGAACCCCCGCAACGGGCGTTCACGTCTCTACGATGTGGTTCACCCCCACCTTTGTGCGAATCTAAACCTCAGCGCTCGACAAGGTTACGCGGGATCCAACTCGCCCAGCCGCTGACGCAAAGCACCGAGCAGTAGGCTAAGCCCCAGATCGTAGGCACGCGCGGAACGAACGGTTCCCGTCTCGGCCCGCGCAAGGAGGCGACCAAAGCTACTCGTCGCGTCTTCGGTGCGCCACACATCGCTGGGCGCTGCCTGGTCTAAGCCAAAGCCGAGGGCGAGGGCATCCAGTATCTCGATGATCGGAAGCACCTCGCCCTCCGGAAATCCCGCCTCGAGCAGCACCTCGGCTAATTCGGCGTAATACGCGACGACGTCCGGCGACGTCACGGTGTTCTCTACGAGCAGGGCAAGCGCGTGGGGATGCCGCGCGTAAATGTCCCGCTGGGCCCGGAACGCCCTCTCGATGGATTCGTGCCAGGGCAGGCTGCGATTGAGGGCAAGGTCTCCCTCCGCGACGATCCGCTGGCGCACGAGTTCGATAATGTCGGCGCGGCCAGAAACGTGTGTATACAGGGACGATGGCCTAACGTTCAGGCGGCGCGCGAGCTGGTTGACCCCGAATTGCGCACCCGAATCGATCAGGGCGAGCGCTTCATCCGTAATTCTCTCGAGCGAGAGCTTGGGAATGCGGGGTCTCGCCACTGGTGATCTCTTTCGATTGAGGGATGCTTCGCTGGCCAATATCTATCCACTCTAGCGTTACCGGAGCCCAGAATTCCTCTGCGGGGTTGCGCGGAGGGTAGATTGATATGTACTATAACCGAACACCATTCGGTTATTCGGGGGAGACAAACGGCCATCCGACACGGTACGTAAAAATCTCACGGCCATCGCTTTTTCGACGGAGAAAAAATGACTCACACACAAGATCAACCAGACTCGACAGGCAGGGTCCCGCTCACCCCGAAACGGGCGGTATCAACATTCGGCATCGGAGTGGTCGGCTTCATGACGGCCAACCTCGTACCCCTCATGATGATCGCGCTGACCAACGAACTTGGGGTCGGCACCACCGAGGCCGGGACCATCATGACAGCCTGCCTCCTCGCCACGGCGCTCACCAGCCTGGTCACGGCCCGCTGGGCAGCCCGTGAACAACGCAAACTCATCGCCAGGATCGGGTTGCTCGTAACATTCGCCGGATTTGGCGCCGCCGCGATCATCCCCGTGGCCGGAATCGCGATCGCCGCCGTCATCATCGGCGGCCTCGGTGCGGGCGGAGCTGTAGCCTCAGGCGGCGCCGCCCTTGCAGCGCTCCGCAACCCTAACCGCGCATCGGGCTTCAACGGCCTCACCAATAGGGGGCTCGTCACTATCGTGCTGGCGCTTATCCCCATGTTTGGCATCGTCATGGGCAGCGCCTTCGGCATTCTCGCGCTACTCGCACTCGCAGCCTTCTTCACCGTGTCGTGGCTCCCGGACGTCAGCGTCAAAACCCCCGCCGACCCACTCACCGTCCCCAACCGGACCGTAAATCCCGCCACCGCGACCCGCGGCGTGACCATTGCCGGCATGGCCCTGCTGGCCTGCTTTGCCCTCTGGGCCGTTGGCGAAGATTCCCTCTGGGCCATGGCCGGGGCAATGGGAGCAGATCAGGCCGGGTTCAGCGAGCAAGACCTCGGTTTTGTGCTGAGCGCCTCAACCGCAGGCGGGCTCGTAGCAGCCATCGCGCTGATCTTCGTTGGCGCGCGCGGCGGACGGGCATTACCCCTTGGCATCCTCCTGATTCTCGGCGGAACCCTCAAAGTGTTGGCGGCATTCACCAGCGACCCCGCCCTCTACACCACCATCATCATCGCGTGGAACACCATATATGCCATCGCGTTCATGTATATCGTCGCTACGGCAGCCGCGCTCGACGCGCTCGGACGCTGGTCAGGTCCGCTACTCGGGACCTATCTCGTCGGTTCCAGTTTCGCCCCCGTTGTCGGAGCGTTTCTCGCCGATCAATTCGGATACCAAGCGCTCGGAATTGTCCTAGGCGCAATCACATTCGTTCTCTTCGTCCCGCTGGTCTACATCGCGCGCCTCTCCACCCGCGTCGAAAAGGCCGCCGCCGCGCAGGGCAGCAGTCACGGAAGCGCGGACGCGAATCAGATCGTGGCGTCGACGGCGTAGGCCGCGCCAGGCAACACCACCACCCAGAGAACCATAGAAAGGCCAGACCCATGGAACAGCATCCCCAACCCGTGATTTACCGCAACGCTAAGGTCTTCACCGCGGCTAAGACGGCGTGGGCGGACTCCCTCGTCGTGCAGGGCAACCGGCTGGCGTGGGTGGGGAACGAAGCTACCGCTCGGCGGATGGCGGGACCCGGGGCATCCGACATCGATCTCGACGGCAAGCTCGTGCTCCCCGGCTTCATCGACGCCCACACGCACCTGATGCTCATGGGACACGCCGTGCAAAAAGTTGAGCTCATCGACGCGGCGAATCTCGCAGAGATTCAAACTCGATTGAGGGATGCCTTGGCCAATACCCCCTCCGCCGACCGCATCCTCGGCAAAGGCTGGCTCTTCAGCGCGGTGCCGGGCGGGATCCCCACGCGGCAGATGCTCGACGAGGCAGTGCCCGACGTGCCCGTGTACCTCGACGCCAACGATTACCACTCCGCGTGGCTCAATAGCGCGGCTCTTGCAGAACTCGGCATCGACGCGGACACTCCCAACCCGGTCGGCGGGACGGTCGTGCGCGATCAGCACGGCGAAGCAACCGGCATGATGCTCGAGGCGGCCTCGCTGCAACTCGTACTGCCGGGATTAGCCGCCCTCACCTCGGATGCCGAACGGGATGCCGCCTTGGAAAACGCCTTCGCGGCCTACGCAGAGGCAGGAGTGACTGGCGCAATCGATATGCTCATGGACCAGGCGCTGGTGGACTCGCTCCTGCGGGTGCAGGCACAACGCGGCGGTCAGCTTCCGCTGCGCGTCGTTGGCCACTGGTGGGTGCAGCCGACGGGGAGCGCCGACGAAAACCTGGCTCAGGTTGCCCGCGCGGCAGCGCTGGCAGCCGAAATTTCCGGCGAATGGTTCCGCATGACCGGGATCAAGCTCGTGCTCGACGGGGTGATCGACGCGTGCACCGCCGCCATGGTCTCGCCGTTCAGCGACGGGTCCCGTCCCGAGGCAATCTGGGAACCCGACGCGCTGACCCCCGTGGTAATCGCCGCGGACGCCGCCGGCCTGCAGATCGCCATGCACGCCATCGGTGACCGCGCATCGGATATCGCCCTAACTGCGCTCGAAGCCGCCTACCGCGAGAACGGCCCGCGCCCGCGTCGCCACCGGATCGAACACCTCGAAACCGTGCTCCCCGACAACGTTGAACGCCTAGCCCGGCTGGGGGTGGTAGCCTCCATGCAACCAGTCCACGCGGACCCGGCCGTCCAAGAGAATTGGCGCGCAATGCTGGGTGATGCCCGCGTCGATCGCGGCTTCCCCTGGCCCGAAATCACGCAAGCTGGCGGCACCCTCGCCTTCGGGACCGACGCGCCCACCGCCCCGCACGAAGCCCTACCCAATATGTTCGTCGCCACCACCCGGCGCTCCGCCATATCCCCCGGCCAGCTGCCGAACGTTCCCTCGCTCGCAGTATCGCTAGCGGATGCCCTGGGTTCCGCCACCCGCGACGCCGCCTACTCCTGTGGTGACGAAGCACACCGGGGGACCCTCGCTACCGGGATGCTCGCCGACTTCATCGTGCTCGACACCAACCCGTTCGAAGAGGGGGTTGAGTCGCTGCTCACCGCGAACGTCGTGCGCACGGTCGTCGGAGGAGAGGTCGTGTACGAGCGCTGAGGCGTGGCGTTTGGCGGCGATGCTAGCGGTTTTACTCAGCGGGCGGCGCCGCTAGCCTGCCTCAACCCAGACCGAGGCGAGGGCCACCGATCCCAGGTCGATAGGGGCATCCCCATCATTGATCACAATGCTGCTCACGCCGGCATAGGGGCGGTGCTCCGAGATCGACACGTGAACCCCGGGGACCAACCCCAGATCAGCAAAGTAGCGCAGCATCTCGGGATTCTCATCGGAAATGCGGCTAACAATAACACGCCGACCAACCTCGGCCGTGCTGAGCAAAAACGCGTCCTGCCGACGCGGTGTTCCGTTCGCCAACGGAATAGGATCTCCGTGCGGGTCACGCTCCGGGTGGCCAAGCGCCGCGTCCAGACGATCGATCAGCGTATCGCTCATGGCGTGCTCCAACACCTCAGCCTCGTCATCGACCTCGTCCCAGGTGTAGCCCATCATGTTGACCAGGAACGTTTCGATGATGCGATGCCGTCGCACCATGCCAATCGCATAGGTGCGCCCCAGCTCGGTCAGGGTAACCCCGCCATACGGTTTGTGCACGACCAGGCCCTGTTCCGTGAGCTTCTTGAGCCCGTCGGACACCGTCGAGGTGCGCACACCAAGCGCCTCGGCCACGTAGGTCACGCTGACGTTTACGTCGTCGCTCCACTCCGTGGCAGCCCAGATAACCTTCAGGTAGTCCTGAGTTGCGTTGGTCAGCGAAGAAATAGCCATTGGTTCATTCTACTGAGGAACGGCCGACAGCGGGGAAGCATCGATTCGCGGATGCTCGGCCCACCGTTTAGTCGTAGGGTGAGTGTATGACGACAACCTGTTACACGGTTCGCAAATGGGTCAAGCCCGAAGACCTCAACGCCCACGGGACCCTGTTCGGGGGCAGTCTGCTCCGTTGGATAGACGAAGAAGCCGCGATCTGCGCAATCTTCCAGCTCGGCACCGATCAGCTGGTGACCAAGTTTATCTCGGAGATCAACTTTGTGAGCTCGGCGGTACAAAGCGACCTGATCGAGCTCAACTTCACCGTCACCGCGTTTGGGCGCACGTCGATCACCATGTCCTGCCACGTGCGCAACGTGTTTACGCGCGACGAGGTGCTGACGATCTCCACTATTGTCTGCGTCAGCGTAGACAGGGACGGCGTACCGCTCCCCCACGGGATGACCGAAGTCACCGACGGGATCGAGCGGGTGCCCGTGCGACGGAGCCGGGCGGGTGGGCGCTGATGCGAGCATCCGTCCAGTGAGCTGGAATCGGAGGGAGGCTTAGCTCTCGCCGAGCAGGCTGGCCCGCAATTCCTCGTGCGAGGCGACGTGACCAATGGCCGCGGCCGTTTCCTTATCCGAACCGTATCCCCACTCCACAATAATCGTGGGGATGCCGTGGACACCAGCACCGTTAATGTCAAAGATGCGATCGCCCACCATCACGGGGTTGCTGATGTCAACACCCTCAGCTTCGAGGCGGCGTAGCGTCTCCTCGACAACATCCGCCTTAGCGCTACGAGTTTCGTCGGGAGAGGCCCCCGTAACAACCGTAAAATACTGGGCGATGTCAAAGAAATCAAGGATCTCGACGGCCTGCTGCTCGCCCTTCGAGGTGGCCAGGGCAACCGGCATCCCCGCCTCGTGAAGCTCACGTAGCATCTCCGGGACGCCAGGGTACACGGCCGAACCTGCGCCCGGACCCTCTCGGTGAGCAATCTCGCGCTGGATCAGCAGTGCCTCATCGGCGCGCGCCTCGGTCATCCCCAATGTGTGGATAAAGCTGTCGCGGAGGGGCGGCCCGATCAGAGCGAAGAGCACCTCTTCGGTCGGCTGCGGCAGGCCGACCTTGACCACGGCTTCGCTGATTCGCTTCATGATGCCGGGGGCCGAATCCGTGATGGTCCCGTCAAGGTCCCACAGCACGCACGACCAGGGTGCGGTTTTTTGCGCAAGCTGGGTTGTTATCTCCCGCGAGAGTTCGAGCGGGGAACCAACGATTGAACTGTCGACCTTATTGACCATCAGATAAGCCTAGCCGACACCCTGACGAGAAAGCCGAACGCCCCCTGGATGCCCCTGGCTATGCCGGTTGGGCAGGTTAGGAGTTCAGAGAATCGGGGGTGAGAGCATCCCCCTCATCGAGAACACGCTCAATGAACTTGCGCAACACAACGAATTTGGCAGAGCCAGCGTCGAATTGTGCGGCCACAAACTTGTCGGTGCGGATGAGCTTCAACGCTTCGATCGCGGGCATGACCACACCCTTAACCGTTTCGCGTTGTGCGGTGGGGACGGCGGAACGCAGCTCTGCCATCGAGGTAAAGATGGGGAGGATGAGCTGGCCCTGTGTCGATCGAACGATACGGATGTGGTGCCCGCTTTTTTTACCGGATGGTTTAGTGGATCCGTGCTTTGACCCGCTCACATCGACAATGAGGTAGTCAGAACGAAGCGAGAGCAGAAACGCAGAGAGCGTCTCGTAGTCCGGTGTCGTCCTGAGAGAGTTCAGGCTGGCCCGTAGCTTATCGTTGCTGTAGTCGGGCGTGATCGTTTCGGGGATGGCCCCCTCCGGGAGATGTTCAGGGGGAATCGTGTTTTTGTCGTTTTTCATGTTGACCTCCTAAAACAGGGCGTTATGGTCGGCCATTCCTCGGAGCGCATCGTAATCGAGGACAACGCAGCGGATGCCGCGATCCTCGGCGAGCGTGCGGGCCTGGGGCTTGATCTCCTGCGCGGCAAAAATTCCTTGGACCGGCGCGAGCAGGGGGTCACGGTTCATCAACTCGAGGTAACGGGTGAGTTGCTCAACACCGTCGATATCGCCCCTGCGCTTGAGCTCGACCGCGACGTGCGCACCCGTTTCGTCCCGTGCCAGAATATCGACCGGGCCGATGGCCGTGTAATACTCTCTTCTCACGAGCTCGTATCCATCGCCGAGGGTGTCGATGTGCTCGGCGAGCAGCTTCTGAAGATCCGCCTCGACACCGTCCTTGATGAGACCAGGATCGATACCAAGGTCGTGACTGCTATCGCTGAAAATCTCGTGGATGCTTATCACGAGCATGTCGGATGTTTTGTGATGCACGACCTTCCAGATCTCGGTGATCCCGGCATCCGCCTGGTCCTTCTCGACCTCGATATCGCTTACGCTGCAGGGCGGACTCATCCAGTTGAGCGGCTTATACGAGCCGCCGTCCGAGTGAATCAGGACGCTGCCGTCGCCCTTAACCATTAAGAGGCGGGTCGCCAGCGGAAGGTGGGCGTTAAGCCGCCCGGCATAATCAACGGAACACTTCGCTATAACCACTCGCACCCAACTTATTGTAGCCGGGTGCGGGCGACAATTGATGCGGGTCTAGGTGGAGATGGCTTGAGCGGGGTGGTTTCGGCACGGGCCGGGGAGGGGCGGGGAGGGGCGGCACCGGCGGGTGGGGCCAGAGCGGGCTGTCTGGGCGTGGCTGTCTGGGCGTGTTCAGCGTGGTTCGGGGGGGTCGGTGCCTTTCGGTGCGTGTTCGGGTCCGGTCAAGGGAGTTAGGGGCTACTTTGAGCTGCTCGGCCTAAGCAGCAAGACGCGGGCCTAAGGCAAAGGTTGGGCCCAGGCGTGCAACTTGGGCCGGGACCGATAACTTGGGCCGGGACCGATAACTTGGGCCGGGCGCGGCGAGAGAAGGAGGGCGGGGGAGGGAGGGAGGAGAGTGAGGGAGGAGAGCAGGCGAGGGCGGGAAGGTATCCGGGCGGGTAGGCGGGAAAGCGCGGGCGGGCGCGGGCGCTAGCCGCGGCGGGGTTCGCGGGCCGCCGGGGTCGCAAACCCCGCCGCGACGACGAGGGCCAGCACGAAAATGAGCGCGTTGAGCAGGCCGAAGTGATCGCCGAGGAAGCCGACAACGGGTGGCCCCACCAAAAAGGCCAGGTACCCGATTGTCGCGACGGCACTCACCGTCGCTGCCGCGCTCTTCGGGTCGTCAGCCGCGGCCGACATAGCCACAGGGAACCCGAGGGAGGCGCCCAACCCCCAGAACACAACGCCAACGATCGCGAGGCCGGGAAGAGGCGCAAAGATCACGGTGGCAAGACCGATTGCCGCAAGGCCAGCGCAGACCACGAGAACAGGCACGCGACCAAACCTGTCGAGCAGGAAGACACCGGAGATTCGTCCGGCCGTCATAGCGACCAGGAATATCCCGAGAACGGATGCCCCGGTTGCGTTCTCGAGCCCGTGCCCGTCGATCATCGCGAGGGGAAGCCAATCTCCAGCGGCCCCCTCAGCAAGGGCCATCCCCAGTGCGATAACTCCGATGAGCAGGGTGCGTTTTTTGGTCCAGACTCCGAGGCGGGCCTTCCACCCCAGGTGCGACTCCTCGGAGGCTTCAGGGCCATCCTCCGGCTCTGCTTCGGGCGCGTGCAAGACATCATCCCGGGGAATAAACCGCACCGAGACGAGCACAACGGTGATCACGAGTGCGGCGACGATTGAGAGGTGAAGCAGCACGGACATCCCGATTATTTCGGCAAGCGCGCCTACCCCGATACCGAGGACGGTTCCCGCGCTAAAGAGGGCGTGGAAGACGGGCATGAGGGTGCGGCCCATTACGCGTTCGTTAGCTGCCCCCGATACGTTCATTGCAACGTCGCACGTGCTGAAGCCAATACCGAAGAACGCGAGGGACGCAAAAATAAGTGGGATGCTGTGAGCGTATGTCGCGAGTGCGGCCGCGGGTAGGCCAAGGACACAAATCGACATGAATAACACGATGGTTTTGCGCGGCCCGAGGAGGGTTACTACATGACCGGCGCATATCAGACCGATGATAGATCCCACCGCTACGCCGAGGTAGATGATGCCCATCTCACCGGAAGTCGCGCCCAGGTAGTCTCGCACGGAAGGAACGCGGCTGAGCCAATTCGAGATGCTAAATCCACACACCGCGAATATCGCAAAGATTGCGAAGCACCAGGCTCGATTCTGGGCCTTCGTGGCTACGCTGGGCGGGTTCATGTCTAGTTGTGGTTGTGCGCTCATACCCGATCCTCGAAGAATTTTGCCCAAGTGATCCGATTTCACACAAATTCGAATCGATTCGACTAAGCTAACCCACATGCCAGGGCACAGTCAAGACCGCGCCGAAACCTCGGGGACAAAAAGGGTAACCCTTGCCGATGTCGCGCGGCATGCTGGCGTGAGTACCTCGACCGTTTCGATCGCTTTCAGCAAGGGCGGGCCCATCTCGGAGCGCATGCGCAGCCGTGTCATCGAGTCGGCCACGCAGCTCGGATACGCGGGCCCAGACCCTCGGGCGGCCTCCCTTCGCCGGGGCCGCAGCGGCCTCATCGGGGTCGTGCTGGGCGAGCGACTGGGCGGCGCATTTCGCGACCTCATCCGCATCGCCCTTCTCGATGGAATAGCGGATGCCGTAGGCAACGCGGGCTCCGGCCTCGCGCTCCTGGGAGACACGGACGGCGGGCCGCTGAACATAGCGACCGCTCCCGTAGACGCCGTGATCCTCTTCGGCTGTAGCACACGCTTTGACGAGTCGTTTGAGCTTGTGTGCCAGCGGGGCTTACCGATGGTGGAACTCGAGGGCGCAGAGTTCGAGGGCGCTGAATTCCACGAACCCGGCACTCCGATTCCTCACGGGATCTACGTCCTAGACTCGGATAATCGCGGGGCAGCGAAGCTGGGAGCGGAACACCTACGCAACCTCGGCCACACAAACGTGTCGATCGTTTCGCTCCCCCTCGACCGAGACCGCGCGCGACACCGGTTCTCCGCGCGGGACCCGCTCCCAGGGCATAGCTTTGTTGCGGATGAGCGCATCCGCGGGGTGCGCGATGTGTTCCCCGCGGCAGGGGGATATTCAGCGGCCTCGAGCCTGGTGGAGGAGGGTCGGCTGGCGGGGAGAGTGGTGCTTGGCGGATCGGCCGACAACGAGCATCCCCTCGATCGATCGCTCCGCCCCACCGCTGTGATTGCGCAGAGCGATCTGCTCGCCGTCGGCGTGATCAGGGCCGCGGCGGAGCTGGGGTTGCACGTTCCGAACGATGTCAGCGTGTTGGGCTTCGACGGGATTCCGCTGGAGGGCTTGGCGGAGCTCGACCTCAGTACGTTGGTCCAGCCCGCGCAGGCGAAGGGCCGCGCGGCAGGGTTGGCTGCACTTGACCTGATCGAGGGCAGACAGGTGAGCCCGCAGTCTTTCCACTCGGTTTTGCACGAGGGCGCGACAACGGGCCAGGCGCCGGGCCAGGCGCCGGGCCAGGCGCCGGCTCCGCGGTGAGCCTGAGCGAAGCCCGAATCAGGTGCTGGTTGAACGCTCTGGCTCAGGTGTCGAGAACGCCAGCGGCTCTTCAGATGCCGGGTCTTTGCCGGTCTCGTGCCGACCAGCCGTGATGGTTTTATTCGGCCTGATCATGATTGTCCCGAGCACTACCCCGGCAACATACAGGCCCAACGCCAGGATCCCAAGGGGGGTTCGGAGGGCAAGAGCGAATGTGCCAAGTCCCGGAACGTGAAAGAGGAACTCCCCGACCTGCTCAACCTGATAGGGAACCGGGTCCTCAATGTCGTTGGCGTCTCCCTTGAGCCGCAGTGTTGTGACCCCATCGCTTGTGGATGCGTCAATCACCCTATGAGTTATTTTTCCGGTCGATCCGTCGTTACGCGGCACTGTCACAATCTCGCCGACTTTAACAGTTGAGGCATCCGCCTGGCGTGTAAAAACCATTGATCCAACGGGGAGACCCGGTTCCATCGAACCGGAGATCACCACAACTGGCCTGACGCCGAAGATGAATCCTGCTGCGGCGATGAGAATCCCGAGGCTACCCAGGACCGCAGAAAAGGTGAGGAATGCAGAGAAAATTCTAAATGAGACCGAACGCTTTTCACGATGTCGAGGTAGCATCGAACCTCACCTCCAGGGCTGTTTGACCGCCGTTGAAAGAACTTGTCGCGGGCGTATCTACATAGTAGAGCACGATCGTCAGATTTCGTGAGCTTCCGGCCGCGTCAGCTACCCACGTGGCCCCTTCGGCAAGAGCGGCAGACCCGCGAGCGTTCAAGCGTCCGATCGTTCCCGTGGCGTTGAGCGCTACCCCCAGCGCCGGATTTGTTGCGCTACCTCCTACGAGGAGTTGTTGGGTGTTTGTGTCGAAGACGGTTACCCGAATAAACGAGGTGATGTTTGGCGAGCTTCCGACCTGCCCGGTTCCTATGGGTGCGACCGAAACTGTTGCGGAGGAGGCGAGATCGGGTGTGTTGTTCGCTACGGTAAGGTTGACCGATACCGAGCGGCCCGGAATAAACGTTTGCTCCCCCGTAACGGGAAGGAGAACGCCCTGCGCTGGCAGCGCTTGACGCACAATACCGTTGGGAAAAACAGTTACCAGGTCGAAAGGGGAGTTGAGCCCTATCCCCTGACGACCCACGTTGAGAGACGCCTTATCGGTGAAGGCACTTACAGTTACTCCCGCCGAGAGTAGGATACCCGCCATGACGAGGGCCCCCGCGATAAACGTTCCAAGAGAGATTCGTTTTTTCATGTCAAGACCCCGGAGTAGTCAGCGTGGTGAGCCCTCTGGTGGATCCCGTCGGGGCGCTATTCGTGATCCAACCGTTTCTTATCGATGAGTAGGTATTATTGCTTCCGCCCTGATCGGAGCCACCCCAGGAGATCAGCGTTCGATCTGCGCGAAGGGCAACACCGGAGTATCCGAAGCCTCCGATATCGACAATGGTGTTTCCCAGCGCCGTGATTCTCTGCGGACGAGTAATATCAGTCGTTGATATATTGCCGGTTACAGGATCAGGCCCGTCCGCAAACGAGTAGCGACCGTAAATGTACACCGTTGCCGTTGCCCCCAAAAGGATGACGTAGTCCTCAGTGACCGCAACTTTCGTAATAGGGTCGTTATCCGGAACAGCAACGAGTCGAGGCGTCGCGCTCAAGTTGGCGTTATTCGACGGGCGCCCCGTACCAAAGTTCCCGGCGTCTCCCCATCCGTACAACTGCCCGTTAGAGAGAAGCATCTGATTGCCAAAATAGTGGCCCGTCAACGAACGTATTGAACAGGAATCGGCTGCGGATCCCATAACAACACCAACCGTGGCGCACCCAGATACGGCATACGGCGATAACGTCGCAGATCGCGTCGGCGCAGAACGAATCGTGCCCAGGTTGTCTCCCGACGGATCGCTGGCGAACGAGTTCCCAGCATTGGCCCACCCCCACCAAAATACGCCCGTTGCGTTACTTGTCGAGGAGTAATTACCGACGATGGCCCAACCGTTCCACGTACCCGCTCCGATGCTGTGCACACCTGTCAGGATGCGGACGGGGACGGTTCCCGAGGAGGAAAGACCGCCCTGTCCCGTGATTCCTCTTCCTTGCGGGTACCCCCAGGTATAGAGATCGCCAGTACTCGTAAGCGCCATGAAAACACCAGCGGACGACTTGAGGTCAACAACCGTTCCGGAAATTGCGACCTGACCCGGCGAGTTGTACGATGTGGGCGTGTTCGCCCGGCCAAGCGTATTCGCTTGGTTGTTTCCTCCCCAGGTATAGACCAGGCCATCATCGGAGAGAGCGGCCATAGTCGTGTAAATGGGATCGGTAGGGAAATAATTATCAAGACTGGTCGCGGCAACCTTTGTGATGTATCGCCTACCGCCCGTACCGGCGTAACCGGTGTTGGGTAGGACAACCGCGCTGGGGGCAGCGCTGGAGGTAACGGAGGCGACCCCCGTTCCGGAAAGGCCGTTGCCTCGAAAGCCCCATACCCAGAGGGTACCGTCGTCCTGCAGGACGGTCATCGTGTTTGCGATATAGGTATTGGTTGGCCGCATAATGGCGGTCTTGGTCGTAATCGGAGAAACGCTCCCAGAGGTCTGGGCAGAGGTTTGATCGGTGTAGGCGGCCGTTGACACGGGGATCACCGATGCGAGTCCAATAATCGCGGCGCACCCAAGAATCAGCTGAAGCGCTCCCCGTCGGTTAGACCTCTTCATGACGCACTCCCCTGTAGCGACGAACAATCAATGCCCCGCCTAGCAGCACCGCGAGATACGAAGCGCTGGCCAGGGCCAGCCCGTCGTATGCCCCGGTAATGGCAAGCGGCTTAGGGTCTTCAACCTGCAACGTTAACCGAAACGTAATGGATGCGCTTTTACCTTCGATAGAGTTATCGGCAACTCGATCTAACCGAACCACCCCGCCAATATCGAAGGTACCGTTTGCGGTTACCGTCCCCACCGGGACGGCTCCTTTTTCGTTCCATCTGTTGAGCGTAGTCGGCGGGATAATGTCTTCGGAATCACCGCGTCCGATGCTCACGGTCAGCAGTTCCCCAAAGGCACCCTCCTCGCCGGCGACATCGACCACGCCGAGAAAGACCGTTGCCGGGGAACCCGTGTCGTTGAGCAGGCTTTTTTTCCATGTTGCCTGGTTTCCTGGTCCGGGCACCTCCACCACCACGGTTGTAACCGGAGCGGCCGCGGCGGGCATGCCCGAGGCCGCAACATACCCAAACCCCAGCGCCAGGGCTAGGCCGAAAGAAGAAACTCGCCGATTCATGATGAGCTCCCGTTAAACCTAATGCCGAGAACAAGCGTGCGGTTGAACAGATAAGGGCTTGCGTTTGCCCGGGGGAGGGCCATATCAACGGTGATAGATTTAGACACCGATTGGGTCCAACCGGTTATCGTAACCGCCAAAGCGTTAAAGGCTGTAGCCGATACTCGGGAAGCAACTACCACGCCGTCGACAGAAACCGTGTACAGGGCAAAATTATAGGGATCGACGCCCGGGTTGGTTCCATTGGGGTCAGCAGGCCTCGCGCCAGAAAAAGCGTTGTACAGGCTCATCGTCACCGGGCCAGTGACAGCCGTCGTTGTGACCACTCGCGCGCTCACGGTTGACGATATGGTTGGCGTGAGGTTTACCGCCCCGGCACCGGAAGTGCTGAGGGTCAGCGGAGTCGGGTTTCCCTGGACAACAGCGTTGGTCGCGTCGAGCATAGCGATATCGTAGGAGCCGCCGAGGCTACCGGTCGTCCCGAGTCGTGGAGCGGAAGTGTCGGTGTAGGCGGCGGACGTTAACTGGAAAGAGGTGAGCGCACACACCATCCCTCCTCCGAGCAAGAGCAGGGGGAGGAGAACGCGCTGTGCGCGGCCAGAAGAGCGCAAGTTCATTCGTTTTCTCCCGTGAATCTGAGTTGCAAGGGGCTGGTAAGGCCAGCGAGGGAATTGGGCGCATCGCTCGGGAGGGATACCACCACGGTAAGTAGCCTGTAGTTCATGGAAGTAATATCCCCCGTGAGGGGTATCGAAGAAACCTCTGATGCGGGAGCAGAATCCGCGTATACGTACGACCCTTCCGAAATGGTAAAACGGAGGGCATCGAAGAGCGGATTGGGTTCCGGCGGAGGCACAACCCCCAACCGAACAACAGCGTTCAGACGCGGACTCGCATCACGAACGGCCACGAGAGCTTTTGTCTCGCCGCCAGGGCTGATGAGGCTATTTGCCAAAATAACTATTTCAGGGCTCTCCGTCCCTTGCTTCCAGCTGCTCTCCTGTGGTGTCCAGCTCAGATCGTCACTTCCGGCTACCTGCAGGTCAAATGTGTTTGTTGTTCCACTAAGTGAGACGATGGTCTCTTCCCAATCGACCATGCTGGCGGCCGTCAGACCGACGGCCGCCAGCATGGTGATCCCAACAACCGTTGTTACCGAGCGAAGAGATAGCCTTCGCCGTGTAACGTGGTTCTGAGACATGGGATCTGCTCGAATCTAGTTTGAAACACCGTTGAAGCTTGCTTGGACAAATGCCTTTTGTCCGTTCAGGGAGTTATCGGTGTACGCGGCACCGGATGCTACCTGATCCAAGAGCGTTACGGTGATGGTTACATCAGAGGCTTCTAAAGCAGCCAGCTCGTTGAGTTGGAGAGCGCTCAACTGCGCAAACGTCTGACCCGTTACGCTGATAGGCGTTGCCGTCAGCGACGTGGCAGGCTGGGATACGCTAAATCTCAGGCTCGATAGGTAGTTTGCGCTGGTGATATTTGTTACCGTATCTGGGAGCTGAACCAGGCCCATCGACATGGTGGATTCCAGAGTAGTGGAGGCGTTCCTTACCGGAATAGTCACAGAAACCGCCGGTCCACCCGGGTAGATCGTATTAGCACCGACAAGCTGTATTGGAACTCCAGCAGCAGTGTTGGCCTCCTGCCACTGTCCGGGGCTTTGGACTCCGGTTAGAGGATCGGTCTGCACAACCTGAATATTATAGGTATCTGCCCCAATGCCGCTGGCCCCTAGGTTCAGGTTGGCAAAGTCGGTAAAGGCCGCCGCGGTAAATCCCGCCGCCGCCACAACGACAACGCCCAGCCCGAGGAATGCCCGCTTCCGAATCCTGGACCTTTTATGTGTTGGGTTTTGAATACTCATTATCGCTGCTCCTTTGACGCATTAACGTGAACAAATTTCCCACTATTAGGATGCTTGTGCAGGAAAATCAATAGCTTGCGTTAAAAATAAACACTCTAACGTTCCAACAGGGCGTCCGTATTTCCCTACATTACTCCGATCAATTAGCGTGTCAAGCGCCAAGAAAATTCATTACCGACTTGTGATGTTTTGATCAATCCCGAGCCCGGCTCAACACGTTGCGCACAATACTGATACTCATAAAAACCATGATCACAGAAGAAATATGTTATTGATCTGGCTGAGAGCTACCTAAGGTCAGGGCGTCCCGCGAAAGGCAACGCCGGATCTCCAAGAATCGACTCAAACGCGAGCTCCGCGGCACCGATGAGCAACAGGTTCGCCCCCAGTTCCGCTGAAACTATTTCAACGCCCTCGTACGACGGGGGGAGCGCCAGCAAGCGGACCTGCGCATCGAGCAGGCCAGGGACTAGGCGATTAAGAGTGGCCAAAAAACCGCCAAGAACCACCCGCTGCGGATTGAATATATTAATAGCCCCGGCGACGGCGCTGCCGAGAAAGCCGATCTGCCTCACGACCTCGTCACGGATCGCCCCATCACGGATAGCCCCCTCGCGAGGTAACTGCTCCCCGGACGAAAGCAGGGCGCTCTCCAGGTCTGCATCGTCCGCCGAGTGAAGCCCGGTGAGCCTGAGCAGCGCACTCCGATTAACCTCATCCTCAAGCGCACGAGGAGCATCGCCCCTCGCAGCGTTGCCTTCCCCAGCCGACACCACCAGAGTATGCCCGAACTCCCCAGCGTAACCGCCAAACCCACCGAGCGGAGCGCCTCCCATAATGACCCCGCCTCCGATACCACTTGCGCCACCATTGAGATAAAGAAGGTCAGAAACGGAACGCCCAGCACCAAAGAGGTGCTCAGCCGTTGCGCCAAGACTCGCATCGTTCGCAGCGCGCGTGGGAAGACCCGTAGCCGCAGTGAGGAGCTGGGCGATTGGGGCATCCACCCATCGAAGATGCGGCGCAAGCCGCACCAGGCCCGTGCTGGCATGCACCAGGCCAGGGACGGCGACCCCGATACCCGCAACCATCGCGGACTCGGGCAAAGCATCGATCAGCTCGCGAACGATTCCCGTGACGATGCTCACCGCCTCATCGACGGTCGGGGCGGAGTCAACCTCATGACGCACCCGAGACACCACGGTTCCGCCCAAGCGCACGACGCCAACCGTTATCGCGTCCTGTTCCGGATTCACCGCTATGGCAACGCAATCCCGATGCGGCTGAACGATGGGGGATGGCCGTCCCACCCCGCGCTTTCCGTCAGCCTCGTTCTGGGTCGGCTCAGTCTGAAACACAAGCCTCAGGTCCGTAAGCTCATTCACCAGGCCAGCGACGGTGGAACGGTTCAGCCCGGTCTGCTTAGTAATCTCTGACCGCGAAACGGCGCCAGCCCGATGAACCAACGTCAGGACACGAGACAAATTATGGCGGCGTACCGCATCGAGCGATGTTGAGTTATTAGGCACGGACGCCCTTCTGCTGAGTCAGGGTAAAGCTGGCAGGGTCGTCAAGAAGCTCTGCAAACGCGAGTTCGGCGGCTCCGACGAGCATAAGGCTCGAGCGCAACCCCGACCTCTGAATGGACACAGCGTTACCCATGTTACTCATCGAATTGATATGGATGCCCTCGGGCAGCCTCTCCCAGCTAGCCGTCAGCAGGGAACCAAGAAACCCTCCGAGCACGACCATCTTGGGATCAAACATATTCACGAAGTTGGAGAGCGCAATCGAGAGATATTCCACCTGCCGCTGAACCTCAGCCAACACCGCGGGATCTCTGGTTATGCCCAGCTGAATATCCAGGTCGTCCTGATCGGCACGCGGCAGGCCGAGAACCGCAAGCAAACGTTCGCTATTGACCTCGGTTTCAAGGCAACCGATACGTCCGCAATGGCAACGTCTCCCCTCGCTATTCACAAGCGTGTGGCCCAATTCACCCGCATATCCGCTGGTTCCCCTGATCGGGACGCCACCGATGATCAGGCCGCCGCCGATCCCGCTCGGGCTCCCGTTGAGGTACACCAGATCGGTGACACCCCTGGCCGTTCCAAAAAAGCTCTCCGCAATTGCTCCCAGACTTGCGTCATTCCCAGCAAAAACGGGATACCCCAATGCCTTCGACAGGGCAGACGTCAGGTTCGCATTCTCCCACTGCAGGTGCGGCGCGACCAAGATCCGCCCATTCGCCGAGTTCACCAGGCCGGGCACGGCCAGACCGACACCGGCGATTCTGTAACTCTTCTCTATCTCACCCCGCATGCCATCAACAATGGCCTTCACAATATTCACCGTCTCGGCCGGTGATTGGGGGCGCAGGGTGTCGAATCGGATGCGACGCAACACCTCACCGCCAAGACCAACGAGTCCGACGTTGATGGCATCCACGTCAGTACTCACCGCGAGGGATGCGATGGTTGAACTCGGAAACACCTGAAGGCTCGGACGGCCTACTCGGCCGAGCACCTGTTCGGGCTCAGCCTCGTGGACCATCCCCAGCTGTACGAGCTCGGCGACGAGCGCGGCAATCGTTGACCTGGTCAGGCCGGTAAGCGTCGTGAGTTGCGCGCGCGAGCATCCCCCCTCGTGATGGACCAGGGTCATCACCATAGAGAGATTGTAACGGCGAAGCTGATCGTTACTCGTTCCTCCGCGTATACCAAGAGTCGGCTGTGCAGGGCTGCGCATGTTCACCATCCTCCCGATTACGTGCCCATGCTCGCGGCACTACTACCGCGCGATGACAGCTAGCGGCCTCCAGCCCTGCGCTTATTGAAGATATCAAAAGCAACAGCCAGTAGAAGCACAAAACCCTTAATCGCCATCTGCCACGCGGCGTCGACAGACAAAATCGACAGTCCCATATTTAGCACACCCATGACCAAACCACCAATGACAGCACCTACGACCGTGCCGACGCCGCCCTGAACCGCTGCTCCCCCAATAAAGACGGCGGCGATAGCATCAAGCTCGTAGTTCTGTCCAGCAGAGGCGACGGCCCCTCCCGCGCGTGCCGTCGAGACGACTCCGGCCAGGCCAGCGAGGACACCCATGTTCACAAAGATAAAGAAGTCAACCCAGCGAGTCTTCACACCACTCATCACCGCGGCAAAGCGGTTGCCGCCCATAGCGTACACGTGGCGCCCGAAGACGGTACGGTTCAACACAAACGTATAGAGGAGGATGATAACGGCAAGGATGATCAGGATGAGCGGCGTACCGTTGTAATCACTCAGCAACCAGGCAAAGGCCAAAACGGCGACGGCAGAGATGCCGTTCTTGAGCCAAAACGAGCCAATCGGCTCTCTCGGCAATTCAAGCTTGCGAAGCGCCGCGCGACCCCTGAGCTGCGTAGCGACCAGGGCAACGACAGCCAGCACACCCAGAACGAGGGTGAGCGTATCGCGCCCACCAGCTTCCCCAAGGAACCCGGGAAGCCAGCCAGCCCCGATAGCGGTGAACTGGCTCGGGAGGCCGCTGATAGTTCCGCCCGTGAGGAGCACAAGGGTGAGCCCCCGGAAGATGAGCATACCGGCGAGGGTAACGATAAAGGCGGGGATGCCCACAAAGGCCACCCAGAAACCCTGCCAGGCTCCGACGACGGCCCCGACGACGATCGCGAGGATAATTGCCGCCCACCACGGCATCCCCCATTGATTCATGCTGATGGCCGCGATGGCCCCGACCATGGCGACAACCGACCCAACAGACAGGTCGATGTGGCCGGCGATGATGACGATCACCATTCCGACAGCCAGTATCAAAACGTAGGCGTTCTGCTGGATGAGGTTGTTCACGTTTCCGGGCATCAGGAGACGCCCGTCGGTGAGAATTTGGAACAGCAACACAATTATTGCGAGTGCCGCGAGGATTCCGTATTGCCTCAGATTAATGTTGAGCTTTGGGATCTTACGTTTCGTGGGGGATGTCGTAGTCATCTGGGTTAGTCCTTTCCCTCTGTCATATAGCGCATGAGTGTTTCTTGGGAGGCGTTTTCGCGGTCAACCTCGCCCGTGATTCGGCCCTCGGAAATCGCGTAGATGCGATCGGACAGCCCGATGAGTTCCGGGAGTTCCGAGGAGATAACAACCACGGCCTTACCCTGCGCGGCAAGCTCGTTGATGATCCCGTAAATCTCGTACTTGGCACCCACGTCGATCCCTCGGGTGGGCTCATCAAGAATAAGGATGTCCGGCCCGGTAAAGATCCATTTCGACAGGACCACCTTCTGCTGGTTTCCGCCCGAGAGCTTACCCGTGATCGACGAGACGCTCGGCGCCTTGATATTCATCTTCTGCCTGTAGGAGTCGGCTACCTTATACTCACGGTGCCGATCGATTACTCCCATCCGGGCGAGCTTGCCGAGGGCAGCCGCCGAGACGTTGGCCGTAATATCGCCGATCAGGTTGAGTCCGTAAAGCTTGCGATCCTCTGTGGCATACGCGAATCCGTTCTTAATGGCCTCCCCCACTGAACGGTTCTGAATCTCTGTTCCATTCTTAAAGATCCGGCCCGAGATGTTTGAGCCGTAGGAACGTCCAAAGATACTCATCGCTAGCTCGGTTCGTCCGGCTCCCATGAGGCCGGCAAAGCCGACGATCTCTCCCGCGCGAACAGAGAAGGATGCCCCCTCTACCACGGTCCTGCTGGTATCTACGGGGTGGTACACCGTCCAGTCTTCGATCCGGAGAACTTCCTCGCCGATCTTGGGGTCTCGTGGAGGGAACAGGCTGCCGAGGTCGCGACCAACCATGGAACGGATGATGCGCGCCTCGGTGGCATCGGCATCCGTCATATCGATGGTCTCAATGGTCTTGCCATCACGGATCACGGTGACGGTGTCGGCAATCCGTTTAATCTCTTTGAGCTTGTGAGAGATGATGATGCATGTGATTCCCTGGCCGCGCAGGTGTTCAATAAGGCCGAGCAGATGCGCGGAGTCCTCATCGTTGAGCGCAGCCGTAGGCTCATCGAGGATGAGAAGCTTCACCTGCTTCGATAATGCCTTCGCAATCTCGACCAGTTGCTGCTTTCCAACGCCCAGCTCGAGAACCGGTGTTGCCGGGTTCTCATCAAGCCCGACTCGTGCGAGGAGGAGGGCGGCATCCCGATTGGTTTTGTTCCAATCGATGATGCCGCCTCTCGCGTTCTCATTACCCAGGAAGATATTCTCTGCGATCGAGAGGTAGGGGCTCAGGGCGAGTTCCTGGTGAATGATGACGATGCCATCACTCTCGCTATCGTTGATGTTTCGATACGCCACCGGTTTACCTTCAAACTCGATGGTGCCGTCGAAACTTCCCGCGGGGTATACCCCGCTGAGCACCTTCATCAGGGTGGACTTTCCCGCCCCGTTTTCGCCGCAGATAGCGTGAACCTGCCCACGCTCCACAACGATAGATACGCCGTCGAGAGCCTTGACTCCCGAGAAATCCTTAGCGATGTTGTTCATCGTGAGGATGGTCGACTTTTCCATGCCTGCCTCCTGGTGTAATGATGTTGTTGTTTCGCCCTATGCGGCGTGACGCGCGTGTTGAGGTGCGCGCGTCCGGTTAGAGACCAACATCAGAGGCCTTGATGAAGCCCGAGTCGATGAGCTTCTTCTGGACATCGTCCTTCACAACGACCTCTGGATCGAGCAGGTACGAGGGCACGACCTTCTTGCCGTTGTCGTAGGTCTCGGTGTCGTTAACCTCAACCGTTTTGCCGTCGACGATCTCCTGGATCATGGTGAACACGCGCTTGCCGAGCGTACGGGTGTCCTTCCATACGGTCATCGATTGCTCTCCATCGAGGATGGCCTTCACGTTAGCCTTGTCGGCATCCTGTCCCGTGAGCACGGGGTACTCGGCACCGGGAGTGTAGCCTGCCGACTTGAGGGAGGCGATGATTCCGATCGCGAGGCTATCGTTCGGGGAGAGGACAACGTTGACCTTTTTGCCACCGCTGTAGAACGACGACAGACGGTTGTCCATTTCGGACTGAGCCTTGTCTGAGGCCCAACCCTGGATTCCGATAGATGCCCAATCCTCATCAGACTTCGGTGATTTACCGCTGGGGACCACAAGCGTGCCCTTTTCAACGTAGGGAAGCAGGACGTCCCAGGCACCCGAGAAGAAGAACTTTGCGTTGTTATCGTCGGGGCTTCCGGCGAACGGCTCGAGATTGAGCGGGGTCGTCGCATCCTTCAGCTTGAGCGTTTCTTCGATAAATTTGCCCTGAAGCTCGCCGACCTTGTAATTGTCAAACGTCGCGTAGTAGTCGACATCCTCTGTGCCGTTGATGAGACGGTCGTACGCGATAATCGTTGCGTCTTGCTTCTTGGCCTCCGCTAGGACAGGTGCGAGAACCTCACCATCAACGGCAGCAACGACTAGGATCTTTGCTCCGCCGGCAACCTGGTTCTGGATCTGGCTGATCTGCTGATCGGTCTTGTTGTCTGCGTATTGCAGGTCAACCGTGCAGCCAGCATCCTTGAGCTGTTTCTGGAGCTGTTCGCCATCATTAATCCAGCGCTCCAGGCTACGCGTGGGCATCGAGATTCCCACGTTGCAATCCTTGCCGGAGCTTGAATCGGTTGATGAGCTATCGCTGCTCGAACAAGCGGCTAACGATGCCGCCATAAGGCCTATCGTTGCGATGGATAGGATTTTTGCGGGTTTAGACATAGTTTGCTTTCCTCTCTGAATGCTGCCTTCATGCGCTCGGTTAGCTGTCACCGTGGCGCTCGTGTCACTTTCACCTCATGGGAACGCATCTACCCCGAGGGGCGGTATGCGTTTCTCCTCTGTTACTCCGGACCAACTTGCGCAGAGTCCAAAGAAACACAGTTTGTTGACGGACCGAACATATCACACGTTTTGACGGAGGTCACTATAAAAATCTGACCAGAGGAAAGCCTAGCCCTCCAGGAGTCCTTGCCCGAGCACGAAAGGACGGAAAAAAATTTCGCGGAACTTACGTGACTAGATTCAACCCAATCCAGAAAAGTTTCGGCATTCTGGCGGGCTGAGACAAAGTATAGATATTAGTTTTGGATATATGTATTCTTAAAAACAAATTCGTCAACATGTACCCGCCGGGCGTCCTCGTCCGGGGAGAGAAGCGAAGCGACGGGTGATTATAACGATTCGAACAACCTTGACCTCTACTCGAAATTTCTTTGATTATCGTCGGGGTTGTGTAATATGTTTTCATATACAACAAATTGCAAAGATGCTGATTGGAAGTTCACCATGTCACTTACCCCCACCCGCGACGACAAATTCTCCTTCGGGCTCTGGACCTTTGGCTACAACGGCGCTGACCCCTTTGGTGGCCCAACCAGAGCACAGGTCGACGTCGTTCACGGAGTCGAAAAGCTCAGCGAACTCGGCGCGTACGGCCTCACCTTTCACGACGACGACCTCTTTGCCTTTGGGTCGTCCGACGCGGAGCGTCAGCGACAAATCGACCGCCTCAAGGGCGCGCTCTCTGACACCGGTCTCATCGTACCCATGGTCACCACAAACCTGTTTAGCGCACCGGTGTTCAAAGACGGCGGTTTCACCTCGAACGACCGAGCCGTCCGCCGCTTCGCCCTTCGCAAGGTACTCCGCAATATCGACCTGGCGGCTGAGCTCGGGGCACACACCTTCGTCATGTGGGGTGGCCGCGAAGGCGCAGAATACGACTCCGCTAAAGACGTACGCGTAGCGCTCGAACGCTATCGGGAGGCGGTCAACCTGCTCGGCGAGTATGTGACGGATAAGGGGTACGGCATCCGTTTCGCGATCGAACCCAAGCCAAACGAGCCCCGCGGCGATATCTTGCTGCCCACCCTCGGCCACGCGCTTGCTTTTATTAACACGCTTGATCGCCCCGAACTCGTCGGCGTGAACCCCGAGGTCGGGCACGAGCAGATGGCCGGGCTGAACTTCACCGCCGGAATCGCGCAGGCCCTCTACCAGGGCAAGCTGTACCACATCGACCTCAACGGCCAGCGCGGGATCAAGTACGACCAAGACCTGGTCTTCGGCCACGGAGACCTGCAAAACGCATTCTCTCTCGTTGATCTCCTCGAAAACGGCGGGCCTAACGGTGGGCCCTCATACGACGGCCCACGCCACTTCGACTACAAGCCCTCGCGCACCGAGGACGAGACGGGCGTGTGGGAATCGGCCGCGGCCAATATGCGCACCTACCTGCTGCTCAAGGAGCGCGCGGCAGCGTTCCGCGCAGACCCCGAGGTCCAGGAGGCCCTTGCCTCCGCACGCGTGCCCGAGCTCTCGGAGCCAACGCTTCGCGACGGCGAGAGCTACGACGCACTGCTCGCAGACCGTTCCGCCTACGAAGACTTCAACGCCGACGAGTACTTCAACGGCAAGGGCTTCGGCTTCGTGCGCCTGCAGCAGCTCGCGCTGGAGCACCTCATGGGCGCGCGCTAGGACTACCGATGACGCTGGTTGCCGGGATAGATTCATCCACACAAAGCTGCAAGGTATCAATCGTTGATGCCGCTACCGGCGCCGTTGTCCGCTCAGGCCGGGCCTCGCATCCAGACGGAACCGAGGTCGACCCTCGGCACTGGTGGGAGGCTCTGCTCTCCGCGATTGAGGCTGCTGGCGGACTGGGCGACGTGAGCGCGCTGTCTATCGGTGGCCAGCAGCACGGAATGGTGGCGCTCGACAGCGAGGGCCGCGTGATCCGCGACGCCCTGCTGTGGAACGACACTCGCAGCGCGTCATCCGCCGATGACCTGATCGCCGAGATCGGGGCGGCGGAGTACGTCGCCCGCACCGGCAGCGTGCCGGTGGCCTCTTTTACGGCGACGAAGCTTCGGTGGTTGCGCGATCACGAGCCCTCAAACGCCACGAGGGTGGCGGCAGTTGCGCTGCCGCACGATTGGCTCACGTGGCGGATGCTCGGCTACGGTCCGGCTTCCGACTCGCCACGTGGACCCGACCTGGCCGCGCTGACCACCGATCGCTCCGACGCCTCGGGAACGGCGTATTGGTCAGCGGTAACCGGCGAGTATGATCGGGAGCTGTTTGTGGCGGCGCTCGGTCACGATGCCGTGCTGCCGCAGGTGCTTGGGCCGTCCGAGCGGGCAGGGGTGACGGTAGGCGGGGTTGACGGGGTTAACGCGGGCATCGTCGTCGCTGCTGGCGCCGGGGATAATGCGGCGGCGGCCCTCGGCCTCGGCGCGGCGGCTGGCGATGTGGTGGTCTCGATCGGGACCTCGGGAACCGTGGCGGGGATCACAGAATCTCCCGCACAGGACTCATCAGGCACGGTTGCCGGATTCGCGGACGCGACCGGCCTGCACCTCCCCCTCATCGCCACGTTGAATGCCGCGCGCATCCTCGACAGCATGCGCGAGATCGTGCACGCGTCGCACGATGAGCTCGGCGAGTTGGCACTCGCGGCAGAACCCGGGGCCGGCGGCCTGGTGCTGCAGCCCTATTTCGCGGGGGAGCGCACACCGAATCTGCCGGACGCGACGGCAACGATGTTTGGCATGACGCTGGAATCCGCCACGCGGGCAAACTTCGCCCGCGCGGCTTTCGAGGGATTGCTCTGCGGCCTCGCCGATGGGTTGGATGCCGTGGCTGGCCAGGGAGTTATCGCACGGCGCATCCTGATGGTCGGCGGTGCCGCCCAAAACCCGGCCACGCAACAGATTGCGGCGCAAGTTTTCGAGCTCCCCGTCGTGATCCCCATGCCAGGAGAGTACGTTGCCCGCGGGGCGGCCGCCCAGGCCGCCTGGGCGCTGACCGGATCGCTCCCGTCGTGGCCGTTATCGGTGGTTGCCTCGCTGGAGAGCGACCATCGGCCCGTGATCCGCGCGCAATACGCCTCGCACAGGGCTGGAGAGTAGTCGCGGCCGACGGCGACACCCGCGAGTACTGACCAATAGTTTTGAAACGGAAAAATACGTTCAGGCAGACTCTCCGACGCTGAGCCACCGGTTTCCCCGGATCCGAAGGCCGAGGGTGGTGGCTCGCGCCGCGACGTACCCGATGGTGAAGGATGCGGTGAGCCAGGCAACCCCGCCCACCCCCGGCGGTGCCCACGTGAAGACGGCGAGCGTGAGCGGAACGTAGGCGAACAGGTTGAGCGCCCCGGTGATCGCCAGATACCGAGCGTCCGCAGCCCCCATGAGGATCCCGTCGAGCACCCAGACGTAACCGCCGAGCCCCAGGCTGAGCGACATGATCAGAATTGACCAGGGAAGCATCGCGAGCACCTCGGCGTCACCCGAGAACACGCGGCCAAGCACGGGACTCAGCGCGCCGAAGACGAGGGTGAGCGCCGCGCCGCAGATGATCCCCCAGCGAATACATCGATTGACGATGCCGCGGGTATGTTCCGCATCCCCCTCACCCAGGGTTTTCCCCACCAGGGCCTGCGCCGCGATCGCGATGGAGTCGAGGGCGAACGCGGCGGTGGAGAACAGCGTGATCACGATGTGAAAGCTTGCGAGCTCATCCGTCCCCAGGCTCGTGGCCACGAACGTCGTGAGCAGGATCGCCGCGCGCAGGCTCAGGGTGCGTAAGAAGAGCCAGCCTCCGACAGTCGCGCCGGTCAGCACGCCCGACAGCCGCGGGCGGAGAGAGGCCCCCACCTCGGTCGCGATGCGGCGGGCTACGACGAGGTAGACCGCGAGCATCCCCCATTGAACCAGCACGGTTCCGATGGCCGAACCGATCACGCCCCACCCGGCCACGTAAATCAGCAGGTAGTTGGTGACGATATTGAGCGCGAAGCCGCCGACGGCTACCCAGAGCGGGGTCACCGTGTTTTGGAGGCCGCGCAGCAGACCGGTGGCCGCGTACACGACGAGCATCGCGGGAACCCCGAACAGGGATGCCGTGAGGTACGTATGTGCGAATCCGGCCACCGCTGGCGTGGGGTTAAAGAGGTCGATGACGGGATGCGCGATAACCGCACCGATAGCCGCCACAACGATGCCGAGGACCCCGGCGAACCAGAGGCCATCGATGCCGATAGATACGGCGCCGCGGCGGTCGCCCGCCCCGAGCCGGCGAGCCACCAGCGGAGTGGTGGCGTAGGCGAGGAAGACCATGAGGCCGATCATGGTCTGCAGTACGACGGCCGCGAGGGCGACACCGCCGAGCTGAGCTGCACCGAGGTGTCCGACCATCGCGGAGTCGGCCAGCAGGAAGAGGGGCTCGGCGATGAGCGCGCCCAACGCGGGGAGCGCAAGCCGCCCGATGGAGCGGTCGACCTCGGTGATCCTCATGGGTTTAGGGTAGCGGGTTTAGGGTATCGGAAGGCGCTCTCGGATGGGCGCGGGCGCTGCGACTAGCGGCATCTCGTTGTACGAGCTACGCGTTGCCCTGAGCCAGGCGCCGGTCGCGCTTCCGACGCCACAGAGCCCTCGAAATACTTGTCCACACCCAGCCGACGAAGAACAACGCGGCAACAACAAACATCACGACGGTGAACGTCATGACTCCCCCAACAGATGCCTCGGGTGTATGACCCGCGACAATCGCGTCCTCAAACCCTCGCCGGAACCAAAAAGTTACCAATCCGATCGTGATGGCTGGCCCGATGAGGCCAACCGCGCTACCGCTGACCACGGTTGCCGCAATCGCGCCAAAAATCGCGACAAGATTCAACATCGCGCGGGGGTCGTTCGTCGCGCAGGATGCCCCACCGCAGTCCCAATCCATAAGATCTGCGGCGTAGGCAAAGTTATACCCGCTCCAGGATGCGAGGAAAATCAATAGGGCTGAGAGGAGGACCAGAAGGGGTTTTCGGAATCTGGTCATGAAGGAGCGCATCCGTTAATTCTAGTGAGGTACATCGGCCGAGGCCGGCGGGGAAGCGGGACGATATCGACTTCAATTGACATCGTCACAATCGAGGCTCACGGTCTGCCCGCTTTTTTAATTGCGGTCTTTTTCCCACTCAGAAACCCACTCTTGGGCACGAGAACCGTAAGAGTTTCTCGAAACGAGGGGCCGATTCTTTCGGGCTTGAACGATGACGGTCTCGCGGTTTTGTCGGAGTTTATACGCTACCGCCCGGTTTAGCTCAAAGGTCGCCCTGTCTTCGCGTCGAGATAGTGTGCATTTCTTGTTCAGAATGCTGTCGACGCGGGCTGCGTGAGGGTTAGCGTTGCCTGCGAGTGGTCGAGGCAAAGAGTTGGACGGCACCGCAGACAACTCTATTCCGAGCGTATTGAGCACAGAAAAAACGATCGTGAGACTGCTTCCTGCTCCGCTCTCTAGGCGCCTGGCCAGAGTGAGGCCCACGCCGGCGGTCTCGGCTAAATCGCGTTGGTCGATACCCCTGCGGATGCGTTCTGCACGCACGAAGACCCCGAGCTTGGCAGGGGCAGTGAGCGTCGACATGACTCACATTTATCGCCTAGTGGTTGCTAATGCATCTACTAATTAACTTTCCGAACGTTCTTCATTTTTGGCTTCATCACTTTTAGGTCAACGCGCGAATTGATGCTCCCTTGAATCCGGGGCTGCGAACGATGCGCTAATTTCAATCATTATTGCGGGGAAGCGACCGTGTTGCTTTACAGGTCGTGCCGATAGGTCAGGGTTTTCGTTTAGGTCTGCTATCCCAGCGGTATCTGATCCAGCCTTCTCGGATGAGCCTACGAGTAATGACGATCGCTCCAGCAAGCGCAATAAACGCGTCGATCACGCTGATGCGTCGTTCGGGCAGATCGAATCCGAACCTGGAAAGCTTGTCGAGTGTTGGGCCCAGCAGAGGCAAGTCATGACGATTCGCTCCCGCGACTACACACCCCAGGGGATCCCCTTCCCATCAACGAGGAGGGATCGTTTCGTGCCCTGCTTGCCTCGGTCTACTGGGGAGGGGCCTGCTGCTTCACCGCCGCAAGAGGCGTTCACGATGCATCCATCGACCGAGACATTGGCGAGGTCCAGCCCAATCATCTTGTCGGAGGACTCCAGGCAGATCTGCTCTAATTGGGTGGATATCCCTGCAGCTATCCACTCATCACGGCGTCTGCGGATCGTCGTGGCCGAGCAGGTACTATCTGCGATCTTCACGTGGGCAGCGCCGAGTACGAGGACCTGTACGAGCTTGTCGAACACGATCCGATTCGGGACGCGGTGGCGGTGGCGGTGGCATCCGAGTGGGTGTTCATCGATTATGAGCGGAATCAGTACTTCAAGCTGGCGCCAAATGGGTTCAATGATGGATGATGGAACCGCGGGCACGAGGCATCCTGCTCTTATTTAGATGTTCTATTTTACGAAGCTGAAATGACGCTGATACTAATGGCGCAGTGGATTCACAATCGGTACAATAGCATCAGGCAATTGCGGCTAGGGGAAACTCTCACCGGTTCAGTTTGAGGCATCATATGAATCCAGTCACGGATAATAACGAAGGTCAGCTAAAGCTTGATCAACCCCACTGAGGCATTTCAACTTTCCGCTTTGCGGCGGAATGCCTTTCCAATATTTTCTTCTTCTGATAAGGAGAGCCGCTCCGGCTATCTCATGAACAAAACGGCACGAGGATTCACGCATTCAATTCGAACAATAACAGCTGCGGTTGTGACGGCTGCGGCGCTGGTACTGGCTTCTGCTGTCTCTGCGAGCGCGGCCCCTGCACCCGATAACGGCCCGGTTGCAGGTGGCACGACGGTGACCTTGCCCACCCCGGGAACGCAGGTGACTCTTACGCAAGTCGCCGTAGGCGCTTACCATAATGTAGCGATTGGTTCCGACGGGAACGCCTACACCTGGGGGCACAACTCTTACGGCCAATTGGGTATCGGGACCACCACAAGGAGCCCCAACCCTGTTCAGGTTCTTGCGCCTGCGGGCGTGACATTCACGCAAACTGCTGCTGGCTTGACACATTCTGTGGCGATTGGTTCCGACGGGAACGTCTATACATGGGGAGACAATTCAGATGGGCAGTTGGGCGACGGGACAAACACGAGCCTTAGCCTTCCATTCCAGGTCCCTACCCCTGCAGGGGTCACATTCACCCACATCACTGCAGGTGAATACTTTTCTATGGCCACCGGTTCCGACGGGAATACCTACGCCTGGGGAGACAACTTTTATGGGCAGTTGGGTGACGGGACCACCACGAACAGCAGCACTCCAGTTCAGGTGCTAGCTCCTGCCGGGGTGACGTTCACACAAATCAAGGCTGGCGGCTTCCACGTGGTGGCGATTGGTTCCGATGGAAACACCTACGCCTGGGGAGACAACGGCGACGGGCAGTTGGGCGACGGGACCACCACGAACAGCAGCACTCCAGTGGAGACCCTTACCCCCGCAGGAGTCACGTTCACACAGATCCAGTCTGGCTCATACCACGTTTTTGCGGTCGGTTCCGACGGAAACAACTACGCCTGGGGAGCCAACACGTATGGACAGTTGGGCGACGGGACCACCACGAGTCGTAGTACCCCAGCACAGCTCCTTGCCCCCGCAGGAGTAACGTTCACGCAGGTCACCGGAGGTTTCAGACATTCTCTGGCGATTGGTTCCGATGGAAACACCTACGCCTGGGGAAACAACGGTAACGGGAGGTTGGGTGATGGAACCACCACGGACAGCAGCATTCCAGTGCAGGTCCTTGCCCCTGCGGGAGTCACGTTTACAAAGCTCACCGCGGGCAGAACCCATTCTGTGGGGATTGGTTCCGATGGAAACACCTACGCCTGGGGGTTCAACCAGTTAGGGCAGTTGGGCAATGGGACCACCACGAACAGCTCTATTCCTGTGCAGGTCACACCGTTTCCTTCTCCCGTTGTTGTCAGAGTTACTTTTGGTGGAGTCGCTGGAACATCGCTGGTCAATAATGGTGATGGCACTCTGTCTGTGGTGACACCGCCTCACCCCGCTGGCCCGGTTGATGTTGTTGTGGAGTGGACGTTGAACGGTGTTCCGCAAACCTCCATAACTTACCCGGGTGGATTTACCTATGTTGAGACGGTCGTTGCCCTGACGATCACTGACCCGGCAAATGCGACTGTCAATGATGGAAATCTTGCAACGTTCACCGTGACGACGACGGGCACTAATGTAACAGTGACCTGGGAGGTCTCCTCTGATAATGGCGCTACTTGGCAAAGAGTCGCCACGGGAGTATCCCCCGATGGGCGAACCCTGCAGGTCACGGGGAGTAGCACAGTGAACGGAAACAAGTACCGTGCCACAGCAGCAAATACTTCAGGAACGGCGATGAGCGCAGCTGCCCTACTCACAGTAACCCAAGCCCTCGTCCCCGGTGGCGGCACGACAGACGCACGTAACAATGCTGAAACAAAGCTTGCTAGCACAGGCGGGGCTCTTACGGGGGTTACGTTTGGGATCGCGGCTTTGCTTCTTGCTGCGGGTGTGATGTTGGCCGTTAGGCGTCGTGCGGGTTCTGCGTTAGACGCGTGACAAACCCACCGATAGCCGTGATGAACGCAAGCTCCTGATGGAGCAGTCGACTTCGGCAATCCTCTTGGGTTTAGGGTAGCGGAAGGTTTCTCACGAACCGATTCCCGGCAAACATCGCGAGTCGGATGCGCGTGTCAGAGGGCGGCGTTAGGGTAGGAGTCATGACCCAGAACACGTCACCCGCACACGTTTCCCTTCCATCGGGCATCGACCTGGCCGAGCTAGACCCGGCGACCCGCCCTCAAGACGATCTCTTCCGCCACGTGAACGGGCTGTGGATCGACCGCACCGAAATCCCCGCGGATAAGGCACGCTACGGCGCGTTCCACCAGCTCGCGGAGGACGCCGAAAAGGCCGTTCAGGACATCATCATCGAGGCCCAGGAGGCAGAGCCGGGCAGCGAGCACCGCAAGATCGGCGATCTCTATGCGAGCTTCATGGACACTGAGCGCCGCGAAGCCCTCGGAACCCAGCCGATCCAGGACGATTTGGCGAAGGCGCAGGCCGTGACGAGCATCCCCGAATTCGTGAGCCTCACCGCCCGTCTCGAGCGCGCAGGAATGAGCGGCTTCCTCGGCATGGGCGTCGACAACGACCCGGGCGATCCCGAGCGCTACATCATCTTCGTCATGCAGAGCGGAATCGGCCTGCCCAACGAGGCCTACTACCGCGAGGACGAATTCGCAGAGATCCGGGTCGCGTATCGCGCGCATCTCGAACGGATGCTCACCCTCGCTGGCGTGGAGGGAGCGGCAGACGCCGCCGCCAGCATCTTCGACCTCGAGACCCGCATCGCCGCGGTCCACTGGGACAACGTGGCCAGCCGTGACATCCAGAAGCTCTACAACCTGCGCACGCTTGCCGAGCTGCAGGAGCTGACCCCGGCGCTCGATTGGAATCTGTACCTGGCCGAGATCGGCATCCCCGAATCGGCCTTTGCAGAGGTCGTCGCGGGGCAGCCCTCCGCGATCACGGGCATCACCGAGCTGCTCACGGAGGAGAATCTTCCCGCCTGGCGCAATTGGCTGGTGTGGCAGGTCATCCGCTCGTCTGCGGCCTATCTCACGCAGGAAATCTCGCGCGCCAGCTTCGATTTCTACGGCACCGCGCTCACCGGCACGCCCGAGCAGCGCGAGCTGTGGAAGCGCGCGGTGTCCTTCACTGAGGGAGCAGTCGGCGAGGCCATCGGCAAGATCTACGTTGAGCGCCACTTCGACGAGCGCTCGAAGCAGGCGATGGACGAGCTCGTGGGCAACCTGATCAAGGCGTATCGCAACTCCATCACGAATCTCGAGTGGATGGGTGCCGACACCCGCACGCGCGCCCTCGACAAGCTCGATAAGTTCACGCCCAAGGTCGGCTACCCCGTGAAGTGGCGCGACTATTCTGCGCTCGAGGTCGACGCGACCGACCTGGTGGGCAACGCGCGCCGCGTATCCGAGGCCGAGTTCCAGCGCGAACTCAAGAAGATTGGTAGTCCCATCGACCGCGACGAGTGGTTTATGACCCCGCAAACCATCAACGCCTACTACAACCCCGGATTCAACGAGATCGTGTTCCCCGCGGCGATCCTGCAGGCCCCGTTCTTTTCCGCCGATCGGGATGCCGCAGCCAACTACGGCGCAATCGGCGCGGTCATCGGCCACGAGATCGGTCACGGCTTCGACGACCAGGGCTCGCGCTACGACGGCGACGGCAAGCTCACCGATTGGTGGACTGATGACGACCGCGCCGCGTTCGAGCAGCGCACCAAGTCGCTTATCGACCAGTACAACGCCCTCTCACCAGAGGGCGCCGACGGCAAGACCGTGAACGGCGAGCTCACCATCGGCGAGAACATCGGCGACCTCGGCGGGCTGTCGATTGCATGGGATGCCTACGTGTTGTCGCTGGGCGGCTCCAGCGCTCCCGTGCTAGAAGGCCCCGTGCTCGACGGACTCACCGCCGCGCAGCGTTTCTTCCTCTCCTGGTCGCAGGCCTGGCAGCAGAAGGGACGAGACGAGGAGACCATCCGTCTCTTGACGATCGACCCGCACTCACCCAACGAGTTCCGCTGCAACCAGATCGTGCGCAACATCGACGGATTCTACGAGGCGTTCGAGGTGGCAGAGGGCGACGAGCTGTGGCTTGATCCCGCTGAGCGGGTAACTATCTGGTAGGAAGGCGCCGTGCCGGGGCCCCTAGGTTGCGGCGCCCCGGTCACCCCGTCCGCCGTATCGAAAGGTGAGGGCGGCACCGATCGCAGCCAGGTGGTCTCGCACGCTCTGCGGGGCGATGATCTCGAGCCATTCGACGAGCCCGGCAAGGTGGCCGGCGATTCCGTATTCGCTGGGCCCGCGGATCACGACGGCGATGCGGCCATCGCTCGCCGCAGCCCCAACGTCGAGGTTGTCTCCAAGCGCGGATCGCAAGAAGTCGATCCCCTCGGGTGCGCAGGTCGCGTGCACCTCGATAGGCGTGCGCCTGCGGTCGGCCTCGTCCGCGATCTCTCGCCAGCTTTCGGCCAGGTCGAAGTTCGCGGGTCTGTGAGCGCGCTCATCGGTCGCCGCGACGGCCGAGACCCGATCGATCCGGAACGTCCGCCGACCGGCAGCGGTGTTGGCGACAAGATACCAGGCCGAACCTTTCGCCACGATGCCCAGCGGATGGACGACCCTCTCGGTCTCGTTACCGGCCCTGTCCACGTAGCCGATCCGCGTCTGGATTCCGCGGATAACGGCATCCTGCAGCAGATCGAGGAAGCGAGGAGGCTGACTCGTGACTCCGGACGAGCCCCAGCCCCGCGAATCTACGACCAGGGAAGAAGCCGCGGCCTCGGCCTGCTCGCGGAAGGGCTCGGGCAGAGCGCGGACGAGTTTCCGGAGGGCGGCCTTCACCTCGGGTGTCGCCGCCGCGGCCGGCCCTGCGACGAGGAACAGGGCGCGGGCCTCGCTGGCGGTGAGGCCGGAGAGATCGGTACGTCCGCCGCCGAGGAGGCGCCATCCACCCGCGCGGCCCTGAATCGAGTACACGGGAATTCCGGCCATACCAAGGGCATCGAGGTCTCGACGAGCGGTGCGTTCGGATATCTCAAGCTCCTTGGCCACCTCTGAGGCAGTTACCTGCTCACGCCTCTGCAGCATCAGGAGGATGGCCACCAAACGATCGGATCTCATGACAATAATAATTCCAGAAAAACCGGTCAAAAGGTGACCGATTTAGATTGTTAGCTTAGAAACATGAATACATCACTGAATCAGATACCCTTTCCCGAACCCACGATTATCGCCGTCAACGGCGTGAAACTTGAGGTTTTCGAAGCAGGCCAGCAGAACGCCGGGAAGCCCATTGTGCTCTGCCACGGCTGGCCCGACCTCGCCTATACCTGGCGTTATCAGGTACCGGCCCTCGTCGCCGCCGGTTACCACGTGATCGCGCCAAACCAGCGCGGCTTCGGCAACTCCGCCCGTCCGAGCGAGGTAGACAGCTACGATATCGAGCATCTGACGGGTGATCTCATGGCCCTCCTCGACCATTTCGTCTACGACGACGCGACCTTCATCGGCCACGATTGGGGAGCGTTTGTGGTCTGGAGCCTCACCCTGCTGCATCCAGAGCGTGTGAACAAGATCATCGCTTTGAGCCTGCCGTATCTGGCGCGAGGCGAAATGCCCTGGTTGGACTTCATGGAGGCGGTACTCGGCAACGACTACTATTTTGTCCACTTTAACAAACAACCTGGCGTCGCCGATGCCGTGTTCGATGCGGATCCGGCCCGTTTCATCAACAACCTTTATCGCAAGAACGAGCCGCTCATGCCTCCGCAACCGGGCATGGCGATGATCGAGATTGCCCGTTCCGAGTCGCCGCTCGGCGAACCCCTCCTCAGCGAAAGCGAGCTGGCTCTCTACTCCTCCGCGTTCGAGAACTCTGGATTCGCTGGCGGCATTAATTGGTATCGGAACCTCAATCGCAACTGGCACCTGCTCGCCAAAGCCGACCCGATCATCCACCAGCCTGCCCTGATGATCTACGGGGATCGCGACGCCGTCGCACGTTCCGAGAACTTGGTGACGTTCGTGCCGAATGCCGAGGAGATCAGTCTCGATAGCGGCCACTGGGTCCAGCAGGAGCGACCCGAGGAGGCGACTCGAGCCATCCTGGATTGGCTGGCACGACAGAAGTCAATCTAGGCCCGACAAGCGGCCGCCGCCGGGGATTGCGGCGGCCACAACCAGCAGACTCTGAGGGTGTCGGCTTGCGCGGAGTGCCTTATTCGCCGAATAGACCACGTTAGAATTAGTCTGCTCATACCGTGCGTTTTGCGAATTTTAAGGAGTTCTGATCAGCATTTCTTTGCCTGATATTGTGGTGGCTGCTATCGCCCTGATCCGTGAGCGCCGGGTGCTCATGGTGACGGCACGAGGGCGGGATGTTATCTATATGCCCGGCGGAAAAGTGGATGAAGGCGAGACTCTCATCCAGGCTGCTGTTCGGGAATCGCACGAAGAAGTTGGCCTTGTTTTGTCGACGGATATGCTCAGCGAAATGTTCACTGTTGTAACTCAGGCGCATGGGGAACCGGATGGGCGCATGGTGCGCATGACCGTTTTTGACGCGGTTACCGACGAGTTACCCGCACCTTCCGCCGAGGTTAGTGCCCTCCACTGGGCCGGGATGAGGGACCTCTATCGTTGTCCTCCCGCCGGCGCGGAAGTTCTGACCAGGCTGCACACACTGGGTCTGATCGACTAGCAATACGGTTCTTGATAATGAGATATGTATCGTTTGAGCCTATAGTACAAAAGATAGCGGTTGATATGCTCTGGTTTCGAATGCCTGATGTGGTTGAACATAATATACATGTCTAAACCCCACTCGGAAGCCGCGAAAATTTTGGGAACCCGAGTGAGGGCGGCACGCAAATCGGCTGGGATAAGCCAGATGGATGCCGCGGATCTCTCATCGCTTCATTTCACCAATTTCGGCAAAATTGAACGGGGCGAGGCGAACCCCACGTTCAGTACTCTTATCCGTATCGCCACTGCACTTAATGCCGATCCCGGAACCTTTATCGAGGGCATCAGCGCAGCTAGTCTTCCGCGCGGCGGTCATCAAATCACTGCGGCTGATCTCATTCGTGCCCGAGAAGCACAGGACGAATAGCGCTGTAGCCGTGTGGGGTTGTGTAGATACTGAGCTGTGATGGTATCTGATCCTTCATCGCATCGACGTGACTAATCAGCCCGATCACGCGACCGCCCGCCCGAAGCCCGTCGATGGTATGCATGGCCGTGCTGAGAGTCTCGCTGTCAAGGGAGCCAAACCCCTCGTCGATAAAGAGCGTATCGAGTTGCACGCCGCCCGCCTGGTTGGTTACGACCTCTGCGAGTCCCAAGGCCAGGGCGAGGGAGGCTAGGAAAGTTTCTCCGCCCGAGAGAGAATGCGGCGGTCGGGCCCTGCCCGTGTTTGCGTCGAGCACTCGCAGTCCGAGACCCGAACGGAGTCCCCTGCTCTGCAGCGAATCGTCGTGTTCGAGGGAATAGCGGCCGTCGGTTATCACGCGCAGGCGGTGGTTTGCCGCCCGAACAATTTCTTCCAGCTGCGCCGCCAACACGTAGGTTTCGAGACGCATTTTGCGCTCGTTGGGCTCGTGTCCGGCAAGGGTCTGGCTGAGTCTGCGCAGACGCTGGTGGTGTTCGCGAAGCTCATGGAGTCCGCTCTCATCGGTGCGGGCTAGGGAGACTATCCGTGCCAGTTGAGAAAGCTGGTTTGAGAGGGAGGCCGCTGTGCCAGCTGTCCGGTTGCGAATCGCTGTGCTCTCCTCAACAACCGCTGCAGTGGGGCCATGGTCAATTATGTCTTCGGGCAGATCGGCGAATTCCGGGTCCTGAAGGATCGAGCGATTTGTCGCTAGCTGCTGCTCATATTCTCGGATTGCGGCATCCAGGATCGTAACCTGGTCCTCTGCGAGCAGGTGCTCTCGCACCCGTGCCGCCGGCTCCATTCCGGCAGCGTCAAAACCGTGATGAGTGAGCTGTTTGCCCAGCGCATCGCGTGACGCGGCGAGGGTCTCCTCTGTTCTCTCCGCTCGCGAAATAGCGTTAAACAGCAAGCTTGCGGCATCGCGGCGGGCCGCAGTGTGCACCATTTTCTGCGCTATCGATTCGTAGGGGCCTAGCTGGACGCGCAATCGGTCGCTGAGGGAGGTGATTTCGCTGTGCGCTGCGGCGAGCTCGGCGCTGAGGGAGGCATGCGCTGCTTCTAAAGAGGATGCCAGGGTTCGAGCATCCGCTAATTGATGTTCCAGAGAGTCGCGCCGCGAGGTGAGCGCTACGACGAGAACCGCGGCCTCTCTGGCCTGAGTGAGTTCGTCCGTCGCGGTGGCGATGAGGACTTCTAGCCGTTGCTCGGCAAGGTTGTCTGAGACGGTGAGCTGTTCTGTGAGCTGCAGATGTTTAGTGCTGACCGCGGCCCCGCTGGCGGCGAGAGTTGCATGCGCTTTCTCCACGGACAAGCGGGCATCGTCGACCTGCTGCTCTGTGACTGGTTCATCCTGAGCGACAGCCGGGGATGGGTGGTCGCAGGACCCGCAGACGGGGCACGGCTGTCCGTCGTCGAGGTTGCGCGCGAGCGTCGCGGCGGAGTTTGCGAGCTGATTACGAATGAGCGTGTCGAGATATGCCGCAGCCTGCATGTTCGCTTCTGCGGCGAGCGATTCGGCTTTCCGCGCCTCTACGAGCTCGCTGCGGAGCTCTTCGGCCGCTCGAGCGGCCGTGTGCTTGCGATTCAGGTCGTCGAGCTTGGCGCGTGCTACCGCCTCGGTTGCCTCAATGGCGGATGCCCGCCCCAATTCGCCGAGAATTCTATCGATCTCGCCGGGTAGCGTCTCCATTGCACGCCCAACCTCGGCGGCTTTCTCCCTGTTCTGCTCGCTAGACGCCTCGGCCGTCGCTATCTGGCCTGCAAGCTGCCGCACGCGGTCTTCATCTGCGGCGAGTGCGGCGAGCGCCCCGAGGGTTTTGTCGAGGGATTCGATCTCTGCCGAGAGCAATTCGGCTGACGGAATGGAAGAATCTGCGGGCTGCGATCCATCAGACCCAGCAGACTTAGCAGATCCAGCTGCGAGGTTTTTTACGACTGTCTCTTCTGCCTCTCGCCAGCCCGCAAGCGCGGACTCCCTGGCTAACGCAGCCTCGGAAGAGGCTTCTTCGGCCGCCGCGTGCGCCTCGGCAAGCGGCCACACCGTTGCAGCTGCGTTTGCTCGTTCGAGCTGGGCTCGCTTAAGGTCGTACTCGTCCATCGCATCTTCGAGCTCTGCGAGGGTTTCACGTGCAACGTTCCGTCGCTTCTGTCGCTCGATGGCGGAGAGGGTCGCGTTGTGTGCACGAGTGGACTCGTCGAGCTGCTGGTCAGCGGAGGACAGTAGGGCCGCATTCTGCTCGACCTCATCGGACAGCAGGGAGTTCAGGTTTTCGAACCAGGCCAGGTTGAGTTCCTCGGGAATAGCCAAGGCATCTTCCTCATCCGCGCCCGAAAATGTAACGTCTCCAAGCAGCGTAGCCACGTTGGTTGCGTGCTGGTCAAACAATCGTGCCGATTGCTCGACGTCAACTCCGAGCGCCTTCACCTTCTCCGCAATGGCTGATTCGATCTGCTCAAAGCGTTTGGTCCCGAAGAGGGTGCGGAGAACGGCCTGCCGCTCGTCTTGCTTCGCGAGCAGAAACCTCTGGAAATCGTTTTGGGCGAGCATAATTACCTGGGAGAATTGCTCGCCGTTCAGGGGCAGGATCGCGTGGATCTCGCGTTCCGCCTCGCGGGCCTTTGCCGCTATGGTTTCCCACTCACCTCGGCGGTCTCCTTCCCGAAGGATTGACAATTCGACGCTTGCTGCCTGCCTGGTCAGGCCAGTGCCTGACTTGTTAGCGCGCTTTGCGGGCCGCTCGTACTCAGGGGTTCGATGGATTCGGTAGTCGTGAGCGCCGAGCGTAAATTCCAGCGTGACATAGGTCGGGTCATCCTGATCCGCAAAATCGCTGCGAAGTCGTGGTGGGGTTCCGCCCACATAGCGCGCTACGGTTCCGTAGAGCGCATAGAAGATCGCGTCGAGGATGGTTGATTTCCCTGCTCCCGTTTTGCCATTAATCAGGAATATTCCATCGCTGGCATACGTATCAAAGTCGATATGTTGAGGGTCCTTGTATGGCCCGAAACCGGCGAGGCGGAGGCTGCGAATTCTCATGACGCCGCCCCTCCCGACGGCCCGCCTGGCATCCCGCCCGACACGCGCCCGGGCTCCATAATCCGTTGCTCCTCGATCACCGCAAGAACCTGCTCCCGCTCGAACTCAGACGGGCCGTCGCCATTTCGAACGTATTCAAGAAAGCCAGCGATAATCTCCGGATCGCTCTTGGATTCTACCCTCTTGGCGTAGCTGCTATGACCGTGCTCGGCAGCAATAAGAGGCTTATATTCCACAGTCGCGCAATAGGGAAAACGCTTCTGCAGCCGACGCATACTGTCGAGCGGACGAACCGTATCTGTGAGGATTGCGGCGATCCAGGAATCCGTCAATTGATCGTAAGCGGGGTCTGTCAACAGTGACTCGAGCTCGCCGGTGAGCCGCACTAGCTCGCGCGGCACGGGAAGACCGAGCCACTCGACGTTACCCAGGCCGTTTTCGCTCAGATCAATGAGCCAGGCGCCTCTGTCTTTCCCCGCCTCCGAGAACGAGTAGTGAAGCGGAGCCCCGGAATAACGTACCCGTTCACTGAGAACTGCGCGCCCGTGGATGTGGCCGAGGGCAACGTAGTCGGGGCCGTCGAAGGTTTCCAGCGACACAAAGTCGAGCCCACCAGCCGTGATGTCACGCTCGACAGCATGTGAAAAATCCACGCCGCTTGCTTCTTCAGCAGAGCCCGAAATCCCCACGGCAAAACAGTGAGAGATCACGACAGATCGTTGTTGCCTACCGGACTCCTTCTCGCGCCGGGCGATATCCACACGCACCTCGCTCATCGCGAGGCGAAGAGCCTGCTGCTGCGTTCGAAGCTCCTGACCCGGATATAGATGACGGATCAGCGCGGGCTCAAGATAGGGGATGCCGTAAAAAGCGACGGTCTCACAGCCCTCCACACTCGTATTTTCTGCGGCACCGCCAGCACCCGTGGCGTCAACTCGTGTTCGCAGGATCACGGGCTGATCGAATGCCCGCGAATTAGTGAGCACATGGATCCCAGATTTCTGAGCCCATCGGGATTGAAACCCAAGGCGCGCGGGGGAGTCGTGGTTTCCGCTCGTGATCACGACAGTTGCCCCCGCCTCGTGAATATCGGCAAGGACGTCCTCCAGAAGAGCGAAGTGATCGGCGGCCGGGGTGGAAGTGTCAAAGATGTCACCAGCAACGATGACGACATCCACGCCGTGTTCGCGAACCTGAGCCACCAGAGCACCCAAAACCATGCGCAGGTGTTCGAGGGTACTACTGCCGTGGAAGGTGCGGCCAATATGCCAATCACTCGTATGAAGGATGCGCACGGGTTCAGACTTCTTTCTCGGTTCTCTTTCTCGGGCCGGTTGTTCTGGGATTGCTGTTCAGGGATTGTTGTTCAGGGGCTGCTGTTCCGCAGGCCGCTCGGGGCCACGTGGGGTAGCACTGGGCCTCATTGGGTAGCACGGGGCTGCGCAGGCCACGCAGGGTCACACACATCATGACACGGACCCCTGACAATGAGAAAGACCGACGTGGCCTTTCAAGCCGGAACAGCCAACACAAACAGAAACTGCTCAGCGCAACAAGTTATCCACAGGTAAATATTCTTTTCGTTTTCGCGCTTCCCGAACGTGCACCCTTGTTTCATGACTCCAATCAACGCACAAGAAGCACAAGCGCATCCGCTCAAGACGGATGCCCAGATTCACCAAAGAGTAGAAGACCTGGTGGGCACCGCTCTGCGGCGCCAGACCTGGATTATGTACCTCGATAGCACCGACAAGCAGCTCCCCGTCGTCATGCCCATGATGGAGATACCTATCGAGGTCGGCGACGATAACGCCGACATCCTGGCGGGTTCCCTGTCCGAGATGGCGCGAGATCTCGGAGCCACACAAGTCATGCTCGTCTGGGAACGCCGCGGCGGCAGAACCCTCTGCCCTCCCGAACGAGATTGGATGCGCGATATCCGTCGAGCCTTCGCCGAAACGGATATCGCGCTGCGAGCACAGCTGCTGTGCCACAGCGGGGGTGTGCGCTGGATATCCCCCGACGATTTCATCTGACAGATGAAATCTGTTGCAAGGCACCTCGGCGAGACCAAAGTAAGGGCATCGGATAACCCTTCGGGCAGCTGCGTCGATTTAGAGATCCTTAGGGCAATAACCAAGTTATGGACCTGTCGCTCAGTGAGCATGCTTCCATATTGGCAAGATATTTTTACCCAATCGGATCCAGATAGGTCCGAGATGTGAACAGAACGTTCACAAAAAACCGATTATTCTTAACCCCTTGAACCCTTAGCCAGACCAGAGATCTAGCATGTTAACAACCTGCTGACTTAAGCTGGGAGATGTCTGACTGCAAGTTTTTTTCATCGGATTCCCAGGCTGAACTCTCGTAAAATCCTGTATTTCAGGATATTATTTTTATATCGGGGGATAAAAAATTCGATCACTTACAGCATAAAGTGCGAATCAATCACATTAGAAAATCAGTGATTGTAAAATGCTAGGAAAAATTCACTAAAGACTTATTGCATTATTGCCAAGTTTTATATAAATAATCATCTTAGGGGGATGAAGTTAGCTTGAAGAAAATAACTAAAGCTACTATCGCAACTGGAGTAGCAGTACTATTGCTCATGGGTTCAGGCGGCACACTTGCCTACTGGAACGATAATGCAACGATCAACGGCCAGAATTCGATTACCGCAGGTAATCTCAAACTCACAAGCACCGGCTCGCCCGTATGGAAGATTAAGCACACTACCGGAACCGAGACAGTAGTCTCCGACATATCTGCACTGCGGATCGCTCCCGGCGACACACTTAGCTACTCTTTCCCCGCAAAGATAACTGCACAGGGACAGAATATTCGGTTTAGCGTGGCTCTTGCAGGTGGGGCGATCACCGCACCAACAACTCCTACCGCCGCTGACACGGCCTTAGCAGCCAAGCTCACGTCAAGCACAAGCTTTGCCGTTACCGGGGCCACAGCAGTTGCAGGCAAAACCAACACATTTGACTACAATCTCAACACCTCAACGGATTACACAACAACGATCACCGCATCAATCGTCTGGCCCTTTGGCACAGCTGGCGGCGACAACACTGCTGCTCTCGGAAAGGTTAACCTGGCGAACTTCACGCTTACGGTCAACCAGGTAGACGGATCGGTGTAGCACGCACGGGACACAACACATACACGGCAGAAACCAGTTGCTGAGGGGAGGCAACCAGATTTTTACGCGCACACCTACTTATGTAGCGAAACACGCTCGCACGACTAAAAACAAAAAATTTCTTCGTCTGAACAACCTGGTTGCCTCGACCCTCATTACCGGATTAGCTGTTCTCCTAGGACTGGGTGGAGCCGGCGGAACATACGCCTTGATCAATTCAACCAGTACCGCAAGCGGAGGCACCATCCAAGCTGGCACGATGATTCTTCAGATAAATAATTCGTCGTCTGCCGCGTTGGGAAATTCTCCGGTCACACCCAACAGCCCCGCCACCAAGGCCTTTTCTGTGACCAACACCAGCAGCGTCGGTGCTGATATCACAGGTAGCGTTACGACCACCGAGACCGCGACGCTCCTTGGCTACGCAACAGCCAGGATCACTCCGGTTGCAAACCAAGCAAGCTGCTCAGCAGGACTCTCCGGTACCCAGGGAGCACTCAGCGGGTATAAAACTTCCACATCTTTCTCCAGCCTCGCTGCGGGAGAAACCCGCTGGTTCTGCCTGGAACTCGGCCTGAAAGCAGGAACATCCGGATCTGTCAGCGGCCAAACACTGAATTTCACTCTGACAATTGATGGCGCACAAAATGCAAACTAATCAGAAACATTCACAATCGATACTCGCCCGGCACCCTATCGCCTTTATCTTAGGAACAATCGTTTTCCTTATCTCGGTCAGCAGCGGCGGAGTCTGGGCCTACTGGACATCCAACGCATCAGCTACGGGCTCGCTTAGCACCAACACCGCCAGCGTAACGCAAGCAAACTTCTCGACGCTCGGGGCAGCCTACCGACCAGACAGACTTTCGAGCACCGGATCGTTTTCCGTAACAAACAACGGACAAATCGCAGGAACCGGCGCGGTAGATGTAACAACCGCCAACCCACTCGCAAGCAAATTGAACGTGTGGATCTGGGTAGTTCCCGGAACGACAAGCTGCACAGACGCGACAGCAGTGCCTAGCAGCAACGTAATAAGCGCAACCTGGGCAACAGTGCCTAGACTTTCCCCCACCCTCAGCCCCAGCCAGTCCATCGTCTACTGCGTGCGCACCGTCGCACCCGACTGGAAGACACTCACCACGCCGAGCGGATCACAAGCAGCTCAACTCACGCTAAATGTTTCCCTCGACGCCGCGGGATGGGTAGCCACCACCTCACAGAGCCAACAAACTCAAAGCACCGGAGGAATGTTTCCCCTCACCACAGGATTCTTTGATGCTTCCCTGTCCCGCTGGTTCAAAATCGTTAGCAAGGCAAATACCAGCGTCTGCCTCGATGTTGAAGGAAGCGGGGCTGCCGGAACAAAGGCTCTTTCCTGGACCTGCAATACAGGGTCCAATCAGCGTTGGGAGTTTGTTCCGGTCAGCGGAACCAACCAAGACCTCGTCACCCTTCGCCCCCGGCACGCAGGCGAAACCAGACTCACCTACGACCCCACCGGCAAACAACTCCTCGCAAACGCATCCGCCGCCCTATCGCAACAATGGTATGTGCAGCAGCTCGCCGGAGGCACCCAACCAACAATGCAGCTCGTCAACGCCAGCAACGGCAAATGTCTCGGCCTACGCAACACCTCCAGTGGCTCAGACATGCCCACCGTCAACTGCGACGACCCCGGCGCGCAACTAGTTCTCCAACGCGAACCACTCACCTATAGCTCAACAAGCACCACCCAGCGATTCACGTTCGGCGGCGCTACCGTCTCCACCGCCTCGACACTTCAAAAACGCATGAGTAACGGTACCTGGGCAGTAGTCAGCACCACAGCAGCAGGCGCAAGCTATGTTGAGTTCACCTACACGATCTCAAACACAAGCCTTGCAAACTACATCGAATCGGGAACAACAGAGTACCGAATCATGGATGCCAATAACCAGCTTCTCTGGAACGGCATAACACTCAACCGCTCAAGCAGTACTGGAGTAATAACTCCCTCCGGTGGATTTAACTAACAAATCCCCTTCCACATACACCGCGCTAGTGGCAGTATTATGTTGACACGGTGCACCGTAAAAACTGTAAGCCGATTAATGGCTTGCGATAATAATTAAACCGAGGTTTAGCCATGAGCGAGTCACGTAATGTGGACAGCAACGATCAACCACCCCGTGAAGAATTCATAAGTCGTCGCAGCCTCAGGCACGGTGCTGCTCACCCACAAAAATCCGGTATGTCGGGGATCTTCCGGACCATCGGAAAAGGTCTTACTGCGGGCATCCTCCTTTTCTTTATCGGAATTGGGATCGCAGCAATCGTCGTACCCGCATTGACAGGTTCTACTGCTCTAACCGTACAAACCGGCTCCATGAAACCAAATCTGCCTCCCGGCACCCTGGTTGTGGCTCGGCCAACCAATATCGCTGACATCACGCCCGGCATGGTTCTTACCTACCAACTCAAAAGCGGCGAGAGCACGCTTGTGACGCACCGGGTAACTCAGAAACAGCAACTCGCGGACGGCACAACCGTTTTCATAACCCAGGGTGACGCTAACCCGAAACCAGACCCCAACCCAATCATTAAGGAACAAATCAAAGGAACCGTGTGGTACGCAATACCCTACGTAGGATGGCTCACCACGCTCCTGACTGGTGACACCAGGGGAGTATTGATCTTTGTTGCCGCTGGAGGCCTGCTCATCTACGCGGCCTGGATGGCATTTTCAGGTCTTCGTGAACGCAAAGCGCGATCGCAAACCGGCGACAACAACTAACACCGAGTAGTTGCTGTTTGCGAACTTAGCCGTGCCACAGCTTCCTCCGTCGATAAAGAATCTGCCACCGTTGCCGAGAGGATCCAAGTCTTCACACATGCTTGATCCTAACCAGGAACTCGGCTGCCGCTCAATCCACTTGTTGAGCAACCGCTTAGTATGACCGTTGATACCACCACCACGGCGAGAAGCGCGACCCCTCCACGTACTGTAAATTTCATTATTTCCTACTTGTAACATCTAGCTTTAGTATGAAAATTTAGCTGGTTTTCCTCACAAGACGCGCCAGCCAGAGGTAGTCGTTCCCGTCGTCGGAAAGGGTCGTAATTTCAAGCTCCCGACCCTGGAGTGTGGCACTAAATCGACGCGGCCCAACCGGCAGAAGCGGCGACCTCTCCGATACAGCACCAGGGGCTCCTTCTTTGGGGCTCATCTGAATTGTGAGCCCCGTGCCGACCGCATGCCGGACCTCTAAGATGGCGCTCGAGGTTTCGTACGTGCCGACTATTCGGGCAGTATCCACCGGAATCGTTTCGTCAACCGGCGGAATCTTTGGGGCGACAAATCTGAGTTCCCGCGCAACGGCATCCGAAAATTCACGCTCTACCCGGGCCACGTGCGGCCCGGTACCCAACAGCGCAATGGCTATTCCGTGTTCGGGAAACGAATCGAGATACGAATGCTGGGCAACCGTATCGCCGTTGTGGCTCACCGCTATTTCCGGCTTCCACTGTTCTAGCGACCACCCGACGGCCCAGCCTGCCCATTCACTACTGAGCTCGTCAAGCGGGACACGGAGCCGACGCATGCTTCGCGCGCTAGCCTCGCTCAGCATCCGCTCGCCATTGAGACCGAGGCCATCGCGCAGGTGCGCGGCGGCAAAAGCGAGCAACGATTCGGCGGTCCTTGTCACGAGCCCGGCGGGCCCGACCGCGCGCGGCAGAGCCTCCGACGGTGCCGGAACGAGCTTTCCGCCGGCTTCAGGGTCCGGGACGTGACCAATCGCTAGCCGGGATGCCGGGGCGTCTTTCGGATTCGGAACCACATTTTCCAGCGCAAGCCGCCCGATGATGAACTCAGCTACTGCTTTCTCCCAAGTCAGGCCGCGCAGGACCTCGACGATGCGACCCAACACAACGTAGCCGGAATTACTGTAACTCATGGGCCCTCCGATTCGCGAGGTGATGCTCGTATCGGCGAGCAGGGCAACGTATTTTTCGATGCAATCGTCACCCTCACCCGTATCGAAGAAGAGGTCGCCGTCTATTCCACTGGTGTGGTCAAGGAGCTGAATAACCGTAATCTTTTCCGCATCGCGCTGGTCTGCATCGTACCGGTCTGCGAGCGCGAACTCGGGAAGCACATCGACGACTCGGCTGTCGAGGGTCAGCCGGCCCTCGTCCACTAGCTGCATGATGAGGGTGGCCGTCCAGACTTTTGAGATGGAGCCGTAGTGGAAGTGGGTGTCGAGCGCGACCGGGGCATCCGTCAATCGACTGATTACTCCCGCGGCAAGCGTGCGGATATCTGCGCCCGCCTCGGTGAGGATGAGAAGCCCCGCCTGGAGGCCGGGGACGTCGTGAGCGATGGCGAGGTCATCGAGGATCGCCTGCCACCGCTCTCCACTGAGGAGGTCTTCGGGAACGGAGAAAGCACTTTCACAGCCACGGAACCTCCAACATGAGGGATGACCCCTACCGCCCACCCAGGAAAGTTTTCGGCCTGTTTTGTGGGCGCACCCGACGCGCATGTCATGTCTCAGGACATCGGTGACAGTTCTGTGTCAGGACATCGGTGACA
>JBBAQX010000030.1:4129-56525 GCA_040400085.1 Lysinibacter sp. | reverse complement strand
TGCCTCATGCACGGCCTTGAGGGCTTCCAATGCTTCTTGATACTCCAACAGAGCCGCAGGCACATCAGCATCAGCATCAGCATCAGCATCAGCATCAGACGCATCACCAGTAGCACCTGCAGTTCCATCACTCCCGTCAGCCCCAGAAGCAGAACCAGTACCAGTACCAGAAGCGGAGCCAGCCCCAGAAGCGGAGCCAGCCCCACCTGCACCAGCCCAACCTGCACCGGGCGCAGCAGCAGCTCCTGAGGGGGACATTTCCTCACCCTCAGGAGCGAATATATCTGCGACTTTTGCCATGTCTTAATTGTTTCAAGATCGTATATATATGTCTATACGCGAAAGGTAATCTGTTGAAAAGTCGTGGATAACTCACCTGTGGAGGAGATACCAAAACCACGCCCCATCGCACGTGGGCCCCGCTCAAACACCTTCCCCAAATAAATAGAACGTGCAGCAATCAACCGACAAAGACTCCAGAGATCCGGTGGGATTGGGACCTATTGCCCCGCAAGAACGACCTCAGGGGGCAACGGCACGACAGCCTGAGGCCGGCCAGGCACCGCAATCTCATATTGGGTTGAGGTCGTGAGATCAACAACTGTTGCACCATCCCAAGCACCATCCCGCGTGTAGCCGCCGCCAAGAACGGCGTAGCTCGAATCTGTCTCGGGGTTCTGCCATGGGGTAACCGTCTCGTGAAGCCGGTCGAGGGGAATGAGGCGTTCGCGGCCATCCGCCATAGAGCGGATGGTGAGAGATGGTCCCGCAGTCGCGGATCCAAACTCCCCCGTTCCAACGACGAGTAATTGGTTATCCGAGGTGAGAGCCACACCGTGCTGGTGTGTGTTGGCCGTCATCGGCTGGGTTGTGTACGTTCCCGTTGACGGGTCAAGAATAGCCAGCTCCTGCCCCTGATAAGGAAGCACTATCTTTCCGTCATAGACAACGCCGTAGTGCGGCTTTTCCCAGGAGCCCAGTCCACCCACCGTGCCGAAGGGCGCAACCTCGACCGAACGGGGCGTTAGCGTCGCGGTATCGACTGTGGTCACGGTAAAAGAGTCGTGGTCGATCGTGTAGACCTGCGATCCATCGGCAGACATCAATACGTCAAACGGACGGAGCCCAACATCCACGCTCGCGACAAAAGCAGAGGTGGCAGTATCAAAGACCTCGAGGGCGGCCGGGCCGTTTCCCCTATTGACCGCAACGTAGACCCGATCGCCGGAAGGCGAGACTGCTAATCCGAGGCCGCCACGGCGATACTCACCGTAGCTGATTGAGGTTGGCTGATTCTGGAAGGGCACAAGACTTGTGCGGGTCTGTGAGTTCAGGTCGACAACAGCCAGCCCCTCAGCAGTAGCTACGTAGGCGGTGACAGCCGCAGTCGAGCCCTCCCCTGAGCCGGGCTTCTCAACATGGGTCGCAACGCCCCAGGGAGCCGTACCGACCACGATCGAACCAATAATTGCGCTCCCCTCACGAATCAGAGGATCGATTATTGCGAGTGAATTCGAAGCAGAGAGGGTGCCCAAGACATATCGAGGAGATGCGGCTGGCTCAGGCACGTTTTCGGAATCGTCCGGGGCTGGAGAAGCCGAAGGTGCCTGGGTGATCTGCGGTGGCGTTATACGAGGTTCCGCAGCACATCCAGAGAGAACAACGGCAAGGGCGGCGCCGAGAAAAAGCGTTACGCCAGAGAAAGAGAACTTCATAGTGCAACCGTACAGAGGAATGCTGGACAACCGCTGTCGTCACCATGTTCGCTCAGTGCTGGGCATGAGGGATAACACGCGCGCCCTGGACCGGCCCGGTCGCCCGAACAGCATGATGCCCGTTCAAACTCAACGCGACCTGAAGCTCGATAGAAGATGCTGCGTCCTCCATGAGAAACGCGACTGTCGGGCCTGATCCAGAAACGATGCTCGCAAGCGCACCGTTCTCCTCCCCCAGTTCCAACGTGTCCGATAACCCAGGGGCGAGATTCAACGCCGCCACCTGCAAATCGTTATGGATGCAATCGGCAAGCATCTTGGCATCCCCCGCTCGAAGAGCCTGCAATACCTGAGAGTCCACAACCGGCTTCTGGGGCGCCGGCGAAATCTCCGAATTGTGCCGGATACGATGCTTATCAAGCTCCTCGTAAACGGTTGGTGTACTCAATCCGTGATCTGCGGTTACCAGAACCCAGAAGAAGCAGCCTTTGGCCAGAGCCGGGCTGAGTTCGTCGCCTCGCCCCGTTCCGACGGCCGTTCCGCCCATCAGAGAAAACGGGACATCTGCACCTAGCTCTGAGGCCAGTTCATGCAACTCGTCGCGATTCAACCCCGTTTGCCACAGGATATCGCAGGCGAGAAGCGTTGCGGCCGCATCGGCAGACCCGCCACCCATTCCACCCGCAATCGGAACATTTTTTTCAATGTGAAGATGCACGCCCCGGGCATAGCCTGTGCGCTCGGCGAGCAGGCGGGCCGCTCTCAGCGCGAGGTTATCGGCGTTAATCGTAAGCTCGCTCGTATCAACCGAGCCGCTAAAACTTACCGAGAACCCTTCGGCGTCGCTCGCCCACACGTCCTCGTATAGCGAAACCGCTTGATACGCGGAAGCAACCTCGTGATAACCGTCGGTCATCACGGAACCGACTCGGAAGTATAGGTTGAGCTTACCCGGGGCCCTCACGTGAACCGTGGATGCAGACGAGGTGTGACTCATATAACCAACCTAACCCATTCCGGCACAGGCGTTGAATCGACAACGACCTAATAACGATAAAAATAACACTAACACTAGCCCCACAAAGCATCAGGCCGCCTTTCCTCAGCGGGAAAGACGGCCTGTGTAGCAATTATTTAGGAGACAGATATCGCCCAAAAAAATTTACTTTCGGACGACTAGCGAGCGACGCTTCCATCCGTGTAGTCTGCATCCTGCTGACTCCACGCAAAAAGCGCGCGGAGCTCGCGACCGGTTGCCTCGATGGGGTGAGCCTCGCCCTTGGCACGAAGGGCCTTGAATTCAACTCCACCAGCATCCTGATCATCGATAAAGCGCTTAGCAAACGCACCATTCTGGATATCCGCAAGAACAGCCTTCATGTTCTCCTTGACCGAAGGATCGATCACGCGGGGTCCGGAGACGTAGTCACCATACTCAGCCGTGTCGGAAACACTCCAACGCTGCTTGGCGATGCCACCCTCCCACATGAGGTCAACGATGAGCTTCAGCTCGTGCAACACCTCGAAGTAAGCGATCTGAGGCTGGTAGCCAGCCTCAGTGAGGGTCTCAAAGCCGTACTGCACCAGCTGCGAAACGCCGCCACACAGAACAGCCTGCTCGCCGAAGAGATCAGTCTCAGTCTCCTCGGTGAAGGTCGTCTTGATACCGCCGGCACGCAGTCCGCCGATAGCCTTTGCATAGCTCCATGCGAGCTCCCAGGCGTTGCCAGAGGCGTCCTGTTCAACCGCGACAATAACAGGAACTCCGCGGCCAGCCTCGAACTCGCGGCGAACAGTGTGTCCCGGTCCCTTTGGCGCAACCATGAAGACATCAACGCCCTCGGGAGCATCGATGTAACCGTAACGGATATTGAAACCATGGCCGAAAACAAGGGCCTTACCCTGCGCAAGCTGGTCTTTGATTGACTCAGCGTAGATGGTGCGCTGGAACTGGTCCGGAGCAAGGATGACGATAACATCCGCCCACGCGGCAGCATCAGCAACAGTCTTGACCGTAAAGCCAGCTTCCTGAGCCTTTGCGATTGACTTCGAGCCGTCCTTGAGTCCGATAACAACCTCAACGCCAGAATCGCGCAGGTTGAGGGCGTGTGCGTGGCCCTGCGAGCCGTATCCGATAACAGCGACCTTCTTGCCCTGGATGAGCGACAGGTCTGCATTGTCGTCGTAGTGAATCTCAGTCACGTGTTTTTCTCCTTGTTTGTGTTTTTTCACAGTGTATTAGTGTGCGGAACGTATGGTGCTAGTTTTTGAAAACGCGCTCAGTGATTGATTTAGACCCGCGCCCCATAGCTAGCAGCCCGGATTGTGCGATCTCCTTGATGCCATAAGGCTCAAGCATCCTCAGCAAAGCCTGTGTCTTACCGGTATCTCCGGTGACCTCAACGACAAGAGCATCCGTGACAACGTCGATAATTCGAGCGCGAAAAAGGTTGACAGCCTCAATAACCTGCGAACGCGTAGTGTTGTCAACTCGAACCTTAATCAACATATGTTCGCGCTGGACGGACTGACCCGGCTCAAGCTCAACAATTTTAATAACGTTAATCAGCTTATTGAGCTGCTTCGTAACCTGCTCTAACGGCAAGCTCTCAACATCAACAACAACAGTGATACGCGATAGCCCCTCGATCTCGCTGTGCCCAACGGCAAGCGACTCGATATTGAAGCCACGACGGGCAAAGAGACCGGCGACGCGTGTCAGCAAGCCTGGCTTGTCCTCCACGAGGAGGCTCAATACGTGAGTTGTCATGTTTAGTCCTCCTCGTCTTCCCACACGGGCCGATGATCACGCGCATATTGCACGTAGTTATTGCTTACGCCCTGCGGAACCATTGGCCACACCATCGCATCCGCACTCACCACAAAATCAATTACAACGGGGCGGTCGTTGGTTTCAAGAGCGAGCTTGATCGCGGCATCCACCTCTTCTTCTTTTTCGACCCGGATGCCGAGACAACCATAGGCGTCCGCCATCTTAACGAAGTCGGGGACACGAATCGTTCCGTGGCCCGTGTTCAGGTCGGTGTTGGAGTGGCGTCCGTTATAAAACAGGGTCTGCCATTGGCGAACCATACCCAGCGAAGAGTTATTGATAATTGCCACTTTAATCGGGATGTTGTTGATCACGCAGGTCGCAAGCTCCTGATTGGTCATCTGGAAGCATCCGTCACCATCGATCGCCCACACGTGCCGCTCCGGCTGCGCAACCTTAGCCCCCATAGCCGCGGGGACCGAGTAACCCATGGTTCCTGCGCCACCTGAGTTGAGCCACGAGTTCGGACGCTCGTACTTGATGAATTGAGCTGACCACATCTGATGCTGCCCAACACCCGCGGCATACACGCCCTCGGGACCGGTCAATTCACCGATGCGCTGAATCACGTACTGCGGAGCCAACAACCCGTTCGTGGGCTCGTTATAACCCAGCGGGAACCTCTCGCGAAGATCGTTGAGATATTCCCACCACTCCGAGTAGTCCGGTTTGGTCTCGCGGGCGTGGACCTCGATGCTAGTTGTCAAGTCTGAAAGAACCTCGCGGGCATCACCAACAATCGGAACATCGGCAACGCGAATCTTAGAGATTTCCGCGGGGTCGATGTCGACGTGGATCACCTTGGCATGCGGGGCAAACAATGCGGCCTTGCCGGTAACACGGTCGTCAAAGCGAGCGCCGAGGGCAATCAGAAGGTCGGCCTCCTGAAGCGCAAGAACGGCAGGAACGGTTCCATGCATGCCGGGCATACCCAAGTGGCTCGGGTGCGAGTCGGGGAAAGCACCGCGAGCCATGAGCGTCGTAACAACCGGAGCGCCTGTCGTATCTACGAGCTCACGGAGCTCCTCAGATGCTCTCGCACGCACGATTCCGCCACCAACGTAGAAGACAGGCTTCTTGGACTCGACGATCATCTGCGCTGCAGCCTGGATCTGCTTGCTATTCGCTTTGGTTACAGGCCGATATCCGGGCAGATCAATCTTGGGATTCCATATGAAGTCGATTTCCTCTTGCTGAGCATCCTTCGTGATATCGACAAGAACCGGACCGGGGCGACCAGTCGACGCGATGTGGTACGCAGACGCTATCGCGTCCTGAATATCCTCGGCACGGGTCACAAGAATCGAATGCTTAGTTATTGGCATCGTGATTCCGACAATATCCGCTTCCTGGAAAGCGTCAGAACCCATGAGGGTAGAAAACACCTGTCCCGTAATAGCGAGCAGAGGAACGGAGTCCATATAGGCATCCGCAATCGCTGTCACCAGGTTTGTAGCGCCAGGTCCGGAGGTAGCGATACACACACCGACCTGGCCGCTCGACGAGGCATACCCCTCGGCGGCGTGTCCAGCCCCCTGCTCATGGCGGACGAGGATATGACGCAGCTTCTTGCTGTCCATAAGTGGGTCATACACGGGCAAAATTGCTCCGCCCGGCAGACCAAAAACATCTTTTACCCCAAGATTTTCTAGGCTACGGACTACAATCTCGGCGCCGGAAACACGTTCTCCGGCGGGAGACTGGCTTACGCGGCCTCGGCCTGCACTAGCGCCAGGGGTTGGGATGACAGGAAAAGATTCCGGAGTCATTCTTATTTTTTCTTTCAGGTTAGTTTGCGTGCGGCACCAAGGTTAACCTGTGATAGCGCCCTCTGAGGCAGAATGCACGAGTTTAGAGTACTTGGCCAGAACACCGCGAGTGTAGCGCGGGGGAAGAGGAGCCCATCCTTCTCTGCGGGATGCAAGCTCGTCAGGATCAACCAGTAGGTCGAGCGTGCGAGCGGCGATATCAACCCGAATCAGGTCGCCGTCGCGAACGAAAGCGACTGGACCTCCGTCCACCGCTTCCGGTGCAATATGGCCGATACACAGTCCGGTTGTGCCGCCCGAGAACCGACCATCTGTTAAGAGTAGTACATCTTTGCCCAATCCCGCACCCTTGATGGCTCCGGTGATCGCGAGCATCTCCCGCATACCCGGCCCACCCTTGGGGCCTTCGTAGCGAATAACAACAACATCACCCTTGCCAATCTTGCCCTCGGTCAGTGCGTCCATGGCTTCGCGTTCACGCTCAAAGACACGCGCTGGGCCCTCAAACACGTCAAGATCAAAACCGGCGGTCTTAACAACGGCGCCGTCGGGAGCAAAAGTTCCGCGAAGAACTGTCAACCCTCCCGACGCGTGAATGGGATTATCCAGGGTACGGATAACCTCTCCGTCAACGGGATCCGGGTTAATATCCGCGAGGTTTTCAGCAACTGTTTTACCAGTAACGGTAAGGCAATCGCCGTGGATTAGTCCAGCGTCAAGCAGAGCCTTCATCACAACGGGCACTCCGCCGTGACGGTCAACATCGTTCATGACGTATTTTCCGAACGGCTTGAGGTCGCCGATGTGGGGAACCTTATCGCCGATGCGGTTGAAGTCCTCGAGCGTCAGGTCAACCTCAGCCTCGCGCGCGATTGCGAGCAGGTGCAATACGGCGTTTGTCGATCCGCCAAATGCCATGACAACAGCGATGGCGTTCTCAAAAGCCTTTTTGGTCATGATGTCCCGGGCGGTGATGCCCTTCTTGATCAGGTTTACCACGGCCTCTCCCGAACGATGCGCAAAGTAATCGCGACGACGATCAGCACTGGGCGGCGATGCAGAACCGGGAAGGCTCATCCCCATGGCCTCAGCAACACTGGCCATAGTATTGGCCGTATACATTCCTCCGCAGGCACCCTCTCCCGGGGCGATCGCGCATTCAATACGCTTGAGGTCTTCTTCGCTCATGGTGCCCGCTTTGCATGCTCCAACGGCTTCAAACGCATCGATAATCGTTATTTCTTTTTCGGTGCCATCGCTGAGTTTGACCCAACCAGGGGCAATCGAGCCAGCGTAGAGGAAGACCGAGGCGAGATCGAGGCGGGCAGCTGCCATAAGCATCCCCGGAAGCGATTTATCACAGCCCGCGAGCAAGATAGAACCGTCGAGGCGCTCGGCCATCATCACAGTCTCGACCGAGTCCGCGATGACCTCGCGAGAAACAAGAGAGAAGTGCATCCCCTCGTGGCCCATCGAGATACCATCGGAAACCGAGATAGTGCCGAATTGCAGCGGGTATCCCCCACCCGCGTGAACGCCTTCTTTGGATCCCTGAGCAAGTCGATCAAGGCTGAGGTTACATGGAGTAATCTCGTTCCAAGAACTGGCGACGCCAATCTGGGGTTTATCCCAGTCCTCGTCTCCCATACCGACGGCACGAAGCATCCCTCGCGAGGCTGCTTTTTCGATTCCGTCAGTCACTTCACGACTGCGTGGTTTTATATCGATTTCAGGCATGATACGAGTGTAGCGCTGCAAGGATACCTCTGGAGACACCTAGTCCATCCGTGTCGAACGCGAATTAGGCCTTGGACCGTTCTATCCAAGGTAGAAGCCCAAACGCAACCCAGAGCCCGAGCGCATCGACCAGAACCCCACCGAAGAACCACGTGAATTCGTGACCTTCCTGTGAAAACGCGTGTCCGAGCATCCAAAATCCCCCGAAGACAAGAGCAAAAGAAACGATCACTACCGCGACAGTGAGCAGGGTTGAAGACCCCCCTGACATCGTGTTTTCGGCCGACTTTTCGGCATCTTTTTTACTAAAGGTTGTAGGCATAATTTTCCAATGTATCAAATAAATAGATGAACAGTCTAGGCATTAACTCTACGCTATTCAGAAAACTTTATGTGACGCAGAGCTTTTACACACGAATTCGCGTTATTATCGTTTATCGGGGGGTGACGGAAACTTCACCCAATTAGTTCACACAACTTGGAGATGACCGTGAGTAAAAAAGAAAAAAACCTGCTATCGCTGGATAGCCAGATCTGCTTCGCCCTAACGGTAGCGTCACGTAGCGTCGTGAGCGCATACCGTGACGTATTGGCACCAATGGGGATCACACACCCGCAGTATTTGGTAATGCTTGCACTGTGGGAGTTTGAACCGCTATCGCTGAGCAAACTCAGCGAATTGCTGCGCCAGGAAGCGGGAACTCTTTCGCCGCTCGTGAAGCGCCTCGAACAGCAGGGTCTCCTGACCCGCACCCGTCTTCCTGAAGACGAGCGCACGCTGTCCATCGCTCTGACCGAACGCGGAAAGGCAATGCGCAAGGAAGCAGAGAGTGTACCAAAGGAAATGTCAAAGCGCCTTGGGATGAACTGGGAAGAAATCTCAGTACTCCACGCACAAATGATGCGCCTCATCGAGAACACTGCCGAATACGCACAGGGTGGATCGAAATAATCGCCTAACTGTCTTAAAGCACGGCGCACTCAGCTAAGCTGAGTGTTACGGGAACTGCACGATAATGATTTTTATCATTAGTGCATGTTCCCGTTTGTCGTTTAACTCCCCAAAGATGAAGGATCGATACGTGAAACACACATCCGACGCCCACCTCAGTGACTGGCTCCAGAAACAGGAAATCGCAGAGGCGATGATCCCCGTCATCGGCCGGCTATACAGGGACTTCGGTGTCGTCACTTCAATTCACGGGCGCAGTCTCGTGAACCAATCGGCAATCAACATTCTCAAAGCCCACAGATTCGCGCGCCAAGTAGACGACAAAGAACTCTCCGTTCACGATACGCTCCCCCTACTGCAGGCGATCAGTGCCTTGCAGCCGGGGGCATCCTCAATCGATCTTGCCGGACTCCTCTCGGACTACACACCCTCTCATCAGGGCAGCTCTGATGAAGAGCTCGAACGCTACCTCGCTGCCACACTACGAAGCGTCATCGACAACGAGGGTAACAACCCACGCTTGCCCCGCGAGACAACTGATGTAGTGCTCTACGGCTTTGGCCGAATAGGTCGCTTGCTCGCACGAATCCTGATCGGATACTCCGGAGGAGACTACGGGCTACGACTGCGTGCCATCGTCGTCCGCAAGGGCGCAGAGAACGATCTGGACAAACGCGCAAGCCTGCTGCGCCGCGACTCGGTACACGGACCATTCGATGGGACGATTTCTGTCGACTACGAACACAATGCCATCCGCGCAAACGGTGTCTATATTCAGGTGATCTACTCGGATAACCCTGCAACCATCGACTACACCGGCTACGGCATCCACGACGCGATCATCGTTGACAACACGGGTCGCTGGCGGGATGAGGAGGGCCTGTCCCAGCATCTGCAATCGAAAGGAGCCGCACGCGTCGTTCTCACTGCCCCCGGAAAGGGCTCACTCAAAAACATCGTGCACGGCATCAACCATGACAACATCGAGGATAGCGACGCGATCGTTACTGCCGCCTCCTGCACAACAAACGCCATCACGCCAGTGCTCAAAGTCATCAACGACGAATACGGCGTCATTCATGGTCACGTCGAGACAGTGCACTCGTTCACGAACGATCAGAACCTCATTGATAATTTCCACAGGGGCGACCGACGGGGACGATCCGCCGCGCTCAACATGGTAATCGCGGAGACAGGTGCCGCTTCTGCCGTCGCGAAGGCTTTACCGGAGCTTGCCGGCAAACTCACCGGGAACGCGATTCGCGTACCAACCCCAAATGTTTCGATGGCAATCCTTAACCTCACGCTCGAACGTGAAGCCGATAAGGTTACCATCAACTCATATCTGCGCGATGTATCGCTGACTTCACCCTTGCGCAAACAAATCGACTACATCGATTCCAACGAAGTTGTCTCGTCAGACTTCGTGGGTTCGCGCAAGGCGGGTATCGTCGACGGCCTAGCGACGAATAGCCATGGAAAACACCTGGTGCTGTATGTCTGGTACGACAACGAATTTGGATACAGCTGCCAGGTGATCCGGGTTCTCGAAGAGATGGGAAAAATTCACCCGCCTGCGTTCCCGCCGCTGCCGTAGCATCGACCGATTGTCCCGCTCGGCCCAGGTTTGCGCGGTACAATCGAGTAATGCCTTCCGAGACTCCCTCAAAAGTTGATCCACGCGACCTTGAGACCACCCTTCGGGTACTAGCGGCCCTCAGCGATCTCGACGAGAGCGACCCCGACTTCAACGCGGTGCGCCAGGCAACTGCGAAGATGTTTAAATCGGTCAAGATGTCGCGCAGAGCCATCAAACGCGAACGCATCCAGTCAGCCGATAAGGCCGTTATCGCCGCGACCGCCACGGGCGCTCCCAGCCGCATCGACGACGAAACGAAGGGCGCCGACCTCCGCAGCGGAACCGACCAACCCATAGCCGGCGAGCTTATCGTTGCCCGCCCGTGCTACATCTGCAAGCAGCGATACACCCTCGTCGACGCGTTTTATCATCAGCTCTGCCCCAGTTGCGCGACGATGAGCCACGCGAAGAGGGATGCCCGGACCGATCTCACGGGAAAGCGCGCCCTCCTCACCGGCGGCCGGGCAAAAATCGGCATGTACATTGCCCTGAGGCTTTTGCGGGATGGCGCGCACACGACGATTACCACTCGATTTCCGAAGGATGCCGTTCGCCGCTTCGCCGCGATGCCAGACTCCGAGGAGTGGTTACACCGTCTCCGGGTCGTCGGCATTGATCTGCGCGACCCGGCACAGGTGATCGCCCTCGCGGAGTCGGTCGCCGAGCAAGGACCGCTCGACATCCTCATCAACAACGCTGCCCAGACCGTTCGCCGCTCCCCCGGCGCATACTCCGCCCTCGTAGAGGCCGAGAGCTCGGCACTGCCCCTCGACCATCCCGTGGATATCGTGACGTTCGGCCATACGAATGATGCGCATCCACTAGCGCTGGAGGCATCCGTGCTAAGCCACCCCATACTCGCGGCGGCCGCAAACATGGGTGCCGGTCACTTGACTGCGGCGGACCTGACGGAGCTCGCGATGACGCCAGGGGCATCCTCTATCGAGAAGCACAAGAACGGCTCCGCGATTGACGCGGGTGGCCTCATCCCCGACGTGATCGATACCAATAGCTGGGTCACAAATGTCGAGCATGTTGACCCGCTCGAACTTCTTGAGGTGCAGCTGTGCAACTCGACGGCACCGTTTATCCTGATCAGCAAGCTGCGTTCGTCGATGGCCGCAGCAGAATCCGGTCGGACCTATGTGGTGAACGTGTCGGCAATGGAGGGCGTCTTCGGTCGCGGCTACAAGGGACCTGGGCATCCTCATACGAACATGGCCAAAGCCGCGCTCAACATGCTCACACGCACCAGCGCCAAAGAGATGTTCGCAACCGACGGCATCCTCATGACGAGCGTTGACACCGGCTGGATTACGGACGAGCGCCCCCATCCCACAAAGATCAGGCTGGCGGCGGAAGGATTCCACGCGCCCCTCGATTTAGTGGATGGGGCGGCACGCGTCTACGATCCCATCGTGCGCGGCGAGGCGGGCGAGGACATCTACGGCGTCTTCCTGAAAGACTATAAGCCCGGGCAGTGGTAGCTTCCTAGCGGCTCTCGAGGAGCTCGGCTAGCCCGTGCAACACCCGAGCCATTTCGACGGGCGAAGCAACGCGATACCGCGCATCTGTCTGGCCCTCGCCGACCTTGATGCCGAGGTCGGCAAAGCCGAGCGCACGGAACCCGTCCTCGTCGGTGACATCGTCGCCCGCAAAAAGCGTGGCGTGAGGCTTGATCTGCTGTTGGAGAAAGCGGATGCCTTCGCCTTTGGTAGTCTCTCGCACGGCAAACTCTGCAACGTTTTTGCCGCCGCGAAGTTTCAGCGTAATCCCCCGGGTGGTTTCCAGCGCATCGGCCGCCTCATGGGCTTTCTGTCGGGCTACCAGGGCGTCGGCTTCGGAGCATAGGCGAGTATGAACGGCGAATCCGGCGGGTTTCGCCTCGACCCAGGCGTGCTCGATACCGTCGACAGAAGCCGAAAGGACCTCGCCGAGTTGGGCAACGATGCGTTCCTCTTCCGTGGTCAGTCCGAGCATCACGTCCTCACCGGGGATGTGGACCTCGGCACCGTGCGAGCCGACCAGATAGACCTCTGCGGAGACCTGAGCCACCTGCCGAAGCGACGCAAGCGCCCTCCCCGAGACAAGAGCGATGGAGACATCCGGCAGGTGAGCCAGTCGTTGGATAGCGTCTTGCGCATCGGGGGTAGCCCTGGCGTCCTCGGGGCGGTCGACCTCGGGCGCGATTGTTCCGTCGAAATCGAGGGCGATCAGCAGGGATGGGCGCTCGACAAAAGTTCGAAGCGCTTCATCGAGTTCGACAGAATAGTGCTCACTGGGGTTAACCAACGGTGACACTCGACTTCTCGGCGGGGCTGTCCATCCATCCCCAGTTTTCCTCGGCCTCCCGACCAACCCGCGACTCATCCATTGCACTCAAGAAGGAGCGTGACCAGCGAGCAACATCGTATTCCGCGACTCGGCGTCGGAGGGACCGCATCCGCTTCTCTTGTTCCGCCTCGCTCATCGTGGCTGCCTGCAAAATGCTGTCTTTGAGTCCTTCGATATCGTGAGGATTGACCAGCAGAGCTTGCTTGAGCTCGTCAGATGCGCCAGCAAACTCGCTGAGGATCAGTACTCCCCTGCGATCGAAACGAGTGGCGACGTACTCTTTTGCCACCAGATTCATGCCGTCGCGAAGGGCAGTAACGAGCATCACATCTGCGGCGAGGTACAGTGCCACCATTTCTTCGCGAGGATAACCGTGATGCAGATAGTGAACGGCCGTGTCGGCAATGCTTCCGTAGTCGCCGTTGATTCGGCCGACAGTGAGCTCAATCTCGTCACGAAGCTGACGGTAGGTTTCTACCCGTTCCCGGCTAGGGCTCGCGACCTGCACCAGCGTGGTTTTTTCGAGGCTGAGCCGACCATCGGCGAGCAACTCGCTAAAAGCCTTCAACCTATGGCGGATGCCCTTGGTATAGTCGAGCCTGTCGACCCCCAACATGATGAGCTTGTCTTGTCCCAGCTGGCTCCTGAGCTCACGGGCACGTTCTTGTACCGCGGGATGCTTGGCGAGCGCCTCGAAGCTGGCGCTATCGATCGAGATGGGAAAGCTCTTGGCCACGATCGTGCGATACGTACCGTCAGATTGGGGTTCCCACACGCGAGAACTTTTCGTCTCGTATCCGAAGAGACGCCGCACAGATCGCTGAAAGTTTCCGGCGTCTGCTGGTCGTTGGAAACCGATGACGTCCGCCCCGAGAACACCGTTGATGATCTGCTTGCGCCAGGGCAGCTGAGAGAAAATGCCGTAGGCAGGGAAGGGGATGTGGTTGAAAAAACCGATCGTAAGATCGGGCCGTAAGCTGCGGAGGATGCGTGGCACCAATTGCAGCTGGTAATCGTGCACCCACACGGTGGCTCCGATTGTTGCAAGCCGTGCGGCTTCCTCTGCAAAGCGCTGGTTGACCCGCTGATAGGTGACCCACCATTCACGGTGGTATGCGGGCGGTGCGATCACATCGTGATACAGCGGCCAGATCGTGTCGTTCGAAAATCCCTCGTAAAATTCCTCGACGTCCTGAGATGTCAATACGACGGGGTAGATGTCGATGGCGCCATCCACGAACGGCTCAAAAATTTCGTCGGCCACGCCGGGCCAGCCGATCCACGCACCGCCCTTTTCGCGCATCACTGCCTCCATCGCGGTGATTAAGCCGCCGGGCGAGGTCTTCCACGTTGCATTGCCATCAGCATCGATAACTCTGTCAACGGGCAGCCGATTAGACACGCACACAAAATCGTGTTTTCCACCGGTTACCCGAGGACTGTGATTATTCACGGCCACAGGTTCCTCCTTCGTGAATTTCCACACTATCAGGATCTGAGGACGAGCCGCGCCACATCTTCCAGATAGTTTCACTGACATCTTTCGCCAGATTTGTTCAAATCCCCAGCTTGAGACACTATTGTGAGCTTTAATGATTCGTTTAGGACTGAGCACTTCCAGCGTGTACCCGCTCGATCTGTCGAGCGGCTTTCGCCTTGCCTCAGAAGCCGGGTTTGACGGCGTTGAGGTCATGGTGACGCGCGATAAGCGCACCCAGAATGTTACGTCGCTCCGGGAACTTTCCGATCAATTCGGGATGCCCGTACTTTCTGTCCATGCCCCCGTTCTCCTCCTCACCCACTTCGTGTGGGGCACGGACCCGAAAGTCAAGCTCGAAAAAACCGCCGAGCTCACCAGGAATCTGGGCGCGGATACGGTTGTCGTGCACCCTCCTTTTCGCTGGCAGGCCGAATATGCCGAGCGTTTCCTCGAGATCGTCGAGGAAACGAGTGAGGCCTACGGCGTTCGGATCGCCGTGGAAAACATGTTCCCCTGGACAGTGAAGGGTAAGAGCGTGAAGGCGTATTCGCCTGGCTGGGACGTGACCCAATTCGATTGTTCAGCTACCACTCTCGATTTCTCGCACGCCGCACTTTCCGGACAAGACTCTTTTGAGATTATGACGACTCTCGGCGACTCGCTCAAGCACGTTCACCTGTGCGACGGTTCCGGTTCCCTCGATGAGGGCAAAGTTTTTGACGAGCATCTTCTTCCCGGGAAGGGAGGGCAACCCGTAGCGGAGGTCCTTCAGGCGCTTGCCGCGAAGGACTGGTCTGGCAGCATAGTCGCCGAGGTTAACACGAGGAAGGCGAAGACCCCTGAGGATCGATTGGCGATGCTCGTGGAGACTCGCGAGTTCGCCCAGGAACACACCAATCGCCCTGCCGATAAGAATGCATCGGCACCGCGTGAGCGTCTGCAACGAGATCGCTTGCAACGCGGTATGAAGCGACTCTCCGGTTTACGACCGGGGCGCTAAGAGCACTTGACAACTTAGGTTCCCAGCTTCGCTGCGGTAACGTAGTCGTAGGTAATAAACGTAAGGTTGATGATGTCTTTCTCTAAGTATCTGCTCAACGGCGGTGTGATCGGTTCTGTCATGGGCCTGTTCAGCACAGTCAAAAAGACTCAGAATAGCCCCCGCGATTGGCGCACTGTGCTCACCTGGGTTATCTGGGGATGCACACTAGCGATCGCCATCGGGTCGGTGGCTCTGCGCGACAAAGATAAGACCTACCAAGAACTCGGCGAGTAAATCTCCGGCCAACCATAACGGTCGGCTACAGGATCTTGCGTTCCAGGGCCCATGCTGTGAGCTCATGACGTGATGAGAATTGCAATTTGCGAAGTACCGCAGAAACGTGGGTTTCAACAGTCTTTACCGAGATAAACAACTCGGCCGCTGCTTCTTTATAGCTGTATCCCCTAGCGATGAGGCGCATTACTTCCTGTTCACGGGCAGAAAGCCTGTCGAGTTCGTCCTGAATCTGGGCCGTTTCACCCGCGGCAGCACCGAACGCGTCAAGAACAAACCCTGCGAGCTTGGGCGAAAAAACCGCGTCGCCGTCGGCGACCCTTCGGACAGCCTGAGAGACCTCGGCGCCGGATGTGCTCTTGGTGATATAACCTCTTGCACCCGCCCGGATCACGCGGACCACGTCTTCCGCCGCGTCGGAGACGCTGAGGGCAAGGAAAACGGTAGCGGGGCAAGAGGGCGCGGACCGGGTGAGAACTTCCGCACCGCCTCCGCCTCTCCCGCCGGGAAGGTGAACGTCAAGAAGTACGACCCTCGGCTTGAGTTCCGTGATGAGAGCTATCGCATCGTCAACGTTCGGAGCTTCCGCAACCACCTCCAGATCCGAGTCAAGCTCCGCCCTCAGGCCGCTCCGAAAGATAGAGTGATCGTCGACGATAATTACGGTGAGCGCATCGGAGTTCAGTGTCATGAGGGGTTTCTTTCTTCTGTCTTCGTGGAGGGATGAAGCGGCTGCTGCAAGCGAATTTCAGTTCCGACGCCGCCGGGTCCGCGAGATATCCGAGCGGTTCCACCGGCTCTGTCCATTCGTCCGAGGATTGACTCCCGAACGCCCTGCCGATCCTCGGGAATGTCGTCGAGATCGAAACCAGATCCCCGATCAACGACGCTGATTTCGATCAATTTCGGCCCAGCCTCCAAAAAAACGGAGACCGTTCCACCAGCGTGACGCGCCGCGTTAAGCATCGATTCCCGAGCTGCGGCCACGAGCGTCTCGTACCCTCCGTCAGGGCTCGCACCCACAACAACCACATCAAAACGCGCGGCATGGTCGGCTTCTATCGCTATTGCAATCCGGCGAATCTGGTCGGCAATATTCGTGTTGTAGGCATCGGTGTTACTGGCACCGGTTTTGCGGGAACTTGAGCTATTGGCACCCGTGGCAAAGTTTTTGTCCCGGCCGAAAAGCCATTCGCGCAATTCTCGTTCCTGAGCGCGAGCAATTCTCGCCACGTCGCTATGAACATCCGACTTCTGTTGAATCAAAGCGAGGGACTGCAAGACCGAATCGTGCAGGTGCGACGCGATCTCAGCCCTTTCGATGTCGCGAACCCGTGCCGCGCGCTCGTCAAGAAGATCGCGGTTGAGCCGAACCAACCAGGGCGCGACGACGACGGCGACGCCAAGAAGAACAGCGAACGCGGCCATAACGACCGTCCACACGTTAAGATTTTCGATGGTCACAAAAAAGAGCAGGATGCCGAGGGCGACAAGGATCAAAGCGCCTAGCCCGCGAATAAACGAGTTGGATCCGCCCTGTGCTGCGGAACCAAATTGCCGCCACGACAGCCCGACACCAGCGCTGACCACCACAAGGGGAACAACGACCGCAAGAGAGACATCGATCCCGATTCCTCGTGCGAACAGCGCAAAACCTATAGAAAGCAGGGCAAAGCCCAGGAGTATTTCCGTGATGGGAAGCCGAGTCCACGCGCTCCGCTCGGGAGAGGACGAGCCGACCGCGGCATCCCCTAGCGACCCAGGTGATGCCTCGACACCGGGCGCTGGGGGCTGTAATATCTGCCCGGCTCGCCGATGCGGTATGGAGCCGTCTGCTGTCGGCGTGGTCGCCCACAGCCACGCATAGAGAGCAACACCGGCACCACCCGCGGCCGATAACATCACGATAATGCTGCGCACAAGGGCGACGGGCAATCCCGTGTTCTGGGCAAGACCGGCGCACACCCCACCCACTATCCTTACGCGGGGGCGAATCATTACCGAAGTAGCCACATAGCTATCAAAACACGTTATCTATGTAAAAGCGCGCTCACGGCACCGTATGAGGCGAGGTTCAGGGTAGGTTCAGGGTTGTACCCCATAGCCGGAACCTAACGGCTGCGGAATGCTTGGACTATGACGCAGCACACTCCTCCTTCGCCCGGAGACAACACACCCGGAAGCAACACCGCTAAGACAGATCCCGGGGCCGGATTTTTCCGGTGGATACGGTCGCTCGACATTACCCGCAGCGATGATTCATGGGTTGCCGGGGTATGCGGCGGGATCGCCAATCGTATCGGCATCGACCCCCTGATCGTCAGAGGGTTAGTAATCGTCGTCGCGATCTTCGGCGGGCCAGCTCTGCTTCTATACGCCGCTGCCTGGCTGCTCCTCCCCGATTCACGCGGACTCATCCACCTTGAGCAAGCTCTGCGAGGGATCGCAACAAGCGCGATCTGGGCAATCGGGGCGCTCCTACTGGTCTCGCTGGTTCCGTCCTTCCAGGGGCTCTGGTGGCAGGGCCCTCCCGGATGGTGGGGGATGCCCGATTGGCTGGCGATCCTCTTCCGCACGATGTGGTCGATCATCGTAGTTATCGCCACTGTCTGGCTCGCAATTTTTGTCGTACAGAAGATCGGTAAAAACAAGGAGGAGTGGAAAAGTAACGAGCAGCGGACCGAGAATAACCAGTGGACCGATAACTATCCGAAAGATATGCCCACAAACTCTGCAACAAACCCGCAGGGCGGTTATGTCTGGAACGGATCGGCCTGGGTACTTTCTCCTGAAGAGAGCAACGCATCCGACCAGTGGAGCCAGACGCATTCTGGTCACACGCAGCCGCACCTGACCCAACCAAACCAAGCCCACCCAAACCAAGCGTCGAGCGAACAACAGCGCACGTCGGACGAGAGGTTCAGTCAGAATGCCGACTTCCGAAGTCAGCGGATGGATGCCCGCGCCCAGCGCCACCAGGCCAGGGAAGACTATAGGCGTGAGCATAAGCGAAAGCATCTCAGCGCCGGCTTTATCGCGATTGCGCTTGGTCTCGCGGTTATCGTCGGCGCAAGCGCAGCAACCGTGGCATCGCTCTTCGAGAACAGCGCCAACGTCACCGCAATCATCGGAATCGCGAGCGCTCTCGCGATAATCGGGGCGGCTGTGATCGTGGCAGGCGTCCGAGGTAAGACCAGCGACGGCCTTGGGTTTTGGGTCTTCTTGTCTATCGTTGGCATATTCGTGACGGGCTTTTTCCCCATTGGGCACACACAATTTGCCCTCGTGGGCACTCCCTCGTGGAGCGTTACGGAGGCAAGCCCGTCGCAACAGCAGGGTTTTGCGGTTATTGCGGGAAGCCCGACCCTCGACCTGACTGAGCTCGACCGCCCGTCAGCCGATATCGGCGGGATCGTGGATGTGTGGCTTCCCGCGGGGAGCACCACAATCGTCTTGCCGAGTTCGTCACCCGTCATCGTCGAGACAAACACTCTCATCGGGGCGGTCAACGTTGATAACAGTAGGAACAAGCCGGAGTCCTCTCGCGATCAAAACGGTGTTCTCATCAACAGCCGTATTCCCGTCAAAAAGGGTCAGCTAGTGAGCGATAGCGTTTCGATGCCCCGCGATACGACGACGGTCCGGGTCTGGAGCCTTATCGGTAACACCACCCTCACGATCACCACGAACGGAGCAAAAAATGACTAATACGCCCTCTGATCCACAGGCTACCAATAACTCCGCAGGAAAACCGCAGGATAAACCACTCACCGCACGGCTGTCGACCATCATGTGGGGTGTGATCCTTATCGGCTTCGCCTGCTCCGTGATCGTCCTGGCGCTGAACCCTGGAGTGTACAGCCCGGGGATGCTCGTAACGGGTGGCTTCGTCCTCGCTGGCCTGCTCCTCGTGTCGGCCGGTATAGCATCCGCCGTTCGACAAAAGCCCTAGCTGGCGATACGTTGGAGCTGCACGAGCAGTTCCGGCGACCGGCGATCCAGCGTCGCTCCTCCCATACGGATTCCGATTATTGCGAAGAGCACGCCCAACGCAATGCCAACCAGTAGCGCGAGCCCGCCGAGCGGAATTGACCCAACCGTGATGGCGACGATAACCAGGATTAGCTCCGGTAGCGCCAGCCCGATCAGGATGCCCCACGCGGCGAACATCGCCAGGGTACTCGTCACCCCGCCGCCCGGCGTAGATTTAAACGGGCTGTCCCCCGGATTGGGAACGGGAAACACCATGCGGGCAGATACGACGCTGGAAACACCGAATCCGGTGAGTAATAGGCCGAGAGAGATGCCCATAATAGGCATCAAAATGCTCCAGGTACCTGTTACCCAGGAAGTGGCAATCGAGATGATGATCACGAGCGGAACCGCAAACAGCGACACAGCGATAACCCTCCCCGCGCGATCAGCGCGTCCCCGCAACCCGGCCGCCATATGCGTGGCATAGGCCGTGCCATCGAACGAGATGTCCGCGTAGATCGTGATGGAGAGAATCATGGCAACAAATGGTGCGGAAGCGCTAAACAGAAAAGGCGTTCCTTCCCTATTGATCGAGCTGACATATAGAAATACCGGCAAAAGGGGAATAACGATCAGTTGGCGGGCGTAGCGCGGGTCACGCATCCAATACGTGAGAGCGCGCGCGGCAACAGCACCCGTTGGCGTTCCAGGCAAGAAGTCGAAGAACCCAAGCTTGCCTCGTCGCTTGGTCCGGGACGACGAACGCGGCGCGGTGTAGAGGGAGGACGCGAGGCTTCTCTTCCACAGGAGCATAAGCACCGCAGGGGTCGCGACCCCGATGACAAACTTGACTATCGCATCCCCGTAGCTTCCGAGCACGACCTCGGAGGGCACCGCCCAGATGGCTCCGAGTGGAGACCAGGCAACGGCATCCGCTATCGCGGGGATGTCGGTGATTCCGGCAGCCCCGGCAGCGAGGCTCGCAAAAATGGGGCCGAGAAAAATCAGCGGGATAATGATGAGGATTCCCGTGATTTCCTTAAACCGTCGGCCGGAGGCCAGACGTGAGCTCAGGGCAGACACTGTGCGCGAGGCAATCACACAGGTCAGCGCGCCGATTGCGGCGCATACGATGGCGATGACGGCAGCTGCCGGGTGCTTCCACCATGTCAGGGCCGTCGCGAGAGATGCGATAGTCGTCACGATGCCCGGGATTCCGAGCACACCTGCCATGGTGAGGCCAACAAGTAGCTGACTCAGGGGAATCGGAAACGTCACGAGCCTGGCCGGGTCAAGGGTCTGCTCGATACCGCTGCTCACCAAAGGGATGACCGCCCACCCCAGAACGAGCGCGGAACCTCCCAGCACCGTCACCGTGCGCGCTAGGGTCACGTCTCCGAAGCTGAGGGCGAAGAGACCCGCGACGACAACGGCCAGCACGCCCAGGGCGTAAAGCCCGCCCAGGATCACTGCCACGAGCTGCCAGGGGCTGCGTTTGAGAGAGTTTTTCAGGACTAGATATCGAAGCCCTAAGAGATGCGTAACCATTCGGGACCTTCCGAGTGGTGGCGTCCGCCAACGAGTTCAACAAAACGGTCTTCGAGCGATGAGCCCGCTCGTACCTGTTCGATTGTGCCTGCTACGAGCACGCGGCCGTCGGCAATCACCGCGACATGGTCACACATACGCTCTACGAGATCCATCGAGTGACTCGAGACGATCACGCTTCCGCCGGAGGCGACATAGCCGTGCAGGATGTCTCGGATATTCGCGGCCGAAATCGGGTCTACCGACTCGAACGGCTCGTCGAGGACCAGGAGACGCGGGGCATGCACGAGGGCGCAGGCTAGGGCGATCTTCTTGGTCATCCCGGCGGAGTAGTCGACGACAAGGGTACCGGCGGCCTGCTCCAGATCGAGCAGTTTGAGCAGATCTGCAACACGTACTTTGACGGTGTCTCGGTCCATTCCAGAGAGGAGACCGGAATAGGTGACGAGCTGTTCGCCCGTGAGCCTGTCGAAAAGTCGGACCCCGTCGGAGAGGACACCCACCAGGCTTTTTGCCGCGACCAGATCCTGCCAGACGTCCTGCCCGTGGATCCAAACCTGACCGGCATCGGGGCGCAGCTGGCCTGTCGCCATCGACAGAGTCGTTGTTTTTCCGGCTCCGTTTGGACCCACAAGACCGAAAAAGGATCCGGTAGGAACATCAAGGCTGATTCCATTCACCGCAATCTTGTCGCCGAAACGCTTGTAGAAACCGCGGATGGCGAGAGCAAGTGGTGCTGGAGGCACGCTGGCCGGTGCTGGGATGTTCGGCTGGGGATCTGACATAGGGACCTGCCTGCTGGGTAGTCGATAAGTCGTCAGCGACGCTGCAACACTTTCAGTCTACAGGGGCGGGAATATTTGATCCCCCAGTGCGTTACATTCATCGATACATGCAAACGCATGTAATTAGTGAAAGGCATTCCCGACATGCAAATCGGCATTTTTACCGTTGGAGACGTAACCCAGGACCCCACGACGGGCATTACCCCGACCGAGGGCGAAAAGATCAAAGCAACAATGGCAATAGCGCGCAAGGCGGAAGAGGTTGGTCTCGACGTCTTCGCGACGGGCGAACACCACAATCCCCCGTTTGTCCCATCCTCTCCCACAACGATGCTTGGCTATATAGCGGCACAAACCGAACGCATCATCCTCTCAACCTCCACGACGCTGATTACGACAAACGACCCCGTCAAGATCGCCGAAGACTACGCGATGCTGCAGCACCTCTCCGACGGCCGGATGGACCTCATGCTGGGACGCGGCAACACCGCCCCCGTCTACCCCTGGTTCGGCAAGAACATAGCAGAGGGCGTTCCGCTTGCGCTCGAAAACTACAACCTGCTGCGCAGACTCTGGAGGGAAGAAACTGTTACCTGGAGCGGCAAGTACCGGACTCCGCTGCAGGGCTTCACCTCGACGCCACGCCCGTTAGACGGAGTAGCGCCCTTCGTGTGGCACGGATCAATTCGGACCCCCGAGATTGCCGAGCAGGCCGCCTACTATGGGGACGGATTCTTCGCCAACAACATTTTCTGGCCCAAAGAACACTACATGCAGCTCATCGGCTTCTACCGCGAGCGCTACGCGCACTACGGCCACGGAACTCCCGAGCAGGCGATCGTTGGGCTAGGCGGCCAAATCTTTATGCGCAAGAATTCGCAGGCGGCTCGTGACGAGTTCCGTCCCTACTTCAACAATGCCCCCGTCTACGGGCACGGACCATCGATGGAAGACTTCATGGATCAGACCCCGCTCACGGTCGGTAGCCCCCAGGAGATAATTGACAAGACGCTTACCTTCCGGGAGTATTTCGGCGATTATCAACGTCAGCTCTTCCTTATCGACCACGCAGGCCTACCCCTGAAGACGGTTCTGGAGCAGCTGGATCTTCTCGGTGAAGAGGTGCTCCCCGTGTTGCGCGCCGAAACCGCGAAGCGTCAGAAGCCGGGAACTCCGGAAGCCCCGACGCACCAGAGCCTCGTGGAAGCAGCGCGCGCCGCCGGAACGCTACAGGGCGAGAAACGTATCACGGCTGTCGACGACGTTACCGGGGCATCCCCCGACGATGGAAGAGCCGCGTAACTCATGACCGCATATCTTTCAGAAGAGGACACACCCGATACACGCCCTCAGAGCGCAGGCACTCAGCGAAATATCCGATTAGCCAACGAGGCCTGGGAATCGCTCTTTCAAGCTCAAGTTTCGTTGATGCGAATCTTCACCGCCGAGAACATCTGGCAGGACCTCTCAATACGCGAATATGATGTGCTCTACGCGCTCACCAAAGGCCCGGAGACAGGGCTTCGCCTCTGCGAACTGAACGAAAAAATTCTGCTCAGCCAACCGTCGCTCTCACGAATGGCGGAACGCCTCGAAAAAAGGGGGCTCGTAAGGCGCAGCCAAGATCCTTTGGACGGACGCAGCGTTAACGTATGCCTGACAGACAAGGGCAGAGAGTTACAGCGCAGCATTGGACGCAAACACGCTACCACGGTTGCGTCCCAGATGGACCAGGCGCTCGACCACGATCAGTTACTGCAGCTCATCGAGCTCTGCAGCCAGCTCAGGGAGAAATCATGACCAACATCGTTATCATCAGCGCGGGTGTCGGCACCCCCTCGACAACCTCGATGCTCGCGGGGCAGATCGAGGCCCAGATTCGCAGCCAGTCGGGGACGGGCATCCGTGTGTCGACCATCGAGCTGCGCGCGCTCGCCGCGGATATCACGAACGCAATCGTGTCTGGCCACACCTCGCCCGAGCTTCAGGTCGCGCTCGACCTGGTCGATTCGGCGGATGCTGTGGTCGCCGCGACCCCGATTTACAAGGGTTCCTATAGCGGGTTATTCAAGAGTTTCATCGACATCCTTGACACGGATGCCCTGGTAGGCACGCCCGCGCTCCTCACCGCAACGGGAGGGACGGCTCGGCACTCGCTCGCACTGGACGTCGAGGTCAGGGCGCTGTTCGGCTATATGCGCGCGCTCGTCGTGCCGACCGTTATCTTCTTCGCCCCCGAGGATTGGGGATCTGACCGCGCCGAAGCTATTGCGTCCCGCGTCGCACGAGGAGTGTCTGAGCTGCTCGCGCTGAGTGGTAACCGTGCCCTCCCGCAGTCAAAACCGCAGGACCCAAGACGGGCCCAGGAGATTAGTCTTGATTCGTCAGAGGTCATCGAGCTCAACACGGATTTCATGCGTATGGCAACGGGGGGAAGCGCGCTAGTGTGAACAAGGTGAAAACCACCCGTACCCGAGTTCAGGCCTCAACCGCACGGCAGGTAACGGCCTGCGCCCTGTTTCTCGCCGCGGTCGTTGCTGTCGCGGGCTTCGGAGGAATCGCTTCAGCTGGCAACACCCTCGGCTGGTACGCGGACGTCACCAAGGTGCCATGGAACCCACCCAACTGGCTCTTCGGCCCTGCCTGGACGCTCCTGTATTTCTGTGTAGCTGTCGCCGGTTTTCTCATTTGGCGGGCGGGCTTCGTTGGTGGAGGCACCCACAATCGCGCCCGTCCAGCCCTCGCCGTGTTCATCGCGCAACTCGCCCTTAACGCGGCTTGGACCCCGGTATTCTTCGCGGGCTACCCGGCCGTCGGCGCAATTGCCTGGTGGATCGCTCTCGGCATCATGACCGCACTCATTGGATGTGTTGCTTGGCTCATTGTGCTGGCACGGCGATGGTCACGGATCGCAGCGCTGATCCTTCTCCCCTACCTCGCGTGGCTATGTTTTGCGGCCAGCCTCAATCTCGGCATTATTGTGTTGAATTAGCAGCCCAGCATGCCTGGTCACGATGCCCGTCGGCTAAGTCCGATACTCTCGTAGTATGCGTTTAGGTGTGCTCGATGTGGGATCCAATACTGTCCATCTGCTCGTTGTCGATGCCCACCCCGGCGCGGGCCCGGTGCCGACGACGTCGCATAAGTCGGTACTGCGCCTCATGCGTTACATTACGGAGGACGGGTCGATCAGCGAGCTGGGAGTGAAAGCCATCGTCGATGCCGTGCAATCCGCCGTGGATATCGCGGAGGGCCAGAAGCTCGACGCGTTTCTGCCCATGGCCACCTCCGCGATCCGCGAGGCAACCAACGGTGCAGAGACGCTCCGGCGCGTACACAACGAAACGGGCGTCGACCTTCAGGTCTTGAGCGGCGAGGAGGAGGCCCGACTCACGTTCCTTGCGGTTCGTCGCTGGTACGGTTGGTCGGCGGGGAACATCCTGGTCTTCGACATCGGCGGAGGCTCACTCGAGATCACGCAGGGCAACGACGAATACCCTGATATCGCGGTGTCGCTCCCCCTCGGGGCGGGGCGTTCGACCATATCCCACCTACACAGCGACCCGCCGACGCCTCACGAGATGGATGCCCTGGCCAAGCACGCCCGCGAGGTCATCTCTGAGGCTGCCTCACTTTTCCGCGACCAGCCACAACCTGATCACGTCGTGGGGTCTTCGAAGACTATCCGTTCGCTGGCGAAGCTCGCCGGCAGTACGAGCGAGGGTGTCGGCACCCACGAACGCGCCAAGCTGAGCGCGAAGAGCCTCTCGAGATGGGTTCCGCGACTGGGCCAAATCCCAGCCGCCGCGAGGCCAGCACTCCCCGGTATCACGGAGGATCGTGCGTTTCAGATCACCGCTGGAGCCATCGTGCTGCGTGAGGCGATGACGGTCATGGGTGCCAAGAAGCTCGAGGTGTCGCCCTGGGCGCTGCGCGAGGGCGTCATCATGCGATACCTAGATCAATTAGAGGACTAATCAGCCTTAGCATGGGCCGTACTCATACAGAATCCGATTCTTCAGCGATAACCGGCAGATCTCGACGCAAATTTGGGCAGCAACCGACAGCACACACACCAGGCCACGGACCTAAATCAGTGAGTGACTTCGGGGCAAAACTGCTCATTCGTTCGAGCACAAGGTCGGCTATCCCATCAACGAACACATCCGCCGCCCCCGCCGTCGCCACACGGTCAAAGGCAAGCCCTAGCTCAGCAGCTGTTTCCCGTGCTTCATTATCGAGGTCCCACACTACTTCAACATGATCGCTCACGAAACCGAGCGGCACAACGATGACACCCTTCACTCCGGTGTCAGCCGCATCGCGAATTGCGTCGTTCACGTCTGGCTCTAGCCAAGGAACTGTCGGCGAACCGCTGCGCGATTGATAGACAAGATTCCATTCAGGAACGTCGATTCCCGCAGATCGAATTTCGTCGATTATTGCTGCGGCCGCCACAAGGTGCTGCGCTGTGTATGCCCCACCGACCGCTTCGAAGTCTGCCCTGCGTAACGATGGTCCGCTCGTCTCAGCCATCGAGTCAGGGATCGAATGAGTCGAAAACAAGATCCGCACGTCGTCGATTTGAAGACCGATCTCCCCCATCGCATTCACACTGTGATGGAGTCCTTCAACCATCGGGGCGAGAAAGCCTGGGTGGTCAAAATAAGGCCGCACCTTATCGATTGTCATCTTTCCGATAAGTTCATTTTCGGCGAGCGCCTGATGTAAATTCTCTCGATACTGACGGCATCCGGAATATGACGAATATGCACTCGTTACCCAAGCAAGCACATTTCGATGCCCGTCTTCATACATCTCACGAACCACGTCCGCCATATATGGGGCGCTGTTTCTGTTACCCCAGTACACCGGAATATCGATGCCTCGTTCGGGGAATCTCTGTCGCAACTTCGCGAGTAATTCTCGGTTCTGAGCGTTTATCGGGCTTACCCCGCCGAGTTTCAGGTAATGGTGAGAGACCTCCTCAAGTCGCTCCCGGGGGATTCCTCGCCCCGCGGTCACTCGCTCGAGGTAAGGCATTACTTCGGCTGGACCCTCTGGTCCGCCAAACGAGGTCAGCAAAATGGCGTCATATGTCATGAGAAATTTGTCACAATCTGGTCGGGTTCGATACGACACCCCGTAAAAAACGGGACTTCTTCACGAACGTGCTTACGTGCTTGGGTGTATCGCATATCGCGCATCATATCGACGAGGTTGTGGAGCTCGTCCGATTCCAATGCGAGCAACCATTCGTAGTCGCCAAGGGCGAACGAGGCGACCGTACTCGATGTAACGCTCCCATAAACGTGGCCGACCCTTCCATGCTCGACGAGCATTTCGCGGCGTTCTTCTTCCGGCAGAAGGTACCAGTCGTATGAACGAATAAATGGGTAGACGCACAGCCACTTGTGAGCAGGTTTTCCGATCATAAACCCGGGAACATGGGTACGGTTGAATTCAGCTGGACGGTGCAAACCCATCCCCGACCAGGTGGTGGTGAATTGGCCTCCGAAGGCGAGCTGCCCGAACTCTCGAAGGGCGAGTTGAACCTCCTCAGCCGTTCGCGCATGTATCCACAAAAGCAGGTCGGTGTCGCCTCGAAACCCGCGAATATCATACATTCCTCGCAGCGTAATATCACGGTCCGCAAGTGATCTAGCCCAATCGCTGAGCTCGTCTTGTGCTGCCTTCGAGAGATCTCTCGGTGCCGTCATTCGATAAGCGTTGTAATTCGTATATCTAATGGTGTTGTTAATCTCATCAATCGTCGTTTCTGCCATTGTGCATCCTTTCATAGTGATCTCTCGTAATTCCCATGAGTCCGTTTCCGGTAAGAAAAGGACCGCATATTTCGATATCGTTTAATCGCGCGATGCGAACTATTTCGTCTACGAGGGGCGAGCTGTCCGGACTGCGTTGGTACAGACCATCTGTCCAATCCACACGGATGCTGTCGAGAACTATCGCATCGGTCGACTCATAGAGGTAGCTCACATCTTTGACCGCAGTTTCGGTGAGATTGCCCCCCGGAATATTCCCGTCCCGTCCGTAGCTCAACCGAACGAGGTGTTGGCCATCTGGGAGGAGCTCATCTACCCACTTCCATTTCGCATTCACATGTGTGGTGGCCTTCGCAACGCACGCGGAATGAGGAACCAGAAGTGCTCCGCTGCCGATAGGAAAGGTTGAGAGCTGAGCTGATTTTACGGCGAGCATTACGAGAGAAACAGATACGGCGCCTGTCGACCGGTGTGCAGTCTCCAAGTTATCAACCGACGATAAAAGATTGTGCGTAGTGGTTACTCCGCCTGCAATGGTCAGGAAATTTGAGGACATAACCCCTCTGCTGGTTTGCAGGTTCCAGCGAGATTCACCTCGATCGAGGTGAATTACCTCACAGTTTTGTTGGAAGACGACGCCCTTTTCTCTAAGGAATTTGGTGAGATTGTCGACAAGTCGGAACAATCCACCTCGAAGACTTGCAACCGCGGCGCCTGGTCGAGGGTGTGCTCCCCGAACTTTCGCAACGGCTGACGCGAGAGATCCAGTCGTCACAAGTGCATCCAACACAGCAGGCATGACAGAACGCACTAGAAGGCCATTGGCTGATGATCCGTGAACCCCAGAGAGCACCGGATCGGCGAGCTTCTCCACGAACTCGTCTCCCAGTCGTTGACTCACAAGGTCGGATACGGTCAGTACATTTCGTAATTCGAATGGTGCGCTATCGAGTTTCCGCGCACGCGCTAGCCCGTCCGGGGAAATAATCCCGTCCAACGCTGGATCGTCTAGTGAAGCAGGAATACCGAGCAGCCCATGCGGAATTCTGTACCGGTCTCCGACGTGATTGATGATCCGGGCGTCTGATCGGTAGGGTTCAACGACGTCATTAGCCAGCCCCAGTTCATCGACAAGTCGACGACAACTCGGATCGACCGTTGAAAAGGATTCTGCTCCAGCGTCAACGTCGATACCTGCAACGCTGATTGACTGAACGACACCACCAGCTCGCTCGTTTCGATCGATGATGATGACCTGTTCACCACGTTCAACAGCTCGCCACCCTGCCAGGAGCCCGGACAAGCCAGCTCCGACAACAATCCGATCCACAATCTCCATCAGCTGTTCTCGTGAACAAAACGCACAATGTGGGTAAGAACCTCTGGAGTAGTGTCTTTGGGAACGCCGTGACCAAGATTTACGATGTGCCCAGGCGCCGACTTCCCCTGCTCAATTACATCGCGAACAACAGATTCAATCTCAGAATAGGGCTGCACAAGCACGTCGACAGGGATATTTCCTTGAAGCGGAACTGTCCCGCCGAGTATAGAGTCGGCCTCGCTCAGCTTCGTGTCCGAACCAATGCCCATCACCGTCGCTCCGGCAGAGTACATGTCGGTTAAAATGTGACCGGTTCCAACTCCAAAATGAACGCGCGGCACAGGTTGCCCCGTCCTATCGTTCAAGTCAGCGAGAGCCCCAAACAGGCGGGTGCTATAAGGGAGCGCAAATTCCCGATATTCCTCGGCGGTCAGTCGCCCGGCCCAGCTGTCAAAAATCTGAATTGCGCTCGCGCCTGCGAGTACTTGCGCTCGGATAAACACTTCGGTTATATCCGCGCACCAGTTCAGAACGCGGTCCCATAGCTCTGGCTGATCTCGCATCATGGCACGCGAGGCGGGAAGTTTTTGAGACGGACCCCCTTCGATCAGATACGAAGCGAGGGTAAATGGTGCGCCCCCAAAACCAATCAGCGGCGTAAACCCGAGTTCGCGCACAAGTCGATGAACAGACTCCGTGATTGGTTCAAGCGCTAACGGCTCGATCGTCCCTAAGCTGTCTGCATCAGCACATGTTCTTACGGGGGTTGCGATGACCGGACCGACTCCCGGCTGAATCTCAAGATCGATTCCAGCGAGTTTGAGCGGAACTACGATATCTGAAAACAAGATTGCAGCATCAACTCCATGACGCCGCACTGGTTGCAGCGTTATTTCTACGACGAGGTCTGGTGTCAAACAGCTTTCGAGCATTGAGGTACCACTCCTGATCTGACGATACTCAGGAAGCGATCTTCCGGCTTGCCGCATGAACCACACTGGAAGCGGCGAGGTTCGAATGCCCCTCATATTCAAGACGAGCGCTGATTGACTCGTCGCACCGGTATTCAAAGGATGGCTTGCAGCAAGAATCATGCCCCAAGCCTAAACATCGAGGCGAGAGAGCTGCTGACACTGTGTCAAGAACCACTTTGTTACATTTGGCGATGTGACACTTTTCTATGTGGGAACCGATTTTCGTTGCACTGCAATAGCCGATCTTGAGAGATTCGAGGCAGCAGCTCCACGCCTCAAGAATGCTCTTTTGCCCACAGCGGATCACCAGATTGATGGTCTCGTAGTGCTGGCGACATGCAATCGTTTTGAGGTCTATTTTGAGACAGATAATTTTGATGACTCACTCGACTTCATAATTTGCACTCTCGCCAGAGAATGCAATACCAGCGTAAGTACAATGAAAAAAACCCTCACCGTTCTTGACGGAAATAGTGTTTCGGAACATCTCTTCTCGGTCTCAGCAGGGCTGGAATCGATGATAATCGGAGAAGAAGAAATTAGCGGCCAGGTCAAACGGGCACTTATTATTGCCAACGAAATGGGGAGTTCCACGAAGACGCTGAACTCGCTTTTCCAAAGCGCAGCCTCCGTCGCGAAGTCTGTCACAACGCATACGGGACTGGGCGCATCGGGTAGATCAATCATTTCGACCGCGCTGGATATCGCAAACGAACGTCTGGGAAACCTCAGCGGACACCGGGCGCTCCTTATTGGCACTGGCGCGTATTCACGGGTGGTGACAGCAGCACTCCACAGAGCAGGGGTTGCCGAGATTCTAGTTTTTTCGCGAGCAGGCCGTGCTCAAAAATTCTCTGAATCACACGGAACCACACCTGTTCCGAGTGATCAGCTGCTTCACATGCTGAGCGAGGTCGACTTAGTTGTCAGCGCAAGCGGTGGAAAAACATATGCAATCGATGAGGAACTTGCGAGGCTCGCGCTCGACAACCGTGACAAAAACCGAGAATTAGTCATTGTTGATGTGGCGCTCTCACGTGATGTCGAACGTGCGGTGGCAAACCTCCCACACGTTTTTGTGATTGATCTTGAGCAAATTCAGCACCGAGCTCCGGCGGAACACCTGGAATCCCTCACCGCTGCGTGCGACATTATTCGTGAGGCCGTCACCAATTTCGAACTACAGCTTGCCACCCACGCCGTTGACCCCGTTATCACCGCCTTACGATCACACATCGGAATGTGGGTTGATGAAGAAGTTGAGAACGTGCGACGCAAAGCGGGCGATGGGGCAGCAGAAGACGTAACTCGTTCGCTACGCAGGGTCACCAACGCCCTGCTACATGTTCCCTCAGTGCGAGCAAAAGAGTTCGCAACAGACGGTAACCATGCCGAGTACATCAAGGCCGTACGTGTGCTCTTTGGAATTGAGGTCGGCACGTATGGTTAAACTTCGTGTAGGAACTCGAGGAAGTCTGCTCGCGCTTACCCAGACTCGCCTATTCACCGCATCCTTACTTGCAAAAAATCCAGATATCGAACTCACCGAGCGTTTGATCCAGACCCAAGGCGACATCTCGACAGCCCCGCTATCGCAATCACCAACCCCGGGATTATTTGTTGCCGCGCTGAGGGAGGCCCTCTTGGCCAGACAGGTCGATTTCATTGTGCACTCGATGAAAGACTTGCCGGCGGTGCCACACCCTGCGATTGCAACCGCTTGCGTCCCCGCCAGGGAAGACGTTCGGGACGGATTGGTCAGTCAATACGGACTCACCTTAGAAGAACTACCTGCGGATGCAATCATCGGCACATCATCGCCCCGTCGATCAGCGAAAATCCGTGAACTTCGCCCTGACCTACAGGTTGAATCAATACGCGGCAATATTGACACCCGAATGGCCAAAGTTTTTCGCGGTGACTACGCCGCTACTCTGCTCGCGATGGCCGGACTCAACAGGATCAAACGGGCCGAGGCCGTGTGCCAGATCTTTGAACCAGACGTCTTCGTTCCCGCCGCAGGCCAAGGAGCGCTCTCTATTGAGTGTCGTGCGGACGATGTTGAACTCGTTGCGAGGCTCGGGATGCTCGACGATTTCGAAACGCGTCTCACGACTCATGCTGAGCGTTCAGTGCTCGTCGGGTTATCAGCAGGCTGTTCGACGGCGATCGGCGCAACCGCCTCGATCAGCCACGATGGACTCAAATTGACTTCCGAACTTGCTGTCGAAAGCACGGGCGAAGCCCATCGAGTGACTCTTCGCTCGGAATCCGTATCTTTAGATGCCGCTTATTCTCTTGGGGTTTCTGCATCGACGGAATTACTGAATCACCCAATCGCGCACAAAGCGATGTGGTCATGACGGTTCTCCTCGTGCGTGCACATCGAAACGATGTCGACGAACAAGCCTGCACAGCGCTGGGAATTGCAACGCTTACTGATCCCTACCTTACAATTTCGGCGTTTTTCAACCCGGATGGCGTCGCCCGCATGAGGAGTGCTCTTACCAGTCAAATCCCAACGCTGCTGATTGCGACATCAACCAACGCACTGCCGTTTTTTGATCAGGCGCTTTACCCAGGGGAACTCCACACCCTGATCAGGTCGAATCCTCATCTTTCATTCGCTGCAGTTGGCGCACACACCGAACGCCAACTGATGCAATACGGGGCAGATAAAGTATTGCGCGGTGATTCGTCAGATTCCGAATCACTCTTCGCAGCGTTGACCAGTTCAGCGTTGGTCAATCCGCTGCCACAAATTGTAGTTATTCCGTCCGGATCAATCGCGATGCAAGGATTGACAAATCGGCTGCGTCAGGCCGGCTGCAAAGTCGTGAGTGAAGTCGTGTATACAACCGCGATAACGCCACATGTCCCCCGCTCGGTTGATCACATACAACGCGGTGAGATCACTGGCGTCGTCTTTCGATCCCCGAGTGCGGCACGCGCCTTCGTTCACTATAACGGCATCCCCCAGATTGATGTTTTCTGCGCCGGCACCACAACCGCCAGCCAAACGCAAGAGCTTGGCCTCACAGTTTCGGCAGTTTCAGCAAGCCCACAACCGGAAGTTTTAGCTCAAACAATCTGGTCCCACACCGAAAGTAAGTACCCATGATTACTCGCCCACGACGGTTAAGACGCACCGCCACAATACGGAGACTTGTCGCCGATGTCGACCTTTCCCCGCACAATCTCATGCTGCCGCTCTTCGTGCGCGAAGGCATACATATTCCTCGAGAGATCGATGGCATGTCGAATGTCTTCCAACACACCGAAGAATCGTTGCTAGCTGTCGTCGACGATGCGATTGATGCCGGGATTACTGCGGTGATGCTGTTTGGAATCCCGGACGTTCGGGATGCTGTTGGCTCAGAGGCATATTCCCCGACCGGCATCCTCGCGAGGAGTGTCAGGGCGATGCGCCAGCAGGTCGGAGGTCGACTGGTCATCGTCGCTGATTTATGTCTCGACGAATTCACCGACCACGGGCACTGCGGGGTTCTCGACGAAACCGGAGCAGTTGACAACGATGCAACGCTTATTCGCTACGTAACCATGGCGATAGCACTGGCTCAGGCCGGTGCAGACTTACTCGGCGCGAGCGGCATGATGGACGGTCAGGTCGAGGCGATCCGGGAAGGTCTGGATGCGGAGGGCTTCGTTGAGGTCGGCATTTTAGCTTACTCAGCGAAGTATGCATCATCCTTTTATGACCCGTTTCGCAATGCGGTCGAGTCACAGCTCGCCGGTGACCGAAAAACTTATCAACAAGATTTTCGCCGTCGACGCGAAAGCGCAGAAGAGATACTGCTCGACGTGGAGCAAGGCGCGGACATCATCATGGTAAAGCCTGCGCTGTCGTATCTTGATGTTGTGTCAGAGGCCTCTAGACTCTCGACAAAACCCGTCGCGGCTTACATCGTGTCAGGTGAATACGCGATGGTGGAGGCTGCCGCTGCGGCTGGCGTCCTTTCTCGCGAACAAGCGATTTTCGAACTGTTATATGCGGTTCGCCGCGCAGGCGCGCAGATCATCTGCACCTATTGGGCTCTCGAGTTCGCCCAGCTCCTCGGAAGGAAAAACTGATGACCAGCCAGATATCGACCGACTGGCACGCACGTGCGCTGCGCGCAATTCCGGGCGGAGTGAGTTCGCCCGTTCGAGCGTTTCAATCCGTGGGCGGAACGCCTAGGTACTTTGCCTCGGGCAAGGGTTCTCGGATACGGGATGTCGACGGTGCCGAATATATTGATTTGGTAGGTTCTTGGGGGCCGATGATAGTCGGCCACGCGCATCCGTATGTTGTTGATCGCGTGAACGAAGCAGTTCAGCACTCGTTCTCCTTTGGCGCTCCCACCTCGGGTGAAGTACTGCTTGCCGAAGAAATTCTTCGCCGCGTACCAGCGTGCGATCGAGTTCGATTCGTTTCTTCGGGAACCGAAGCGGTAATGACTGCTGTGCGGCTTGCCCGGGCTGCCACCGGCCGCAAAATCATCGTAAAATTTGCAGGCTGTTACCACGGTCACTCCGATAGCCTGCTCGTTCACGCCGGTTCAGGCGTAGCAACGCTAGCCCTACCGAATTCGCCTGGTGTCACCCCCGGCCAGGTTGCAGACACCGTTGTTCTGCCCTACGGCGATGTTGAGCAACTGGAACGACTCTGTGACGAGCAGGGAAACGACATCGCAGCAATCATCACGGAAGCCACCCCCGCAAATATGGGGGTGGTCCCTCCCCCACCTGGTTTCAACGCATTTCTTGCCGAAATCGCGCATCGTTACGGTGCACTTTTCATCCTTGACGAGGTGATGACTGGGTTCAGAATTTCGGAAGCTGGGTGGTGGGGAAAGTATGGTGAGGGAGAAGGATGGGTCCCCGACCTGATAACTTTCGGCAAAGTCATCGGCGGAGGAATGCCACTGGCTGCCATCGGCGGTTCTCTAGAGGTGATGAGTCAGCTTGCCCCTGAAGGCACGGTGTATCAAGCAGGCACGCTCAGCGGGAATCCGGTTGCCACAGCGGCAGGTTTAGCCACGCTCGACTTATGTGATTCCGCGCTGTATTCACGGCTCGATTCACGTGCCGAAGAAGTCGGATTACTCGTTGACACGGCGCTGTCAGATGCTGGGGTACCCCACCGTTGGCAGAAGGCTGGCAATTTGTTCTCTTTTTTCTTCACGGGGAACGAGGTGACAACGTTCGAAGAGGCTCAGACTCAAAATACTCAGGCATTTGCGGTGTTCTTCCATAGCCTGCTTGACCAGGGGGTCTATGTTCCTCCGTCGGCTTTTGAAGCGTGGTTCGTATCGGGTGCGTTGTCCGACAGAGACATAGAAAAAATAGGATTCGCAGCTTCTGTTGCTGCGAAGAAGACCGCGACCTACTTAGCTGGCCATTAGCTGAAGGTAACGACTGCGTTACTGATTAGAATTGATTCGTTATGACCTCTGAAACTATTGATGCGCGGAGAGAGATGATCCTGGCAGCATCACTCAAACTCATTGATGAGCTAGGGGTCAACAATGTCACAATGGGGCGGATAGCCGCTGCGACCTCTTTATCACGGCCCGCAATCTATCAGTACTTTAGCTCGAGAGAGAACATCCTCGGAGAACTACTCATCAATGACATGGCGGACCTCAGCAATGAGATAGACCGGATTGTTTCACTGAGCGATGTACCGATGGAGCAGATTCGTCTCTGGATTCACTACGCCCTCGCACACATGGCGAGTCCTGAACATCGTGTTGTGCGCCAGGTCTCACGGGATTATTTAGATGACGAACATCGCGGTGAGCTGCGCGAGATGCATCGATACTTCATGAACAGCCTGATTTCGCCCTTGCGCACGCTCGGCGTTCAGGATCCGTCAGCTTTGGTAAGCCTGGTGTTCGCAGCAATTGGTTCTGCATCTGACCGAATCGACGAAGGCAATGATTTTGTTGCCGAAGCAGCAACACTTGAGAGATTTGTCACAGCCGGAATCGAAGCGATTCTGGAGAACAAGCCTCACCTGTCCTGAGAATCCTGGTTCCACTCGGCCCGTGCCCTGCGCATATTGCTGCGGTGTACGACGTAATAGATCACGCCGAGCAGCACAAACCAGATCGGGGTGACAGCTAGGGCGATGGCGGTGTCCGGCTGCTGCGTGAGGGCCCACAGGATGAAGGCAAAAAACGCGTAGACAACTATCGCCATGGGGATGCCGCCCGGCGCTTTGAACGTAGACGCCTCGTGAAGCTCTGGTCGTGTGCGTCGAAAGACGATGTAGGAGGCGAGGATGATCGACCACACAAAAATGAAAAGTACCGAGGAGATCGTGGTCACGAGGGTGAATGCTTGCATGATGCTCGTTCCCGCGTAGAGCAGCACGACGCCGGAGAGCAGGAAGACGCAGGAGAAGAAGAGGGCGTTAACGGGTACCTTGCGTCGGTTCAGGCGCCCCAGCGCTTTGGGGGCATCGCCGTTGCTGGCGAGGCCGAAGATCATGCGGGAGGTCGAATAGATTCCGCTATTGGCGCTTGAGGTCGCTGAGGTCAGCACAACAAAGTTGACCACATGGGCGGCAATGCCGAGACCGGCCAGGGCAAACATTGAGACGAACGGGCTCTTATCCGCGGCAATCTGGTTCCACGGGGTCACCGTGACGATCACAAAGAGGGCGCCGACGTAGAACAGGATAATCCGGAGGGGAATCGAGTTGATCGCCTTTGGTAAGTTCTTGGTGGGGTCTTTGGTCTCCGCGGCCGCCGTTCCCACGAGCTCTATTCCGACGAAGGCGAAGACGGCAATCTGGAACCCGGCGACAAAACCCATGAATCCGGTCCGGAAGAACCCTCCGTGCACCCACAGATTTGAGACGCTCGCAACGTTGCCCTCAGGGGATCTGAACGAGGTGAGCAGCATGATGACCCCCACGACGACCAGCGCCACAATGGCCACGATCTTCACCAGCGCGAACCAGAACTCTATTTCACCGAAGTTTCGAACCGTTGGCAGGTTGAGCACAAGCAACACAGCAATCAGCCCAAGTGCAGGCACCCAGAGCGCGAGGTCCGGCGCCCAGAAGGAGACGTATCCGGCAACCGCGACGACGTCGGCGACTCCCGTGACGATCCAGCACAGCCAATAGGTCCATCCGGTGAAGAATGTCGCCCAGGGCCCGAGGAGGTCGCCAGCAAAGTCCGCAAACGATCGATACTCGAGATTCGACAGCAGCAGCTCCCCGAGAGCCCTCATGACGAAGAACAGCATGAACCCGATAACCGCATAAACGAGAAGGATGCTGGGTCCCGCGAGCGATATCGTCTTGCCAGATCCCATGAAGAGTCCCGTCCCAATTGCGCCTCCGATAGCGATGAGCTGAAGGTGCCGGTTGGAGAGATTCCGAGCCAGGTGTGGCTGGGTGGGGATCGAGGCTGTCAAAGGTTCCGATTGGCGGGGCAGGGCCGTGGCATCGTGCGTAGGTTGGGGCATAGGCTAACCCTACTGAAACATAGTGAAAGTGCAAAGATTTGCAGCGGATATGTTTGATATCACATTTCTTGCATCACGTATTCCACGACGCATCCGGCATCAATGGTTGATGCGCGTCCACTCCGCAAACTTCGCCTCACGTCCGTCCCCTGATGACTTCCCCGTGAGACGCCGCTGGATCCAGGGCAGAACATGTTCCCGATAATATGCGGCATTCTCGCGGAACCCCGGGCGAGCGCCTGGGCGTGGGGCTTGTAACTGCCAGCCTTCCGGAACGGGATACCCCATAATTCCAAGCACCCTGCTGGCAACCCGGTGGTGGCCGGTTGCGTTGAGGTGAAGGCGATCTGCCGACCAATACTGAGGACTGGCAAGTTCGTGATCGGTCCAGTTATCGGCGAAGGGGATAGCGTTTTTCGCTGCAATCTTTCGCACAGCATCGTTGAGCTGATATCCCCTTCTCTCGATCGAGCCCCTCAGAGGGAGGCCTCCTGTCGGATTTGCGCCGCTGAGGAGAACGAGTTGAGCGCCGCTGGCGGTAACCCTGTCAATGACGCTTTCCATGAGTGATATCAACTGGGCAGAGTCCGTCTTGGGCCGGAGCATATCGTTGCCACCGCCATTGAAAGTCACGACCGTGGGCTGAAGCGCAAGCGCCCGCTCAAGCTGCTCATCGATTATGGGGCGCAGAAGCTTTCCACGGATCGCGAAATTAGCATAATATACCGGTTCGCCCGAGGCCCTCCCCAGACCCTCTGCGACCAGGTCGGCCCATCCACGCACGTGTCCGTTAGCAAGCTCGTCACCAACACCTTCGGTGAAGCTATCCCCCAGCGCAACGTATTTGATCTCCGACATTGTTCCAGCATATGACAGTTCCAGCGTAGGACACAGCGACCAAATCCGTTTCAGGTTAGTGTTTACACTATGAAACCCCACTTCCGCTGGCTCGTACCGATGACCCTTGCGGTTCTTTTTTACCTACTCTTTTGGCTGGCAAATCAGTACATCTGGCAGCTCAGCGTGGAGAACCCCTCCGAGGCAGATTCCTACGCCACGGCGAACCTGATCGTAACGATATTGTGGATTATCGTTCCACTCGCGATGATCATCCTCACTTTTCGTGGGATTCTCGCGGCTGCACGGCAGAAGGCAGAGCAGATTCGCGCCGGACAGGATGGCTGGGCACCGAATATCTCAACACCGAATATCTCAACAGCTGCTTCAGTGATTGAGGCCCCGCTCCCCTTTTCTAGCGAACCGTCCGACAACATTCGCAGCGAAACAGAGGACGATCGCCTCGACGAGGAGGCAGCTTGGGGACTCGCCTACAGCTACATGCAGAATCTGATAGACGGGTCTGAGCCAACAGCGCTCACTGTTCCTGCCGCGTTCTCGGTGGAACCCTTCGCTCTGCGCCCCGACGAGGAGATCTGGGCTTTCTATCCCGGCGAGTTTCACCTCCCAACGCACGTGGCCCGCTACTTTGGGGACGAACTCGGCGACGAAGACCCGGAGTCGCTGCGGGAAGGCTACCCTCTCTACGTCCGGGCTGGGCTCGACGTCACATCCGATCAGCACGTGAGCTACCTCACCGACGAGGAGATCAGCGCGCGTGCCGAATGGAGCGCCCTCACCGAGGCATCCGTTATCGTGACCGACCAGCGGATTGCCTACACACTCGACAAAAGAGAATGGGTAAGTCTCGAACACGAGAACATCACCATCCTTTTCCCCACCCCCGAGCGCTGGACCCTCGTCCTGGAATACGACGACAGGGCACCCCTGTTGCTGACAGGGCTAGAGATCCCCGCGCTCTGCGCGCTGGTCGTGTTCATCACCCAGGATAGGGATGAGCTGCGCCGCGAACCTGCCCTCGAAAGCCTACAGAGCCCCGAGTTACCCGACTAGCGAGTGGTCTTCCCTAGCTGCGCAGCCAGGACAGCACGGCGAGCACCCGACGATGCTCCGCCCCGGAGTCGTCAAGCCCCAACTTCATAAAGATACTCGTCACGTTTTTCTCCACCGCGCCGAGCCCGATAAACAGGCGGGCCGAGATTCCCCTGTTGGTTAGCCCCTCCCCCATGAGTTCGAGAACCTCTCGCTCCCGCGGGGTGAGCTGAGACAGCGGATCCTGTCGCCTGGTCATGAGCTGGCTCACCACCTGGGGATCCAGCACAGTTCCGTTATCGGCGATACGCTCGATAGCATTTTTGATCTCAGTGAGCGACGAGATCCGGTCCTTCAGCAGATAGCCGAGTCCCTGGGCTCCCGCAGCGAGAAGCTCCTGCGCGTAAACGCTTTCGACGTATTGGCTCAGCAGCAGGATGCCAACAGCAGGCCAACGCCTGCGTATTTCGATAGCGGCGTGCACCCCCTCGTCGCGAAAGGTGGGAGGCATCCGCACATCGGTGATGACAACATCCGGAAGCGATTCGGCGTCGCAACGTTCGAGAAAATCGATCAGGGTCACTGCATCCCCAAACGATCCCACCGTCTCAAAACCCGCCTCTGCAAACAACCGCACGAGCCCCTCGCGAAGGAGCAGCGAGTCTTCCGCCACCACGACCCGTATCGGGGTGTTGTAAGCGAAGGCTGTGTCACGGGAATCAGACGACTTCATGTTCTCCAGGTTAGGGGATGCCCAGCTCACCGTGCGAACCAGACAAGCGAACGGACCTGACCCCCGGCAGTTTGGCGATTACCGATTAGGCGTTGCGCTTCCGCCGAAGACTTGGGAATCCGGTCACGATTCAGGCTAGTGTTACTATTTGTTCTTGACGAGAAAGGACAACCCCGCCAAATGAAAACTGGAAGGATCGAAGCTTTTAGTGATGGCGTCCTAGCTATTGTTATTACGGTAATGGTTCTTGGGCTCAAGATACCTGACGATGACTCGTTCAACGCAATTCAGCAATTCTTGAGCACGGGGCTCCTGGGTTACCTTCTGTCATTTGTCTATGTTGGCATTTATTGGAGCAACCATCACCACACATTTCAAATAACCCAACGGGTTAGTGGGGCAACGCTCTGGGCAAATCTTTCCTGGTTATTTGTCATTTCCCTGCTTCCGTTTTCAACCTCCTGGATGGAAAGCTCAAACTATTCTCGAGTTCCCGTAATCTTCTACGGAATAAACCTGCTAGCGACCTCGCTGGCATACTTTCTCCTCCAATTTGCGATCATCCGCTCCCAAGGTGAGGGATCCGCCCTCAAAGCGGCGCTCGGTAAAGATTGGAAAGGCAAGATTTCCGTAATGCTCTATTGCTTTGGAATAGGGTTTGCCGCACTCGCCAGTGAATCAATGGAAACCTTGGGCGTGTGGGTTGCACTCTCGTCGTTTATATCTGTAGCGATCTTATGGATTGTCCCTGATAGGAGAATTGCAAAGATATTTCAGGCTGATACGGCACCAAGGTTGTAAGAATCTGTGCCTGCCAAGGGCAAGCAGGGGATCATCCGCCCCTGGCCGGTCAACCCACGGGCGACTATTCTATAAGAGGGAGAGAGACAACAACCCGCGTCGGCCCGCCAATCGGGCTCGACAGCTGCATCGTTCCACGTAAACCGTGAATCCGCTCGCCGAGACCACTGAGCCCGTGTCCGTTCACGAACGTTGCCCCACCCTTGCCGTCATCGGTAATCGTGATAGCCAGGCGGCGCTCCCCGTCCGTGGCCCCTTCTGCGAGGGATATTTCGATAGAAACGGATGCTGCTGCCGAATGCTTAGCCGTATTCGTCAGCAATTCCGCCACCACAAAGTACGCACCCATCTCTGTTTCGGCCGAAAGCCGCTGCCCCGGCGCCAGGTCCGACACGATCCGGGTAGGGATCGTGTTTCGCTCCGCCAATGATTCCAGCGCGAGAGCGAGCCCACGATCCTGGAGGATCGGCGGGGCGAAGCCGCGTGAGAGCGCGCGTAGCTCGTCGAGCGCATCCCCAGCCTGGGACCTGGCCTCGGCGATACGGGCGCGCGCGGCTTCCGGATCTTTGTCGAGCATCCGTTCAGTTGCATCGAGATCCATCTGAAGGCGAATCAGCCGCTGCTGAGGCCCGTCGTGAATATCGCGTTCGAGGCGACGGAGGCCGGAATTCTCGGCCGAGACTGCAGCGCTGCGGGACGCAGCGAGCACCTCGACCTCTTCCGCCAGGGCGTCGGTATCGAACTTGGACAGCATCAACTTGGCCACGTTTACGTGGAGACTCATGAGTCCCCGAAGGACGACAGGCAAGGTTAGCAGGAAGACAAGACCGATAAGGAGCGAGGCAGTAATAGTGATCAGGTCAATAGCTGCGGGTTCAAGCTCAGGAAAGAGAAACGCAAGAAGCATCCGATTCCCAGATAGATTTTCGGGAAGTATGAGGTTGCTCACAAGTGAAAGGGGGCCTGCCACACCGATCGTTGTCCAGCTCAACGCGACTGTCCAGGTAAAGATCGTGAGGAAGATGTTTACGATAGCTGCGTGCAGGGCATACATCCAATAGTGGGAATTACGCAGCACCCCAAATGCGGCGCGGAAAAACTGATTAGCTCCGCCCCCATCTTCGCTGTTGCCCGCAGCCTTCTGCGACCAACGCGGCCGTTCAATCTTTATCCCGGAGCCGAGACGAATCCTCCCCAGCTCAAACTCACCAACCCAGCGGGCAGCATAAAGCGTCGCAATCCCCAGCGGCACCCCTACATAGAGAATAGCCAGCCCCAGTGACAGCGGAACAAGAGTCATGAAGAAGATGCTAGTCGGAAGAACCACGACCAGTCCGGAGAGCAGAAAGAGAAGATAACGAGGAACACGAGCCCACAGCTGAGCGTAGCTGAGCCGGGATTCAACACGTGGGGAAGGAGTATTCATAGTTCTATTGTGTTCTCGAATAGCGGCTCAAAATAGCGGATGCTCCCCCCAGTGTATACGGGGGCATTCCCCCGTATACACTGGGCCGACTATGCGCTAGACAGAGAATCGAACGCTTGCCGCCACAGCGCCACCACCCGGCATATCGGGTTCCCTCACCGCAAAAATACTAGCCTGCGAGAGTAGCGCGCGGCGCAGAATCTCGTCGACAACTCCATAATTTCGGGCATCATCCGATTCGTCGAGCACAACCATGCCGGATTCCTCATCGATAAGGCCCGGGATATTCCGATCGATGTCGACGAAGAGCGTCTCGACAGCTCCGAACGTAGCTGCCCTGGCGACATCGCTGAGGTCCGTGACGGCGTTCCCGTGCGCTGCGCGACTGGCCATGAGATCTTTAAGCCCCTCAAGCTCCGCGGCATAAAGGTCATCCAGAATGACGCGAGCCGCATCAGCTAGACCCGCATCGGTTGATTCCTCGGGGTTTCCGCGGATGATTGCCTCGACCAAGTTGGGGTAGGTATTCACGGAGCGATAAATTCCCACCAGAGGCTCAGCCCCCGCGATGATGAGGGGAAGGTTCACCCCCGTGAGAACGGGCCGAAGGGCCTGATTCACAGCCCTAGCGTATTGGCGCAGGCGAACTTTTTGACCTTCAGATCCCTGAATTCTACCGTCAGGAGAACGCCCGCTAATCGAATCGAGCCCGACCGCCTCTGCCGCATTCGCAGGCAGCCCAGGGATGTCCACCGTGTGCGGGGACGAATCCGCGCTCATCTCGATCAGCCTGACCGAGTTGGCGGCGATCGCCAAGATATATGCTGCCTGAGGAAAGGTTACCGCGCGGAGTAGCGGCTTAATATAAAAACGATCAGAGACCTCGACGGCCGAAACAAGGATATTAGGAAGCCTAAAAGTTTGAACCGATTCGGGAGTCACAAAAATAGCGAGACTATGGGACAGATACTTCCAAAATCCGCTGTCCTCTAACAAATCGGTAATATGCTCATGAACAGCCTCAATATCCGTTTTAGAAGCACCAGCATCCCGCAATTGATCGACAGCCCGCGAAGCGAGGTTTTTCAGCTCGATTCTCGCGCTCTCTGACTCTTTAGGGACCGGACTAGTCTGCAGATATAACGAAACGGATATAGCCTCCCGAGCAGTCGCGAGTTTTTCGATATCGGCCCTGGTCGGTATGTCGATGTATAACATTCGGTTAACCTCTTCATCCTCATTAACAATTGTCATAAGCTAAGGACATTCACGGCAAAAACCTCATCCGCGAAGCCTTATATCCACAGCCTAGACCTGAGGCCACACAAAACTAAAGACTCCCAGCCGGATTCGCCGCAATACGTTTGAGTCTTACCCTGTGAGCACGAAGGATACGCGGCCCGATGCCCGCCCGTTTACCTGGACCTCGATGGCGTGCTCCCCTGGGTAGTACGCTCGCGTCGAAATAACAGCAAAAGAGTGCTGCCGCGACAGCGCAACCGCTTCGCCAGGTACAAGATTCCTCGTAGCGAGCTTGAAAACCTTCGCCGTCTGGCCGCCATTGGCCTTTCTGTGATGGACGATATAGTCGATCGCCACCTTTAGTGGAGCATCCCCCGCATTTTCGACCTCAACGCTAAAACTCAGCGATGAACCTATCGCCACCTCGCTGACGTCAATCTCGGGCCCCCGCACCAGCAGCGCATCGGACGCACCAAATCCAAGCATCGCCAAGGCATCAGGATGCCCCCTCTTCACCAGCGTACGCAGCGCGTGCTTTACCAGTGCCGCAGTGTTGCCATCTGGATGATCTAACCAACGCCGAGCGGTCTCAATAACGATTTCCGGATGCTCGCGGCTCAGATCGTTCAGATGGTTAGCGACGGACCTGCGAACCATTTCGCTCGGATCTCGATACAAAGAGTCGAGGATAGGCAAAGTCGTGCGTGGCGCTGTACCCAGCCGAGGGACCCGCGTTCCCCAGGGTAGGAACAGTCGGGTTCCCTCGCTCGCGAGCCTGCGAACATGCTCATCCGAGTTCAGCGCCCATTCCTGCACGATAGTCATCGCACGATCCAGATTAGTGAGAAGCATTGGGCGTAGCGCAAACTCGCAGGTCAGACGAGGAGTAAGCTCGGCGAGCAGACTCATCCCGTCATCGAAACTCTCCTCGCTGCCGTCCGCGAGGGCGGCAGCGCTCATAGCTTCGCTCACCGGCCAGATCAGCCATCCGCGAAAGTCGTTGTCGGCGAGCGCCTGACGAATCGTGGTTGCCCGCTCAGAAAAGCTGCCGGGAATGTCGCTCAGCACGGCTTCACCGATTAGGTCAGCCCTCTGTCTGAGGGTGGCCCCGCTGATCTTCCCTTCTACTGCTTCAAGAGAGGCCTGAGTTGCCACTCCTGCGCGGGACAGCGCGCTGCGCAGCTTAATTAACTGGTCAATACCCAGCAACTCATCTGCGGAGGGCATGACACCACCTTTTACATCCCACCGGCCACCCGCATGATTGTCCCGGTTGCGTAGGAAGCATCAGCCGATAAAAGCCAGGCAACGGCGCCTGCGATCTCTTCCGGCTGTCCCGCACGCCCCAGCGGGATGACGGAGGCGAGCTTTGCTGGCCGCTCCGGATCCTCGTGAAACTCGGTCCACACGGTGCCGGGAGCCACAGCGTTTACCCGTATGCCCAGGGGCGCAAGCTCCTTCGACAGACCAATTGTCATTGCGTCGACGGCGGCCTTCGACGCCGCATAGTGCACATATTGGCCCGGGCTCCCCAGCGTTGCTGCCGCAGAAGAGATATTGACGATCGATCCCCCACCGGCGGCACTCATATCCCAGATCGCGCGGCGAGCGCAGAGCAGGTAGCCCAAAACGTTCACCTCGAGGGCTCGGCGCATTCCTTCAGCATCGGCGTCCGCAAGAGGCCCGTTGGGGCCGCTCACCCCCGCATTGTTGACCAGCCCCGTTACGGTGCCGTGCACTGTGGCCGCGTCGAAGAGCCTATCGACAGCATCTTCGTCGGAGGTATCAACTGCCACCGTGATGCATAAGCGTCCGAGTCCCCGCACAGTCGAGGCTACGGCTTCTGCCGCCTGCTGATCGGAGGCATAACCGATAACGATATCGTGGCCGTCGCGCGCGAGCCGCTCGCATATCGCGGCCCCAATTCCTCGGCTGCCTCCTGTGACCACCGTGAGCGGCGTCTTCATGATCGGGCATCCTCGTCGAGGGTCTTCCTGAGCCCATACACCATGGATTTCAGGCCGAGATCGAAGGCCCGGTCCGCCGGCCGCACACCGTCTTTATGAGCGGCGGCTCGATGCACACGCTCTGCCGCGGCAAAGACGGGCACCTCGGCTGCGTGCCAGCCCGGATCCATGATGTCGTCGGGAGCGGAGGCGTCCAAAGCCGAGCCGAGGAGGAAGGATTCCAGCGCTACAATAATAGGCAAAACACATTCCTCAGGCCATCCCCCGCGGAGAAGGGATTTGGTGATTGCTTCGTAGTTTCCGATGGAGATGTCTTCACCTCTAACGGGTTTGGTTGCCAAAAGCGCCACGGTCTCTGGGTGGTGGATCAGGGCTCCCCGGTAGGAATGAGCCCAGGGAAAGATGGCCTCGTCCCAGGAATTATCCTCGAAGCTTGATACGTCCACCTTACGGGCAAGGCGTTCTCGCATAGCATCGATAAGATTGCTTTTATTTCCAAAGTGATTGTACAGAGCGGGTGCCTGGACGTTTAGTTCTTTGGCCACTCTTCGGAGGGTAAAACCGTCGGATCCCACCCTTTCGATCACCCGGAGAGCGGCATCTACGATAATGCTGCGGGTGAGCAACGGTTTTGATGGTCGGCCCGCCTTGCGAGAAGAGTTTTGGCTGGTCATTCCTCTAGCATATTGTGATTCGTGAAATCATGCCCTATCATTAGGCAGTAAATTAATCTCGTTCATTTATATCCCCCCGCAGTTCCCGCGATCACCCGCGTGTCCTCGCAGAAAGTAGCCACGTGGTGTTTGCCGATACGATCATCAGCGATGCGAACATCCACACGCTTGATCGCCACCACCCACGGGCAGATGCGCTTGCGATCAGCGGCGGCCGAATCATTGCCGTCGGCACCAACGATCAGATCTCGCAGTATCGGGGGGCACAGACATCCGTTATTGATGGAACGGGCAAGACCATCACCCCCGGCCTCATCGATGCCCATCTGCACCCGATTCAGGGCGCGGATATCACGGTAGGTCGTGATCTCGCCGGCGTGACGAGCCTCGCCGAACTGCGCGCAGCACTCCGAGCTGAGGCCGACAGGGTCGCGCAGCGTGACCCAAACGGATGGGTACGGGCCTGGAACCTGGACTACGCGGCCTTCGAGAACGCCCCGCTGCACGCATCCACGATTGAGGATACCGTGCGCGGCCTTCCCACCCTCATCCTCCTCTTCGACGTTCACACAGCGGTTGCGAGCGCTCAGGCCATGTCGATCGCAGGCATCACCGGGGCTCGCAACTTCGACGACACCTCCGAGATCATGGTGGACGACAGGGGAAACCCGACGGGCGAACTCCGCGAGGAATCCGCGTTCAACCTGATCCTGGATATAACGCCGAGGCTCACGGCCGAAGAGACCCAGGAACGCAGCCGACAGGTCCTTCTCGACCTCCGTCGCAGCGGGGTCACAGGCGGCGTACTTATGGACGGCAACCAGGCCTCGATCGATCTACTTCAGGCGCTCGATGCGTCAGAAGGCGGCCTGCCGATTCGGTTGCAGAGCGCCCTCATCCACAACCCCGGTTTCAGCGAAGAACAAACGCAACACATCATTTCCCAGCGAGATACGCGCGGCTCTCTGTGGCACGGAGGCCTGATCAAGCTCTTTGCCGACGGCGTTATCGACAGCGGAACAGGCTGGCTATACGAACCGGATACCCATGGCGAAGGCCTGGCCTCGTTCTGGTCCGACCCGGACGAGTTCACACGCACGGTAAACCGCTACGCAAGGGCTGGCTTCCAGATCGCGACCCACGCAATTGGCGACCGAGCCATCGGCGAAACGATCAACGCATATATCGAGGCAGGGGTTCGTTCTCACGGTGGCGCGGCCCACCGGGTCGAACACGTCGAATATATGAACGATGCCGACCTCACTCGCCTGATCGACAACGGCATCACCGCTTCGATGCAGCCCATCCACATGCAGTGGAGGGCGGCGGACGGCAGCGACTCGTGGGCAGAACGCCTCGGGGCAGAACGGGCCGCACGCGCGTGGAGAACGGGCGACATCGTCCGCTGGGGCGGGCTGCTTGCCCTCGGCTCGGACTGGCCGGTCGCAGAGCTCGATGTTCGCGCGGGGATGGCCTGGGCACGTCTCAGGCGCGCGCCCGGCGAACCGGATGCGCACATCTTCGAGCCGGAACAGGTACTGAGCCCGCTTGAGGCGCTCGCCGGCTACACGCTGTGGGCGGCGCAGGCGCAGGGCGACCATGATCTGGGTAAGGTAGTTCCAGGATTCCGCGCCGATCTCACCGTCTGGGACGAGGATCCACTCGCGGTTACCGGGGATGAGCTCGTAGACGTTCCCATTGCCGATACATTTGTCGACGGTGACAGCATGAATAAGAACGAAAAGGGATAAATACGATGGAGACTTTTGGTGCGCTCGCACTCCTGCCAGTGGCGGCCATCCTCTTAGTGGCGGTGTTCACCCGCCGGACGCTCTTCGCCATGGTCACCGGAACCGTCGTTGGAGCTATTATCCTCGGCGGCTGGGCATTCTTCGATAGCTGGATCGAATATTTTGGCAAGTCGATGAGTAACGAGACCCTCCACTGGCTTGTGATGGTCGTTGTGCTCTTCGGCATCCTGATCGTCCTGCTTGAGAAGTCCAACGCCGTGCGGGACTTTGCCGCGTGGACGGAACATTTTGTCAATAGCAGACGCAAGTCGCTTGTGCTCAGTTTTGTGCTCACGATCGTGCTCTTTATCGACGACTATCTCAGCTCGCTCGCGGTGGGCACCTCGATGAAAGGTGTCACCGACCGCTACGGCGTCCCCCGCACCCAGCTGGGGGCCATCGTGAAGATGACGGCAGCGCCAGCGTGCGTGCTCATCCCGTTCTCAACCTGGGCCCTCTTCTTTTCCGGGCTGCTCGAGAACGAAGGTGTCACGGTCAACGGAACCGGATTTGGTGCCTATATCCAGTCCATCCCCTTCATCTTCTTTGGATGGCTGGCAATCGCCATCGCATTCTTGCTCGCCATGGGCTGGATCCCCATGATGGGGTCGCTCAAACGCGACAACAACAGGGCGAATGAGACGGGCAATCTGCTCCCCGAGGGCCTCAGCGCCGACGAGATCGCGGCGGAACTCACCGAAACACAACTTCCCGACGGGTACAAACCGCGCCCCTGGAACTTCCTTATTCCTATTGTCACAATGATCACCGTGACAATCGTCATGGATATCGACGTGCTCAAGGGAACCGTCGCCGCGCTCGTGGTCGCCATCATCCTCTACGTAGCTCAGCGCAAGGTTACGCTGAAGGAGGTCGCCGACGGTGCCCTCACCGGTATCGTCAGCATGGCCTTTGTGATCATCCTCTCCGTGCTTGCGTTCATGGTTCAGGCGATGAACGTGGACCTCAAGCTGGCAGATTTCGTGATCGAGGGAACAACGCCGTTCATGAGCGGCGCGTGGCTTCCCGCTATCGTCTTCCTGGTGTGCGGCATCTACGCCTACGCGACGGGATCCTTCTGGGATCTCGCCGCCGTGATCACCCCTATCGTTATCCCGCTGGCGCTGTCGATGGAGGTCGACCCGATCCTCGCCGCAGCAGCCGTATTCTCCGGCGCCGCCCTCGGCAGCACGACCTGCCTCTACGGAGACGGAATCATCCTCGCGTCCCGGTCGACCGGCGTGCGCCCGATCAACCTGATGCTCGCCATCCTGCCCTACGCGGGCATAGCGGCAGGCCTGTCATTTGCGTTATACATTGTGGCCGGTTTCGTGTCACACGGAGGCTAAGCCTCCCCCTGATCCTTCACTCGCCAAGTTTCGTCACTCCCCACTCATATATAAGGTGAAACTTGGCGAGTGAGGTTGTTAACGGCCGCCCATGCCCCCGCCGCCGAAACCTCCCCCGGAGAAACCGCCGCCACCGGCACCACCGGAAAAACTACCGCTACTGAACGATGTGGTCGATACCGGAGGCGTTATCGAGTCCCGCAGAGTGGCGTTAAAGTAATTCAACGAGGCCGCAAAGAAATATGGGTTAAACCCGGTGTTGCTGGTGTACCAATCCGGCTGCGTTCCCGCATTACCATAGTGGGTCGCGAGCGCCTCCGCCCAGCTCTTCTCCACGCCCCACATCACGGCGAACGGCAGCAGCTTCTCATACAGCTTGACGACGTCGTATTCGCTAGTGAGGTGAACCCTGTCGGCCCCTGTGACGCTCTGCAGCATCGCGAATCGATCCTTCTCGGCCAGGTCGAGATACACCCTCATCCCCAGGAGGTATTCCTTCGCCTCGATTCCTGTTGGCGTCAGGCGGTAGGGTCTGGCCAGCATCGTAAGGGTCACCACGATCACCGGGATGCCGATCAGAAAGAACCAGCACACGCTGGCGATCAGGGACAGCGCCAGGGAGAGCACGACAAGCGTTAACGGCAGGCGCGTGGCAGGTAGCGCGAGCATCCCCCTCGCGATCAGTCGCCGCCGGATTCCGCTGACGATGGGAGACATCCGGCCAGCGCGCTCCTCGTCGGTGCCGATCAGCTCCACGACAATGCCGGGAACCGGGGGTCCGCCGAACAGTGCATCGAGTAGCTGCAGTTCTTGGTCATCAAGCCCGTCCGTGTTCAGCAGCTGGAGGGTAAAGGGGTGTTTCGCGCGTGAACCCGCTTCAGTGACGGCGTAGTCCAGGATTCGGATCTTGCCGCGAACGGCGAAGCTCACGAGCTGGGCCGGTACCGGGTCTCCCCCGCGCCCCACGAGCCCGGACGATTCGAGCAGGTTGATGCCCGTTGGTACGGTGTACTGCGGGATGATCGTGCCGCGACCAACGGCATCCCCCCATCGATTGCGCCGGGTAATGCCCAGCGCCACGACGCTGGCGATTGCGCCGAGAGATGCCACCCCGCCGAGCACAAACACCCAGGCCGGGGGAAGGGGAAGCACGAATCCCGGATCCTGCCGCACGACAAACGTGTTCGGTGTGAACCCGACGGCGAAGCTCATGTTCTGCCGGGCGGGCAGGATCGATGGGGTGGATGCCGTGAAGACTCCCTGCTGAGGGTCGCCCGAAATCTCGCAGCGATCCGTGGACCCCTCCGCGCCGAAGTAGCAGGCGGATTCCCCGTTGAGGTCGCCGAGAAGTTCCGGCGCGACGCGGAGGGTCGCACTCACCGCGGCGATCGACTGCTCGCGGTCAAACCCCGTGGTGTCCACGTAGAACTCGTCGGTATTGGTGTCCTCGAAGTGACGCACCACGTTTTCAAGGGTGTAGGTCAGGACGAACGTGTGCGGGCCGCGCAGGTAGGTGTCGTCACCGACGAGCACGGTGAGGGCCTCGCCGGTGACCTCGGTTTCGAACGGGACCTGGGCACCCGATTCGTTGGTCACGGAGACGATAGCCGGGTTCAGGTGTTGGTTATCGTAGGAGCGTGGGATCGCCCTGACGATGCCCCTGTTCTGGTCGAACTCGGGAAAGTTCGCCACGAATGTCTCCGTGACAGTGAGCTGGGCAAGCCCCTCGGCGTCTGTGGTGAGGGCGTAATCGGCGGTGAAGCTGGCGAAGGTGAAGTCGTTGACGCCTGATCGCGAGATGGCTGCTGCTGGTGCCGCCGCGATGGCCGCTGTCGGCGCCGCTTCGATGGCCGCCGCCGGTGCCGTTATGGCGACCCCGCCAAGCAGGATAACCCCCACGAAGGCGGCCCCCAGCATACGGGCAAACACCCGGCGCCCTAAACGTCTCATGTTCTCACCCTATCGAATGGACGCCTCCGCTGCCTCTGTTGCCTCTGTTCCCTCCGCCTGAAGCTGGTCGAGCTCGGCGTCGAGGCCGTCGCCGGGAGCATTGCCGGGAGCGTCGTCGGGACCGTCACCGAGGTCGTGGCTGGCCGTCATCGTGGACTCGTCGAACGGCATCCGTCCAGCGAGCACCTGCGTGACCTGATCCTTATCGATCTCCTTGGTCCAGGTTCCCACGATAACCGTGGCCACGGCGTTGCCGGTGAAGTTGGTGAGCGCACGCGCCTCCGACATGAAGCGGTCGATGCCGACGATCAGACCAACGCCATCGACCAGGTCGGGGCGATGCGATTGCAGGCCTCCAGCGAGGGTCGCGAGCCCGGCCCCGGTCACACCTGCCGCGCCCTTAGACGCGATGATCATGAAGACGAGGAGCGAGATTTGCTCGCTGAGTTCGAGCGGCTTACCCATGGCCGTCGCGACGTACAGGGCGGCCATGGTGAGGTAGATCGCGGTGCCGTCGAGGTTGAAGGAGTATCCGGTGGGAACGGTAACACCGACGACGGGCTTGGAGACACCCAGGTGTTCCATCTTGGCGATGAGCCTCGGCAGGGCGGCCTCCGAGGACGACGTCGAGAAGATCAGCAGGTATTCGCGCCCCAGGTATTTCATGAGTTTAAAAATGTTTACCTTAGTCACGAACCACAGGATAGAACCAAGCACCACCGTGATGAACAGGATGCACGTGACATAGAACGCAAACATCAACGTCGCCATGCTCACAATCGCCTGAAATCCGGTGGACCCGACGACGGCCGCGATGGCACCAAAAGCGCCGATGGGGGCAAGCCACATGATCATGATGAGCAGGCGGAAGACGAGGGCTTGGATATGGCCGATCGCGGTGAGGATCGGTTTGCCCGCTGGCCCCATTTTCTGCAGCGCGAACCCGACGAGGAGCCCAACGAAAAGTG
>JBBAQX010000030.1:0-4119 GCA_040400085.1 Lysinibacter sp. | reverse complement strand
AAAGTGTCTGCAGGATGTTCCCCGCCGTGAGCGAGGAGAGCAACGAGGTCGGGATAATGCCGAGGAGGAATCCGGTGGTTCCTTCGCTGCTGGCGGCGGGCGCGTCGTAGCTCATGCTCGAGATGTTCAGGCCTGCGCCCGGGTGGATGAGGTTTCCCACGAATAGGCCAATCGCCAGCGCGAAGGTCGACATAACCATGAAGTATCCGAGCGCGAGCCCGCCAACCTTGCCAACCGTGGCGGCCTTGGCGATTGAACCGACGCCCAGCGTGATCGTGCAGAAGATTACGGGGGCGATCATCATCTTGATCAGGGCGACGAAGCCGTCGCCAATCGGTTTGAGGCCCTTCGCGAATTCGGGGGCGAGCAGGCCGAGGGATGCCCCCGCGATCACGGCGATGATCACCGCGATATAGAGGTAGTGCGATTTGTCGAGACGTTTGCGCGTCCGAGGGGAAACTGCTGTCGCCATGACGACTCCTTTGTGTAAATGGCGTATGTCTACCCCACAGTGTGGGGGCACCTGCCCGGTGCCTTTCACTTGTGTTCATATTGTTCACGGCTGCGGAAGCGACTATTTCCGATCGGGGTGGCACAATTGCATAATGCGTCGATGGAGCATTGCCACCCGGTTCTTTGCCTGGCAACTATGCCTCATAGGGGTGTTGGTTGCGGCGTTGGGGACGGCGCTCTATCTCGACAGCGCCCGGCAGGTCGAGGATGCCACCAAACAGCGGATGCTCTCTCTGGCCGTATCGATCTCGCTCAATCCGTTCGTAATTGATTCGATAGAGGCGGATGCTCGTGCCAACGACAGCTCGACGGGGAGCGTTTCCGCGGCGCTTCAGCCCTACGCGGAGTCTCTCATGGACAGCGGAGAGGCCGACTTCGTCACGATCATGCGGCCCGATAGGACGCGTTTCACTCACCGGGAGACGGACATGATCGGTGGAAAGTTTACGGGCACCATCGACACGGCCCTCGCGGGCACGGCCTTCACCGAGGTCTATAGCGGCTCGCTCGGGCCGTCGATCCGGGCGGTTGCTCCGATTCGCGGCGCGGATGGCTCCGTGATCGGGCTTGTCTCGACGGGGATCACCGTGGCCACCACGAACATCGCCGTGGCGGCGAGGCTTCCGCTGGTGGCGGGCATCGCGGCCATGCTCCTCGTCGGCGGGGCGCTGGCCGCCCTGGGGATCCGGCGTTACCTGTCCCGGGTGACGTTCGGGCGCGGCCCCGAGGAGATCGGGCAGATGTATGCGCTCTACGATGCCGTGTTGCATTCGATTGGCGAGGGGATGCTGCTGGTCAATTCGTCCGGCTCCATCGTGCTTCACAACGAGCAGGCGTTGCGGCTGCTTGGGGTGGGGTCTGGCGGCGTGGGCTCTGGGGGCGCTGAGTCTGGGGTCTCTGGCTCTGGGTGCGCTGATGCAGGGATCGCTAATGCGTTAGACGTAGATTCCCTTCCCCCGGAGCTGGCGAGTCTCGTCGCGAGCCGGCGGGAGGTCGACAACGAGATCGTGATCACCACGGAGCGCATCCTGGTGGTGAGCCAACGAGCGGCGATTGCCAGGCGCCGCGGCAACAAGACCTCCACTCTGGGGACGGTCGTGTTGCTGCGCGATAGAACGGATGTGCAGCGGCTCAGCACCGAGCTGGACACGGTGCGCACGATGGCCGATGCGCTCCGCTCGCAGACTCACGAACATGCCAACCGTCTGCACACCATGATCACGCTTTTCGAGCTTGGTCGCGGCGAAGACGCCGTGCAATTTGCCACGGACGATCTCAGGCAGGGCCAGCAGCTCACCGATCGGGTCATGGAGTCAGTGGACGAGCCTGCCCTCTCGGCGCTTCTGATCGGCAAGATTACGCAGGCGAACGAGCGTGGGATCGATCTCGCGTTGGTGAGCCACGCCCAGATCCCGGCGGGGCTGGTCAGTGTTTACGAGATGGTGACGGTTCTCGGGAATCTGATCGATAATGCGCTGGATGCCGCTGCCGAGCAGGCCGACCCCGAGAACCGTTGGGTGGAGGTCGAGCTGTTGCGGGCGGGAGGCGACATCGTGATCAACGTGATCGATGGCGGGTTTGGCTTGCGGGGAGCATCCCCCGATCGAATTTTCCAGCGCGGATTTAGCACGAAGTCTCCGGAGGGGACGGCGCGCGGGATAGGGTTGTCGCTTGTGCATCACACGGTTCACAAGCTGGGCGGAACCGTGGTCGCTGAGGATAGCTTGGTGCCGGGAAAGGGTGCGCGGTTTACGGTGACGATACCGTTGCCTGCTGTTGCGGCTGGGTCTGGGTCTGGGGCTGGGTCTGGGTCTGCTGATGACGTGATCGATGGGGATGTGGTTCATGACTGATGGAAGTTACGCGATGAATGATGAGATTCGGCCGAGTGGCGGGCTCCGCGTGTTGATTGTGGAGGACGACCCGGGCACCGCGGCGGCGCATGAGGCTTACCTTGAACGGGTTGGTGGGTTTGAGACGGTGGCGCGGGTGGCGAACGGGGGTAGCGCGTTGGCGTGGCTGTCGCGGAATCATAGCAACGAGCATCCGGCTATTGATGTGATTTTGTTGGATATGAATCTGCCGGATGTGGGCGGGTTGGAGGTGGCGCGGCGGATTCGGGCGGCGTCGCTGCGGGTGGATATTATCGCGGTGACGGCGGTGCGGGAGCTGGAGACGGTGCGGGCGTCGATTTCGTTTGGGGTGATGCAGTACATTATTAAGCCGTTTAGTTTTGCGATGTTTGCGGATAAGCTCACGCGGTATCGGCAATTTGCGACGCGGTTGACGGGTGAGGTGCCTGCGGCGCGGGTGGGTGATGGCCCGAGTCGCCAGGAGATGTTGCAGAGCGATATTGATGGCGCGTTGGCTGCGCTCACGAATGTGGCGGATGGTAGTTTGCCGAAGGGTCTTTCCGCGGATACGTTGACTGCGGTGGTGGGATTTTTGCGGGGGCATGCGGCGGCGGTGTCGGCTGGGGAGTTGACGCAGGCGTTGTCGATTTCGCGGATTACGGCGCGGCGGTATTTGGAGTATTTGACGAGCACGGGGCAGGTCGAGCGGGAGCCGCGGTATGGCGCCCCCGGGCGGCCCGAGCTGGAGTATCGGTGGGGTGGGGGTTAGGGGTTTTGCGGGCTTTGCGGGCTAGTATTCCCGGTGGCGTTTTGCGAGTTTGGCCAGGTCTTTTTCGATGAGGTATTTGATGCGGGCGTCGCGTTTTTTGGCGTATTCGGCGTCTTTGACGTGACGGTTTTTCTCGTTGCTGAGCATGAGTTCGAAGGATCGGCTGATCTCTAGCCAGGCTTGTTGGCGGGCCTTTTCTGCACTTTCGCGGATGTAATCGTCGTCGTCTTGCAGGTTGGTGAGTTCGTCGGCAAGGAGCTCGTAGGATTGTTGGCGGCGTTCCATCTGGCTGGACTCTTCGACCTCGGCGGGGTCGTTCTTGAGCCACTTACCCAATGACTTTTCGCGTTGCTGGCGCACCTCGGCGATGCGCAGGGCATCCGCGTGTTTCTCGATGGCGAGCGCTTCGAGCTCGTCGCGCACGGCCTCCATCACGGCCTCTTCGTCGTACGAGGCCTGATCGCCCATGGCGTTGATGATGATGAAGTTTTTGGCGGCCATCCGCACGGCGACCTCGGCGATCATCACGCCCTGGCGCACGACCTCTTCGATGGGAGCAGGTTCGGGCGCTGGTCCCCCGGTGTATGGCTTTATCGCCATGCGTCGACGCTTACGAAACAAAGCCATAGTGCGACCGCCACCTCCCATCATCGTGAGTCCTGTAGCCCCAAGAACAAGTCCGGTTTCACGGATAAAAACCAGCCTTAAGGGGACATAAACGAGCCTACTGGACGCCGCCGACATTCAAAGCCCGGAAAGTGAATTCTCTTCGATTCGCGGGGAACTTTTCTCGATTTTGCGGGGATCGTCTCGCGATTTCGCGGGCGCTTTTTCTCGATGACGGATGCTCGGGCCTACTCGATTCGCCAAGCACCCCCGTTTATGGGTAGGATTACTGAGTTGCCTTCTCACGAAGTCAGCGGGCTGTGGCGCAGCTTGGTAGCGCACTTGACTGGGGGTCAAGGGGTCGCAGGTTCAAATCCT
>JBBAQX010000029.1:0-57671 GCA_040400085.1 Lysinibacter sp. | reverse complement strand
GCAGCTCAAGGTGATGTTTATGCTGTTAGGATAGCTTAATGAACACTACAGACAGGATACAGACCTTGGAGGGTAACAGCTAATGGACACTGACAAACCAAAAGAGTGCCAATGCCAAGAATGTGTGGCACTTAATAAAAAACATGAAGAGAAGATGAAAGAGTTGTACAAAAAATATAGAGATGGGAGATTCAGTGGACGATGTACCCACACAAGAGGTACCACCCACTGACCGGTTATTGTTCGATAACATAGAAGATATATTAGTGTGGGGGGTAATGGGCGATGGACGATAAGTTGGAAATGCAGACAGTTAAGGCAGCCATATGGGCCGGGGTTATATGGTTGATCACTGTGGTGGCGGCCGCGTTGGCGCTGTTCTCCTGTGGCCCGCGACGGGCAGACCCACCTCCAGCAGGGGTGGAGATCCTAGGGCCATATGTCTCCGCGGCGACCACCTACCGAGCCGCCATGCCGAGAGGGCAGTTCTTGTACGAGGACCGCTGTGACTCTCTGACATGGACCGCACTGGCTATCGCGGCCGCACCGGAACTTGGGATCGACGTTGGTAGGGCGGAGGTAGCATCCGGTAGATGGCTGCGTCGCCCCGCCACGCTCCCTGAATGTTACGCGACCGGGAAATCCCGCTCCACGATCTCTCCAGATGCGCTGCTCTCCCTGATGTGGTTGTGGGCAGTCCGAGGATCGGCCGGTGACATCCAAGATGCGACAGAGCTGAGAAGTTACCTTGACGACCGAGACGGCTTTGCCGGCGATGGTCGGCTGGAGGGAGCAGACACCTACGTGAAGCCACGCCACCGGGCTGCCCTGAACTTGGTGATCGAGGTAGGGAACAAGAAAAAGGACCCTCGTCGGGCCCTGGGGGGTATCATTGACAAGATCCTATCACAGGTACCGGACTTCTGTCCAGGGGGATATGCATGCTACCAGAAACTCTCCCTTCTCTCACTGATCGGCTACCTAGGGGGAGAGTTGTCTTCAGCGGATCGTTGGGAGGCTGCGAATGCCCTATCACACGCCCCCGAGAACCCGTTGTGGTATGTGTTGACATCTTATATCTCAGGAGCTTCGCTCGATATGGAGAAGGTGAGTAACTTATTGGATTCATGGGCTGCATATCCATCGGACCGCCTACCAACAACAGTGGAAACGTGCGACGAGATGTCATTCCAGCGGGATCGGAACACTACCTGCGATGGGGAGACGGAAGATCGAGGGCTGGACTTGATCCTCCTGCTATGGTATATTGACAACTTGTACGGGAGGTGATATGCTGCTGGCCCTCACAAACCTAATAAGACAGAAACCCTGGCACCTTGCCGCGGTCGCCCTCTGGGTGCTGACGTTGATCGCAGCATATAGAGCGGGTTACCGTGCCGGTGTTAATTCAATTGAGCTGCCAGCCACCATTTCGGCGCAGTCCACAGCCAAGGCCGTGACAACCGCCTCCACAGAGATCAAATGTCCGATCACGGTGGTCACCGTGCCGGCGAACACACCACCCGGAACCAGATACGACACCTCAGTACCTGTAACAGCCGCCGTAACCTCATCCACCACCCTAACAACATCCATGACCACAGCCGAACCCCCATACCGTCCCCCGGGTAAAACTGAGCGGGGCCTAAATACACTGTCCCTGTCCTGGGCCTATGGCCAAGAGCCGACCGATATCCGAAGTTACCGCTTGACATATGAGAGATATCTGATGTATGGTATCTCCAGCCACCTAACCTACACGGCCCTCGACCGAACCATCGCGTTCGGTCTGGGTCTGTCCTTCTGAGGGGTGCAACATGGCAGAGATCAGCGATAAGTTAGATGATCTCAAGGGAAAGGTGGACGACCTGCACCTGGAGTTGAAGGACATGGCCCGTCGCTCCGCAGGGGTCGAGCAGATTCTGGAGAAGTGGAAGGAACCGGTCCAGGAAGTTACGCAGCTGTTGCCCGATCTGAAGAGGGCGCTGCGCCTGGTGTGGATCGCGATGGGCATCTTGCTCACATCGACGGTGTCGAACCCACAACTGGCCGAGCTAGTGATGAAATTCCTGGGGTCGCCCATCTCGGTAGCTCCGGCCGCGGAGGTGGGTCCACCGGCACCGACGAGGGGGTCTTCCAACAATGTCAAGTAGCACTAAGAAGCCGAAAGTGATAGTATCTATAACCGAACTGACCCCGATGGGTCATCACATGAAGAAGGGTGACAAAATGATGGATTCCAAAGCGGGTGGTAAGAAGTTTATCTCAGACTCCTTGAAAGTTCCCTACGGAGCTTCCAAGGGAGAGAAGATGGCGACGGACGAGGCTGCACAGGATGAGGGCGAAGGCGACGAGTTCTCGGCCATGTTCGGCGGTGGCGGTGAAATGGGCAAGGGGAAAGACCTGATGAAGATGACACTCGGCGAGGCCTCGGTAGACGACCTCAAAGCGGCCCTCGCGGCGAAGCAGAAGGAAGAGAAGCCTGGTGCAGCACCCGGAGAGGAAGAGAGCGACATGGAATCGGAAGACGAGGACATGGCCTGATCTGACAGATATAAGGTAGATGGGGGTGATATATGAGAGTTCCCAACACCGCCGCCCTTGTCACTGAGATACGTGAACAGGCCGACGAGAAGAATGTTAACTCATTCACTGACGAGGGCATCGTTCGTGCGATGAACCGTGGCCTCCGCTTCGTCACGTCCCAGCTCGCCCGTAACTGGGAAGAGCCGCTGGTAACGGTAGTGCGTCTCTCCCCCCAGAGCTACAACCGAGATACAGGCTTTCAACTGCCGAACGACATCTTCGAGAACAGGGTCACCTATGTGGAGGCGGTGGTCTCGACATCTCCCGTACCGATCCCGTTCCGCTCTTACAGCTCCGTCTCCTCCCTCAAGAATGGGGCCACTGCCTCGGTCCCTCTCGCCATGTACATGCGTGGGAACGGGCTCTACACCGCACCACATATCAACGGCGGCTACGATCTGGACATATACTATGTCAGGATCCCAGATCCGCTCACACTTCCGATAGGGCGCGTGAACGTGGTTGGATCAGACAGCGCTTATGTTGTACTAGACGATATCCAATTAGATCGCATCTCCGCCTCATCGGACCAGAGGCTCAGCTATGTCAATGTGATAGACGGGATGACAGGACAGATCAAGGGCACCTTGCAGGTATCTCGAGTAGATCTGAGCAAGGTCTCATTCCGTACCTCCAACCTGACCCGTTCAGAGGTTGAGGGTCGTCCGGTCAGTACTGACACCGCAGCGGTGGGGATGGCTCAAGATGACTGGCTATGTCCGGTCGATGGTACCTGCGTCCCGCAGATCGGACAATTCGCTGTCACATACATCGTGCAGTACGCCGCCGCCGAGATCGGTCGCGCCTTGGGAGATGCAGCGGCGCAGATATCCGCCGGCATCTCCCTGAGAGCCGAGGAGGCCGCGTCCCAACAGCGTACCGGAAGGCCTTCCGTTGTCCGCGTGAAGAACAGATCACCAGCCTGGGGAGTTCCCAGGATTAGACAGCTCTACCCAACCCAGAGGTCTTGATATATGTCAACCGTTATAACGGACAGAGAGCTGGGCAGAGGCCTGGACGCCTATCATCCAGAGACTAAGCTGGACGAGGGCTTCGTCCCCTATATACAGAACCTTGAGCCGACACATAGCGGATCGATGAAGCTCAGGAAGGGGTATCAGCGGGTCGGGGGATACATGCCGGTGCGCGTGATCTCAGCGACCAAGGTCCCATTCTCCACCGACTTGATAGTGAAGATAGATCCAGGTATCAAATTGCAGATCACCACCGCCTTGGAGGACAAGGTACGTCCATTCCCTGTTGTGATCTATAGCCGCCTGTACAAGGGAACCACCACTCCACCAAATGACGTGCAGGAGGCACCCTCCTCCAGGTGGTATGGCACCTGCACGGTCACCGACGTTGATGAATTAACTATCTCCCTATCTGATAACTCCGGTGAACTAACCACCTACGCCCCAGGGGCCACGCCAACCAACGACCCGGCAGTGGCCGACGTTGACATGTGGATCTGGGGACTTCCCCTAGATGAGACTTACGGAGATGGTGATGTCGATCGCACTCTCTGGATATCTTCCATGAGCGGACTGGATACCCAGGACGAGGACACCCTGATAGCCTCCTTCAATGGGCAGCTGATGCGCCTGTCGAACGTGTCAACCTACGGTGAACTGTTTAACATGCCGGCTACCTCAGCCGGTGAGATCCGCCACGCGATAGCGGACGTCGTCCTGGGGCCGGCGTTCCACAACGCCACACCATCTCCGATGAGGACACGTGGGGCCGTGGTGACGGGAGCGGCGTTCCCTGATAACTATCTCGACGTGACCTCTGTAACCTATGACCCTAACACAGGACTGACCACCTACCTCTTGAAGGCGACTGGACGTACCGTTACCGGGTCGCCGGTGCAGGTGGGAGACATACTCACCGTGGAACAATGTTCCTGGTCTGCCTTGGACGGACGACATGAGGTTGTGGAAGATGCAACATACCCAACGGACGCCGTGTCGGTAGTTGTCAGGAACGTGGCCAATCAGAAGGCAGATGCTCGCATATCCGACCTAACAGGTGGTCGTGCCAGGGCCGCCGTGCAATCAGACCGTCTAAATGCAGGACCTACATCTGTACCTCTATTCACTGGAGATGTTGTACAGTTCGGAGCATCGACAGAGATCGATGGTTACGTGGTTACGAAGTCAGATCTCACAACCTCGATACACCTGGACGTCATAACCGAGCTGCGTTCCATCCTGCAATTCGATGGTGTCTACCAGAGTCGTAGCTCACGTATCCTGGTTCCGGATGAGTTAACCGGCTTCGTCAGAGGGGACGTGATATATAGCCCTGAGATATCCCGTGGCCTCACCGTGCGCACCGTGTGGCCATTCCCATCCACCCTTGTAAGTGTTTCATGTTCGGGTGCGAACGCGATGATAACACTGTTACCAGGATATGCGGAAGCGGTGAAGCAGTTCCGGATCGGAGATCACATACAGATAGTCGGCGGTACAGATCTGGATGGTACTCATGAGATCACAGATATATCCTACGTGGCGCGCGCACTGACCTTCTCCTCGGCCGTCACAGGTGTGACATCGGCCACTCTGGTGGGTAACTACGTTGCCCTGGACGAGGTCTGGACGTATCAGGCCACTGACCCTGTGGTGGTGTCGGAGAGATGGTCCCCTGTCCAGCCGGCCGGTATACCGAAGAAGCAGATGGTGAACCGTCTATTCAACGTGCAGCCTGTAACCGCCGGCCTAGGCACACTTGACGGATCCACGATACCGATACCGTCCGTAGCACAGGCCAGATCCCGCATATATCTATCGAACGGTGACGACCCGATGGTAACCACAGAAGGGCAGACCCTCACCAGTGCAGGACACTTCCTCACGAACCCGATCATAGCCATCGATGTAACCACGAACCACCCGAACCCGATACAGAACCCATATGTAGTCTCGGGGGGGATCGCGATACAGTCAACCACTTTGAACAGTTGTAACATTCTCGATGCTGACAAGACAACCTTCGCTGTGGGCGAATATGTTACTCTCTGTTCAAGTGTCAGTTACGGTGGTGGCGATTTCATGTTCCATAGCCAGATTAAGGCGATAACGGCATCCACCACAGCAGGACAGACCACGATCACCTTGACAGCCCCGGCGCCTGCCTCTGGTGTGCCGACCCTCGCGAGGCTGTACAAGACGGTATCTGTCAGGTACACCGGACAATGGGTTGCTCTGGACGAGAGTGGCAACGCGGCTGCCTCGCTCTGCCCACAAGTTAAGGACCTGGTGGTGGCCTTCGGACCTCCGTCCGTGGTGAACCTTAAGTTGGCCCTATACCCTGCCTTGCACAAGATCGCCGCTCGTTACAGCGCCCTCGAATTCCGCCTCTACCGTGCCGGTGGTGGCGTTGACGAAGCTGCCAGAGTTAACTTACCGGCCGGACAACAGACCGACTGGTCCTGGATAGCGTCCATCCCGTTCAACTACATACCGAACTACGTATATCAGAACGGACAGGATCGCGTGGCTACCGCAGCCAGCAGTGCCTATATTCAGTACACAGACAATGCTCAGATAGGAGCGGGGGTGACATCGGCCTTACCCCTCCCCCTGGACATCACCTCCGGTAGCAATATGGGTGAGAACTGGGAGATGCCACCTAGAGGACGCGCCATAGCGGTCGCCTCGAACGTGCTGGCAGTGGCGAACTACCGCGGCTGGGATGAGCACCTTATAACTCTCCGCCCACTGTCGGAGACCACGTCGGCCGGCATGGACAAGATGAGGGTTATCATCAGGCGGGAGCTCGAGGCTCTCGATCCTGGACAGCCGAACAATGTGACACAGACCACCTCTCTGAGAGGGACACAGGCATACCAATTCCTACGTGTTAACGGTCCAGGTACAGCCGCTACCGAGCGCACTTCCCTGTCCTATGTGCAGTATGCGGGTGTCTACATGGAGGGCCTCTACAACAGCGGCCTTTCCACGGCCGGAGCCTCTCTGGTGATGTTCCCCATCAACCTGACCTCCCTAGCGGACACTCTTACGAACTTTTTATATCAGATCGCTGTGTCACAAGGGCAGTGGATCTACGCAGGTGTCCCTGTACGTCCAGGATATACGGACACCGGAGCCACCGGAATGGACGGGTGGCATATGTCACTGTCCGACGCCCCCCTTCTAACCACACTGAACAGCACATTCTCCGCTGTGGGGGTGTTCTCACTCTCCTACACATCAGGAACTCCATCTTATGTGCCTGCCTTCGTCGGTGTCATAAAGGGGCAGCTGTCACAGGGGATAGCAACTTTCACCAGTATATCCGGTTCAGCTGTCTACCTATATCAGGTCACCGCCATATCGGAGTCCATAGCCGGCCCGGTGAACACGATCACCTTCACATGCGCCAACATCGGAACCCCGATAGCCATGGGAGATTCTATCTCGGTGCCAGTGCAGCGCCTCTACATCCCATCGCCACAGAGACAGACCTTGTCCATGGTATGTCCGGGGGGATCACAACTTAGCTCCCCCAAGGCGCACGGTCTGTCCGTTGGATCACCCTTACTATACAACTCCACCACACAGAGGACGGCAACGTCAGCACCGGACATCGTACCTGGGAGGCAGCTTTACGCACGCCCTGTCAGTGACACCGTGATCACCCTACACAGTTCCATCTCAGATGCGATATCCGGGACTTCCCCCATACCGATAAACACTAACTTGTCTGTAACATATAAATTCACCGTAGATCAGCTACACGCCGCGGGAACAGCGACCACGTCAGCTGCGCAACATCGCGCCATTTACATATACAAGGGACGTCCATATATCGGACAGACCACCGATGATATATATGATATACCGGTCCCGATAGGGGACAGTGGGTCGGCGACCATCGGTACCAGCAACTACACGAGATTCACTGGAGCATATAGTTCATCCCTGGACGCCCCCCTGAGCTCCGCCCTCATACAGACGGCGGTCACCTCCCTGTCACGCGCCATCAACTGCGTCTCATCCGCAACGCAGGATCAATTGTACAGCTCATCCGCTGACACCATCATAAGACAGAATACACCGGTTGGGGAACAGACATGGATCACGGCCGATAGTGGTTCCCTATATAGCCCTGGCACCCTGAAGGTGAGATCCACCGAACCGATCTCAGTTCAGGTATCGGGAGCTATCAACAACGGCGGAGTGGCCAAGTTCCAGTGGCTTGTGGCCAACGGTACACCGTACAACACATTTGCGGTAGAACTGAAGCCAAGTTATGTCGGTGCCTCTGTGGTGACACAGCCAGGTCACGGTCTCCTCACCGGGACGGCTGTTGTGGTCAGACACAGCAATGGGGGGACCCTACCAGCCGGCTTGCAGCATAACTGGACCTACTTCGCCGTCAGGTACAACGATACCAAATTCGCTCTTGCGCTGACGGAACAGGATGCTATAAACGGCATAATGATCAACTTCCCCGCCTCGGCCGACACCGTGTTCCTCATGTACGTGGAACCGATCATCTGGAACGTGCCGAGATACACCAGATCCCGCTTGTCCCTCTCCTATCCCAACTATCCGGAGATACATGCCGGCTCCTACGATGACGTCCCATCCGCCGACAATCGTATCGTCGACGTGAACCCTGACGATGGTGAGGAGATAGAGACCATATATCCCTTCTACGGGGACTCCTTCTCCAAGGCCTCCTTGCAGGAAGATCGCCTGGTCATATTCAAGAGGTCGAACGTCTATCTGGTGAACGTGGGCACCCGCGAGGTCACCCGTGTTCAGACATACGGACACGGTGCCGAGTTCCCGCGCACGGTCACCGACACCAAGAATGGTCTGATCTTCGCGGATCGCACCGGTATCTACAAGTTGAACCGATCCTCAGATATCCCATTCACCGGAGAGTATCTAGGACGTATATGGGATGAGGGCACCGGAGTGGGTGATGTTGACCGTGAGCTGCCGGTGGCGATGCACGACGCTGCACATAACCAAGTGCGCGTGTCGGTACCCTCAGTTGGAGAGGTGGCCAACGATCTAACCTTCGTCTATGACCACAAGCGGGAAAGTGGAGACGAGCGCGGAGCGTGGACAACATGGACCGGCTACCGGCCGATCTCCTGGTTTCACTTCCAGGGATACACATATCACGGGGGACGCTATGGCCTGGCCTATATAGATAGATATGATAGTACGTCCGCCGACTACCGCGATGACGATCAGGCGATATCGGCATATGTACAGTTCAGGCCGTCAGACTTCGGTGTGTCCGGGTCAAGGAAGCGTCTCGTGAGGGTGGTGGTGCAGTTCCGTAGGTCGGATGACGCTGATATCACTGGGGTGCAGATCTCGGCGGCGACCAACATGGAACGCTACTTCGTCCCCTGTGACCCATTCACTCTCCGGTACAATCCGGTGAACACAGGAATAGCTGGCGATCGTACCTCACCGGTGATATACTCGATCTCATTCTCGGTACCGGTGCGCAAGGCCGAGTTCCACCAGGTCGCTCTGGCGGTAGCGGTGAAGGACCAACCAATTGAGATAACTCAGGTTACGTACCATGTGGACCTCTTGACCACAGCGGGAACACCAGAAGCTGGAGAGACCTGATGGCAGAGAACGCTCTAGATATAGCTATGAAGAAGGCGGCACCTCAAGTGCCCTACCTCAATGTGTCCACAGGCCAGCTCACCCAGCGTCCATCCGGCAACCTAGACACGACGCTGAGCAACTCGCTCGGCCAGGCCACCACCCCGCTGACCGCCGCCCGAGGCGGGGCAACTCCGGCCGCCGCATCGATGGCCGCGACTCCAGCAGCTCTGGGGACAGCACAGGCCCAGAAGTCACCCAACACACCAGGACCGGCGGCTCCGACCAAGCAGCTCAGCATATCCAACGCAAACGATATCGCCGCCCGGGAAAAGCTGAAGAAGGAGATGGGTGACACCAACTTCAAGGCTGCCGACATGATCGCCAAGGCCGTGACACAGATCACCGCCGCTCCAGGCGCATCTACCGCTGTGGTGTATAAATCCAAGGTCGATGATAACGGACTGCGCACCCTGGGGACATCCGATCCTGCCAAGGTACGTGCGGCCATGGATAAATATGCGGCCGATCCTTCGGAGGCTAATCTCCTAGCTCTGCAGAGGGCAGCGCGCGACGGTGGTGGCGCCCTCGCCGCAACCGCCCTCGACAGCACGAAGTTGGTATCCGACCTGTTCGAGAAGCGCACGGCCGCCGAGGACGCCGCCGACAAGGTGGCCGACACTTATACCCTCACGGCCGGCCCATCAGGGCCGGGGAAGATCTCCCTAGCGGACGTCGGTATCGATGCCACCGATCAGCAGACCCTCGCACCATATCTACCGAAGGGGAAGACATGGGAGCAGATCACCGTGGCGGAACTGGACAAGATGATCGACGCCCTGACCGAGGCCGAGACTTCCAGCTCGGAGGTCGGTGCATCACAGCGAGCTGCCGTCGGACAGACAGGGGCCGCGGAGGCCGGTGCGGCACAGACTGACGTCTCCCCTGCGGCGGTGGCCGCAGCTCAGGATGAGCTGGCTGCAATCGCCGGAGCCGCCACAGAGACACCACTGACCGTCGGTGACAAGAGCCTTACCATCTCCGAATGGATGAAGGATGCGAACATCATCTACCTATCAGATGCAGTGAACTCTGAGCCTCCCAACGCAGCAGTGATCAAGCAGTTGGAGGATGCAGGTCTCGGGAACATGGTGCAATGGTTCCGCAAGAATAAGGAGATGGTACAGACTATATCCACCAACGCGGGCATCGCGGCCTCCGGCCTGAAAGGGAAGCAGGAGAAGCGCAGAAAGCAGCTCAAGGACCTCACGGCACGCACCGGAATATCCGGCGGAGAGCTGTTCGGTATCAACTTCGATAACCTGGAGACCTCGGACGCTCTCGACCGTAACAACCCGAGACAGGCGATCCTGGCAGCGATCATGGACAGCCCGGACGATGCTTTCGATCTACAGAATTCGGGCTACCTCAGAGCACAACTGCAGTGGCTGAACGATGCTGGGGACGCCGCTCTAGCGGCCTTCGCTGGTGTCACGCCCGCACAGTTACGAGCGACCGGTGTGCTCGGGAAAAGCCCAGAGGACAAGGCACGTTGGGACAAATTCAAGGGACAGATCGACACCTATAAGCGGCTCCTGAGCGCCGGCCCCAAAGGGGTAGCCAAGTATCTATTCGGGTCCGAGAGTTACGCCACCTTGTTCGGTAAGGCGCGTGCTAACCCCGAGCTGATGGGTAAAGTGCAAGGCTTCCTCGATGCGGACAAGGATGGTAGGCTGGACGACGGTCAAGCTATCGACGCCAGACTGCAGCACTTCGTTACTCAGAACAATCAGGACACGATCAAGAAGTTTGTACAGAGTGGTCAGCTGTTAGCGGATGCAGGAGCTGAGGTGGTATCCGGTAAGGCGTCTACCAAGTTGTCAGGTCTGACGGCGGACAATGAACTATCAGACGCCGACATCGAGGATATAAATAACACCGACCCCGAGAACTTCGGTACCGATATAGCTGATATGTCAGAGGCTATAGCCATGGTAAGGCAGACTCCCAATTCCAGAGGTGGAAAGGGGGATCAAAATGTAGTAAATCGCATACAGACAATGACCTTCCTCAACGTGTTAGGGAAGCATGTTAACGACGGTGATGTCCCCTCCTGGGCCTTCAAGCCGCTGTGGGACCTGATCACACACGTAGGACCAGGAATACCCACCTCCGTATCTAAGATGTCCAAGTCGGAACTGGAGTTCATGCAGGGTGCCATAGGGCCTCATCTGGAGAATATCCTCAGATCTCTCGGGCCTGCCATGTCTGAGGAACAGGCTGACAAGTTGTGGGGTTCGGTGAGGAAGTTACAGACCCTACAGAAGGATGTTGAGGTCAACAACCAGACCGTGGGCATAAACGGCAACGTGATAGACTTCCTACCAGCGGGGACACAGGAGGCCATAAATACGCCACCCCCATCACCAGAGCAGAAGCCCAACCAATCGACAGGGGGAACTACAGAACAGATTCTAGATCAGTGGGGGCAGGCCGCTAAGGCGCTGGGGGTAACCCCTGAACAGCTGGGTGAGACTGTCGCCGAGATAAAGACAGCCACGGAAGTTACCGGACTATCCACCGAAGAGATCGTAGGACTGGCCAAATCCTTAGGTGGAGGACCTGAAGGGGTAAGAGCCGCGATACAGGACACGATAAATAACAAGCGTGGCAAGTTCGCGGAAGTGGTCGGGGATGTTAAAGGTGAAGTTAAGAAGAAGAAGGACAAATTCGGAAGATGGGTAGATTCTATATGATAGGTGGGTTATAAATGCCAACAGATCAGCAAATTGAACAGCAGAGAGACCCGTTCGCGGCGGCCCTGACCGCCGGCGCACCTCGGGGTACCTCCTTGACAGGGGCGCTGCAGCGCGGCATATCCTCCAGAGCAGGAAGATCGAACGCCTCCGCCTCCAACATGGAGAACTTGGCCGAGACGGCAGCCATCGGTGAGGGTACGGCCGCCGTGGCACAGGCAGCTCAGGCGGCCGCACCACAGATCGAGACACAGAAGTTACAGGCTGCCGGACAGCGAGAACAGATCGCCGCTCAGGGAGAGCAACTTGCTGAGAAAGCTACTGATATGCGTCGTAGGTACGAGCAGGGAGCCAACAAGATCGCCTCTGAGGCCGGCATCGCCGGACGGAAGTTATCGATGGCGGAAGACAAGGATAAGGCGGAGCATGTAGCTCGCGCCTCTAGGTTGTCCAATGAGAAGTACATTACCACGTTACAGCGTCAAGGTCAACTTTCCCGCCTGGAGAGCGATCTGGAGTTCAGGAAGGCCGCGGTTCAGGCCCAGATCGGATCCGCCCGCACAGCCACCCAGTCCGCGATCAACAACATGATAGCTGAGGCGGGGGACGAACGTGACTTCCTCGGACAACTATCACGCATATCAACCGACGACTGGTTGTCAAATGCCAAGTACGAGGGTAAGCTCAAATCGGCACAGGGCATGTCCCAGGGTATAACCGGCATTATAGAGGGTGGAGCTAAGGGTATAAGTAATCTCGAGTCTGATGACTGATATATAGAGATGGGGGATATATAAATGTCTGATGTCATAGGCTCTTTGGGGGTCCCAGGGAACGCGCAGTACAGTACAGGTGCCCGCAAGGCGCAGGATCTGATCACCCGTAAGTTAGGAGGGCAGCCCGTCGGTGCGCCGCCTCCATCTCAGTCGGATCTCGGACAGATGGCAGCGTCGGCCCAGGGACAGGCTGTTCAGCAGAAGGTGGAACAGCTCGGACAGAAGTTTGCCTTAGATAAGTCACAAGCGGCAAACGCGCAGAACGCAGCGGCTCTCGATGCGCAGAAGGCGCAGAGGATCACACAAGGTCAGCTCCTCCAACAACAGAGGGGAGCTGAAGATCTCCTGTCCTCGCTGGACAGCGTCACCCAGGAACAGCTCGTGCAGAACGAGATGAAGTTCCAGCAAGATGCCATGGGCAGAGCAAGGCTCACAGAGAACCAGCTCCTCGACTGGGCAGTGACCTCGGCCAAGGGTGAGGAAGATCTGAAGAACAAGATGCAGGTGATGCAGCAGACGGCAGAACGTGCAATGGCTGCCGACAAGATGGCTTTCGACAAGATAGATCAGGAGCTACGTGCCGACGCCTCCAGGAAGCAGAAAAGGCTGACCCAGGAGAAGCGGCTGGAACTGGAACAAGCATCTGCGGCGTACAAGCAGGAGTACCGTACCAAGGCAGCCAAGGCCGCCGGTAAAGCTGCAATCATGCAGGGAGTGCTGACGGTAGGTGGTGCTGTGGTGGGTGGCGTCCTCGGAGCCCCGGCAGGCCCGGCTGGTATCGCAGCCGGAGCCACAGCAGGAGCCGCCGTAGGTGGTGGCGTAGGTAACATAGGAACAGCGAAAGGATGGTTCTGATATGCCCACTCTGGACGAGATAATATCTCCATATGATAAGCCGGTCGATGAGAAGAAGCCGTACCCGGCGACGAACGTCAACCTCCCCCTGGTCACCTCCCCCGACCTGCTCGGCACCGCGATCCAGGGAGGTCCAACGGTGCCGGCCCCCATACCACCCGCGCCACCGACCACCGCACCGGCCGCCGCCACGAAGCAGGCGATAGATCTGGGATATCAGATATCTAACGCCGTCCCAGGTGACCAGGTCACACCTGGATCGGTGGCTCCGCAGTACGAGAAGATCCTGAACGATCTGAACACGGAAGCCTCCGCACTGCCAACAGATCAGAAGAACATGTCAGATCGTGGACTCGCAGCCCAGGAGATGAAGAAGAACTTGGGCACCCTCAAGGCCGAGTACGACGCCGCGAAGGGTCGCCTGGCATGGGGTGAGGTTGCTGAGGTTCTAGGGAAGGGCCTAGCCCTGATCGGCATGGGTATGTATGGCATGAAAAACGGCGTCGATGCCGTGTCGGGCGTCGCGTTCAACAAGAGCAGTTGGGACGCCGCCTACGGTCGCGTGCTGGAAGAGTTGAGGGCGAAGACCGCTGTGGTCAAGGAAGGATACGGGGTGCAGGATGACGCTCTAAAGGCGAGAGAGCGTATCTCCGAGAAAATGAAGGAACGTAAAGACAGAGCGGCGGCGGACGTCGCGGGTGCCAAGGGTCAGGACGTCACCAACGTGATGAAGACCGAGAGTGACTACCAGAACCGCACAGCAGATACCTCGAGGTTCAACGCCGGACAGACGAACGCGGCGAACCAGAAGGCTGTGGACGACGTGAGAGCTGACAAGCAGCTCGATCTGTCCGAGAAGCAACTTAACCTGGCAGAGAGTAAGCTCCTTGCGGAGGCGCTCAACGCCAAGACCAGAGCGGAGGGGCAAGCGCTCCTGAACGCTAACCGCTTAAAACTCGGAGAATCCCAATTAGCGTTGCTGCAGGCCAAGCTGGACAATGCCACCAAAACGCCGGAGCAGAAGGACTCCGAGCTGAAGCTGATACAGGCGAGGATCAACAATTTGAACCGGGGGGGTACCGTGGCCAAGCCAAGTAAGAAGGAGGAGACAGCCGACAAGGAGATGGCCACGGCCCTATCCCGCCTACCGGCCATCGCGTCCCTACCATCAAGTTCTAAGGTCCGAGCTAATAAGCTGGCCGAGGTCAAGGCTGTCCTGTACAAGTACCTGGGTCAGGATAAGGTAGATCAGATCATCGATGACAACCAGGGCCTGTTCACCGGGAGAGGAACGGCATACCGTGATGCCGCTACCGAACTGTCGGCAGCATGGGACACCGCACGTACCGGCGGCGGGGCGTCGACCGCCCCACCACCACCCGCCGGGACCGGGGGGACAACCGCACCCCAGCCGCCGTCAACACCCCCCGCAATACCAGTGGGAACAACAACAGTGGACAACAAGACCAAGCAGAAGATAAGATGGGACGGTAAAGCATGGCAGGCAGTTACGACCCCTTGACCCGACGGAGCGCATATGGTAGCATCAGCTGACAAACCTACCCCGGCGGACCCTACACCTGATGTTGGGCCGTCCTTCGATCCTGATATGTCACAGCTCAAATTCCCCGATGGGGACAAATTCGACCCGGACATGTCGCAGCTCCAACCGCCAACCTTCGATCCGGACCTATCCCAGCTGGAGCCACCGCCGGCCCCCGATGTGAAGAAGGACAGTGGGAACACCACCATGTCAGCGCGTGATATCGAGCTGATCGTGTCCAAGACAGGTGCCGACCCGGAGAAGGTCAAGGAGATAGGTCGATGGGCCCGTCTCCCCCCAGAGGAGGATGTGGCTACCATTGGTGGGAAGATCCTCCAGGCTGCACGGGAAGTTCCGTCCTCCATAGCATCCTCCCTGTCGGGTGGCATGTCAGAGGGTATCGCGAAAGCGTTCGAGGACCCCAAGACGGCGGCGGCATGGGACGAGATCATCGCCCTGAGGAACGACCGTCGTACCTGGGAGGAGGCGACGACGGAGGCACTGAAGCAGTTGCCGGCCCAATATGCTATAGGTTCCCGAACTCTAGGATTAGCCTCCAAGTTACCGGGCGTAGGTGGTGTGGTCGGTAAGTTGTACAACGCAGCTCCGTCGGTCGGGAAGACCTTGGCAACCACCGGCATCTCCGGCGGTATCGGCGGGTTCACCACCGGACGCGAGGGGGAGCGCCTGGAAAATGCAGGGCTTGCAGCCGCCCTGTCAATGACAATGGGACTTGGTATGGAGGGTCTCGCTCGCGCCCCGGCAGTTGTGAAATGGGCCCGAGGTGCGGTCGACAAGGCTAGAGGTGCGTTCACTCCAGGGGAAGGTCCTCGCGGTGGTAGGGTGTCACCGTCAACACCGACAGCACCATCGATGCCCCCCATGATCCAGAGCGCTGTGGATGCAGCCGATGCGAAGTTCGCGGAGAACGCAGCGGTGGAGAAGAAGGTGGTTGCTATGGTGCTGGATCCTGAGATCCGCGCTGCCGAGAACGAGGCTGAGGCTGCTGCCACCATATATAAATTCCTCGGTCCTGATCTGGACGCTGTCGCTGAGCTAGGGAGGACAACGAAGGACACCCTCACAGATGACACGGTGACCTCTTTGATGAAGGGAATCACTGGCCTAGATGATCCCACCGTGGAGAAGTTATCTCGTGTGATGCAGCTCTACCTCGACACTTCCAAGGGACTGTCCCGTATAGTGCGCGCGGATAAGTTCGGTAACATGCAGACCGCCATCGAGCGTGAAGGTCTCCCCTATACTACCAAGGCACTTCAGGATTTACGCAGGGCCGACTACTATAAGCGGGCTATATCCGAAGTGCTTCCCGACAGGACGAACGCGATAGATGAGATACTGTCCAAGGTGTCAGATGCCCGTCTAGTGACAGATGACATCGATCAGCTCACCGGTGGTTCCCTGGAAGTGACACCCCTGTTGGACCGTCTCAGCGAGAACATGAACTTGTCCAAGATGAAGATCGTGGAGAAGCTAGGTGAGGTGCGCTCAGCACTCGAGAGACACGACCAACGTGCGCTGGGGCCGGATCAGATGGACGCTATCTACAACTGGCTAGATCGTGGTCGTGACCGCGACTGGGATGCCATGACACCAGCAGCCAGAGAGATGGCAGAGGATGTCAAGTCCGTCCTGGGCTCACTCAGGGAGGATGTTATCAAGTCCGGCATCAACATACCGGAGCGTCAGGCTTACGTGCCACACGTTCAGGTGTCGGAACCTGAGAGTCTTCTCCGGATAAGATCTCGCCTCGAGCGTGCTGACAATGACATTGACTCCATCCTGAAGGACAAGGAGTTGGTCTTGGGGATGAAGTATATGACCGGTCGTCAGGGTACAGATACCACACCTGAGCTTGTCGAGAAGATGGTACAGGAGATGTGGTCCCCTTTGAAGGACCTTCGTTCCGCCCGCTCCGCGCGCACGAGCACCACGTCCGCCCGGGCCCTGATGTCCCGTGCTGAGGAGGACATACCCACCTTCCTCCTGGAGAAGGATCTGAACAAGCTGCTCGGTTCCTGGATACAGAACACGTACCGCCATGCGGCGATAAGGGGTGAGCTGGCGGAGTTGACCACCAAGGCCGACGCTATCCGTGGCGCATCCCCACTATATGCACGCTACCTGGACAACTTGGCGGCAGACGTGATCGGGGTTCCCCGTGACGGCACCTTAGGTAAATGGGCCAAGGGCGCTGCAGATGAGTTATATGTCTGGGCCCACACCGCTCGGAATGCCGAGAAGAATCCGGCGAAGCGGCTCTTCTATGAGCAGGTCGCCCAACTTGACAACACGTTGCGCACAGCGTCAAGTCATATCTACAGCTACTACCTCGGCGCTTCCCCGGGAAAGGCCGGTCGGAACTTAGTGGCCGGCTACACCATGACAGCGCCGTCAATGTCACCATCACATCAGCTGGACGCTAATGAACGTGTCACCCGCGGCTACGCCGCCTTCGCCAAGGACCGATTCTCCAAGGGGGGACAGGACAAGGTGAATGGCACTCTGGAGAGGGAGGGGTTGACGTCCACCGACAAGATATTCGAGGCGGAGAAGGAGTTCCGTGACGGCATATCCAAGAGCCCTATCGGGAAGATGGGTTCAGATGCGGTCGAGGCCGCGTCCCGACTATCGATGTACATGTATGCTGGCGCGGACAACGCTACCAGATACATGGCACGTTCCGTGGCACACGGCGTGGTCGATGACGCCGTTCAGGGCAATGTCGCTGCCCGTGCCCACCTGGCCGCCACCCCTACCGGTGTGCGCCGCGCTATCGGCAAGGCCATGGGTGCGGGCAACGTGGACGAGGCCAAGCTCATATACACCAGATACCTGAACGGACACACCTTGTTCAATTACAACAAGGCACAGATGAACGAGTTCTCCCGCTCCGCCGGGTGGATGTTCGCGATGTTCTCCAAGTGGCCCGCTTACGTGGTGGGGGATGTTGCTAGGCAGGTCAGGGCTGCCATGGGCGGCCCCGGCGCGTCCAGCGGCGGTCAAGGTGTGAAGCGCCTGATGTCCAAATATATGATCCCCTACATCGCCCTGCAGCAGGTGGAGAACAGGGAGCTAACACAGGAGTTGAGAGAGGAACATCCCTTCCTGTCCCGCCTGACCGGCGGGAAGCTGCAGGACGCATCCCCGCTGGGATCTCTCCTGGATATCGGCAACAGGGCAGTTCCTCCGGTGCTGGCACCTCTGGCGGCGGTCGGTAAATCACTGAAGGAGGGATCTCCGGCGGCCGTGATCAAGCAGGTGGTGGACACCGCCCTGTCCATGTCTATGGCCGGGTGGGTGGTGCGACTCCTGAACGAGGACGTTCCGGGTGTGTGGGGTGAGCTGACCGAGGGAGCCACCGGCGAACCTCTGCTCCCTCTGTCAGGGAGGGGAGCTTTGTCGGCCACTAAGGATATTATGGATGAGATGACGGACTGACCTCCGACGATTCGAGATCTCAGACGTTCGTGGCTGATATCAACTTGCCGGTGGAATCTGTTACTATCTGAACACATCCGACCCTCTCCGGTGTGTCCCTGTAGTTCGCGACCAGGTCGGCCAGTTCCCTCGTCCCTTTCGGTGATCCGATCGTGGCCGGATATATGTTCAGGTAGTTTGTTATCTCCTTTTCCCACTGTAACCATCTTCGAACCAGCCACCGCCCTGCAGACGGAACGAGCCGGAGGACACCGCACGTTCCCAGCTATGCTCACAGATGTCCGGTGGTAGTGATGGTCCCCGCTCGATATCAGCCACCTTGCGATGCACCTCTTCCACGCGTCCACACCGAGAGCAGCGCCATTCATATATCGGAGGCATGTTTACCCCTCCTAACAATATAGTCCGCATATGCAGACAGATCATCGAACGGCTCTGCACGCGCACCGTCATGGTGTACATGGAGGTGGAGAAGCTCACGTCCGTGGTCAGCGGCCCATCTCCGTAGATAGATCAGCTCGTTCACGCGGCGCAGATCGTCCACGACGATGTCCTCCAGGTAGGTGACCTCCCCAGCCCACGAGGCCCACTTGTGGCACCATGTCAGCGCATCGTAGCTGCGGGCCGCCTCACCCTCCTCTATCAGCGCCTCTCGCACCGTTCGGCCATCCGGCAGCGTGGCCGCCTTCGCCGCAGCGTCCGAGGCCAGGATCAAATGTTCATACCCCGGGTACAGACCGCAGAGGTGCATCCTCAGGGCCGAGGCCAGGGATGAGCGTACGGCGTTCATGAACTTCCTGGCCAGTGTGGTCTTACCCGCCCCTGTCCCGTTACCGGATATCAATATCAATGTTCCCATATCACACCACCTTCCCGGGTATAACGCCCGTCAGTTCTACTATCTCTAAGTCTGTTTCATATTCCTTAACTATATCTAGTGCCTTGTCGTGGCTTGCACATACATCAATAACTCTACCCCGAGGATGCCACTTATCGTCAACAGCCGTTATGATAGCCCATCGTTTAATCTCCAGACTCGGCAACTTCGTTTCCTCCGCCCACTCACCTACTACGTCCCTATCTCCTGTGAATTCGTCGTCGGTGTATCTGAATGGCAGGTCATATGGTACAAAAATCCCGTCGTCTGCACCTTGATAAACAAAGGAATTATTCAGAGAGTTACCAACATAGAAGACCTTATCACCACCCCTAGTCCTGTAGAACTTCCCAGGCACAGGTTCTTTAGCTACCTCGGATTGCACCAGTTCTAGCTCTGCCCCCTCGTGCCAACCTGCACCTCGTCCATGTTTCACATAGTACGAGAGTGGTGGGTCTCTGTCGTAGTCCGGGGCTACTCGGTCCACAATACCATCACCCCATGGACATTTAACCCTATCACCTACTTTGAATTTCATCTGTCGCCTCCTTGCTAGACCCATATATCGGTTGCCGGTGCTGGCGGGTACTCGGTGAAACGCTTCTGCTTCCCGCCGCCAACGTAGGTATCTCTCAGTTCCTTGTACATATCGCGGTGTCGGTAGAGGGCCATAACGGTGCAGCTCAGGCAGCGTGCCACCCACTGATCTGTGAACGTCAGTTCCGGCCCCAACTCGACCAGCAGGTAGCCGACCGCTATCATATGCGCTATCGGCAGCTGCGGAGCTGTCGTGCCTCTCTCAGCGCGGAGCTTGATCCGCATCTCGTTCACCTTATCCAGCAGCTCCTGACCCTTGACGATGGCTTGACGCCCAGCGGAATTCCCCATGTGCTCAGATATCCACTTCAGCGCACAGATGAATTCAACATGTCTCTGATCCTGACATGAGACGAAGTTCCCCCCAGCCGGATCAAGCCATTTGTCATGGTCTACCACGAAGAATGGGTATATGCCGTCACACCTGATATAGACGTACTGATCCCACCTCTGCTGCATCACATTCATGCGGGACGGATACTTCTGCACCCGATTCACCCCTATGCGGTACACTGTTGTCGGTGACGTGGTCGTACCGAGGGGGACCACGACCGCACGTCGGGGAGGGAAGAAGTCAGTGAACAGGTGGACAGTCTCGCCGCCGGGACCCTTCGCTGTCAGGCCGCCGACCATGTTGTACAACTCCTTCAGGTGCCTGATATGCTCTATCGGGGCCGGCGCATCAACCGACCGTATATCGGGCCGCATCTGTCTGTTGACCCTAGACTGCATGTGCCACCACCTGATCTCTGTTCTGCCTAGATATAAGCCACACCTTGACAAGGAGTTCAACCTCCAGCTGCAGGGCCGCTCCCAGCTTCCTGAGCTTGCCCAGGGATGGAAGCGTGAATTCAGTCTCCCAGTTTCTCAGGGTGGTCGCTGTCACTCTCCCGTCCATGAGAGTGATGACATCCACCCGCGACATCCCGAGAGACTCCCTCCTTGTCCTGATCAAGTTACCGAAGATATGATCGTCACATAAGATGATCAACCGATCACCCTCAACTTGGAATATCATGTGGAGACCCTCCCTATGTAAATCTCAACTTGACATGTGCCGGAACATCCGGACATCGTCACCTGCATCTGAACTGTCCTCCCCGCCGCGACCGCGTCCGGCACCTTACCCACGGGAGATACCGACGTACCACATAGCTGCCCATCGATGGGGAATTTACCTACATACCTGAAGGAGCGCCCTCCGGGACCGGTACCTCTCCAGCAGTGGCGATAGGGAGCAACCACAAGAGCCACCGTGCCCAGGCCGACATCCCCAGACAGGGCAGGTAACGATGGGGGCAACTGCCATGTCCCAGCAGGTAGATCTGCCGTCATGTCGTCCACAACGATAAGGCGGACGGCACGTGGGCCGGGTTCAACTGGCACCTGCGGGGTGGGTGAGGGCGATACCCCAAGAGCGCCACCATCACCGCCACCTACAGAGCAACCGCACATGGTTAAGAGCACTATGAGTACGAGGTATAATTTCATGGTGCACCTCCGATCGAGGCGATCGCGTAGCTGACGGATCGGCATCTGCCCAGGGGGACATAGCACCCCGTGCCATATCTAGCCTCGGTACGGCGGCGGGCGATGAGAGCGGGGAGGACCTCCCCTCCAGATCTGGTCCACGATCCGAGGGCCCTGACCGCACCGTGGCGATCTCCCAGGCGTAACTTCCTCAGAACGGCCGATTTCAACCAGCCCCCGGAACCGATGTTGTATATCAGTGAGACATATGCTATGCTCTCTGTACGGGATAACCACATGGGAGCCACGGTCTGCGCTAGCAGGTCGCCGGCTTCATCTATATCCTCGCACGCCATCTTCTGGGCCTCAGCCACAGTGACCACATCACCTTCAGATGCCCCGAAGGACCCATAACCGATCGACCAGCCGTGTGCATCTGGATATGCTTCGGCGCGGAAGCCCTCAAGTGGGGCGATGAACGCCAGTACCATGAGGCAGTTAATCATGGTACACCTCCTTGCCGGTAACTGTGGTCTCTGGTGCTAGGTAGAGCCGGCTGTCCAAACGGGAACCCTTGATCCAGTTCCTCTTCAGAACCCAGTTACCCTTCGCATCCTGAACTGTGTTAATGTTCTTCTTTCTCTTCTCCTTCAACTTTCCATTCTCGCTTACCATACTTTCTCCTCATGGTTTGAACACTCGCTTCCCCGATCTAGTTCTTCGGGTTTGCACATGAACCCACCCTACTGTGTAGGCTGGATCCTCCAGGTACATGTCCCACTGTTCCAGTAGGCTCATATTATCTAGCAGATAGTGTGCCAGGTTGGCACTCGGGTCATAAAGATCAACCGCCTGGCAGGACATATGAGCGGACTTCTTAGCGGAATTAGGCACTTGAGCGTTTATCGCCGCCGGCCTGTAGCCAGACGATATCTTGATCTCACCCTGGAAGTCGGTGAACAAGCCTTGCACAGCCGCCAATAATTTGTGCATATCCATCTCCTGCTCTACCGTCAACGGCCACTTGACATCTCTACCCATCAGGTAGTTCGCACGTGATATCATATCTTCCCCTTCTTCATCTCTCTCAGAACCCGTCCATTTAGATACTTGCGTTCCGCCTCCGCCGTGGCCCGCTGCTTTTCCGGTGACACCCCCCTGCCGTCGCTGACCGGAGCCGGTGGTGACGCAGCGTCGCGCATCCGCTTCATACATCGCGCGGTCTGCATGGAGATCGGCGGGGGCGGTGTGTCAATCGGTTCCACCAGCTCATCATGGCGGAGCTCCTCATATGGGGAGCCGTCCATGTAGAACATTGCCCGCGTAACCACGCATATCACCAGCGATTTACCTGGCTCCCCAGAGACGTGGGTAACAGGGACGAACGGTCCGTATATACGACCGTCCCCACCTCGGTACTTGCGTGACATGTCTATCATTTAGACATCTCCTGCAGCAGCTTCTGCATGGCCTCGGCGGCCACCAGGGCTGGTATCAGGTGTGTTGTCAGTTCGCTCTGTTCCGCACCGGGAGAGCTCTCCCTCTCCAGTAGGAAGTTCAGTAGGGGGAACGTGGTGAGGTAGCAGTCTTGCAACTTCGACACGAACTCTTTGACATTGTCCTGTGTGAATGGCTGCACCCATGTACCTGGAACGGCACCGGGTGCCCATTCCACCTCAACTTCCAACTTGGTAACCGCCGGTCTGTCAGGTGAATGCACAACTATCATTGGGCACCCCCTTCCGACGAGTCAGCGGATGGAGTGAGGAGCTGCTCCAGAACTTCCTTCGCCCCCGTGAGCTTCCACAGGACACCCTCTAACTGCTTACCTTGCTGCTGCAGCTGTTGAACTTCACGCCCGATGGCCGCCATCTTGTCTTTGATCTTGGCGATATCCGCGGTGACGAACATCAACTTCTCCGCTGCCTTCTTGTCAAACATCTTGAACTCCTTCATGTTGTTGTTCCCTCTCGGCACATCAGGCCAGCAGGGAGAGATATGCCAGGGGGGTCTCGGTTATGTAGGTGGATAGGTCCACATCGACGCCCGCGGTGAACCATATACCGACAGGGCCGCTGTCTCCGGCCGGTATGACCACAGTTCCAGTGCACACCCCGAGGTTGCACAGGGTTGACGACGGGGACAGCAGTGCGGCCTTGTCCATGACATGGAATGTGTTGATCAGACGAAGGAAGACGGTTTCGCCCTTCGTCACCTGCGTGACGTAACCGCCATCGAGGAACAACTTGATCGCTCTGTAGTCGTAGGTGGTCTGTGGTGGTTGTCCACCGTGATCAAACTTCCACGTGAACGCACTGCGGAACTTAGCACCTTTAACAAGGTGAACCAACGAGGCTATCGGGGACGTCGACCTGACCAGGTGGGACCTGCGAACATGCCCCTTCTCCTCCTGTTGGACCTTCACTGTCGGTGCGGGCGCCGCGCCCTTCTTCGTAACTGCTGCCATCTGAAACCCCTTTATGTGGCCGATCTAAGCCACGTCATAAGTTGTTGAACCTTGTCACTCTCTATATGTACATTCATCCTATCACCGGTGAGGGTGCGAACGTAGAACGTTATACCGTCGCCGGAACGCTGCATCACCAGGTAACCGTCCGGACCTTCCAGGCGCAGCGGTGACCGATACTCTCGAAGAGGCTGCACCGAGGTAGCGACGCCAGGAAGCGGTATAACGTTATCAGTCATCTCTTGAACCCACTTCCTTCGGGGATGTCCTTGCGTCCGAGGCGATCTATCTCCTTCTGACTATCTACCCTCTTCTCGTGGGGCATCGCGAAGGAGGCGGAGCGGATGCGTTCTATTTCTCGCGTCTTGTCCCAGATATATCCCCTGTTGGTACCGGACGCATAGTTATGAACCAGGATCGGAGGAGCACCGAACGTGCGCTCCGCCACCGACTCACACACATCGCATGGCGCTGTGAGGGGACAGTTCTCTGTCCTACTCTCAACCCCCTCCGCCAGCTGAACCAGGAGGATGGAGGTGTATCCGCAGCTAGTGCACTTGTAGTTCTGACTTCTTACTCTCACGTTGGACCTCATAAGCAGAATTTTCCGTCAATGATGAAGATCAGCTGTCGCTGACCACCCGGCCACATGATCTCAACCGCGTTGCCCCAGTTGTTGGGTCCCTTGTTGTATGACAGGCGGCGGCCAGTCATGGTGCCTGTCCGCCAGATACCCCACAAGATCTCAGCTCCGTGCTGATGTCCACCGCCGGCCTTCCCGTAGGATGTAGCTGCTGAGCGGGTAGTACCTCGGCTACCTCCGGGTCCAAGGTGAAGATGCTGACCATACTCGATCCCCTCCACCTTGAAGCTCTCGTCCTGTGCAAGCCATCGCGCCTTGCCCTCAGGATCACACAGCACCTGTACCGGCTCTTTGCCTTCATGAACACGTAGGTACTCCAACTTTATAGCCAACTTGTAGTTCACAAAGTCGTTCACGTAACGACGGTAGTCCAGATAGTCTGTCAGATGTCGGTGATGGTTAGACGGCTTGATCACGATCGAGCAGTCGGATGGGGCAGACTTCACTATACCACTTAGTACGGAGGCGGCGGTAGAGGCCTCACTCTCCAAAGTGGCAACGTGTGCCGGTAGAGAGACGCGCTCGAGCAGCTTCTTCTCCGTGTGATGTGACACTGAGGAACAGTCCAGGAGATCCTCAACTGTGACGTTGAGCGGATGTACCAACTTGGTCAGATCATCAACAGCCTTGATCACTGATGGGTCACCCCACCCTGCATGCTCATCCCCCCTGGCCAGCAGGGAGGCACGTAGCTCCACCTTCTTGGGGCCATTCTCGTGGTACCGCAGATCAGCATCATACTTCCTAACCTTCCCGCCGGCGATGTCATAGAAGGAGCCGTCGTCCGCGAACTGCACTGGGCGGATGAAGAACTTATCAGCCGAGATCTCCACGATCAGCGCGCCGAGAACATGCCTGGTAGCGGCCATCTTACCTGAGGTGGTGGGCTTGTACTTGGGTAGTGTGATAGATCCGGTGGCCCACTGTATACGGGGCTGCTTCTCCCCATGGAAGGACTTCAGACGTTGCGTCGGGTGAGCGACGATGTAACTGTGGCCCATGTCTGCCCCCAACGTGTTGAGAGCTTGTAAGGGGTCGGGCTGATAAGGGCGCACATCCAGATCTGAGGCCGTGAGGAACTTGTTGAACTGGAAGGAACGGTAGATATCCTGCCAGTGATCTTCGATCAGCTTTGGATCGAGTGGATATTCGCGCTCTCCCAGGGGAGCGTGGTGGGCCTGAGATGGTAGGACGATCAAGCGGGCCTTGTTCACGGTGCAGAATGTCTCGCACGCCGAGAGTCCTGGTGCGAACACGTCGGCACCCTGCATCGCGGTGGTCACGATGAAGGTCCCCTTGTTCACCTCACGGGACACGTGCCTGTAGAAGTGCTTCTGTGCCATGGTGAGACGTCTCTTCTCAGATGAGGAGAGCTCACGCTCCTCGATCTCCTCCTCCTTACCTCGGGACAGCGACACGGCGATGGTGTTGGCATCCTCACGGAGCTGCGATATCTCTGTGCGGTTCAGCTCCTTCGCACAGCCGGCGATGATCCTCTCGCACATGTCTCGCGTCAGGGGGCGTTCACCTGATATCATCCGTGTCACTGTGGATACGGAGCAATTTGATCTCCTCGCCACCTCCGACGCCGTGAGGTCATCCATCAGACCCTTCAAAATCTCCCTGTACGTACCAGTCCATTCATAGCTCATCAGTTAGTCTCCATACTGTCAGTTCGTTGTCCGATATAGTAGATATCACCGTCTGTCCCTGTACATTGTCCTCTATCTATGAAGCCCCTGGTGAGATACCAATGGTGCGTTATCAACTTGGCCGAGAAGGAGAGCTGTATGACATATTCCGCGTCCAGATGTACCGTGAGGGTGTAGCTCTCCTCACCAGCATCCACGGCCACGTAATTGACACCCAGTGCCAGGGTAGCTTCCTCAGCCACCACGGTGCAGGATACCGGACGCGGTGGTATGAGCCACAACATGGCAGCTATCAGTGAGATAGATATGTAGATGCCGATCATAGGCCACTAACCTCCAGTGGGAGAAGATCCCTGAACATGTCCGACCTTAGCACTTCCCGCGACGACGTGTCAACTATGTACGTAGTTCCCATATCCGTCGGACCTCGACACACGCGGCCATAGCCCTGCACCATATCACGCACAGTGAGCCAGTTGTAGCGCTCCCTATCATAGCGATACATATGCCTGTTCGCTGGGTCCCCCAAGGAGGGGCGTGGCGTCACGGTCAGTACCTGCCAGCGGGCCAGATCCTCGGCCAGGTTAAGACCCTCGTACATACCAGACCCTACCAGGACAGTGCCTTCGTCACCGTCCGGCGGTGTTGCATACCACTTCCGCAGCACGGCACCCTTGTCAGTGTGTCCATGGAACAAGTAACGAGGGTCACCATCCACAAGTTCACGGAACTCGGCGGCCAACTTGTAGGGCATATGTACCAGGCCCTTTTGGCCGGCATGTGGACCGGACGGGCCGGCGATGTCCTCGATGAATTTTCGAATCGCGGGCAGGTTACGGTTACGGACCGAGGCTGTCATGTTCACAACAGGCGCATATACCAGCGGGCGGCGATCCTCAGGTATACGAGATCCCCCGCGCAGATAGTGAACCACGCGGGCATCGAGGCCCATGTCACCAACTTCATATCGTGATATCGTGGCCGATAACAGCAGGAGTCGCTGCCCTCCTCCAGCGGGGAACCAAGTCTGCGCCAGGGAGCGAACATCCAGTGGCGTGATCAGCACACGCTCGACGTCTTCCTTGTTCCTATAGGAGGCAGTGTCGCAGGTGACGGTGTAGCCTGGGCGGCCCTTCACGAGGACCTCCCATGCCATTTGTAGGGCCCTCGAGTTGTCGATGTCCTCACGTGGCACGTCATCCATCAACCACCGCTTAACATCTTCGGCATCATATAGAGAGGTGGTCCATCCGTGGACTGGTCTCCATAGGGAGGTAGCGCGGGCACCGGCAATGATCGCGGGTAGGAGGTGGGCTTCATCTGCGATGAAGAAGTCTCGTGAGGTCATCAACTTGTGGGCAAGATATATATGGTAGTTCGACGTGAGGGGCGTGCCGCCGCCCTGCGCTGTTCTGAGGTCCTGTAGGTAGGGACATAACTGTGGGTCCCATTTCTGTCTGGGTCCATGTGTCTTACAATATGCGCCCATTTCCTGTGCGCGCTCGACGCACGCTATCTCGTTAGCTGTGACACAGCGATAGCTGTCCTTGCGGTGTAGGACGGAGAACGAGGGACATGCCTCGTGATACTGTGCGACCAGGGCATTGTTCGGGTGGCAGACGATCGCACCGTGGCAGCCGAGTCCAGACTTGGCCATCGCCCAGCGGGCGACGGCATCCTCTATCAGGGTCTTCCCGAACGCGACGGGGGCGGAACCTACCACGACCTGAGCGCCGGAGCGGAACGCGTCCTCGACCTCATCCATGAACTTGAGCTGCACCGGCTCTGCCGTGCCACGGAAGAATGTCCTCAGTCGTCTCCTCATTTACCACCCCTCGGAGCGGTGGGTGGGACGGATCTCAACTTCGGGTAACGCACAGATACGCGCCCTGTGATTAGCGTTAGTGTCAACTTTATCGTCTCCTTCATAGATCACCCCCCTCTCTTCTCTTCTGCCTCAACTCCTCCAACTCCGCCTCCAGTTCATACATTTGACGCACTATATCATTTATCCTGTAGATAGTGTTGTCCTGTTCTGTTCTTACAGGAACCCTAACCGGTAACCGAAGTATCTTCCCCATATCAATCCCCCCTGTCATCATCGTGGAATGCACCATCGTCACCCATCACCTTACCCGGAACCTTCTCTTTGTACCGTTGCACCTGACCGACACGCTCCCACACCAGTGGCAGAAGACCCGCGCGGTAGACGCGACAGTACATGCCAAAGCGCTGACGATACCATTCAGCATAGGAACTGTAGGGGCGGGTGCTCTCACGCGCCTCCGCCAAGAAGGCCGCACGCATCGGCTCGGCACACAGATCGCGCACCACCTGTACATGACCATTCCTTATAAGCCATCTATAGCCGCCATTGTTCGATGCAGACCACAAAGGGAGGTCATACTTATAATCGACCAGCGAGGCTCTCACCTTAGCCATGTTCCACTGTGTCATAGCGCTGACCCCCTCTTACGCCTCTTTATCTCCTTCACCGCGTCCATCGCCGATATGTACTGATGTATCACCTCAGCCATGGCCATCGCATCATTGTCGTCGGCCTTGACATAGTCGCCCGGTACCACCTTATGCCAGGTGACGGGCTGCACACTGATGATGTAGTCGCACCGGACAGAGGCAAGTACCGCGCCGATGGCCTTATGGAGAGAGGCTTGCTGTCTGATCGAGCCGAACATCATGCCCCCTCTCCCCTTGGACCATCTCTTCAGAGGGACATCCTCGATGATGAGGGTGACCTTCATGCCTGGGGGGGAGGGGAAGTCCTCCCTAAGGGCGCGCCCGATCTCCCATAGCCGAGCCTGCAGCGATCTCACGGGCGGCACGGTGATCACACCACGATCCGTCAGCTGGCCGGCCACGTAGGTAGCGTACCCTGGTAAAGAGCCACCCTCGTAGCCGGCACGTACGGATCCCACGGAAGGATCAACCGACAGGACGTATCCCTCCCTGATCGCCGCTCGCACCTGGGGCGTGAGCTGCTTCCATAGATAGTTACCCTTGTGAGCCTTCACCTTCACGTAGTTCATATGTGTTATCCCTTCACACGACTGAGGATCGCAACCTTCATGGCTGCATTCTTCTCAATGATCATCTTGTTCGTCAGGGCCTGAACAGATACCTGGTAGATCTCACTCAGGGAGGTGAGAGCTGTGAGGGGTGGGTATGACAGGCCACGCTCCCAGTTCGAGATGAACTGTGGTGTGGTGTACCCGATGGCCTCGGCAACCGCACCCTGTGTGAGACCGGCCTTCACCCGACGTGCCTTGAGATAAGCAGATAACTTCATTTTAGACTCCTTGTTACACATGTTATGTATCTATCAACTATCTACATACCTATATGCAGTTCCCGTGCCGCGCCTAAGTAGCTGATATGTGGAGTAGGTGGGTGTCTAGGGTATCGACACCTGTACATCAATTCTTAGACACAGGCACGACTGACACTCCGGCGGACTTCTCCAAGCGTGCGTCAAAATACTCGCCCATCTTGGCCTCTGACAGGGAACGCACCACGCGAGGGCCCATGTCCATACGGACGGAACCGCCCCAGTGTCTCGCAACCTGTTCGGACGCTTGGTGACACAGCTCGGTAGCCTCCTCAGCACGGCTCGCCGGCACCTGAATTATCAACTGATCGTGAAAGTCCCAGACGATGCCGTGATGTTCTATGCCAGCCTCATCGAGCAGGTCGGCGTACATGGACAGAGCTACCACGTGATACATATGAGCGCCATGTTGCACCACCCTGTTACAGATGTCCTTGAGCTTGGCCTCGGCCACGCAGATCGGGAACCCATACGCGCCGATCACGAACCCCCCCAGAGCCGCCCACTCCCCTTGCAGATAGGGTATGAAGTCCTCGTAGATACCTTTATGTGTCTTCTTCTGGGCCTCGACCATGATCTGCACCTCCTTCAAGGTGACATTCTGCCCGGCCGATCTCATCTTAAGATATATGGAAGCGGCTCCTCCACCGTAATCTAGCGATAATACAATGGATTTTGCCTTCTCCCTAACATCCTTACATTCCTTCTTTCCCTTCCCGATCTTCTCCTTGTCCGGTCTTGCACGATCATAGAAGGCACGAATACGGTCACCATCTGAGCCAGGGAAGCCAGCCGCGCTGTAGAGGTACCGATCATGAGCGGGGTGGGCACCTGGTCCATATAGATCCAGCAGGCCGCGGTCGCCCGAGAGCTCACCCAGGACATGAGGCTCCGCAGCAGGGAGATCACTCTCGATCCAGATGCAACCGTCGTCCGGCACAAAGCAGTCCAACAGTTCCAGGACCTTGGGTATCTGCTGCATGTTGGGGTCGGCACCTGATAGGCGACCGGTCCATGTTCCCCACATCCTCCACCCCGGGTGCAGGCGATCGTTCTCACATAGTGCGTCCAGGTAGGACGTGATATAACTCGCCACCTTCGTTCTCTCCGCCATGTCTCTGATCAACATGACGTCCGGCTCAGCCACCTGGGACAGGGCAACATCATCCACCGGGAGGAGGCCGGCGTCAGTGCGCTCGAGCTCCACCTCACCGTAGCACCCGGTGACGATCCACGTACCGGGGCGGCCCTTGGTCGGATCGGGTTCACGCCCCTCACGATATGTCAGCAGACCGGGCCATCCGATCTCCGACCACCCGTACAGCAGGAGACGCAGGTCGGGTCCCGAGGTAGGAGACATCTCGCACCTCTCATCCTCCCCCATCTCGGCAGCCTCGACACGCTCAGCCCATCTGATCCACACCTTGGACACCTCGGGACCACGGTATGCGGCCATTCGATCAGTCCACGTCAGCCATGCCTTAGACACGGTTCCGTTCTTCCTGAACTTGATCGGCTCTTTCGGTAGTCGCTCCTTCAGATACTTCACAGGTTCCGTTGACTTCAGCTGGTCGGCATGGTACTGTCGGTACATGCGCACGAACTGACCCACGGGACTTTCCGATTCGCGCACCCGCCCCCACATCCCCTTGATCTCCTCTTGATACTTCACCAACAGCTGCTCCATGGCATCGCGGTCAACCCGTATGCCACCTACCTGTTGTCTGATCAGCAGCTGCACCAAGTGCATATACCTCTGACGCAATACCTGGGCAGCCTCGGGGAACCTGACCTCCTGCGTGGCGAGGTGGTATAGGTACAGGGCTGCGGACGCGAACGCATCTCTCCCGGCGTAGGGTCCCAAGATCTCGACAGGGCAGCGCCACATCTCGGCCAGTTGTGGGCGGACGCGCCGCTTGTCCGGATTCTCGTTCACCCAGGAATCGCACTTTAGCAAGTGCTCTTCCGGGAGCTCACCCTCCTCGAGGGCGGGGCCACCATTGTGGTATCCATGTGAGATCAACCAGTTATCTCGGTGCATCTCGTTGCTGGTGGGCCATCCGAGGACATCGGTCATCGCTGACTTGAGACCATGCTCCTGTCCATGAAATCCCTCGGACGCGAACGCACGGTACCATATGTAGGTGCAGGTATCGATCACCGTTCGGTGGCCTGCACGACCGAGCAAGTTGAACAGATAGTACCTGGACCCCAGAACGTAGAGGCAGCCCTCATCGAATTGCACGTTGTGTGCCATGAGCGTTGCATCGGGGTGCATCGAGGTCACGGTGGCCGACACCGCCTTCGCGATATCCTCCTCGTCGCCGTGGAGATACAACAGGTTCGTGTTTGACATATCCGGTAACTCACCGTCACGCAGGACGGATATGGACAAGGCGCAGCCGACCACACGGAACGAGGGCAGCCACATCTTCACGCCGCATGTCTCGAAGTCGATCGCTATATAGTTGGCTTCGGATATGCGCCACTCTGACGGGACATACTCTGATGCCGGAATAAGTTGAACATCCTCCTCGGCAGGGAACGGGATCTCCCCCGGTGAGGAGGGCCTGACCAGGGCAAATGGGAGATCTCTCATGTGATATCACTCCTTGTACATATGATTCCCGATGGCATCTACCCACTTCTCACGTTCCCCCGAGGCCGCCGTACCTACACCAGCGCACACGGAAGACCAGTCACAGTAGTCGCAGGCACTGTAGTACTTCGGCTCTCCGACGGTACTGACCGTGGTGGGGGCCCCGTCCAGGTAACCACCGAGGGTACCGTGTGCCAGGTCGATCACGCGGCGATACCATTCGTCGATACCGGCGATCGTGATCGGTGTCTCGATCCACTTACCTCTCTCCCACCCCTCGATGTCCGGCGCGTACAGCACCCGACCGTCAACGATGGTGAGATAGAAGCCGAGGAGGAAGGGGCGCAACTTGGATATCTTACCGATCTTGTTCACGTCTATGATACCCTGCAGGTAGGGCGTGTCAATCTCAGGCTCCGACACGAAGGGCCAATTGGGTACGGGCCACACGGAGCGCGATGTGTAGAGCAGCTGGACAGGTACACCGATCCGGTGCATGTAGTTAGCTGCCTGTATGACGTGCTTGATCTGCGGACGGAGGTCGAACAGGAGCTCGTGCGGGAACGAGCTCACGTTCTTCAGCTCCACAATCTGACGCACCGCGCCACCCTCATCATAGAGGAACACATCTTCCCGTCCGGTCCATGAGACACCGTCTATCTCGGTAGCTGTCTGGATGTTGTCTCCGACGGTCCATCCCTCCGGGACGCCCTTCTTCAGGTGCTCTATGAAGGCACCCTCGACAGCGGACCCCTGCTCCATCATGAGCATGGAGTTGAGGTGCTTCTCCTTCTCCACGGGTGCGTGAGCGCCCATGTAGCGGGCCGCACCCTCGCGGACGCATGAACCGGCATATGCCTGCGAGGTTGACAGGTCACGCCCGAGGATACACCCGACGGTACCTCCACGCACTCTCCCACGCTCCTCCCATGTCTTCCGTCTCTCCTCTTCATGGGAGGTCCACATACCGTACCGCTCCATGTCCGTTACCGAGATAACGTCAGGTACCGGACCGTCGACCACCGCCGGCAGCACCGGCCTCTTAGGTTCCTTCTTCGGCTTGCCCTTACCCTTTGCACCGCTCCAACCAGCCATGTGTCACCCCTTGTGGAAAATTGTTAGATATATGCCGGCCACTACATACGCTAGCACCAGCGACGTTATGAATAGGGCCACGATCTTCTCCCTCATGGTGTGTCCTCCGCCGCCGTTGCTGTGCCGGCGGCCAGCACCGCGGCCTCCAGAGATAGGTCCCTGTTCAATGCGGCGTGGGCCGTGAAGCGGTCCCCGTACCTTGCCCTGAGCTTGTTCACATTGACCTGCATCAGATCCTCCACGGACCAGCCGTAGATGTGTGCGAGGTGGGCGATGTACCATATCAAGTCTCCTAGTTCTTCTCTCAGGTGATTGGGATCGATCACCTTGCCGTAGGCCATCGCCTTCTTATATATGTCGACAACCTCCCCCGCCTCTGTCGCGATACCCATGGTGTGATGTATCTGCTGTGACAGCATATAGGCGCGATCGGACATGTCCGTTATACCGTCCTCGGTGTGCACGGTGAATGAGGTAGCGTTGATATATTCATAACCGTTCATATCATATCCTCCCTTGCTGTAGTTGATGTTGTGGTATTGCCGGTGGTGGTCCCTGTATTATTCGTCAGAGGACCCACGTACAGCGAGGCCATGCCGTTATCCCCTATGGAATCTATTACAGCGGACATCTCCTCCTTGTACATGTAGATGTTGAACGCTCCGGTGGTAAGGTCTAACGATACGTGCCCGACCTCAAATAGCGCACCCACTTCACCGCATACGGTAGGGGGCGGGACAACGGGATCACCTCGAGAGACGAGGACAGCACACAGTACGGATACTCCTGTTCCGATGAGTAGGACGAGGGCAACAAGTGCATAGGTAGACATCTTATATCTCCGACTTCTATGAGGGCCTCTACCTTATCACCGACACGGGCATGAGGTAGGTGTCCCTTGATGGTGTAACTTCCAGATCTCACAGTGACCTGATCTCCCCGCACCGCCACGATCTGTCCTTGGTAGAGTCCTGACCTTGGAGGGGAAGATGAATCAGAGATGATACGGGATAGGGTGCCGACCAGTTCACGATGACGAACAGCGCGAACGGTCGGTGTCCCGTGCTCATATCCTAACGTGACGCTGCCGGTGCTCGCGCTGGGCGTGTCGGTCCCCCGGACTTCCCCCCCTGATATGGTGCTCTCGGTGCTCCTCCTCCCTGAGCACCTTGATATGGTGCCTTCGGAGCGCCGGCACCGAAGCCACCCTTGGACGTACCCTGAGGAGCGGCATCACCCTTGGGAGGCAGAGATGGGAAGATCTTGTAGATGCCAGGTTGGAGAACCTCATTCACCTTGAGCATCATCACCGAGATGGAGCCATCTGGCTTGTACGATGCCCAGCCAGCACCCACCTCGACGGACACTTCCTTCCCCGCGTTCTCGTTGAACTCCTTGATCATGTCACCGTTCTCATCACATAGGTAGAGGCGGTGGCTCGGGACTTTACCCTTCTTCTGTTGCTGTTCACTCATGTAAAACTCCTTCTGTTGTTGTCCGCATATACCGACATGGTACATGCCATATCACCTGCACGATATGTGCCAGATATAAGTCGCTGTTGTCACACGTCCTGGTCGTCCTTCTCTGTCAAATCTATGGGCTGCCTGTCATCAAAGTAGTCAGTTAGATACATCCAGATGTACATAGGTACCACCCCGAAGAGGAGGAGCGGGTACACCACCAGCACACTGACCGTAACATACGCTACGTACATCGCACCCCCCAACCCAGGCGATGATACCCCCCAGGTCCCATCGAGTTCCTTCTTCTCTTCCTGATCTATCATGATAGTGGTCCCCCCACCGCGAGCGGCATATAGGTCTGGTAGAACATGCGCGGTGCCCTGTGAAACATACGGACCAGCTCGGATATGGAGCGGATCATGGACATGGAGAGCTCCTGATCTACCACCAGCCACCCACCTCGGAGACCAGCGAAGAACACGTTATAAGGATCGATGCTGTGATACCTCAGATATTCTGGATCCGTGAATATGGTCCTCAGCTCGGCGAGTTGAACATCGGAGAGCACCCCACTGTAGAGGCGCACGTCCCATTGGTGCCTGCCATAGTTCTTGATATTCTCACGGAAATTTATCACGTCCCCAGTCTCCACACTATGAACTTCACACAGTTCCATGCCGGTGCCCTCCACCTTATCAGTTATATAAATCATTGTCCACCCTCCTGTTGAACTAACGAGCGTGCCTTGTCCTCCCAGTTGGGGCCAGGATCTATGTAACCCACCAGTTCATAGGTGGGCATGCTATCTGGGTACCCACCGATCGATATACCTACCCCCTCCGAGAAGTTGTCTGCCATCCCTATGGCGGCCACCCTCCGACCTAGGCGGTATAACACAACGTAGGTTCCAGCTGGTATATCTAGACCAACGGCACGGAGCACGGCCTTTCGGCCCTCACCCTCTGGCATCACGTCATTCACCATATCTATCAAGCGGGAACTACATGTATAACTCATCTCGCACCCCCTTCTGATTCTGCTCAGCCAGATCTACCACGGTGATCTTCCTGGCGGGCTGTGTCACCCAGTATATGAGCTCCCCCACCAGATCTAGATAACTGTATCTGAACATCGCCTCATATTGCGCATCGAACAGGAAGTTGAGGTGATCGTAGGTGATCACGTCCCCATAGGTGACCGGTGTCGCACCACGAACCTGGTCCGGCGTGAGCCGCCGCTCTATCAACTTACAGATGTAGCACTTGATGCTGTGTTTCACAGTTGTACCCCTTATGTGTTGTTATATGGACCGATCAGGGCCGCCATGACCATGATCCCTATCGTTAACTCCAGCGTGTCGAGAGCTCGCAGATGCACCCAGTACCTGACATGCAGCTTCTCAGCTATCTCCTCCGGATCCTCATATCTCACATGATCACACCATGCGGTGAACGCTAGTGCCCGAGCCATCACCGCGTGCAGGGCAACCATCACCGCAGTCCATGTGAGAGCTACACCTCCAGCCCTATCCCCCAGTGCGGGATAAAGTGCGGTGATCGATCCGCAACATAACACCAAAAACCACATCAGGTAACCGTCCCTACCCCACCAGTGCCACCTCACCTGCGCGAGCAGCCACACCACCGCGGTGCCCCATATTTGATCATAGCTCATAGCTTCAACCTCACACCATCTGCCTTACACGCCTTGATCATGAACGTCAACTTGTCAGAGAGATCTAGATCGTTACGGTTAACTGTCATAGTGAACGCATAACTATCACCGCATAATTGGCTACGTTGTCGAGATGGTACCACATATGATGGGTAGCCAGTCACAGCATCACGTCCATCTGATAACTTGATGTCCATCGACGGTAGCCTCTGATACCATATCGTCGCAGTCACCACCACCCCCTCCGGCATAGCCACCAGGCGCAGCGGCCCGAAGGTGGCATATACCGAAAATTCACCACCCCCAGTCCTGTAGGTGCCACCCCCCTCATAGAGCTCCCTTAACTTGATGATCATCTCCTTGAGGAGCTTTACACTTCCACGTAGTGACTTGAGATTGTCCAGATCTTCCTTAGGTATCAGTGAATCAAACATATCACACCCCCTTTGTTATGTGTTATCTCACTGCGTAATATGTCCCGTCAGGCGCTAGGTACACAGACTCTGCCTCATTATGGTGGTCCCTCCAAATCGGGTACCGGCTCAACATCACATACCTCAACCGTCAGCGCATCAACCACCGCGTCAAGAGCCTGATCGATAGCCGCCTCACTGTCCGGTGCGTCAATGCGCAGGATGACCACCTCAGTAACCCATAACTTTACGTTGTATCTCACCAGCGACCTCCTACTTTACCATAATGTGTTATGTCATCTCCTAGGTAGCCTTGAACGCCGCGAAGCCATGATGCCTGCTCCCATGTTAACTGCTCCTTGACGTCGTCCGGCATGAACTCATCATAGTTATGATCGTATATCCACTCCAGGAATTCCTCATAGTTCTCGGGCACTTTGAGCGGAACCAGGGGTGCCTCATGGGTGATGATACCCACCGGTACCACCTTGTCAATGCCTGGCATCTGCCCTGAGCTGTAGTTACCTTCCCCATCGGTGTGCAGCGATCCTGTTGCCGTCCGCGTGACCACGTAACTTCCGTCTGACGTATCAACGATCAGGCAGTTGGCATAGTGCTCGGTAGCTACCAGATGACGCGCCGCCGGTAGGATGCCCAACGTGGTGATCAGATCGGGTATCAGCTGACTATCCACCTCATATCGAGCAGCGGCATCCGCCCTCAGGATCCCATTGTGCATCACGCTGTGATGACCTGCAGTGAAACCATGTGTGTAGTTGAGACCGATGTAGCTACCTGTACTGTACCGCGCGTGCAGCCATATCCGATCGTAGTTGTCGGTCAACAGCCAAGGCACCATGGCGAGCACAGTGCCTAGGTCAGTGGCCCTGATCGAGGTCGATGACGCATCACCGTACCGGTAAGCGATCAAGGACCACCCATCCCCGTTACCGCGCGCATCTACCCTGATGCGCTCGATCACTGCATCCGCGTTGGTAGAGAAGTAACTTGACGACACTGTCATGATAGTACACATATATATATATCCTCCTGTGTGTGTTCATGTGACACCGACCGCCATGGTCAGATCACGCCGCCTTACCTGCCCTACGTGGATCCTTCTTAGCTGCCAATTTGATATCTAAGTTCTTAGCGGCATCGGCACCAACATCATAGGTAGTGAGCTCCAGCAAGTTAACAACGTCCGCTGTATCTGCTGGTGATGCCATGCCGAGCTGACATTGGTAGGCGTACCGCATAGCCTCCGCCGATAGGCGGATGCATGTCATCGCATCCTCCGCATTTGAGATGTTGCCGAAGCATCTGAATTCCCACGTACCTAAGCGCTCATGGAAGTTGACGAATGTCATCTTGTCCTTGGATATATGTGATTTGAAGAAGCGCGCCGCACTGGATGCCCACCGCTCACGCACCGATGCTGGTACACGATCTATCTGTGATAGCAGGTACTCATATAGGTACCCCTGGAATGTAGAGCCGTAGGTATGACGTATCCCAGGTACAGATATGTGTACGTGGAAGGAGCATCCTGTATCTACCTTGAGCGCATGGTAGTTGAATAGCTGAGCCAACAGTCTACCTGACTCGGTAACGGTGGTCGGACCTGAGGTCTTTATCTCGGGACCTTCGACACTTTGGTCCGGTGTCCAGGTGAGTCCTGGTGGCAGGTTGAAATCGGCCTTTGTGTGCACATAGCAGCTATCGGGATATTCTATCTCATCACAGGAGCGCTCCTCGATATAGTCGCGTACCTTCTCGGCGGCGGAGTCCTCCCACTCGGGATCTATGTTGCGCTCATCCAAGAAGGAGTTGCTAAGTACCTCATGTATGGAGACATTCCGCTGTATGACACGCTCACTTATGATGTTGGCGATCCTACTACCTAAATAACTGGCGCTGTTAAGTAAGATATAACGACACATAGGCTCCCATTTCAGCGCCCTGGTAATAACATCCGAGCGATAATCATTTGCCTCATCATCATCCAGCTCCATGTCGCAGCCGTCTGCGCATGTGAGACCGTCATACTTCTGAGTCTCGAGCTCCCACCCGACGCGCACCATCTTGAGAAGGGCGATGTTGCCCGCATTTGCTATAGCCCTTTTGATATTTTTTGTCATCTGATATCCTCCCGTGTGTGTTTGTGGTCGAGTGATCACCACGATCACTCTACCCAGATACATGCACATGTCGTGCCTGTTGTAACTATCTGATCTTAGGTGGTGTGGGTGTGTACCTCAGCACACACCTGTCCCCTTACCATCTCCATACAGCGATCAGCACCATCGTGACGATCGCCGCGAGCAGGAGGACAGTTATGATATCCTCGTCACGCCGTGGTATCATAGATCACCCCCCCTACCTACTTTACCTAGTAGGCGCTGCACTACCCTCTCAGCTGCCTGAGGAGACCAATGGGAGCAATGTTCGACACCATTTATACGCACCACCCATACTTCTAAGCCGAGACGTACCTCTGACTTTAAATCGATCAACTTCACAGCACACCTCCTTCTTGTTACCTGTTATGTTGTTACCTATCTGACACCCCCGTGTCCAGCTCCGGTGCGCCGTGTAACTCGAAACCCCATAGCTCACACTGATCTAGCTGATCCACATAACCCATCTCATCTGTTGCGAGCTGCACCGCCTCATCGGGATCGGTAGCATCTACCTGCACCTGAACGATCACGGTAATCCGCATCGGTACTAAATACCTCATGTCTCACCCCCTGCATATACCAATTCCACGGGTACAATGTCATATCGTCCCACCTGGTCACCGATCCAGCGCACCGCATCTTCCCTGGCCAGGAAGGCTACCTCGATAGAGTGATACTCTCTCCCGCATACTATGTACATCATCTTAGGTACTCCTATGTTGTTATGTTGGTGGAGGTGATCGGCGGGACACCTGAACGGTGTCACCGCCCCACACACCCTCGAAATCACCCGATAGCGCGCACCACCTGCGAGTACAGGGAGTCATAGCTCACATCCAGACCGCACGCCGCCGCCATCTTAGCTAGGTAGTCCACTCCCGCGTTTAAGGAAGCCTCAGGATCACATTGCAAAGCGCGCACCACGTTGTAACATTCCGTATTAAAGTTCTCGTTGCTGTAGTAAAACATTGTTATACCTCTTATGTGTGTGTGTTTTGCTCGGTGATCACCATGATCACCTCGCCTCTGTTTCAGAGTCCTCTCTATACATGCACACGGCGTGCCAGGGTGTTCCACCAAAATCAATAATGTATATGGACCTAGGATCATATATGGTGGTCCGCTGTGTGCTTCGGTGCACAGGTGGCGGCCACGGTTGTGTCTTTCAAGTCACAACGGAAGATACCCCCCAGGATCCTCGGGTGTCATTTTCTTCCACGTGCGTGTGCGTGTGCGGCGCGGGAGCTCGACGGCTCTGACATGGCCGGCGCGGGCGGGTGTGTGCATGGGCGTGCGCGTTGGTCCCCAGAACTAGCTATGTGGCAGGTGGCACAGTTGTTGCATAATAAGGGTATGGAAGTACGGTTCAAGGGTATGGTAGGTCACCCTCCTCCCTGTAACTACCTGATTTGATGGGGGTAAGGGGGTTCAACGTGCACGGGGTAGGTGCCACCCCACCTCATAAATTTTAACCACATCCGGGGGATGCGCTCCGTGCGATAGCCGCCAAGCCGCTGCATCACAAGAACCTGTGCATAAGTTGTGCATTTCCTGTGCACTTCCCGTGCAGAGATGATATGTATACATACTATCTAAAATCACAAACATAGCATCATTTCGTGATTGCAAATGAGAATCATTATCATCACGGGCTGTGTCATATGACGCACCCCAGAGGACGGCCGATCTGCGAAGCGGCAAACAAAAAGATCGAGCCGGGCCAGGGCCAATGTTGACTTTCGGCGTGAACTGTGTCATGCTGTAACTATCGTTCCCTCCGGACACTCGCGTCCGCGTATAGCGAACGCCACATGTGGACCCCGAAAAGGCACCGTGGCGGCCGGTTGAGATGTAAGGGCTGGGAGTTCCCCGGCAGTTCGGTGAGAAGGGCAACCACCTGAAGCTTCGAGTACGTTCGAGCTGCAGCGCTAGCCCCCGACGGCACCAAACGGGTCAGAGCGGATCCATATATATCAATCGGTGATACCTCTGGTGAGCTAGGTACACGATCATCGGGAACTGACAGGGCCCCTGGTCGGTAAATGCGGCAAACGAGTTTGTTACGTAGGTTGTTCTCGGTCAGGGGCTGATGTCCGTCGAAAGACGAAATATCCTGACTATCGTCGCAGGTGTGCCAGTGTTGTAGTGAGCTATGAGGAACTGCTGAGCCGTTGGTTATGAGATCGATGCCCCCTCAAGAGAGGAAAGGGAGTAGATATCAGCCAAAAGGCTAGCGCCATAGCCTAGACAATGCTATCTTACCTGAGTCGGGGATAGCTTAGTCTAAGCAGCTCCGACAGAGCAGATCAGTCAGAGCCCTCTCAGACGGAGCTAACTAAGCTCAGACAGAGCGGTCTACGACTAGACGGGATCAGCCTAGGCTTAGAGTACCTCGAAGGGGAACACATGGGACGTAAGAGTACAGGTAGAGCGGGTGAACCGATGGTGCGTGAGGCACCGTCGATCGAGGTCCTCGGGGCGATAGCCACCGAGATCCCGGATGCCCACTACCTAGCTCGGGCGCGCATACAGGTAGCGCTGCGTGACAACCCACATCTGAACCCCAACGCGCTGACCGCAGTACAACTGGCGGAGCTCGGGAGGAACCCTCAGATCGCGAAGTGGGTCATGGACAAGCCGGAGCTGGCCATGTGGCTCTCCTCGGTCGCCCTACCGACAGAGAGGATCGAAGCTACCTTCTCGACCATCCTGGACACCCTGGCGATCCGGATACCCATGATGTCCGACAAAGATCTTATCGCTTCGCTCAAGATCTTAGGCGAGCTAGGGGACAAGTTCCCGTCGCGGTACAAGGAGGTCAAGGTCGTCGATGCCGAGATCGCTCGCATGACCACCGAGGAGCATGGTAAATTAATACTTGAGGCCGCCCGCTCAATGGGGTATGATCTCACAGAACGTAAGCAGATAACTAACAAGTGAGGTTTGACACATGGCAGCTAAATCGGGAAACAGATCGATCCAGAAACCCATCGTCCTGGCACCTGGCCAGGCCGCGATCGTGATCGGCGCGTCGGCCAGCAACGTTGTGATCTCCAAGCCGTTCGTCCTTCTCGACGGTCTATCTCTCCGTGTGGACGTTCGTCACACCGCGGTCACCGGAACATGCACGTTGAAGTTGCAGGTCTCCGCCGGTCCCGATATCGACATCGATGGGGTCCTGCTGTGGACCAATGCGAAGACGTCCACGTTGACCGTCGGAGCTGGGGTAGCGTACAGCTCGCTGACCCTCCTCCCACAGGTGGCCGGAGATCAACAGTATCTCCCACTGCCACAGATCGCCCGCCTCGTGCTCTCAACGGCAGCGGCATCCGGCTGCACCATATCGAAAATCAACGTCCTCAGCTGAGGTACATATGAGCCGATTGTACAAGGAACTACCCCAGACGGTTACGGTCCTAGGACACGTTATCACCGTACTGCAGTCACCGCTCGGTGATATGGAAGGGGAGTTCGATCCCAACACGATGACTATACACATCGACAGTACATCAACCTCAGCCAAGAAGTGGCGTGCCCTGGTTCACGAGCAGGTCCATGCCGCCTTAGAGCTCACAGGGGTAGCGCAGGCCCTGGAGGAGTGCACCGGATCTGCAGCGGTGGAAGAGATCATCGTCCGTGTCATGGAGACACTCATCATACAGATGGTTCAGAAGCAGGGCAAGCTGATGCAAGGGGCCTGGGCGGGTGAACCGGGGGCGTCAGATATATGAAGATAACGAAGAGATCCCTAGACGCAATGGGTGAGTCGCTGACGAGGGCCGCGCTCGCCGTCAAGGCCAGAGACGTGGAAGCGCGGCGATCGTGCTTCACGGCGGAGGATCTTAGCTCTCGGCCTACCCAAGATCAGGAAGAGATCTTCAAGGGGATAGACAAGTACCTGATCAGGATCATACGTGCGGGGAACCAGTGCCTTGTGGGATCAACTCTCGTGGCCACACCCAAGGGTCCTGTTCAGATCAAGGACATTCGCGTGGGAGACATCGTCTATGATGAGCATGGTAGAGAGATAACTGTCGTAAATACATACGTGAACGGTAAGAAGGAGGTGGCAGATCTCACCTTCCGTGGTGTGCCATATGCGCGCGCCACGAAGGATCACGTCTGGCTGTGCCGCCTCTTTAGTCGTGAGGATGGAGCTCTGATCAGGGAACATCAGCTTCCGGCGTCAAAATTCACACAGGAAGATTCAGTAGTTAGGAATAAGGTAAGAGCGCCGTTGGGAAGTGTGAACGTGCCACACAGTTACATCATAGGGGCGATGTTGGGAGATGGTTGTTCTTTGGTAGCAACCAAGTGCATGCACATATCCTCAGGGTCACATCATGTACCGGCAAAGTGCGGGGCCATCATGGGGGCAGAGGTTGTCAAATTAAATGGCCAAAACCACACATGGAAAGTAAAGGCTCCGAGGGAGACCGCCCTGTATCTGGACTGGTGCTATGGACGATATGCCCATGAGAAGATTGTAGATATCGATGTGATCAAGACGTGGGATCGTGAGACTCTCCTGAACTTCGTGGCCGGCTTAGTGGACACGGACGGTTCTGTGAACAGAGGAAAGGATCACATCTCCATAGCGTTGTCGATGCAGGCCAAGTCGGTAGTGGACGCGTTCACCTACGCCTGTCTAGCTCTATGGCAGGTTCAGCTTCATCAGATGGTAGACAGTAGGTCCAAATACAGGAACGGCCCATGTCACACCGCCTACGTGAGAGATGCAGTGCAAGTTCGTCACATGCTGGAGGAACTAGATCCTTACCTGGTATCACCACAACGTAAGAGATGGCGTACATGGGCTGACGTGGAAGGGCGTAGACAACGGGCGGGAGTTCTGAGATTGACATGGGGAGCTAATCCATCAATAGAAGATACCTATGATATTCATGTATCATCGCCGACCAACTTGTACATGCTGGCCAATGGCCTAGTGACACATAACTCAGGTAAGTCGCGCACCGCGGGCCGTGACCTGACATGGTTCCTGAATAGGGAACACCCATACATAGATGTGACCGCGACATGGGGATCTGGGCCCCTCCTGGCGCTTGTCTGCGGTGCAGATCGTGCCATAACAACAACGATCCTGTGGAAGAAGTGTATCAAGCCGCTCCTCACGAACCCGTCAGAGTGGCACGCCCCAGGTGAGGACAGTGATGGTGGCGTGAAGACCGCCCGTAACACTCGGACAGGAGATCAGATAGTCTTCCTGTCACACAACCATGCCCGCCCTGACGATATCAAGCATATGTTCGGATACGACGCTCATGCGGTATGGATCGACGAGATGCCCAAGGAGCCTGAGGTTATCGAGGAGCTCACCCGGCGTATAGATGCCCGCCGCGGGCGGCTGATAATGACCTTCACCCAGAAGACTCGGAACCCACGCATCCAGAAGGTGGTCGACCGGATGTCTCCTGAGATCTCCCACACCTACCGTCTGGCCAAGTTGGATAACCCAGTCTACGGGGAGCGTCGTGAGGAGGAACTCGCGAAGCTCGCACACCTGTCACCGGAGATGCAGAGAGCGATCCTGTACGGAGATTGGATCGAGAGCTCGACCCGCATATTTAACCTGGACTACGATCGGGTCCGTGTGTCTCTACCGGCAACATACAGTCAGCGGTGGCCGCATCTGGTGTCTGTCGACCCTGCAACGGAAACTCAACTTGGGCTGATCGTCCTCGCGGGAGATCCGGACAGCGGACGTTGGTACGTCCTGCGCTCAATGTACATAGGTGGCCTCTACGTGCCAACCAAGATCGTGAGAGCCGTAGAGGATATCGTAGCCTCGATGAACATCAACGTGGAGCGTCGAGTCTACGACTCCGCGGCCCCGTGGTATGCTCACCAAGCGGCAGAGATGGGCTACAACTACATGCCGATCTCGGACAAGGCCGGTAACAAGGACAACAACTTGGCCCACCTGCAGGAGGGATTTGACAACTGCCTCCACATAGTGGAAGGTAATGCGGAGCTGGAGAGCGAGCTGGACAGTTACGAGCGTTCCGAGAAAAACATAGATATGATCAAGAACAGCAACGCCTACCACCTGATCGACGCACTGACATATGGGTGGAAGTGCCGTCCGCAGCTCGAGGTGCGAGAACGTGGCCTGACCTATGACCAGGCCCTTCATGGCCGGATAATTCAAGATATCGAGGCCAGGGCCGACAGACAGAAGAAGCTGATCAAGAAGTTCATACCACATCGGTCAAGTTGGCGTGCCCGCTAACTTTACCGTGACAGCATATACAAAACACGAAGGAGATAATATGAAATACAAGATTCTGCCATGGACACGGTCAGAGGCCAAGAAGATCCTCGAGCGTCGCCTCAAAGGTGCTAAGGAGTACCGTAAGATGATGGTCGAGCCCGAGTGGGCCATGTGCCGGAACAGCATCTTCGATGATCCTGACCTCTACGCCAACCTGACATCCGGCCTCGAGGCGGGTGACACGGAGGACTTCGATCTGGGGTCGCGCATCGATGTCAAGTATGCGTTCCGCAACTACCGCCTCGTACACAGCCACATGTCAGCCAACCCGCCTGTCGCCACGGCCCGACCTCAAAGCCAAGATCAGGATGACCGTCGCGCTGCGCGCGCGGCCGGGCAGGTGATGCGCTGGTTCTTCTCCACCGAGGATATGCACGACAAGAACGACCTAGTCAACGTTGACCTCCTATCGACCGGTACCGGTGTATCGAAGGTCCTGCTCGACAAGAGCCAGGGGGACATCATCTCCTTCGATAGGGACAGGATGGAAGTTGAGCTGGAGGGGAAGATCAAGTTGGTGAAGGTTCCAGTGGACTTCATCTGGATCGACCCGAACGCGAAGACCCAGGACGATGTGAGGTACTTATTCGAACTTGTGCAGATGTCCATGTCAGAGATCAAGAGCTGTATGCCTGACAAGGTTGCCCTTATAAGGAAGTCGGCGACCACGAACAAGACATATGATCCCCGGTCGGAGACTATGTCTGGGATCCTAGGATCGGGCGGTGAGACAGGAGCATCTGACAACGGCATCGACACCTTGTACAACCTGTACCACTACTATGAGGTCGGCCTACCCGAGAACGGTATGCTCGGCCGCTATTGCATGTTGACCGATGACGGTACCGTGATCAGCGATCTGTCGATCTCCCCATGTCTCTCATATCCGGCTCCAGATCTGAAGGAGCGTAAGAAGGCCCGTCAGGAAGGTCGCACCCCGGAGAGGGGAGTTCCACGTGCGTACCTTCCGTACCAGATCATCACCGACATCGACATGCCCGACCGTGTCTACGGACGTTCCTCACTATTCTATGTCGTGCCGGCACAGAACCTCATGTCCAACTTGGACTCAGCCATGGCCGAGGCGATGAAGGCTCACGGCGTGGTCCGCCTGCTCCTACCAGAAGGCGCACAGCTGGGTAAGGACGCTGTGGGGAACAGCTCCGTCGAGATCATCCCCATCAAGAACACGGGCGATGGTGAGATCAAGTTCATGCAGCCCGCGGGGCTACCGGCGGCCATGACCGAGCTGCGGGCGAACATGAAGATGGGCGTCGACGACATGTGGGGCGTGAACGACAACATGTTCGGTCAGAGCGAGAGAGAGCAGAGCGGCTACCAAATGCAGTACGCCGTCAACCAGGGTTACCTGATACGGAAAAGGCTGTTCAACAAAAGCGTCCGCTTCGTCCGTGCCCAGTACATGGCCCTGATGGCGCACGTGATCCAGCACTGGTCAGTTCCCAAGGCATTGTCCGTCCTGGGGGAAGAGAGCGGGTCGGACGTGGTGGAACTGATGGGTATGGACATTTTCGGAGGCTACGAGGTAGACGTGGAATATGGTACCCATCTCCCTCTCGATCCGATGGCTCGCCGTGACGATCTGATCAAATATATGCCGATCCTGGAGCAGGCCGGTGTCTCGAAGAAGTCCATCGCCTCGGCACTGAAATTCGCTGACCTGGAGTATGTCCAGTCCATCGGTGAGCTGTCACGTGATAGGGCCAAGGAGATCATAGACTATATCACCGTGAGGCATGTCCAGTCGGAGCCGACATCGAAGCATGAGGACCATGAGGGTATCGTGGCCTATCTGCTCGAATATGTGAACACTGCAGACTTCAAGCATCTGTCCGATAAGATACGCGCCCTGATCGACGAACACATCGATATGCGGGTGCGGCTCGCCGCTGAGAATGCTGCCTCGGTATCGCCAACGCCCGGTGGCCCCGGAGCGCCGACCGACCCCGTGCCGGGGATGCCACCCGGACCACCACCACCACCACCGATGATACCACCTCCTCCGGTTTGAACTTGACATAGGGGGAACATGAGGGGTAAGTTCGAGGAGCGCCCCACATGTACATACCGTCCGTGAAGGGGCCATGAACGATACACATCACGGAGTTTACATCATGGCCAACGAGAAAGTAGCAGCCCCCACCGCACTATCAGGTTCCATCGAGAGCTCAGCCCTATCAGACGCTATGAGCGAGTTGGACACTTCAGATGACTCAGCACCCGCAGAGAGTGGTCCGGAGAACACTAAGGACAGCTTCGACTCCGAGGATGGAGACGCTGCCACTGAGGCAGATCAAGAAGCGTCCGTCGCGGGGGGAGAGGATAAACCGGAGGAGGACGAGGAGAAGCTCGGAGCTGACGAGGAGTTCATCACCGTCACCGACGCTTCCGGCACCAAGAAGATCAAGATCAACTACGCCGACCGAGCTTCCACCAAGAGGGCGCACGAGAAGGCTGCCGGGGCGGAGAAGCTCTACAGTACCTACGTGAAGCTCAAGGATGAAACTGCCGGACTCAGGAAGTTCCGTGACGAGAACGCCGAGAAGATCAAGAACTACCAGACTTTCTCCGAGCTGTACGGCCAGGGCGAACCGGAGAAGGCTGACCAGCTTCTCACACGCCTATATGGAGATAAAGCGGTCGATGTGGCGCGTGCCATCCTCGACAAACATGATGAGTTCGCCGCTTTACCGGAAGAGGAAAAGCTCACGCGGCGGTACAACGCCGAGACTTCGGCCTTGAAGAAGGAGCTGGAGAGTGTCAAGACCAGGCAGCAGGAGATAGACTTCGCGGCTGCCAAGTCGGCGGCCGAGAGCGCACTGGCCTCCGTGTGGACCGACTATAGCTTCACCGGGAAGTTGGGCGATACGACCCAGGAGAAAAAGCTTGACTCCTTCATGATGGATATGTTAAAGTCCCGTCTGAGAGATGCTGAGAGTCAGGGATACTCCATCACGGGGGAACTGATCAAGGCCAATCTCGCAGAGATACAGGAATTTATACCGGAGGCGATCCGCACCGGTGTGAGGAAGACGTTGAAGGAAGGTAGAGATACCACTGTCAGGGCGGCTGCGAAAGCGGCACAACAGGCCACGGTCAGCTCAACCTCCAGAGCCAACAAGGGCGACGGAGCGGGCAAGGTGGACTGGTCATCTCCCACAGCGGTGGCGAACTACCTTGAGAAGGCAGCCAGAGACGGAAAGTGATACCCGCGATATCCACAAGATGAGCGGCCCACCGGATGACGAAGACGCCACGAATATGAACAACACCATCATTATGAGGGACATAGAACATGGCATTTACACCATTCGGAACGGGCAAGCTCGATAAGCTCCTGAACTCCATCTTCGACAAAGGCGTCTACTACGTTGGGGCCAAGACCCAATTTGAGTGGGACATGATCCAGAAATTCAAGGTCAACGACCCCCTGGCACGGAACTATATCTTCCGTATCATCACCGACGCCGGCTATTCAGCAGCAGGTGCAGGTCGCTCTCCCGGGACGAAGTACGCCTTCCCAAAGGGACAGACCGCCTTCATCCCCGAATTCACCGCTAATTACAAACTTAAGGCGACCACCATCTCCCTAAGCTACGACCTCTATAAGCAGGCGGCTCTCGCCGGCACCGCTAAGGCTCTTGAGCCGCTGGCCTCCGAGATCACCCTCAAGGCTATGGCCGAGGCACGGATCATGGCTTGCGAATTCTGGCTTGATGGTACGGGCGTTCGGGGAACCGCAGCCTCCGTGTCCGACGCACAGATCGCTACCGGCACTGTGGTTGTGACCCTGGCCGACAGCGACAACACCCGCGGTCACGCTGACTGCTTCGAATTCGGTGATATCTTCATCGTTAAGTCAGTAACTGGTACCGCCGTCAACCCCACTGGGGCCGGTGGCGCCTTCTATGGCTACAAGATGGTTGATAAGGATACGGACCTCCAGACCGTAACCCTCCAGTTGGTCGACACTTCCTTCAACGCGATCACCACCGCCTCCGCCTCCAACATCGTTGCTACCAACGTGTTCTACCGCGTTCAGGGCCAAGAGACATACGCGAACTTAACCTCTAACGCGACCGTCGGTGACTACGGCAGCGCCACTGAGATCATGCCCGGTCTCGAGACCTTGGCCTCGGCCGATGGTCGGTCTGTATTCGGTATGCAGACCACCGGGATCCTCCAAGGCTCGCAGACGGATGCCGGCGGCTCGCCCCTGGATCCCATCTTGGTCGATCAGGTCCTCTCCAAGGCCGTCAACCGCCAGGGGAAAGGCCGATTCAACTACAAGCAGATGATCATGGATCAGTATGCTCACCGCCAGTTCGTTGACAACCACGATACAGATCGTCGGTTCAACAGCTACCAGGATAACACAAGGGGTATCAGCTACTTCGGTTATGCCTTCCGGGACATGGTTCTCCGGACGGTCATCTCCGAGTACGTCCGCCGACGCGTGTGGTTCTTACCAGAGACCAGCTCCGGTGAGAAAGTCCTGGAATACCATGGCACCAAATGGGAAGATATCTCGGTCCCTGGTGGAGCCCAGACCTTGCTCGGATTTGACTCGACAGCCGGGCAGTACACCAACGAGATGAACCGATTCAAGCAGCAGAGAGGTATCTTGGTCTGTAGGAACCCCGCAGCCATCGCCTCTTTGAAGAACTTTACGATCTCGATCTAACCAGCTATCTCCGCCCGAGGGTACTCAGGTACCCGAAGATAGAGATTGACTCCTCCCTGCCCGCCATGTACAATGCATGAGCGGGCATTTTGTTCCCTACAGGTGCTGTCACCACAGTCAGTCCCCCTGGCCCGCCCAACTTTCCCTCGAACTAGATGAACAAGGCAGATCCCAAGTACCTGGACCGGCTCGGCACCCATAACGAGGTTGACCCTGCTCCCGTAACCACCGAAGAAGGATGAACATCATGGCTTTGACCCAAGACACCCTGGCCACCCTGATCGCCCGCGCTAACGCACATGTCCCCGTCAGACGTTTCGGCGTCCGTGAGGCGAACCTCGCGAAGGTTGTCGCCGACGGCATCGAGACCGATCTCACGAACGTACCAACCTCGGCCCTTGCGGGAGCCGACACCACGACCGTCGGAGTAGGGAAGCTGCAGTTGGTCGCAGTGGCAACGTATAACTTCGCCACGCAGGGAGGAGCGGTAGGTACTGTATCTCTCGGCGTAACACTACCGGCCAACGCGCTGATATCTCAAGTGACCACCGAGGTCATCACCGCGCCCACCTCAACCGGTTCCACCGGAACGATCCGTCTAGCCCTACCAGTGGCAGGGAACTTGACCACCGCGTTGACAGCGAACGGTGCAGGAACATCCTCCACATCCACCGCCGGGCCCCTACCGGTCAAGGCTGTGACCGCACAGGCACTGTCGGTGACGATCGCCACAAACCCGATCCTATCAGGCTCCTTAAGATACTACGTAAGTTATTTCCTCTCCGTCTAATATGTGATACCCTGACGCTCAGATGGAGGGTACCCGCACATGGCGATCAGAACTACACCTAACCTGGGGCTCCGAATACCGGACAATCTGACCCCAGACGCTCTATACAACCTATTGAAGTTAGACGCCGCTGCCGCGACATGGTTCACCATCAACGCGGACGCGGATGCCGTCTTCACCTCTCTCCACGATATCACGTTCGTCCCCGAGAGCGATCTCGCCTCGGGCGGGACAGTCTCATTCGGTCTCCCGAACCACACAGGTGTCACCGTAGATATCTGGGGTGACCTGAACGTCCGTGGCTCGTCCGGCCTGACACTGACCGACACCACAGACGGGGTGGGGACCCTCGCCCTGAGATACACGACATCGCCAGACCAGGACGGCAACTACGCCCTCACTTTCGATGTGGATGGCGCCGACCGCGTAATCTCTATCGGTGGCGACCTAACACTGGCGTCCGCCCTAACGACCACCGGTGGACCGCTGACCCTGGCCCTGTCGGGAACGACCAACGCCACGCTCCAAGCTGGTACCTGGGAAGTTACCGGCAACGCGCTGACCCAGACACTCACGAACAAGACCATAGATGCCGACCTTAACACGATCACCGACATACGGGATGCCAATGTTGCGTCAAATGCCGGCATCATGTACAGCAAACTGGACCTAGTAAATTCCATCGTCAACGCTGACATATCAACCTCAGCAGGTATCCTGTACTCCAAGTTAGATCTCACCGCCGGTATCGTCAACTCTGACGTATCGGGCGGAGCTGCCATCGCCTACAGCAAGTTGAACCTGGCCGGATCGATCGTGGACGGCGACATCGCCGGACCGATCAGCTACTCCAAGCTGAACCTGACCGGGCAGATACTGAACTCTGACATCGCCATCAACGCCCAGGTCGCCTACAGCAAGTTCGCAGACCAGGCTCTGAACCAGGTCGTGGTCTCCAACCACCTGGGAAAGACCGTCACCGTGCCGGTCCTCGAACCGTTCCGAGGTGGTACCGGCATATCCTCGACCGCGGTGTTCCCCGCATCCGGCACGATCCTCACCGACAACAACATCGTCACCGTATCTGGCAAGTCCATGTCCGGTGCCACGAACACATTCTCCGCCATCCCCGGAACGGCTGTGTTCCCTAACTTCGGTGTACAAGACATCGAGACTCAGGGCGACATCATTCTGAACAACGGTTTGGCCGACCTGACGATCTCCCAGGACCCAGGGCAGGCAGCTCCGTGGACCTTCCAATTGCCGCCGAACCCGGGCACATTCGGTTTCGTCCTGTCAACCGATGGGGCCGGAAACACCTCATGGACACCGGCCGGGGCAGGCATAGGCTCCGTCACATCCGTGGCCTTGGCGGCACCGTCGATATTTACCGTATCGGGATCTCCCGTGATAACGGCAGGTACCCTCTCCTTCTCCCTGAACTCGCAGTCAGCCAATACCATCTTCGCCGCTCCATCTGGATCCGCGGGAACGCCGACATTCAGATCCTTAACGTTAGCTGACCTACCCTCGGGAGTCGGGCTGATCACTTCCATAACGGACACCCCGGAGATCGATCTCCAGGTCAATAGCGGGGCACTCACCGCCTCCATAACCATACAGAACGTCGCCTCCGCCACACCGGCCCCTTCCGACCTGATGCTCTTCTATGATGTCTCCTCACCAGCCCTGAGACAGGCCACGTTGAGCACCCTAATAGCCAACGCATCAACGTCGTCCCACGTATCTAACTGGACCACAGGCACCACCTACAACGTTGTGCACTCCCTCAACACCCTAGATGTACAGGTCTCGTTGTACGAGATCTCCACCGGGGAGACGATCTACCCGGACCTGATAGATCGCGTGGATGTGAACACCGTACAGATCCAGGCGGCCGAGGCACCTTCGGGTGCTGGCTACCGTGTCGTCATATTGTCGGCCGGGTCGGTCTCCTACGGCTCCGGCGGTACTGGTACAGTAACGTCCGTGAACGCGGCCGCACCCGCAGACCTGTTCACCGTCACCGGTGGCCCTGTCATAGCTGCCGGCACCCTGACACTGAACAAGGTTCCTGTCAACGCCGCGGAGTTATATGTCGGACCCACGTCGGGAGGCCCAGCGGCACCAACATTCAGGACGTTGGTAACCACAGATCTTCCAGCGGCGGCCCAAACTTCGATATCTGACACTCAGGCCGCCACATCCTCTGGAACACCAGGCACTCTGGTGAAGAGGGACGGTACCGGGGCAGCTACCTTGAACATTTCTGGGACAGCCACCACGGCCGGTAACGTTACGGGCGTGGTAGCCGTGCTGAACGGTGGTACCGGCGTGACCACCTCAACCGGCTCCGGGTCGGCTGTGCTATCGAACAGCCCGACCTTGGTAACTCCCGCGCTCGGCACACCATCGTCCATCGCGCTGACCAACGCTACCGCCCTACCGCTCGCAACGGGCGTCACGGGAGTACTGCCGGTGCTCAACGGCGGTACCGGGGTATCGGCCTCATCAGGGCCCAACTCGGTCGTCCTGAGGGACGTTAACGCGAACAGCACAATCAACGGAATGATCTTTGGATATGCAACCACGGTAACCTCCGGCGGGACGACAATCCTGACCGTAGCCTCAGCCAACCAGCAGATATTCACCGGGTCAGCAAATCAGACGGTCACCATGCCAGTAGCGGCAACCCTGACACAGGGGCAGAGATGGCTTATAAGTAACGGCGGCACAGGGAACGTAACGGTACAGAGTAGTGGCGGTTCCTCACTGACCGTCCTTTCCCCGGGGGCCTTCGCAACTGTCGTATGCGCCTTAACGAGTGGAGTGACAGCGGCGAGTTGGGTAGTGAACGCCGGCAGTGGACTGGCCGGGATCGTCCCGATATCACGGGGGGGTACTAACTCCTCAACCGCCCTGGTCAACGGTAGAGCTATGATATCAACCGGCGGGGCGATAGTGGAGTCCACAGTGACATCCACCGAGGTTGGCTATCTGTCCGGGGTGACTTCACCCATACAGACCCAGTTAAATCTGGTATCTGGTTCCTCCCTGCAGGATATTGCTGTTGACCTAACAATACCAACTGGATACAATAACCTCCGTGGCGAGACTAACCTCCTGGGAACAGCGACCCTGTCCCTAGAGGGAACGTCGGTCCTATACCTCTTCTAAAAAGGTGACATCATGGCCAAGTTACAGATAGACAACCAGAGTGCGGTAGCCACACCGACCCCATCCACAGGGAAGACGATGATCTTCGTGGACAGCACGACCAAGAAGATCAGCACCAAGGATGATGCCGGCCTGGTAACCGACTACGGCACTCTCGGGGCAGCGATAACGTCCCTGACCGGAGATGTCACAGCTACAGGGCCGGGCGCGGCGGCGGCCACAGTGAGCTCACCAACAGTTACTGGTAAGTTACTAACCGGGCTATCGACCGGATCAGGTGCCATCCTATCAACAGACACCATCCTACAGGCGTTCGCCAAGGCGAACACCTTCTCCTCCATAGCCTACTTCGGTGATGGCCACGATGGTAACGTTACCATCTTGGCGGACACCTTCCTAGTTAGGGATATGTACTACAACAACTTGACCGTCACAACAGGAACTTTATACCCTAGTGGTTTTAGGATACACGTCCTTGGCACAATGACCGTGGCCTCCGGCGCGGCGATCAACCGTATAGGCAACGATGCTGTGGGATCTGCGGCCGGTGTCGCCCTGACAGCAGGTACCTTGGTGGCGGGAACGGCCGGGGGGGCCGGAGGCGGTGCCGGTGCAGGTACGGCGGGAGGTGCATCTGCAACGTCGGCCGGGGGTACGGCCGGGGCGGGGGGTACCGGAGCGGCCGGATCGGGGGGTGCGGCTGGCACAACTACAGCGGTGACTGTCAACAACGGCGGGACAGATATACTATTCACGGCCCCCTTCGCCTTCAGGGTAAGGGACCTTGCCAACACGGGCATCACGACAGGGGCCGGTGGCGGTGGTGGTGGTGGTGGTGGTGCTGCCAACTCAGGGGGGGGCGGTGGTTCAGGAGGGGGATCCCTCATGATAGCCGCCCGTACACTCACAGGATCCGGGACCATAACGGCCCGTGGTGGTGCTGGAGCTGCGGCTCCCGGTGTCAACGGCGGGGGTGGTGGGGGAGGTGGCGGTGGTGTGATTGTCACGATAACGGCTAACGACGTGTCCCTAACCCCCCTGATCATAACGGTTGCCGGCGGTACTCCAGGTACCGGAAACGGCACGGGGGTCGCAGGTGCCTCTGGTGGGGTCGGTCGTAGCTATCTGGGAAGAGCATAATCTGAACAAGGAGATGTAGTATGTTTTTACTTATAAATAATGAAACCGGCAAGACATATGGCCTGGCGCTATCAGCCTCGGCGGTGGAGCTCACGGAGGGATCGATAGCCGCCGTGGAAGTGCCAGTGGGTTATAGCTACGCAGAGTGCACCTTAGGTAAGGATGGCGATAGTAACTGGGTACTTACCCCTAACACATAACATAACACGGGCCGAGTGCCCAGAGAGGTTCACTGTATGTCAAGAGTAGTAGGCTCATTCTCACGGCTCGTCTCGCTGATCTTCCTCAAGAACAGCAACGATATCACCCTTCGACCTAACCAGGCCACCACGTACAGCGCGTCTAGGGATGTCCAACTGCCTCCCGGAGACACAGCGCACACCCTCGTCTCAGCCACATCGACCCAGACCCTGACCGGTAAGACGCTCGATGCCGCCAGCAACACGTTGCAGAACATCACCAATACGGAGATCTCTGCCTCCGCAGCGATCAGTTATAGTAAGCTTGCCACCTTGACCGCAACGCGCGCTCTGGTCTCCGACGGCTCCGGTTATGTCTCCTCGTCATCGGTCACAGGCACCGAGCTGGGATACCTATCAGGTGTCACCTCCGCGATCCAGACGCAACTGACCGGCAAATTGGCGCTAGCCGGCGGAACGATGGTCGGTAACATCAATTTGAACGGGCAGCGGATCACCAACGTTCCGACCTCACCCACCGCCAACACGGATGCGGTCAACCAAAGTTATGTCGACGCCGCCATAGCATCAAACATCGCAGGTGTGACATGGAAGGCCGCTGTCGCGACCTCCACCACAGCGAACATCACCCTATCAGGGGAACAGACCATCGACGGCGTTCTGACCTCTACGTCCAGAGTCTTGGTTAAGAACCAGACCACGACCTCACAGAATGGGGTATATGTCACCGGTGCCGGCGCCTGGGTGAGAGCCACAGACTTCGATAGCATAACACCGGTGGATGAAATCAACGGCTCCATAGTACCCGTAACCGGGGGATCGACCGGGACTAACAAGGCATGGCAGCAGACTGCCACCGTGGTAACAGTGGGCACAGACCCGATCTCGTTCACCAACTTCCCCCTTGGATCGACCTACGTTGGTGGTAACGGGGTCCTTCTCACCGGTAACAGCTTCTCTGTCAACCACGACGGGGATGGTCTCCAATTCAACGGGATTCAGCTATCCCTGGAACTTAACGGCTCCACCTTATCCAAGTCAGCCTCTGGTCTGAAGGTCGCCGCGCTCGGTATCACCAACTCGGAGGTAGCCACCTCGGCCGCGATCGATGCCACCAAGATCGGCGGTGGCGCTGTCAGCAATGCGGAGTTCAGCTACCTCGACGGCGTGACATCAGCGATACAGACACAACTTGATAACAGGTCCCTCAAGGCTGCGACAACCTGGGTAACTGGCGACGGCACCACCAAGACCTTCACCCACTCACTGAACACCAAGGACGTTGTGGTCTCGATCAGGGACAACGCCGACGATCAGCTCATCTTCGTGGACACAGTAACCGCGAACACGGTTAACCAGATCACCCTTGTCTCAGCAGAGGCTCCAGGCGGCTCTGGATGGAGGGTGATCGTACATGCCTGATGCTCTGACAGATAAGACAGATAGGGCGGCTGAGGAGGAGAAGGCACGTAGAGCTAAGTGGCTCTCTGACCTGTATCTGAACCCGACAAACACCACCCCCCAGAGAGAGCCAATGCAGCGGGCCGAGGACTTCAAGCCGGTACCGTCCAACCTGGACAGTGCCATCTCGGGGGCCAAGGGCGCGGTGGAGGAGACGGTCGATCGCTTGACCCCGAACGCCATGAAGGACACGCTCCCGAAAGGGGTACGCCTGGGGAAGAAGGCATCCGACGCCCTGGGAGATAAGCTCAGGGCGGCCGCAACCTCGGCAGCAACCGGCATCAGGGACACGGGGAAGGGGAACACGGTAGACGTTGGCTGGGACTTCTGATATCATCGCAGACATAACATATCCGCTGACCCGTGGTGGGAAGGCGCACGTACCTCGGTGCAAAGGGCTAATATATGAACATCTCAGGCGCATGGCGTCGTCTCACATCCCTCGTCTTCCGCAATGTCGGCGAGACCAACACGACCACCCTGAACCCGCCCGCCGCGCCGGCGTCGAGCAGGACCATCACCCTCCCGGATGCCAGCACCACGTTGGTGGGCACCGACACAACTCAGACCCTTACCAACAAGGGTATATCAGGATCCACGAATACCATCACCAACGTCCCCCTGACAACAGGGGTGACCGGAGTACTGCCTCAGGCCAATGGCGGAACGGGACAGAACTCCACCGCCACGTTCCCCGCCTCAGGGGTGCTGGTAACGGAGGCAGGGACGCAGACCTTAACGAACAAGACGTTGACATCCCCCCTAGGTATCGTGAAGGCTGACGTCAGCCTGGGTAACGTCGACAACACCTCAGATGCCACGAAGAACGCAGCCTCCGCCACGTTGAGCAACAAGA
>JBBAQX010000028.1:40048-58853 GCA_040400085.1 Lysinibacter sp. | reverse complement strand
AGACACTGACGACAGGACCGTAGGGAAGAAATATAGCGCCCTCAGGAAAATATTCGTCTTCGTGTTCTTCACCAAAAAAACCGCGAGGATCAGAGACAACAGGGTCTGCAAGATCACGACTACAACCATGAATTTCAGGTTGTTTGTCAAAGCATTCGTAAAGAGCGAATCACCGGTAACCGCTCGCGCAATATTATCTATGCCCACATAGTTAAAATCTGCGCTGTATCCGTCCCAATCTGTAATTGCATATTGAAATACCTGCAAAGCCGGGATCGCGAAAAAGATAACAAAGAGAACCAAAGCTGGTAGCGGGAAAACGTAGAGAAGCGGATGCGCGCGGGTCGCTTTACCCCGTTTGCGTAGCGTTGGCTTAGCCTCCTGCGGCGGAGAATCTGAGGGGACAATCTCTTCTGGGGTGAGAGTCGTCTGAGTCATGTCAGGACCTCGCCTTCAGTCGTTCGTCGACGATGCGCTGCGCGCTTTCGGCGGCCTGTTCGGGTGAGGTGCCGGAGAGAACACTCACGCAGGAGGCCTCAACGGTGTTACGTAAATCGAGGTCGAGAAACTGGAATCGCGGCGCAAGAGCATTATTTTTCGAGAGCCACGGTTCTATTCGTTTCAGGTCAGGATTTGTGTACGTCACTCCAATAACCGAGCTGAACTGCGCGGTCCCGTTCGCATACGTTGATGCTTGTTCCGGTTGGCTCAGAAAGTCGATCCACTCGTAGGCAGCTCCTGCCTTCTCCGTTCCAGTGTTTATACCCAGGATGAAGGTTGCGTTATAGGTTCCCTGAAACTTTTCCTGGCCCTTATCGGAGCAAATCGGCGGGCACAGATCGATATCGAACTCGGCCCCGAGACCACGAACAGCAGCAATATGATAGCTTCCCGAGGCAAGCATCGCGGCTTTTCCGGAGGCGAAAAGTTGTTGCGCGGGCTCTGTAGCCGTTCCCGCAATGTTGTCCTGAGTATAAGGACGCAACTCGACATACTTTTTCAGCATCCCGATAAACCAATCGTCGGTGCACTTGAGTTTTCCGGACTCGATCTTGCTGCAGGCATCCTCTACCGGGCTGCTATTCATTACCATCGAGTTGAAGAACTGCCCGGAGTCTCCGGCGCTCGCACCGGGAAAAGAGATAGGGATGATTCCCTGAGATTTAATCGCATCGAGCAGGCTCAGATACGAGTCCCAATCGCTCGGGGCTTCACCTGCCCCCGCCTTCGACATAATGTCAGCATTGGCAAGCGGCATGGGAAGGACTATCTGGTACGGAAACCCGAATTGGGCGCCGTTTTTATTTCCCGCGGTGATGAGCGTTGGGTCGTAATAATCGTTCAATTTCGTATCGCTCAGATCCGCAAAAAGACCTGCCTTCACAAAACTTTCGAATTGCGACCCCCTAAACGCGGGAGCGACATCCCCAATTCGACCGCCTTTGAGCTTCTGCAGAGCCTGTGCTTGGTAGTCGCTGGATTGCGAGATTCCCTGCTCGACGTCGATTTTTGGATTCTTCGAGTGAAACTTTGCGATTATCGAGTCAAAGATCTCTTTATCCTCGCCCCTCCAATGCTCAAACGAGATGGTTCCCGTCTTCTGCTCGGTGAAGTTCAGATCGGCAACAGGGCGTTTAATTGTTGACCCCGGTCCGGCACAGGCGGTTAGCGCTGCGGCTAGACCCCCTGCGCCGATCAGTCCGAGTAATGTGCGACGTGACATCGGCGCATCCATTACTCGATTGACCATCGAAACATGATGTGACATATTCATTCATCTCCTTTGGTGAATTCGTCGTCTTTCAGCTGGGTACTACTGGGTTAGAGTTCTACAACGGGGATGTTGAGAATCTTCGCGGCCCGCCGAAGCTCTGGCCGAATATCGCGCCAGGACAGCACGGTATGGTGCGGGAAGCCCTGAGTGACAAGCATGTTGACAAAGTGAGCAGCGTTTCCGTCGATGACGACATCTGCCGAGTTCCCCTGAAACCGGTTTGGCGCAGGGATAGATTCGCCTGCCGCGATCAGAAGTCTCAGCGGCGAGCCGCTGGGATCGTCGGGCAGAGTTTCCGTCAAGCGAGCCATGACAACGGCACCCGTCTTAAGGGGGAAGTTGCCTGCAACCCCAATTTTGCGGTTACAGTGCAGCGCCTGCGTCGCCTCGCTGTCCTCTGCGACAAGGGAGGTGGCAGCCGAGCCGCAATGCCAGAGGCGAACGATGTTTGCCTCTGCATCAAGGTCAACCGTATCGACAAGATAGGTGGTGCCCGATCCGAGGGCCTCGCAGAGCATCATAGTGACAGCCCCGTACACGTCTCGTTCGCACACCGTCGGAACGCCCTCGTCGGCGATACGCGAAAGCGACGAGCACGGGCATACTCCGAGCTCGGTGGGGAACTCCGGCCAGCAGCGGAGCGCGATTGCGGACAACCCGTCTTGGCCGTACCACGACCGCAGGGCCGCGGTTACCGCCGCGTGAGTTTCAACGACCGCGGAATCAATCTGCGAGATCGACGGTCTCGCCGCCACCACAGCTGAATACTCGTCTCGGCGTACATCCGCAGGAATCTGTCGAATCGCGGCAAAGGCGTCATCAACGCTCATCGCGTCAACGGACAGCCCGAAGATGTCCTGCAAAACAAGCGGGTCAAATTGGCTGGGGGTGAAGCCGTTGGGGGCATCGCCAATTATCCCGATGCGGCGACCGCTCAGCTGCGCGAGGTTGTCCTGAACGGTGAGGGCATCCGCGAGTTCACGAGAGACCTCGGGGAGGATAGTCTCTTCTGGAAGATCACCGGCCAGAGCCCGGCGAAGGGTTTCCCTCGTTTCCGGCTCGTCCGGATCACCATAGACAAGACGAACCTCGACACCGCGCTGTCTCAGCGCGTGGCCCATCAGATTGGCCCCACACATCGAGTTTAACCACAGCCTATCCCCCACGGGACCCGGTTCGCGAAATGACCATAATAGCAGGGGGTGTTCAAGCTCTGAGTAGAGCTCGATCGCTGGCGAGGCATCCGAGAAGGATGCGCAGACGTTAATAACCAGGTCGGAGGACTCGGCAAGAAACGGTTTGGCCGCTTCAGTGTCGTCCGGCGTCATGACGAGATCGCTTGGCCCGGAAACGGCAGCTCCGAGTTCGGCGACGAGTCGCCGAGCAGCATCACTACGCTCTTTCGCCACCTCAGTCACGAAGGTGGGTCGCGCCGTCGGAATCATCACGACTCGAGGTTGGGTGAGGTGACTCATCTGATTCGTACCCCCACATTTGCGTCGACGACGGAGCGAAGAACGTTGAGCCGACGAACGCCATCCGTGGCGAGGGATGCGTTCACATTTTGTTCAGCCAGACACGAAGCCCACACCGCGCGGCCCGCGAGAAAACCGGATGCCCCCTCGAGGCAGGCAAGCCTCACTGCTTCTGGGAAGGTAGCCTCAGGTACACCCGATGAGAGCACCACCCAGGGGCCGGAAATAGCCTCGTCTAGGGCACGGCAGTCCGCCCGGATCAGGCCTTCCTCGGCTGTTCCCCTGTGAGGTACTTCCGCTTTGTATAGGTCTGCGCCGAGCGCGCCCAGCTCGTTCGCTGCGGCGATGACGCCCTCGTTCCAATCCCACTCGCGGTCATCGAGAGGCTTCCGAGAGACGGGTTCGATGATGCTCGCGACACCAGCGTCTGAGCACAGCTCAACAAATTCTGTGGTCATATCAATTCGTTGGGATGCTCCCCCGTCAGGACGGTAGAGAACCAGCAGTTTGAGCGCTACCACTCCTTCTTCCCGCAGAGCGTAGGGGTCAACGAGCCTATCGATGCTCACCTCTCCGACGAGTTCACCGTGAGCCGACTCAAAGTGATCGGCAGAGGCGATAATGCCGCATCGATCGTCTACCACGTTTTGATCGAGCGCCTGTCGCAGGGCAAATTGCCTGTCGATCAGAACGGCGCTGGCGTTTGGCGTCAGAATTCGTGCAGCGTCGAGCTTGAACTGGGTTACGTCCTGGTCGGAGATAGCCTCGTGCCGTTGTTCCGCCATCATGTTTCGGAGTGCTTCACGCTGATCAACAGCAAGCATCGCGAACCCACCCGTTTCCGTTTGGAGGGGGGCAAGAATATTATGTGCTTCGGTATTGCTCACAGTGCGTTTTCGCTTTCTTGTTGTGATGCGTTCAACAGGTGCTGAACTTCGTTTTCGTAGGGGATGCGTGACCGACCGTCAATACCAGCGCAGGAAAGCGTCGCGACGGTCGTCGCGAAGAGAATCGCGGCTTGTTCGCTCGATGAGGTCTCCACAGATTCGTTCGAATGGGCAAAAGCGGCGAGGAGAGCCCCGTGAAAGACGTCGCCAGCGCCGAGGGTGCTCACGATTGGCGCTTTTGGTGTTTGCGCAGATACGACACCGTTGCGCGAGAGCAAGGTAGCTCCAGACCCCCCCTCGGTGACAACGACAGTTGCCGCGCCCTCATGTCGGGCCCGCTGCATGATGTCGCCCAGCTCGTGTTGGGACTGCTGCGCGTCAAAAAGTTCGTATAGAGCTTCTCTGGTCGGCGCGTACAGATCGATTCCGTCGAGCTGTAAACCTTCGATGCGGTTTCCGCCGTCAAGCGAAACTTTGGCCTGCGGGGCTGCCTTGGTAAGAAGTTCGTGAGAAGGCCAACTGTGCTGGTCCAGATGCAGCCAATCTGCCGCGGCCAGCAGTTCCTGGGCCTCTGCACTCAGTTGTGACGGCAGTTGAGGTCCGGGGCGGTTGATGATTGCACGAGTTTTTGCCCGCTCATCGACGATAACCAGGCTTGTGCTTGATGAGCTTCCCTCGCGGGTGTGAAGCCCCGCCACATTCACGCCCTCTGCGACCAGACCCTCACGGATCTGCTGCCCCTCGTTGTCATCACCGATCGCTGCGATGATCGCGGTGCGATGTCCCAGCCTGGCCGCGGCCACGGCTGCGGTCGCGGCAGGGCCGCCGCCGGCAACGCGGATGTCTTCTGCGACTACCCGCTCGTCACGGGCGGGGTATTTCCCGACAACTGCTATCGTGTCAAGGCTGGCTACGCCGACAAAAACGAGCAGCGGTGATCCTTGCCCGTTCTGTGATTCCACGCTCATGCGACGTACTCCGGGGCGAGTTCGATGACTCGTCCCTCGGCGATAGAGCGTTCGGCGGCAAGGCCCATCCTGACGGCACGGATACCATCCGTGATGCTGACCTCGACGTCTCCGACCCCGAGAACGACGTCTCGAAACCGAAGATGCTGATAATACGTCGAGCCATGGTGGTCTCCTGCTCCGAGGATGCTCTCATCGACCTCAACAGTTCGACGTTCGGGGTTCTTCGGCTCCCGCGGGCTGTACTCGAATTGGGCTGGGCGTTCGATCTGCTCCGGCCAGAATCGTGCCGGACCCGGGATAAAGCACTCGACCTTCGCGCTGCTTCCCACCGCAGAAATATGTTCTTGGTATTCGGAACCCTCTGCAAACATGCAGAGGTCAAGCATCGCTCGTGCCCCGTTGTCAAAGTCGACAATCACATAGGCGTTATCGAGAATATCCGGGACCTTACCATCGTAGGTTTCTTCACGGTGATTCACATCTGAACCTCCCGAGGCATAAATACGCACGGGTTCCGCACCGATAGTGAGTCGCATAAGGTCAAAAAAGTGACAACATTTTTCGACCAGGGTTCCTCCGGTACGATCCGCAAAACGGTTCCAATCCCCAATTTTATTGAGGAAAGGAAAACGATGTTCCCTAATGCTGAGCATCTTGAGCCCGCCTATTTCCCCCGCGGCAACCGACGACAGCAGCTCCTGAACAGGAGGCATGTATCGATACTCCATGGCTACCCAGATGGGAGCTCCGTATGCGGAGGCCAGGCTCTCCAGCTCATCGCACTCCTCTTCCGTGACGCAGACGGGTTTCTCTACGATAATCGGCACCCGGAGATTGGATGAAAAAATATCCTGGAGAATACCGAAGTGAGTGTCATTCGGGCTAGCCACGATAAGTGCATCGATCCCCCCGGCGGCGAGAAGTTCGATGTGGTTGCCGTAGGTGCGGCATCCCCCCTCGATCAGCTCCGCCGTGATCGCTATCGATTCTTCGTTGGGATCTGCTAGCGCTACGATTTGGCTGCCAGGGATGAGAGCCAAATTTCTGATGTGCTCTCCGCCCATCATCCCAGCCCCAATCAATCCGTAGCGAACGGTGGTATGCATTTTGTCCTTCTCGTTACAGGTAAGTGAATACATTCCGGATACTGTGCTGATCGGGTGGCGATACGGGCAACGGCGGCCGGGTAGCATTGCGTGCTATGAGTTCGAGAATAGTGGAATAAATGTTGATTTGTCAAAGCCGTTTTGTTGCTTACTCAACAAATATAGACACACATCAACGAAAGTCTGTTCCTACCAGCTATAATTCAAGCTAAAACATCTATGAGGGCACCACAATGACAACGTCCACAACTCGAATCTGGTCCACAGCCGCGAACCGGCGAGCGATCATCATGCAACGACTCAACGAAACCCAGTTCGCAAGCGTCACAGATCTGGTTGACACCCTCGGCGTTTCCGATATGACAATTCGCCGCGATCTCAAGAAACTAGCGGAGAACCAACTGGTCAATGTCGTGCACGGTGGGGCCTCGCTCGTTCCCGCCGGTCACCACCAGAAAGACTTTTCAGACAGGGCCGTCTGGCTCACAGAGATTAAGCGCGCAATTGCCGATCGGGCACAAGAATTTATTAGCGACAAGACCGTCGTAGCGCTTGACGCGGGAACCACCTCAGCCTTTGTTGGCTCCGCAATGGATCCCAGCTTTCAGGGAACCATCATTTCCCATTCGGTCCCGGTTTTTCAGATATTTTTAGATAACAGAAACGTTCGGATGCTTGGGCTCGGCGGAGAGCTGTCTCACGAAAGCCAGGCCTTTATCGGCCCACGTGTAGTCGCAGATCTCAACCGATATCGGGCAGACACGCTCTTTCTCGGTGCCGCAGCGATCAACGAAGACGGGCTTTACACAAACGCTGACATCGAACTCCCCGTGAAACTTGCTCTCATCGAGAGCTCAACCCAGGTGGTTCTTGTCGCGGATCACACAAAGTTCGGGACCTCATCCGCCGTTTTTCTCGCTGGTTTCGATGCCATTGACCGGGTCATTACCGACCGCGATCCCGGCCCAGACATCTGCAAGGCTATGGCGAATGCGGGTACAGAGCTGATCGTCGCCGAATGAGATGACAGGTTAAACACCGAGCGAGACCACAACCGGACAGCCTATGACGATGCCCGGATCGGGTCACCCCAGAGCTGAGTAATCGCAATTAAGGCCGAGCACAGAGCAACCACAATGATCGCGGCGAAGAAACCGACCTGCGAGTTGTGGAGAGCAGCGAAAGCGCCGAGGACGGCTATTCCCACACTCTGGCCGATCTGGCGAGACGTATTGTATACCCCGGACGCCAGGCCAGCAGAGCGCGCGCCGAGGGAACCACTGGCGGTCTTATTGAGCGCGGTGGAGTACATGCCGCAGCCCGCCCCGACAACAAACTCGCCGAGTACGAGCAGCCACCAGTGTTGCGCCCCTGCGGCACCGAGCAGAGCAAGAGTTCCCAGCACGGCTGTCGCGCTGCCGACGAGGATCATCTGACGGGTTCCGCGGCGCAACAGGTAGGGGTTCACGATCATGCTGGATAGCACGACTCCGATAGCGAAGGATACGAGCAGCAATCCTCCGATCAGGGCAGAGACACCCCAAACAGCCTGCAGATAAACCGCAAGAAAGAATTGGAGTCCGTAAGCGCTGAATTGAAACGCAAAACCACCAACGACCGCCCCAGTGAAGCCGGGTGTTCGAAACGTGCGCAGGGGCATCATCGGCGCGCGGGAACGATGCTCAATCAAGACAAAGACCCCGAGCAAGACTATGCCGAGCAGCAAAAGTGTCCAGGTGACAGACGGAACCGTATCGCGACCTGCCTCGATTAGCCCGGCCACGAGCGCCACTAGGCCTATCGTTCCGGTGACCTGCCCAGCAACGTCGAAACGCAACCGATGTCCGGCACGGGCAGGGCTGTCAGCTCTGCCCACCAAGAAAGCAGCCGCAATCGCGATAGGTGCCGTTAACCAGAACACTGTCCGCCATCCAATGGTGTCAGTCAGCAAACCTCCGAGAAATGGACCGGCCGCCATTCCCACCCCGCCAAAAACCGTCATCAGATTCACTGCCCTCGAACGGTGCCAGTTATCACCAAAACTCGTTCCGACCAAAGCAAGAAGCATAGGCAGAAGCAACGCGGCGAACACACCCTGAGCTGCGCGGCACGCGATCAGCAACCCAAACGAGGGACTGAGCGCACACGCGACGGATGATGCGGCGAAGCCGAGAGAACCGATGCGGAACAATTTTTCTGCGCCGATTCGGTCGCCAAGACTCCCGCCCAATAACAGCAGCGACGCCAGAGGAAGGGTATAGGCGTCGACAACCCATGAAATACCATCAAGCGACGCCCGCATCTCGTTCCCTATCCTGGGGAGAGCAAGGTTCAGCGAGCTGACATCGAGGGTGATAACTATCCAGCCAAGATAAATAGCCCAGCCACGCGCCGACCAGGCCGACCGAGATCGCGGGTCGATAGCGGCCTCATCAACTGTGGCCGTAACAGTGGTGCTCACGCGCGCGCCATGTCGAGTAGTGAGAGCAAACCCTGAACGGCCTCATCGAAAATAGCCGAGTCCTGCGCTGTTCGAGCGAGCACGTAAGCACCTTGCAGGGTCGCCGCGATTGTCGCGGCCGTTCTGGCCGCGTCCAGGCTCGACCGCAACTCGCCGCTAATAATTCCAGCGGAGATGACTTGGGTCAGCTGAGACCGAAGCCAATCGAACATCTTCTCGATGTCTTCGCGGAGCACAGGAGAACTGACAACGTCGACATCCTGCGCAAGTCGGCCGAATCTACAGCCCCTGAGGACGTCACGCTCCCGACTCAAATACGCTCGAACGTGTTCGATTGCACTCCCACCTGTCAGCAGATCGGCAGTGACTGTATCCCGCATCTCCCAAGCGTTTCTCTCGATCGCCGCCTGAGCAAGATCTTCCTTTCCTCGGAAGTGATGATACATACTGCCCTGCCCTGCACCCGAGGCATCCAAGATGGCACGCGGGCTGGTCGCCCCGTATCCGCGCTCCCATAACAGTTCGCGGGTTGCTTCGATCAAATCATCGCGTGTACTCATATCAGTATTGTACATACTAGTAGTTACAAAAACATAATTTCGACTCCCTCCAAAAACCTGTCTGCGGTTTATGTTGAGCTGGTGAACCCAAACCTCAACATAATCCTCGGCCAGATTTGCCGAGCGACCCCCGCGGCCCTCAGCACACCTATACGATCATCCCGCTCAGCCGCCGCAGTTCCGTAACAGCCTGAGCGACCGTGCGCCTTACGATCTCGCCCGCCGTCGGAACATCGTGAATCAAACCCTGCACCATACCGACCGACCAGATGCCAGCCTCCAGATCACCGTCTTCAAACACCTTCCGCCCGCGAACACCAGCCACAAGTTCCCGGACATCGGCAAATTCTCCCCCGGCGTCCAGAATGCTCACGACCTCGCGGCTCACGCTATTGCTCGCGACCCGCGCCGTGTTGTTGAGGGGGCGAAAGATAAGCTCAGTATCGAGTTCCGTGGCGTCCACGATCCGCTGTTTCACGGCATCCGCAATTGGTGATTCCTGCGTGCACATAAAACGGGTGCCCATGTTGATGCCGTCGGCTCCGAGCGCAAGCGCGGCGGCGAGGCCCCGGCCATCGGCGAACCCGCCCGACGCGATGACGGGGATGCTCAGCCTCTCCGTCGCGGCCGGAATCAGCACCAACCCCGGCACATCATCCTCGCCGGGGTGACCGGCACACTCGAAGCCATCGATACTCACGGCGTCGACGCCGACCCTCTCGGCCTTGAGAGCGTGGCGCACGCTGGTGCACTTGTGGATCACCCGGATGCCGTGCTCCTTGAACATCTCCATGTGCGGCTCGGGATTCGCGCCAGCCGTCTCGACGATCGTGATGCCGGCATCGATTATCGCGCGACGGTACTCATCGTAGGGCGGCGGGCTGATCGACGGCAGAATCGTGAGGTTCACACCGAGGGGCTTATCCGTCAGTGTACGGGCACGCTCAATCTCGCGCACCAGATCGGCGGGGGTCGGCTGGGTGAGCGCCGTGATGATGCCCAGCCCGCCGGCTTCGGAGACGGCCGCCGCGAGTTCGGCGCGGCCGACCCACATCATGCCGCCCTGCACGACGGGGTAGCGAAGACCGAAAGCTCGGGTGAAGGGCGTCTCCAGGCGGGGCTCGCGCGCGTCTGAATTCATGTGCTCGCTCATACTGCAACTCCTGAATAGATCTCGGCCAAGCTCGCTTCGCGCGCCGCGCATTCGATGAGGGATGCTGGCGGCACGAACCGGATTCCGTACAGGTCGGACAGCTGCTCGGCCCGCGCGACGAACCCGGCGACGCCGCCCTCGTACTGTTCAATGTAGCGCATGGCACCGCCCGTCCACGAGGGAAAGCCGATGCCGAGGAGCGAGCCGATATTGGCATCCGCCAGCGAGACCATCACCCCCTCGTCGAAGCAGCGCACGGCCTCGAGGGCTTCGGAGAAGAGCATCCGCTCGCCCAGATCACGCACGATCGATTCGCTGGGATGCTCGCGGGCATCCTCTAGCGAGGTCGGGTGCGGCGGAAGCCCCGCGCTGAGTCCGTCCCAGAGGAGGCCCCGCTTGCCGTCGGCGTAGGCGTAGAAACCGGCACCGGCGGCGCGGCCGGGGCGGCCGACCACGAGCATCCGTTCGAGAGAGCGCGCGGCCCCTGCTGTTGGGGACCAGACATTCGCCAGGTCACCACGTGAACCCAGGGCCTCGGCGTTTTCCCGCCAGATGCGATCGACGAGGGTGAGGCTGAGCTCGTCGATGAGCTTCAGCGGCGAGACGGCGTACCCGGCCCGTTCCGCCGCCCGTTCGAGGCTGACGGGACTGACGCCTTCGTCGAGCGCGGAAAGCGCCTCTTCGATGTATCGGAAGATCACCCTGCTCGTGAAAAAGCCGCGGGAGTCGTTCACGATAATCGGGGTTTTACCGATCTGCCGGGCGAAGTCGAACGCGAGGGCCAGCGTCTCGTCGCTCGTCGTGGGGCTGCGCACGAGTTCGACCAGGGCCATCTTGTCGACGGGTGAGAAGAAGTGCATCCCGACGACGAACTCATCGCGCGCGGCGGCATCCGCGATATCAGAGATCGGCAGGGTGGACGTGTTACTGGCGAGCACGGTTCCCGGCGGGGTCATGGTCTCGGCCCGGTCGAAGAGTTCGCGTTTGACGCCCAGGTCTTCGAAGGCGGCCTCGATGACGAGCTCCACCTCCGCCAGCTCAGCCATTTGCGTTGAGAATCTGAGCCGGGACAGGATCGGCGACACCACCGCATCGATAACGTGTTCGGATGCGTCTGGCATTCTCCGCAAAATACTCGCGCTCTCCCGCCCACACGCGTACTCGAACGCCCGCTTGCCTGCGCTCGGATCGGTGTCGATCAGCACCACATCGACCCCGGCGCGCGCGGCCGTATAGGCAATGGCGGAGCCCATCATCCCGGCACCTATGACACCCAGCTTCGAGACGGTGCGCTTGGGGATATCGGCGGGTCGAGATGCCCCTGAGGTCACCTCGCGCATATCGGCAAAGAAGGCGCCGATCATGTTGCTCGCCACCTGGGAGTCGATGACGCTCACGAAGTATCGGGTCTCGATTTCGAGCGCCATGTCGATGTGCACCTGGGCTCCCTCGATCACGCTCGCGAGCAGGGCGCGCGGTGCGGGGTAGGGTGCGCCCTTGAGCTGGGCCCGGAGCCGGGCCGGGTAGGCGGGGAGCGACCCGAGGCTTGCCGGGGACATCCACGCGGTCGAGGGTTCTCCTCCGGGGATGCGGAATCCTGCGCGGTCCCAGGGCTGAGTAGCATCGGGGTTCGCCTCGATCCAGGCGCGGGCCACTGCCAGCAGCGCTGCGTTTTCGGGCGTACTGTCGTCAGGGACGATATCGTCGATGAGACCGATGGCACGAGCATCCCTCACGCGAAACCGAGTGCCCGGCAGCAGCACCTGCGTGAGCGCTTTCTCGATGCCGAGCATCCGCACGGTGCGGGTGGCGCCGCCAGCGCCGGGGAACATGCCGAGGGTGATCTCGGGCAGCCCGATGCGGGTGCGGGGGTTATCCGTGGCGATGCGGTGATGGCAGCCTAGGGCGACCTCGTATCCGCCGCCGAGGGCGGTGCCGTTGATCGCGGCGACCACCGGGCGGCCGAGCGTTTCGAGGCGGCGGAACTGGCGTTTCATCCGGTTTACCCGCGCTGTTTCTTCCGCAGCTGTCTCCGGGGAAGCTGTGATGAGTTCGTCGAGGTTTCCGCCCGCGAACCAGCTGCTCTTGGCCGATGCTAGGATGACGCCCGCGATCTGGTCGCGCTCGTTTTCGAGGCGAGTGACCGCTTCGTCGAGCGAGTCGATGAACAGGTCGTTCATGGTGTTAACCGGGTTATTGGGGTCGTCCATGGTGAGGGTGACGATGCCTGTGTCGTCACGTTCCCAGCGGATCATGCGTGTGTTTTTGGCGATGTCGGTCATGCTTGTGTCGGTCATGCTTACACCCTCTCGATAATAGTTGCGATGCCCATGCCCCCGCCGATGCAGAGCGTGATCAGGGCACGCTTGCCGCCCCTGCGTTCCAACTCGTCCAGCGCGGTTCCGAGGATCATCGCCCCCGTGGCACCGAGCGGATGCCCCATAGCGATCGCGCCTCCGTTGACGTTTACTTTTTCTGCGGGAACGTTGAGATCACGCATCCACTTGAGCACCACGGCAGCGAAGGCCTCATTGAGCTCAAACAGGTCTATGTCATCTATCGTCAGCCCCGCCTGCGCGAGGGCCTTACGGGTCGCGGGCGCAGGACCTGTCAGCATGATGGTGGGGTCTGCACCGCTCACGACGGCGGTGACCACGCGTGCCCGCGGTGTGAGTCCCGCCCGCTGGCCGGCCGCTTCGGAACCGACCGTCACGAGCGCGGCCCCGTCGACGATCCCCGACGAGTTCGCCGCGGTGTGAACGTGATTGATCCGCTCGACCCAGTGGTATTTCTGCAACGCAACAGCATCAAAACCCGCGTCTCGACCGACCCCGACGAACGCGGGTTTGAGCGAACCGAGCGATTCTGCCGTGCTCTGCGGGCGCCGGTGTTCGTCTCGATCGAGGATGACCTGCCCATTCAGATCCCGCACCGGCACGACGCTGCGCCCAAAGTATCCGTTTGCCCAGGCATGCTCGGCGCGTTGCTGCGAGAGCAGGGCGTAGGCATCCACATCGTCGCGGCTGAAACCTTCGAGGGTGGCGATCAGGTCGGCCCCGATACCCTGAGGCGCGAAATAGTTGTCGTAGCTCGTGGTGGGGTCGTTAGCCCACGGCCCGCCGTCGGCGCCGATAGAAACCCGCGACATCGACTCGACTCCCCCGGCGATCACGAGCGACTCCCACCCGGACGCGACCTTCTGGGCCGCAATATTCACGGCCTCGAGACCGGATGCGCAGAAGCGGTTCACCTGAACACCAGCCACGGTATCGGGCAGCCCCGCGGAGATCGCTGCCAGCTTGGCCAGGTTTCCGCCCTGATCGCCAACCGGTGAGACAATGCCCAGCACAACATCGTCGATCTCGGCAGGGTCGAGTTCGGGCGTGCGCCTCTTGGTTTCGTCCAACAGCCCGGTGACCAGATCGATTGCTTTGGTTCCGTGTAGGGAGCCGTTCTTCCCTTTGCCCCGCGGGGTTCGTATCACGTCAAAGATATAGGGCGTTGTGTCTGCGGTCACGGCTGCGTGCTCCTCGGATCGGCAACGAGCAAACTATCGTTCGCTCGAACTTTTAGCGTTAGTGCAACACTATCCACTCACCCCCGGGATCGCGCAACCCTTCGAGGCAATATCGACAACAGCATCCGTCAATTGAGGGGATGCAGTTGGCAGTTTCCACCGGTGCCGGTCACGTCGTTCCGGCCTAGCTTTATTTTGGGCATGGCGTCTTCCGTTGGGCCCATCACATCCGGTGGGCCGAACGGAACAAGCCATGCCGAAACCCGAAATGACACCCGAGAAGGTACTATAGCTAGAATTTGGCCCTTCCTAAATAGCAAGAGCTGAATGAGGCATTGATCTAGAGAACAGGTGGTGCTCCCCATGCTTGAATGGCACATTCTCGTCGCGGCCCAGGCCCTAGCGTTGGCAGCGGTTATCGGAGGAATTGTTTTCGCTTATCGTCGCTTTACGAGACGCAAAAACGACTAATATCCATATATCGTTTGTGGACTGTTGCCTCATGTTAAAGGTGCAACTCCGCTTTGTTTTTTACCGTTCAAATTCTTTATCCCGCTACTGACCTGCGCATGGTTAGCCAGGCAGGTACGGTCAGAGCGCTGCCGTTCCAGTCCAGTTAAATCCTAGGTAGTGTGCCAGCGCGTGATCGACTTCGGCGATTTGGTCGCGTGTGAGATAGTCCACGGGCTCCCCGACAACGTAATCGACGTCGATAGACCGGATCCGATCGATAAGCATTCGCGTGGGCCGACCCGCGAGCACCTCCCAGATCGACCCGGTGGATTGCGCCCCTAATCACCAGACTTCTTCTTGCGTATTGACATCTTCGTCGGTGAGCGCCTGTGCATCGTGATGGAATTGTTCGAGCCACCGATCACGATCAAGCAAGCGCAAATACCCAGCTTACTGATTGGCCCAACCAGGAGTCATCATCTCTCTGCGTCAGCGATCGCATCGTCTAATCCATATGCTCCTAGCTCAAGCAGAGCATCTAGAACGTCTAGCAGCGCAGCCCGATGCCTCTGGTCACGGGATTGAGCTAACCCTCCAACAACGACTTCACTAATAAATTGGGCATCACCTGCAACACCACTCCGGGTATCGGCAGTCTCAGCTCCACATACGGAAATAAACCGTTCGGTTGCCTTTTGATGATGAGGGCCACCCCTTGTCCTCTGCACTTGGTCACGCGTAAATTTTCTCAGTATCCAAAAATCACCTAGCTCGATACTTGCGATACCAACTAATCGATGCGCGAATAGGGGACTCACAATACCGACTCGTTCGCCGCACACGACGTATTTTCAAACGACAACACGTCATATGCGGCGAACGAGATGACAGACCCGGACGAAAGCGAAATGGGCGTTAGACACACGAGTTAACGCAGAAAGGCTAGCGGTTTTCCGCTAGCCTTTCTGTCTGGCTGGGGTACCTGGACTCGAACCAAGAACAAATGAACCAGAATCATCCGTGTTGCCAATTACACCATACCCCACTGTTCAAAACGAGTTCCGAACCAAGTAACAACCCTAGTACAAGTCTGGCCCGACCACAAATTGAGCCAGTATGTTTCATGTCAGCATCTCAGAGTTGTCTTCACCGCCTCACCTAACGAAGCTCTACTTCTGCCCCCTCCCCGCAAGACGTCTTCTCCTCGGAAGCATCCAGATTCCCCCGCTGACAAGAACTAACCCCACAATAATTCCGACAATCGGGAATGGTGTTCCAGTCAAAACCAAGTAATCACCCACTGCCGGAGGGGCTGCTGGCGGTTGAACTGGAGTCGCCATCACTTCGAATGTCACGGTCACGGTCCCGCTGTAATTTCCTGTGAGTTTAACCGTGTGGATACCAACGCCTAGTTCAGGTCCGGCCACAAAGCTAAAGACGACGCTACCGTCGCCATCGGCCTTCTGGCTTCCCAACGACATCGGATTCGAAAAGACAGTCCCAGAGACATCTTCTCCCGGTAGGAATCCAATCCCTGTCACGATCTGGGTGTCACCGAGGAATACCGTTTGCGAGCTGAGACCGAGGCTGGCACCACCTACTCGAACCATGGCAGGAGGCGAAACATTACCGTTATTGTCGACCGCGACAAAGGTAAGGAGGGTTCCCAGAGCCAGCGGCGGCGAGACCGAGCAGGTAAATTGCCCATCGATTGAGACCGCTGCCGAGCACACCGCCGCCCCACCCTCTATGCTCACATAGACCGTCGATCTAGGTTCTGCGCTACCGCTGATAGTCGCACCGTTCGTTGGGTTCGGGACCGGCGCATCAGGGCCAGAACGAGTGACCGTAACGTTCGTCGCTGGCGAGGCTTCTCCCTCATTTCCAGCCGGGTCGGTTTGGAAGGCTCGCAGCGAGAGCGCCCCCGGAGCCTGCGGAGTCCCGACACGGCACTTCCAGGTGCTGTCAACCTCGACTGTCGCTGTGCACAAGATGTTCGTTCCAGCAAGCACCGTCACAGTGGCAGAGGGTTCTCCCGTTCCCTCAATCAAGAAGATCGGGCGGACCTCGTCGCCGTTAGATGGCGCGAGTATCGTGGGTTGATCGGGCGGGGTTGTGTCAAGAATAATCACTGACGTTTGGTTCGGACTCAGTTGGCCATTTACCTTTAGGCTAACCGTAGCGGTCCCGGCATCACGGGATGATAAGGATGCTGTATAACGGCCATCACCGAGGTCAGTAACGAGTCCTAACGATCCGAATGTGGACTGGATCTCAGCAGTGTCACCTCCGTGCGTCACACGCACCCCGAGCTCATCGTACAGCGTAGCCGTAATGATGGAAACGTCCCCGGGTTCTGACCCTATGTATACGGGGTTCGCATCAATGAGAGAAAAACCAGCGTCAGGGACCGAACGCACAAACTCAACATTTGTTGTTTGAGTTCCCGGGCTACCTGCAAGGGTGAATGACAATGTAGCTATCCCTGGCGAGGGTGCGCTGATGACAAGAGCAGCATAGGTTCCATCGCCATTATCAATAATCGAGCCTATCGTGCCGAGGGTCGATGAAATTCTGACGTCCAGTCCACCTCCCGGCAGTTGATTTCCCCTGGCATCAAGAACCGTTACAAGCGCCATCGCAGTAGCTACGCCGTTGGCAGTGATTGTGGTGGGCGTAACACTGATTTTCGATGTTGTCGCATCCGCAGTGCCTGGAACGAAGGTAATCGCTGTCTCTGGCGACGCAAGAACACCGTCAACTGTGAAGGTGAGCCGGGCAGGCCCCGCTGAAATCGATGTAACGGATGCAGTGTAGGTACCGTCGTTATTGTTCGTCACCCCGGAAACCGTCCCCCTATCTGAGAATATGGTAACTACATCACCTGCGGTAGCGACGGTGTTTCCGAACCCGTCGAAGAGGTTCACCGTTATGGTGGATGCTGAACTCCCATCAGCGGTGGCCGTATCAGGAGCCGCAGAAATAGTTGAGGTATCCGGATCGGGAATCCCCGGGACAAAGGCTACAAGCGCAGTATCCTCACTCGTGATTCCACCTACCGTGAACGAGATACTTGCTATGGGCGGGGTCGTTGAGTTCGGAGCTGTGAGAGTGGCCGCCCAGGTTCCATCCCCATTGTCGACGGGCGTGCTCAGGCTACCTGCGGTGGTCTGCATTACCACGGATTGGCCGCCCGCTGTTACGCGGTTTCCATGTGCATCCTTGAGTACGAGAGCCACGGTTGATGTGCTCGTTCCATCAGCCGTAATCTGATGGGGATCAGCTGTGATCTGGGAACGTGTTGCATCTGCTGCTCCTGCGACAAACATGACGGATACATCGTCAGCTGCTACCTGTCCGTTGACGGTGAAGGTGACGACGGCATTGCCGCTCACCGTTGAAGTGAGTAGAGAACTCCAGGTGCCATCTCCGTGGTCTTCGATTTGAGTCAGAGTTCCGAGGGTCGTTCGCAGATTTACGAGCACTCCACTTTTCGCTAGATTGCCGTTTGCGTCACGGATTGTCACGACAATTCTTGCGGAGTCAAGCCCGTCAGAAGTCGCTGTGCCGGGAAAGGCTGAAATTGTCGAGGTTGCGGGAGATGGAGCACCGGGTAACACAATCACCGAGGCGCGGGATGGGGATTGGGTACCATTAATCGCAAATCCGACGGAGGCGACTCCGCTCGTTCGCGACGTAAGTGTCGTAGTCCACGTGCCGTTCCCGTTGTCTACGGTATTCCCTAGATCACCTAGGGTCGTATCCAAGGTTATGGTATTTGCACCGTTTATCACCAGGTTGCCAAACTGATCACGAACGGTCACTATCAAATTCGCTGAAGAAACCCCATCGGCCTCAATGATGGCTCTCGTTGCTGTGATTGTCGACGCATTCGCGTCGGCGGGACCCGGCACAAACTCAACCCCAACGGTATTCCCCGACACCACACCATCCACCGCAAACGACACCGTCGCCGCACCAGCCACCACCGACGTCACCGACGCCGAATACGTCCCATCACCATGATCAGTCACCCCACCAACCACCCCACGAGTCGACGAAATACCCACCACCCCAGCACTCACACCCACAGCATTCCCCTGAGCATCCCGCAACGTCACCGTCACCACAGACCCCGCCACACCATCAGCCACCACCGACACCGGAACCGCCACCACCGACGATGCGTTCGCGTCGACAGCACCCGCCACAAACGCCACCTCAACGGTATTCCCCGACACCACACCACCGACAGCAAACGACACCACCGCCACACCCGCAACAGTCGACGACGTCACCGACGCCGAATACGTCCCATCACCGTTATCAGTCACACCACCCACAACACCCCGCGACGCAAACACCTCAACAACATCACCCGCATCAAACACCACATTCCCCTGAGCATCCCGCAACGTCACCGTCACCACAGACCCCGCCACACCATC
>JBBAQX010000028.1:0-39948 GCA_040400085.1 Lysinibacter sp. | reverse complement strand
CAGACCCCGCCACACCATCAGCCACCACCGATACCGGAACCGCCACCACCGACGACACACCCACATCAACAACACCCGGCACAAACTCAACCCCAACGGTATTCCCCGACACCACACCATCCACCGCAAACGACACCGTCGCCGCACCAGCCACCACCGACGTCACCGACGCCGAATACGTCCCATCACCATGATCAGTCACCCCACCAACCACCCCACGAGTCGACGAAATACCCACCACCCCAGCACTCACACCCACAGCATTCCCCTGAGCATCCCGCAACGTCACCGTCACCACAGACCCCGCCACACCATCAGCCACCACCGATACCGGAACCGCCACCACCGACGATGCGTTCGCGTCGACAGCACCCGGCACGACATCGACACTTGCGGTAGATACTCCCGGTACACCGTCCACCGCAAACGATACCGTCGCCGTTCCGGTTACCGTTGAGGTCAGCTCGGCTGTCCAGAGGCCGTCAGGTCCCCGCACTGCACTGGAAACGATCCCAAGCGAAGAGTCAATATTGACCCCAGTACCGTCAGGGATAAGGTTGCCGCTTGCGTCTCTCAGCGCGACCGTAACCACAGCCGACTCAACACCATCAGCAACTATTGACGATGGCGAAACCGACAGCTCTGAGGTTACGAGATCGACTGGGCCAGGAACAGCAACTACGTCTACGACATCAGGCGATTCAATTCCATTTACGATCAGAGTAACGGTCCCCGACCCCGCAATAAATGAGGTCAGGCTGCCGCTCCACGTACCGTCTCCGTTGTCAACGAGGTCGTGAACTGCACCGATCGTCGAACTCAGTTCAACGGTAGCCCCGGAGGCGACAATATTACCCCCCGTGTCACGCACTGTAACGGTGATAGCTGCCTGATCTGCTCCGTCTGCAACAAAGCTCGTCGGAGAAACTGAGAGCTCTGACCGAGCGGCATCACCGGCTCCGGGCTCCAACGTTACGGTGGCAGTGTCGGGAAAGGCCACCGAGTTGACGCTGAATCCTAGTTGAGCATCTCCGGCAACGGTTCCGGATAGGAACGCGGTGTTGTTGGTTTGGTTGACCGGATCAATATCACCAAGCGTCGTCGTGATATTAACTGCATATGTTCCGGGGGGAATCAGGTTGTTGTATTGATCCCTGAGCTTTACCGTCGCGGCGGCGACTTCGAGCCCGTCGGCACGAATTGTCGTAGTGTCGACATCAATAGTTGACGTAGCAGGATCGGCCGGACCAGGCACAAAATCTATCTCGACAAAGTTGATGCTCATAATCCCGTTAACCGTGAAACTAACCCGAGAAGTTCCCGCGGCCTGAGATGACGTTATTGTCGTCACGTAGGTTCCATCTCCGCGGTCAACGACAGGACCTTCGCTACCCGAACTGGGATCAACAGTCACCACATCGCCTCCGGCATCCAGAGGATTTCCAACCCCGTCTTTGAGGGTTATCACGACCGCCGATGTGGACACTCCGTCTGCGATGATTTCAACCGGATCGGCAGTGATTGTGGAGGCGGCAGGGTTGGCATCACCGGCGACAAAATCGACCCTGGAGGTTTGGGCGCTGGTCACGTTGTCGAGCACAAAGCTTATGGTTGCTGAACCAGGCGTCGTCGGCGCGGTCAACAGGGCAACGAAAGAGCCGTTACCGTTATCAGTGGTGGAGGAAATGGTACCGATATCCGTGGAAATCACCACCGCGTGGTCGAGGCTTGATACACGATTCCCATTGACATCACGCAGCAGAACGGTGACCACCGATATGCTATGCCCGTCCGCGTCAAGCTGGGTCGGAGATGAAGAAATATCAGAGTTATCAGGTGAGGCGTCCCCGGGGACCAATTCGATCTCGGTACTCGATGAAGCACGATCACCGTTGATCAAAAAATGGATGCTCGCAGTGCCGGTCACCGTTGGCGCAATAAAATCGGCGGTGTAGGACCCGTCACCGTTATCCACAACGGGGGAAACCGTGCCGACGCTGGGGTTAATATCAATCGTTGCACCGCCTGCTGTGGCGGCGTTCCCGAACGAATCAAAGAGGTGGAGGGTAAGCACAGAACGTGACGTTCCATCCGCCGTCAGGGAGGTCGGATTTGCCTCTATCGTTGACTGGGAGGGTGAGGCTTCACCCGCGATCAAGGGTATTGTCAGTGTTTGCGCCGCGTCCAATCCCCCGATGGTGAAACCAACCGTGGTTTCACCCGCTACTGTGGGCGCTGTCAAATCAGCAGTATATGTCCCGTCCCCGCGGTCGACCGTGCCGTTGATAGTTCCTGCCGTTGCATTTATCACGACATCAGCACCGCCCGATGAAATCCGATTCCCCGCTGAGTCGTAGAGCGTTACCGTTTGGGTCCCGCTGGCTATACCATCGGCGGGCAATGTGAGCACCGAGCTTGAGATTGTTGACCGGGCGAGATCGGCTGGCCCAGGAACAAAGGAAACGGTTACCGGACTTCCTGCGGGCACAACAGATCCAGAAATAGTAGCTTCGATGCTGAAGTCACCTGTTTTTGTAGCGGTAGCATCAACGAAACAGGACCCGGAAGCATCGGTCACACAGCTTGTCGAAGATAACGTCACCTCTTGAGCGGCTGTGAAAACAACCGTACTGTTTCGAAGGGGAGCACCGCCCGCGGAACGCACCGTGACGCTAACGGTATGAGAGTCGTTCCCGTCTGCCACCCGAGTTCCAAGGGTAGCCTGAAGATCTGATTGCGACGCATCCGGAAAATTCGGATCGATGATATTCACCGTAACAGGGTCGAGCAAAAGTCCGTCAAAGTTGACATCGTCAGAGGTCACGGTGTGCTGAATCGTCGTCGTCCTGTCACCAGTTTGCACGAAGTCGTTGGGGGCAGTGACGGTAAATGTCTGGTCGCTCCGAAAGCTTGGCATCGTCTGCGTTGAAGGGTCAGCGGCCGCCCATTCTGGGTGGGCTGAGACGGAAAGAAATTCGATCGAGTCACGAGCGGGGATGCTGGACTGAACAGTGTACTCAACCCCCGGTCCGCCTTTGGTCACGGTGATTGCGCTGGGGTTGACGGTGAGCGGCGACCGATAGTCGACAGAATTATCGATCGAGGTGGATGCCTCAGACGGGTTGCCCTGACCGTCAACGCCCGCCCCAGGGCGGAGCCCTGCAACTATACTCCCACTCGCATCGGCATGGGCCACAATCTGAAACTCGCTCGGGCCAACACGGTCGATACGAACTACCCGCGCGTTAGCAGCTGTTGAGGACGATAGGTCGATTGCCGCGGAGTCGAGATCTCCGGGGATCGGTTCGGAGAAATGCGCGGTAAACAGCACATCGCGGAACTCAGTTGGTGTCTGCTGCCACGTTGCGCGATCTATCGTGGCCTGGGGAGCGCACCCGCCAACCCCTGGAGGAATCGCCATGACCCTCGAGTATTGTGAGGTGGCACCGTTCGATCCGATCGTTTGCACCCGTATATTGCCATCACCACCGGAGTAGGGAACTGTCACAGCGGTGGCAGCGGTGAGGCCGGGGAAACTTCCCAGCAGGATCTCCGCTTGGGTTCCCGCGGAGTAGTAGACGTCTACTTGAACTGGTGTTGTTGGAGGCCTTGTCGTCGGAAGGTCGAGGTTAACGCTGATATTACACTGCGTAGGTCCGGCGTTCACCGCTGTGGGAAACCAGGTGCCTATTCCTTGGGTTGTTGAGTTTGCGACTACGTTGTTAGTGCTCGTTTCGTTCGCAGCAGCCCCACCTCCGAAAGAGTTCGGACCAAACGTGTTTTCCCTTACCGGAAGGATGCCGATGTTCGCGTCGAGAATTACGCTTGCGGTTCGGAACCCATCGAAATAGTTGTTTCTAATTGTCCAACCTGACGGCGCGGAGGGACTAAGACCAAGATTGAAAACCCGAGTTGCAGGCCCTGAAGCAAGATTCGTTGCGTTAACAAAACTGTTTCGAGTGATCTGAGTATTTACCGCCGCTGAGTTTGCGGCAATTACGGGAGCAGCGGTTCCCCCGGCATTGTCAATGAATCGATTACCCTCAATCAAACCGTTGATAAGCCTTGCCCCTCGAAAATCGAGAGGAATCGCTGCCGTAACAAATCCTTGGAACGTTGAGTTTCGAATATTGAGATTTTCAAGAGTAGCACCCGTGCTGTCCATCTGGAAACCACTAAAATTGTTCGTTGTCGTGTTTACAAAACGCACCTGATCAATCGTGAGATCACGAACGGTGGCGTTAAGTCCGACTCGGATCGTAGATATCCCAGTAACGGATTGCAGAGGGCCAAGGGTGCTCCGTTGAATTGTCACACCATTAGTGCCGTTCGAGAGCCAAAAGCAGCGTCGCATTGATAATCCGCCGCACGTAATGTTATCGAAAGTCGAACCCGAGGCATTTGCCGAAAGGGAAAATGCACTATCCAACACAGCGATGTTCAGATTACGAATAACAACGTTCGGGGCATTTACAAAAAACCCTGCCCCCGCTTGTCCCCCGCCGGGGCCATTTATCGTAACCCGGTTCTGGAAGTCGATAGTCAATGGGCGCGAAACCAAAAAGGTCGCCCCGCTGTTATTACCAGGGACGATGGCCGTCGTCATTCGTTCGGATGCGTTCCCTGCAATATTACGAATCACAATGTTTCCAGAAAACCCATCCTCCGGGGTAATCGTGACCGGGTCTGTCGCCGGAAGCGCGTTGGCCTCTTGTAAGGCAGCCCTGAGCGAGCAGGTGCCGGCGGCGGTCAGACACACACCATCGCCCCGAACTAGGTCATCGCTACCTGAATTATCGAGGGAATTCACCAAGAAGATATGAGCCTCAACGGCCTGAGCCGGATGCGTGAAGATGAGGGAGGAGAAGGCGAGAGCCACCACCGTTACTCCCACGGTCACCCCGCGTAACGCAGTGAACAATCCGGATCGACGCTGATACTTTTTCATGCGCTTCCACCTGCCGGTTTCTGGCCGTTCCTTGAGAATCCCGACCGTCTATCGACATAGTACATCCAAGATTCTCAAAGAAAAACCCGCAGGTGAAAGATGTTATCTAGCATGAGGCTCATCACAGAGCAAATTGGCGAAAGAATCCGGTTAAATCGACCGCCACACTCGAAAGAAAAACAGCTACAGCCTGAGATCAGCCCTGATCAGCGCCATATTCATCTTGTTCGAGACGCGCACTCCGTCGCCGCAGGCGATCATGAGTTGCTCGGGCCCGGGAGGCGTGACGTCGCCAGCGGCATAGACGCCGGGCACGTTTGTCTCGCCCGTCGGTCCGACCTCGAGCAGGCCCCACTCGTTCCGAGAGGGCGCGAGCGACCCGAGATAGTCGACCGACGCGTTCCAGCGCGGGCGCACGAATCCGCCTACGGCCTCGATGACCCGGCCGTCCGCCATCCGTACACCAACCATGTCGGCTTTCTCCCCGACGACATCCTCAAGCACGCCGCGCTCGACGACCACACCCATGCCCTCGAGGACTTCCTGCTCGGAGGGCGAGATCGTGTCGGCACCATTCGTGAACACCGTGAGGTTGCGCGAGAATTGCGTCACCAGGAGCGCACGGTCAAACACGTCGGTGGTCTCACCGATCAGAGCGAGCGGCTTATTGCTCTTCTCGAACCCGTCGCATTCGATACAGCTGTGAAGAGCCGTTCCGTAATACGCGCGGATAGTGGGCAGCGCGGGCAACTCCTCCACCAGGCCGGAGGCAACCAGGACGAGCCGCGCGGTCACGCTCACATCGGGCGCCCCACGCATCCCACTGGCCTCGATCCGAAAGCCCGCGTGTTGACCGTCAACCTCGGGAAGGGGAACAACAGAGTTGACCATGGCCTGCGCGAAGCTCGCTTGGGCATATCCCTCGAACTCCTCGCGCCCCAGCTGGCGAAAGGCCAGTGGGGAGGCCCCGTCACGCGTCAAAAACCCGTGCGATTGCAGGGTCGCCGCGTGCCTCGGCCGATTGCTATCGACGATAAGCACCCGGCGATTCGAGCGGACCAGGTTGAGGCCAGCAGCAAGACCCGCAGCTCCCCCGCCGATAATCAGGATGTCGTGGTCAAACATGCGCTACACCTCTCTGGCGGCGAATCGGATAAGACGGTCACGGGTCTCTGCCCGACCCAGAATCTCCATCGATTCGAACAGCGGCGGCGATACGCGCCGACCCGAGAGCGCCGTCCGCAACGGCCCGTAGGCGTTGCGCGGCTTGAGTTCCATACCCTCGATAAGCGTAGAGGCCAACGTTTCCTGGATCGAGGCGGCGTTCCAGGAGGAGTCGGGGAGAGCATCCAGCGCCTCAATCGAGGCCGCCACGATTGAAGCCGAGTTTTCCGGCAAACCCTTGAGGGCATCCGCCTGATACTCGATCTGCTCGCTGGGGACAAAGAGGAACGAGAGCATATCGACCGATTCGCCCAGCACGGCGATCCGCTCCTGGATCAGCGGCGCAGCGGCGGAGAGGATGTCCTGCTCGCGCTGCGTCAACGGTTCGGTCAGCACGCCGCCAGCAACCAGGTACGGCACGAGGCGAGAGGTGAAATCACCGATCTCAAGCAGGCGGATGTGGTCGCCATTGATCGAATCGGCCTTCTTCTGGTCGAAGCGAGCGGGATTCGGGTTCACGTTCTCCACATCAAACGCGGCCACCATCTCGGCGATACTGAACACGTCGCGGTCAGGCGCGAGCGACCAGCCCAGCAGCGACAGGTAGTTGATGAGACCCTCTGGGATGAAGCCGCGGTCGCGGTGGTGGAACAGGTTCGCCTGCGGGTCACGCTTCGACAGCTTCTTGTTGCCATCGCCCATCACGTAGGGCAGGTGGCCGAAGAGCGGAATAAACGTGGTGACCCCGATGTCGATCAGCGCGTGATACAGCGCGATCTGGCGGGGCGTCGAGGAGAGCAAATCCTCGCCGCGCAACACGTGCGTGATCCCCATCAGCGCATCGTCAACAGGGTTCACGAGCGTATACAGGGGCTTGCCGTTGGGGCGCACGACCACGAAGTCGGTGAACGACCCTTCCGGGAACGTAATATCCCCGCGCACCAGGTCGGTGAATGACAGGTCCGTGTCGGGCACCCGCAGGCGCAGGGCGGGCTGGCGGCCCTCGGCGCGGAACGCCGCCTTCTGCTCGTCCGTCAGGTTGCGGTCAAAGTTGTCGTAGCCCAGCTGCTTCGGGCGCCCGGCGGCCTCGTTGCGCGCGTCGATCTCCTCCGCATTGGAGTAGCTCTCGTACACGTGGCCAGACTCGACCAGGCGCGCGATCACGTCGAGGTATATATCCGTACGCTGCGACTGGCGGTAAGGGCCGTGAGGGCCGCCGACGTCGACGCCCTCGTCCCAATCCAGATTGAGCCAGCTCAGGGCATCCAGCAATTGAAGATAGCTCTCCTCGCTGTCGCGGGCCTCATCGGTATCCTCGATGCGGAACACGAAGGTTCCGCCGGTGTGCCGGGCGTACGCCCAGTTGAAGAGGGCCGTGCGCACCAAACCGACGTGAGGGGTTCCCGTGGGTGACGGGCAGAACCGTACCTTCACATCGCTACCGGTGGCCGTGGAAAATGGGTGATCAATATGCTGTGACATCACCCCCAATCCTAAACCAATCTGCCGCTAGCTTCGGGCGAAAGAGGTTGCTGCACGGTTGCATCACCCATTGCATCACCCATTGCATCGCCCGTTGCAACACCCGTTGCCTCGATTGAGGCGGATGCCGTGGTCGCCCGAAACGTCAGCAACGGTATCGTGAAATTACACAGCGGCCCGATGAGCAGTGCGAAGGCCACGGTGCCAAAACCGACGTTTCCGCCGAGGAGCCAACCGATAGCGAGCGCGCTGAGTTCGACGATCGTGCGGCCGACCCAGATGGGCCAGCCCGTTCTCGCATGGATCCCGGTCATGAGGCCGTCGCGCGGCCCGGGGCCAAATCCGGCACCGATATAGAGGCCACTCGCGAGAGCCAGCAGCACTAGGCCGAGGGCAAACGTGAGGATCTGCGCGACCAGGCCCACCGGATGCGGAAAGATCAACATACCCAGGTCGATCGCGGGACCGAGGAGCAGGATGTTCAGCACGGTTCCGAGGCCGGGCTTTTGCTTGAGGGGAATCCACAGGAGCAGCACGAGTCCGCCGATAATCACCGTGATCATGCCTATGCTGAGGCCTGTTTTGAGAAAGAGCCCCTGGGCGAAGACTGTCCAGGGGTCAAGCCCCAGTGCCGCGTCGATCATGAGAGCGCAGGCGAAACCAAACAGCAGTAGCCCCACGAGAAGGCGCGTCATCCGAAAAATCATAACTCAATCCAATTGCATAAATGGCTTGCACACAAGGGGCCAATATGCCTAAAGTGGACCGCATGGCTACCACTACGCTCTCGGCCCGCAAACTCGACAGCCTGCTGGGCGATTGGCGGGGACCGGGCCCCGTCTACCTTGGACTCGCCGACCGCATCGGCCTACTCATCCTCGACGGGCGCATCACCCCCGACAGCCGGCTACCGGCCGAACGGGAACTCTCGCAGGCGCTTGCCCTCAGCCGCACAACCGTATCCTCCGCCTACCGCGAGCTACGAGACCGCGGCTATCTCCGCAGCATGCAGGGCTCTGGCAGCGTCGCCCAGGTCCCCTATCGCGAACGCATCGTATCCGCCCTCGGCACCGAAGTCACAGGTCAGCGCTTCAACCTCACCACGGCCTGCCCTCCGCCGTGGGCGGGGCTCCGCGAGATTACGGAACACACTGTTGCCGAGCATCCGGAAATCTTCATCGATCCGGGCTTCGACATCCTCGGCATCCCGGAGCTACGCGCAGACATCGCGGCCCGCTACACCGCGCGCGGCCTCCCAACGACCCCGGATCAGATCATGGTGACGAGCGGCGCGCAACACGCCATCGCGCTTGCGAGCCGGTTTCTGATCAGCCGCGGCGACCGCGCCATCATCGAAAGCCCGAGCTACCCGCACGCCTACGACGCATTCGCCGCGGCGGGGGCACGGATCAGCCCCATCACGGTGAGCTTCGATGGATGGGATGCCGACGACATCGTCAGTCTCTTCCGTCGCGTCTCCCCCAGCATCGCCTACCTCATCCCCGACTTTCACAACCCGACGGGCCTGCGCATGCCGCAGGCTACACGCGAGGCCCTCATCCGGAGCGCGGAGCGGGAGGGCACGACGCTCATCGTAGATGAGACGACAGCGGAGCTATCCTTCGACCCCGGCGACCCGTGCGTACCGTTCGCGGCGGCGGTTGCGGCAGGCGAGGCCGAACACGTGCTTACGATCGGATCGGTCGGGAAGACGGTGTGGGGAGGGCTCCGTGTCGGCTGGATCCGGTCGACGGCCGCAAACATCCGCTCGCTTGCCGCGATTCGCCCGGCTGGCGACCTGGGCACGGGGACCCTCGATCAGCACGTGGCGAGGGCAGCGCTCGGACAGATGGGCAGCATCCGCGCCTCTCGAGCCGCCGCGACGACGGCGAGTTATGCCGCGCTTACGACGGCTCTCGCCCGCGAAATCCCTGAGTGGCAGGTCTCCCCCGTCCTCGGCGGCGTGTGCTCCTGGGTCAACCTGGGTAGCCCCGCGAGCACAGCCCTTACGATCGCCGCGCAGGCCCACGGCGTTGCCCTCACCGCCGGACCGCGCTTTGGCGTCGACGGCGTGTTCGAGCGCTTCGTTCGCCTGCCACTCACGGTTCCAGCCGCGCAGACGGATTCGATGGTGGATGCTCTCGCCCACGCCTGGCGCTCGCTCGGCTCCACTGCCAGTTACGTCCTCGGACGCACACCCGGCCTAGAGGTCGTCTAGGACCCGAACACGGACCCCTATTTCTCGTTTGAGGACAGCTTCTTCTTCAGGAAGATAAGCGGAAGCAGCCAACCACCGAGAGCCGTAATGATCCACACGAGAAGCGAACCAAGGATCCAGGTCGTGACGCCCGTGATTTGGATTCCGTCTGTGACCATCGAGGCTATAAACAGGGCAACAAGAGTCGATACGAGACCGATGCCGCCGAGCACCGCCGGGGCATACTTTCGAGCCACCGAAATGATGAACGGGGTGAGGATCCCCTGGGCTAGGGAAAAGACGACGACGGCAGTCACAAAACCGGCGACGCTCAATTGAAAGTCGGGCAGGACCCACGAGGTGACAAGCAGTCCGAGGACAACGGTCACGACGTAAATGACCACACGAATAAGAAAACGAATCATGTCACGTTCTCCGTTCTAAAACTTGATGCGTCAAAAACTTGACTTACACTAAGTATAGATCTACTTGACTGATAATGGCCCCATTCGCTGAGTAAGCACAGCAGCAGCACCGATCAGCGCGACCGTAATAAGAGACACAAGCGACAGCCCCGAAAATCCAATGACGCCGAGAATCAGCCCCGACGTGGCACCGGCGAGGGCCCCAGCTCCACTCATGATCGCGTCAGATATTCCCTGCCGCGCCGCGCCCTCTCCGATAATCTTGTTCTGGGCAAGCATCGCCGCGCCAGCAACGGTTGACGCGCTCCAGCCAAGCCCGAGCAGAATCAGCCCGATCTGCACGAACAGGTGATCGTCTCCAGCTGTAGCAGTGAAAATCAGTGAGATCGCGGAGATCACCGCCCCCATCAAGACCACGCGAGACGCACCAATCCTGTCGCTCAAGATACCCCAGAGCGGCGCGAAGAAGAACATACCGGCAATATGGAGGCTCAGCGTAAGACCAACGATCTGCAGAGACGCACCGTGGCTGGTCAAATGCACTGGCGTCATCGCCATCACCGACACCATCACGGCGTGAGCCAGGGCCATGATCAGAATCGCCATTCGCTGACGGATGATCCGGGTGCGCCGGTCTTCCTCGGCAAGCTTTTCGCCGGCAAGCTTTTCGCTCGCCTGAGCCTCACGCGAGCTGGCGGATCCCGATGAGTTTTGCGAGCTCGACGAACGAGCGTCCTCAAATGTTCTTGAGATTTTCTGGCTGGTCAGCAGGGGGTCAGGCCTCAGCGCGACCAGGTAGAGAACCGTCACGAGTGCCTGCGCAACCAGGGTGATGAGGAATGCTCCCGTGAGTTTCGGCATCCCCAGATAGGAGCCCAACGCCTCGCCCGGTGTGAGCAGGTTCGGCCCGATTACGGAGCCGATTGTTGTCGACCACACGACAATTGAGAGGGCACGCCCACGGGTTTCGGGTGGGGCGAGATCTGCCGCCGCAAAACGAGACTGAAATTGCACGGCGGTACCGGCACCCATGAGCCCCAGACCAATAAGCAGCAACCAGAATTGAACACTAAAGGCAGACAGAAGAACCAGCACAACGCCAATTCCGGCGATGAGACTTCCCGTGCTGAGCGAGATTCGGCGGCCGCCCCGATTCGCGAGTCGAGCCAGCGGATAGGCGGTGAGCGCAGCCCCCAGGGTGGTCATGGTCGACGCCATTCCCGACCACGACGGGTCGCCCGAGACCCGAGCCGCGAGGAGGGCGCCGACGGAGAGGGCGGCACCGAAACCTAACCCGGCGAGAACCTGGCCCATCACGAGAATTCCGATTGTTTTCCGCTGAAGAGCAAGAATACCGGGCTGTTTTAGTTGTTCAGAAAGTACGGAGGATTCGGTCATATCAGGCCTTGCTACGGTTGTTTTGTGTTGAAAGCGCGCCGTCTCCGACGCAGGTGAGATTCCACGCGCCAGAATCGAGAGAGCGACAGGCCCTGCGAGCGGCGGCGACGGAGGGGGCATCTGTAGCGCTTTGCGCCGACACCAGGCTAATGATGCGGTGACTACCATCGGCGATGGGCAACAAGCGCGTGCGTTCGGGAATCGAGCGCAGGGCTTCCATTGCGAGGCCGGGAACCAGAGCGACCGCGAGGGAAGCCGCGACCATGCTCATCACGGCGACCACATTATCCGTCTCGTGATTAATCTGAGGAACGAAGCCGCTCTGCTGACAGATGGAAACGAGGTGCCCCCGGCATCGCGGGCACCCGGCGATCCAGGTCTCAGACGCGAGGTCAGCGAGCGCGACTTCTTGCTGCCCGGCAAGCGGATGCGCGTCGTGCAGGGCGACAAACATTTCTTCACGCCACAGGTGTTCAACGCGTAGGCCTGGTATGTTCTCACCCGAGCTTAGAACCTGATCAGTGGGGCTTATCCCGGCGGCGCGCGCCAGTCCGACGTCGTCCCCGGGATAGCTGAAGGTCAGCGCGGCATCGAGCTCGCCTCGACGCACGGCCTCGATCGCTTCGGGAGGTTCCATCTCGCGATAGCTGAGCTCAATTCCCGGATGCTCGCGATTTAGCCGAGAGAGCAACTCCGGCACGATCACGGCGGACGCCGTAGGGAAAGCCCCCAGCCGGAGCCTGCCGCCCTTCAACCCGGTGAGATCTGCAATTTCAGAGAGCGCAGCCTCGATCTCAGCAGTGACTACCCGTGCGTGCCTGGCTAATACCTCGCCGACCTGGGTAAGGCGCACTCCCCTGCCGACCCGCTCGATCACAGATACCCCCAGACGCTGCTCGAGTTTTTTCAGGTGCTGACTCACCGCGGGCTGGCTGCAGGCAAGACTCTCCGCCGCGGCCGTAATAGACCCGGTGATGCTCAGGGCGTGAACGATCCTCAGCGCCTTCGAGTCGATATCCTCGATGCAGGGGTCGCCCTGATTCTGATTCATAATCCCCAATCATAACCAAAATATACAAAAAATGAATACGTACCATAAAAAACATGCCGTTTACTTATGTATAAACGAGCCGTACCCTGATAAGTATGACGACACCCCCAGCAGGAACTCTCACCATCGCAGAAGCAGCGGCGGAGTTCTCGGCGGCAAACACCTACCTCTCGGCGTGCACATCCGGGCTACCAACCAAATCCACACAACTAGAGCTCGCGGGCGATCTTCAGCGCTGGTCGCACGGGCTCGCTAGCGCCGTCGAATACGGCTCGATTGTCGAGGAGACCCGCACGCTCTTCGCCCGCCTGATGGGCACCGACCCGAGTAGGGTCGCCTCCGGATCGCAGACATCCTCGCTCGTCTCGATTATTGCCGCAGGGGTGCCCGATGGCGCCGAGATCCTATGTGTGAACGGAGATTTCAGTTCGGTGCCGCATCCCTTCGTGCAGCAGGCGCATCGCGGGGTTACGGTGAGGTACGTTTCGATCGAGGACCTTGCCGCGAGCATCCGTCCATCGACTCACATGGTGGCTTTTTCGCTGGTGCAATCCGCGACGGGCTCAATTGCGGATGCTCGCGCCATTCGCGCCGCCGCCTCGCGTCACGGGGCACTCACGCTCTGCGACACCACCCAGGCCGTCGGATGGCTCCCGGTATCCGCGGACGACTACGACATCACCGTCACGCACACCTACAAGTGGCTCTGCGTGCCCCGCGGCGTCGCCTTCATGACGATGCATCCGCGCCTCTTCGACAGCTACCGCCCGATTGCTGCGGGTTGGTACTCATCGGACAACGTCTGGAGCAGCTGCTACTCCACGTCGATGACGCTCGCCCCGGACGCCAGCAGGTTTGACGTATCACCGGCCTGGCCAGCGTGGGTCGGCGCGCGCGCGGCGCTGAGCTTCTTCAACCGGTTGGAAATGAACGAGGTGCGTTCACATAACGTCGACCTCGGCAACCTATTGTGCGAGTCACTGGGGATGGATGCGCTGGATCAGGCGATCGTGACCTGGCCGGATGCCGACGGCAGCCAGCTGGCACGCCTCACGGCCGCTGGAATCGTGGCGTCGGGCCGCGCAGGGAGGGCCCGCGTCGCCTTTCACCTGTGGAATAGCCGTGCCGACGTGGAGCGCGTGGTCGCTGCGCTGCACTGATTTATGCGGCGTTGATTTGAGTGGTGCTGATCTGAGCTGAGGTGAGACGGATGTGTCCCTGACCCGCGAATGTGATCTATCGCAGGGTGGGGGTCAGCTCGACATGGGCCGGATCGGTGAGAGGAGAGCGTTTCGCTGGGCCCGCACTGATGAAGGTGCTATCGACATAACCGCCACGGATGTTTGACGAGTCTATCGGTCCTGTCGCGAAGGGGCGGCCAACTATGCCACTCGAATAACGAGGTATCGATTGTGAATTTTCCAATTGCATATTTGGGGCAGGAACTCGCGCTGTTAACACCCGCGTGGGAGGCTCCGCCTCACGAAGCGGTTCCGGGTTAACCCGGTGCTGCTTCTCCCAGAGCTGCTTCTCCCAGAGCTGCTTCTCCTGCAGTTGCTTCTCCTGCAGTTGTTTCTCCCAAAGATGCTTTTCCCGCATTTGCTTCCCCCGCCGAATGCGCCGGGCCTTAGGCCAGCTCAGCAGGAGACCAACAAGGACCCCGATAAATCCGCCGAGCGAGTTAGCCACTAGGTCCCGCGGGTCAGATACCCGTCCGGGAATATACAGCTGAGCTGTCTCGATTCCGAAGGTCAGGAGGCACGCCATAATGACGGCGAGCCACCAGAAGCGACGCCCGACCAGCAGGACAAGGAAGAGGCCGACCGGGAGGAACATCCCAATGTTGGCAAGAAATTCGAGCTCGTTATAGCCGATCCATTGCGTGGACTCGTAACGGCTGAAGAGGCTAAGAATGCTGTAGATAACACCGCTGTTGCTGGCGTCCAGCGGCTGCGGCCCGAGCGTGATCCAGCCCACGAAGCCCAGGTAGGCCAGGGTGAACAGTCCGAGGAACGGGTGACGATGCAGCATCTGGCAAGTGTGGCAGCGTTAGCTGAGCGATCACCGACCGGCAGGTGAAAGAACGGTGAATGTCACACGTCTCTGACACAATAACTCTTGTGACCGAACAGACGAAAACCCGCACCGAGGCCCTCGAGATCCTGCGCGCGCTGGTCGCGAATGATCAGGCCGACTTTCACGACGGCCAATTCGAGGCGATCGAGGCGCTGGTCGATCAGCGGCGACGCGCCCTGGTGGTGCAGCGCACAGGCTGGGGCAAGTCTGCGGTGTACTTCGTGGCGACTCTCCTACTTAGGCAGCGGGGCTCGGGGCCCGCCATCCTGGTATCGCCTTTGCTCTCGCTCATGCGCGACCAGGTATCCGCGGCCGCTCGTGCGGGGGTACGGGCACTCTCGATCAACTCGTCTAACGCTCACGAATGGGATGATGTCCTCACCGCACTCCAAGAAGATCGCGTCGACGTGTTGCTGGTCTCACCGGAGCGCCTCAACAATCCGCGCTTCCGCGACGAACAGCTTCCAACGCTGCTGAGTCGCGCGGGGATGCTCGTCATCGACGAGGCGCATTGCATCTCGGATTGGGGACACGACTTCCGTCCCGACTACCGCCGCCTACGGGACCTGATCGCGCAGATGCCGGCGAACGTTCCCGTGCTGGCCACGACGGCGACCGCCAATAGCCGCGTGGTCACCGACGTTGCCGAACAGGTGGGGATGAGCGCCGGGGGTGACCCCGTGGACGTGCTCACGATCCGGGGGCCATTGGCACGAGCATCCCTTCGCGTGGGGGTACTCACCCTAGCCAGCGCCCAGGCGAGGCTCGCGTGGCTGCTCAGCCACCTGGCGGAGCTGCCGGGCAGCGGCATTATCTATACGCTCACGGTCTCGGCCGCGGAGGATACCGCGCGGCTGCTGCGCGAGGCGGGGCACGAGGTACGCGCGTACACGGGTCAGACAGATACGGCGGAGCGGGAAGAGAGCGAGAAGCTGCTCAAATCGAACGGGGTCAAGGCGCTGATCGCGACGAGCGCGCTCGGCATGGGCTTTGATAAACCTGATCTTGGCTTCGTAGTGCACCTCGGGGCGCCGTCCTCCCCCGTCGCGTATTACCAGCAGGTGGGGCGCGCGGGGCGCGCGACGGAGCACGCCGATGTGCTGCTGCTGCCTGGCCAGGAGGACGAGGCGATCTGGCAATACTTTGCCACGGCATCCATGCCCGATGAGCAGCGGGCAACGGCGGTACTCGATGCGCTGCGGGCGAGCGAGGCTCCGCTGTCGACCCCCGCGCTCGAGGCTTTGGTCAACCTTCGGCGCACCCCGCTCGAGCTTCTGCTGAAGGTGCTCGACGTCGACGGGGCGGTACGTCGAGTGCAGGGCGGCTGGACGGCGACCGGGCAACCGTGGGTATACGACAGGGAACGTTACGAACGAATCGCCGCCGAACGCGTGGCCGAGCAGCAATCGATGCTGTATTTCGAACGCACCACCGAGTGCCGCATGGAATACCTGCAGCGCTCGCTTGACGATGCCACGGCCGCGCCCTGCGGCCGCTGCGACAATTGCGCCGGAGCCTGGTACCCGACGGGCATCGCGCAGGAGGCCGAGACGGCGGCGAGCTCTGCTCTTAGCCGGGTCGGCGTCGTGATCGAGCCGCGCGCGATGTGGCCGAGCGGGATGCCCAAGCTGGGGATCTCGGTAAAGGGAAAGCTTCCGCAGGGCGAACGGGCGTCCGAGGGGCGGGCGCTGGCTCGCCTCACAGATCTCGGCTGGGGCGGGACCCTGCGCGCGCTCTTTGGGCCGGGTGCTGCTGCTGGGGCTGCGGCTGCGGCTGATGGGCCTGCCAGCCAGGCGATGTTGGATGCCTGCGTACGTGTGCTCGCCGAGTGGGACTGGAGCGAACGACCGGCCGCCGTTGTGAGCATGCCGTCGCGCAGGCATCCGCAATTGGTGAACTCGGTGGCGCGCGGGCTGGCGACCATCGGACGGCTCCCCTATGCCGGGGAACTCAGCATCGCGGGGGCCGGGCCCGTCGGGGAACCCGGCGGCAATAGCGCGTTCCGACTCGCGAATGTGTGGGGAGCATTCGAGGTCGGGCCTGAGCTCGCGCAGAACCTCCGCGAGTTCGCTGGTCGGCCCGTGCTCCTCGTCGACGACCTCTGCGACAGCCGCTGGTCGCTCACGGTCGCAGCGCGGGAGCTGCTGCGGTGCGGGGTCTCGGGTGATGGAGTTTCTGGCGGTGGGGTTTCGGGAGGTGGAGTTTCGGGAGGTGGAGTTTCGGGAGGTGGAGTTTCGGCGGTTCTACCGTTCGTCCTGGCCGTGTGCTGAATACGGCTGCGTACTTCGCCCGGCCTTACTCCCGCAACAAGTCACAGCAGTCTTGAGCTAGCCGAAATTTCCTGATACTTGCCCCCTCACCGCCCCAACCACCACAGTTCGACCGTTCTCGGAAAGTTTTTGTTCTGTTCCGCGGGATTTCATGCAAAAAGCCACGGAACGGAACAAAAACTTCGTGCGCGGATGCCTCGGCACGCGGAAGGCTCGGCGCGCGGGCATACAGCCTCAACGGCTGCGCGCCGCGACGATCTCCGCGATTCGGGCGGGGACCGAGACATCCTGAAGCGAGGTGACATCGCCAAGGGGCCTGCCCTCAGCGATATCCACCAGCAGGCGCCGCATAATCTTACCCGAGCGAGTCTTTGGCAGGTCGTGCACAACTATCACGTCTCGCGGCTTGGCGATCGGGCCGATCACGGTGGTGACATGTGCGCGCAGCTCAGCCGCAACCGCCGCACCATTACCCGAAAAGGCATTACCCGAAACGACATCACCCGGAGCCCCCGCGCCAACACCAACACCAGCCGGAATCACAAACGCCGCCACAGCCTGCCCCGTGGTCTCGTCGCCGACACCAACGACCCCGGCCTCGGCGACCAGCGGGTGAGCGACGAGCGCCGACTCAATCTCGATGGTCGACAACCGATGCCCCGACACGTTGATCACGTCATCGACCCGGCCGAGCAGCCACACGTCCCCGTCGGCATCGTATTTTGCGCCGTCGCCTGAGAAGAAATAACCCTGCTCGGCATACTCGCGCCAATACGAGTCCAGGTAACGCTGGGGATCTCCCCACACGGTTCGCGCCATCGCGGGCCAGGTGCCATCGATCACGAGGTAGCCGCCCTCGCCGAGCGCGACTTCCCTGCCAGATTCGTCAACGACCTTGGTCGATAGCCCGGGGAGGGCCTTCGTCGCCGATCCCGGCTTCAGCGTGGTGACCCCGGGTAGCGGTGCCATGATCGCGGCCCCCGTCTCGGATTGCCACCAGGTGTCAACCACGGGCGCACGGCCAGCCCCAAGCTGTTCGCGGAACCACATCCACGCGGCCGGGTTGATCGCCTCGCCAACGGTTCCCAAGAGACGGATGCTCGCCAGGTCGTACGCAGACGGCACCCCATCCGGAAACCACTTCATGAACGTACGGATCAGCGTGGGCGCGGTGTAATAGGTCGTGACGCCGTAGCGCTCGATGATCTCGAAGTGCCGCCCAGGATGCGGCGTATTGGGTGTTCCCTCATAGATCACCTGGGTGACGCCGTTCACCAGCGGCCCATAAATCTCGTAGGTGTGGGCGGTGACCCAGGCGAGGTCGGCCGTGCACCAGTGCACGTCATCCGGCTTCGCGTCAAACATAGCCCAGTGGGTATATGCCGCCTGGGTGAGGTATCCGCCTGAGGTATGAACGAGCCCTTTCGGCTTCCCCGTAGTGCCCGACGTGTAAATAATGAACAGCGGGTTTTCGGCGGCGAAGAACTCCGGCTCGTGCAGGTCGGAGGCGATATCAACCGTGTCGTGCCACCAGACATCCCGCCCGTCCTGCCAGGGAAGATCAGGGGTTTCGTTCCCCGTTCGGCGCACCACGAGCACATGCTCGATGTTGTTCGCACCCGACACAGCCTCGTCCGCGTTCTGTTTCACGGGAACGGCCTGCCCACGCCGGAACTGTCCGTCGCTCGTGACCAGCAGTTTCGCCCCAGTGTCCTCGACGCGAAACCGCAACGCCTCGGCCGAAAATCCGCCGAACACGAGCGAATGGATAGCCCCGATCCGGGCGACGGCGAGCGTAATGATGATCGTCTCGGCAATCACCGGCAGGTAGATCACGACCCGATCCCCCCGCGTGACTCCGAGCGCCAGCAGCGCGTTGGCTGCCTTCGAGACTTCGTGCTGCAGGTCGGCATAGGTCAGCATCCTGCGGTCCCCGCGCTCACCCTCGCAATAGAGGGCGACCTTCTGGCCGAGCCCGGCATCCACGTGTCGATCGACGCAATTCACCGCGATGTTAAGCGTTCCCCCGCTGAACCACTCGGCCCGGGGCACGCCAATGCTGCCGTCGGGGCGCAGCGCGGGTTCCCACGTGTGGGCCGTGTGCCAGGGGGTTTTCCAATCGAGCCGTGCTGCCTGTTGCTCCCAGAACTCGATTCGATTGCGGGATGCGGTGTCCCACCAGGACCCATCAACATTCGCCTGCCGCGCAAACTCAGGTGAGGGCGGAAAGCTGCGGTCTTCGCTGAGGAGGTTGCGGATAGTCTGGTTGCGCTCGACGCCAGTGCCCTCTGTACCGGTGCCCTCTGTACCCGCGCGCGTTATGCCCATTTGCGGACTGCCCACTTCTCGAAAAAGCCGATCACGGCATCCGTCAATTTACCGAGCAGCGCAAGCAAAATGATCGCGAGGAAGATCCGATCAATTCGGCCGTTGCTGCCGGATTCGCTTAACAGGAATCCGAGACCCATCGAGGCCGCGATGAGTTCCGCCGCGACCAGGAACAGCCACGATTGGGCGAGGCCGAGCCGGAGGCCCGCGAGAACACTCGGGAGCACAGCGGGAAGCTGTACGGTCAGGAAGAGTTTGACCCCGGTAAGACCGAACGCCCGCCCGGCCTCGACTAGCTGGCGGTCAACATGGCGAAGGGCAGCGGCCACCGTGGTGTAGACGGGGAAGAACGCGCCGATGGCGATGAGGGTAATCTTGGATTCCTCGCCAATCTTGAGCCAGAGCAACAGCAGCGGAACCCAGGCGAGCGAGGGTACCGCGCGGATGGCTCCGAGCGTTGGTGAGAGCAGCAGGTCCCAGCTACGGCTGAGCCCCACGACCGCACCGACGCTGAGTCCGAGGGCCGCGCCAATGAGGAAGCCGATGATGACGCGCTGGGTAGAAATCGCTACGTACAGACCGAGGAGGTTATCGGAGGCGAGCTTAACCCCGGCATCCCACACCATCGAGGGCGATGGAAATTGCGAGGTAGACACCCAGCCCAGCGAGGTGGATAGCTGCCACGCAAGCACCAAAAGGGCAGGGATGATCAGGCCGATGGCGACTCGTCCAAGACGTCCCTGCGCGCGGGAGGGCCGCCCCGCCGCGGTTTCGATGGGGTTCGAGCTAACTGCGCTATCTAGTGCGGAACTCATCGTTACTCCGGAACGATCTCAGCGTAGGCCTGCTTCGCGAACGTGTCGTTCAGCAGGGTATCGAGGGCATTGTCTATGTGGGATTGGTTATCCACCGCGCCGGTCTGAACAAAAAACGGGCCGATAACCTTCAACACAGCAAGCTGTTGCGCACCGGGAATGTGATCCACTTCGAGGTTGGTCCGCTCTCTGATTACGGTTTGCGCGACGACAAGGTCGATTCCGGCTGCCTTGCTGAGGATCTGCGCGGTCTCTGTTGGGTTATTTAGCGCCCATTCGCGCGCATATTCGTATGCTGACACAACGACCTGTGCTACCTTCGGGCGGTCCTTGATGAGCGACTGAGTTGCGTTGAGAAAGCCGTAACTATTGAAATCAACGTTCCGATAAAGAAGCTGCGCACCCGCTTGCTCCGCGGTGGCCATGATGGGGTCGAGCCCGGCCCAGGCATCGACGGAACCGTTCTGCAAGGCTGCCCATCCGTCGGCGTGCTGCAGATTCTGGATGGTGACGTCGTTCTGGCTCAGCCCGGCTTCCTTGAGCGATTGCAACAGGAAAAAGTAGGGGTCGGTTCCCGTGGTCGCCGCGATCTGCTTACCCTTCAGATCGGCTACCGAGGTGATGGGCGAGCCAGCGGGTACGACCAACGCCGCCCACTCCGGCTGTGAAAAAATGTCGATAGTCTGAATCTCAGAGCCGTTCGCCTTCGCTAAGAGGGCCGCAGACCCGGCGGTTGATCCTACGTCGATCGCTCCGGCGCGCAGAGCCTCGTTTGCCTTATTAGAACCAGCAGATTGGACCCAATTGACCTTCACCTTTTGGTCTTTGAGGGCATCCTCAAGCCAGCCCTTTTCTTTGATCACGAGGCTCAACGGGTTGTAGGTAGCGAAGTCGATGTTGAGCGTGCTTGCGCTACTGACCGATTGCGAGTTCTCGCCAGCTACGCAGCCGCTGAGGAGCATAGCTGCGAGCGCGATCGCTCCAGTAGCAAGAACTTTAATGGATCGACGCGAATTCATGGTGCACTTTCTACTGGGTAATAATCAATTGCGGGATGCTGTGGCCGGGCAAGTCTCTAGCGTGCTGGGCCGCTCGCGTGCCGAGAGATGCCGAAGGCCTCCAGCAGTTCAGCGCGATACTCGGCTAGCTCGGCTGATCCCCTGTCGCGGGGGCGCTCGCCCGGAACAACGATGGTCTGCGTGATGGTGGCGCCGGGAGCACCAGACTCCCCGTTCTCCGTGCCGAGCACAATAACCCGATCGGCAAGTTGGAGGGCCTCGTCCACGTCGTGCGTCACGAGAAGCACGGTGGTCGGTGCCGCGGCGTGAATATCGAGCAGGAGGTCTTGCATCTTGATCCGGGTGAGGGCGTCGAGCGCGCCGAACGGTTCGTCGAGAAGGAGCACGCCCGGGTTCCGTGCGAGGGCTCGTGCCAGCGATGCCCGCTGCGCCATTCCGCCGGACACCTCGCGGGGGCGATGCTGCGCGAAATCGCTCAGCCCGACGAGCTCAAGTAGCTGATCAATCTGTTCCTTGACCTGTGATTTCGAGGCAGTGCGGGGAAACCCGAGCGCGATGTTGCTCGCGAGCGGGCGCCAGGGCAGAAGACGGGGCTCCTGAAATGCAAATGCGCAGCGCGAATCGATGCCCGACACGGGGCTTCCGTCGATAAGAACCGATCCGGTGGATGGTGTGTCGAGCCCGGCGGTCACGCGCAGAAGCGTCGACTTACCGCATCCGCTCTTGCCCAGGATCGCCAGAACCTCGCCGGGGTTGACCTCCAGATTCACGTCCCTCAGGACAGTTCGGGGTTCGCCGGTTCGGCTGTGAAAGGTCTTCCCGACCCCGTTAAACGTGACCGAATCAACGGTATTCGCCAAGTGAAAATGAGAGTCAACGGCGGTTACGTTCTCACCGGCTACGCCTGATTCGAGCAGGGGGCGCATTGACATATGGACTCCGGTGGTGACGATGCTGAAAAAGATTGACCTTCCAACTTTATGGGCAGAACATGAGCAACTCTAAATCAACATGCAACACGACGTAACAGAAGTACGCGTTAAGCTCTGCGCCTTACCCTCCTACCGCCCGTGCCTCCCTGAAAAAGTTTTTGTTCCGTTCCGCGGGATTTGGTTGAAAATCCCGCGGGATGGAACAAAAACTTTGCGGGAGAGTCAGGTTCGTGGGGCCTACGCGTCGATGAGGGTTGAGCGAATCAGGAACCGCTTGCCCTCCGGACCCTCGAGCGAGAATCCGCTGCCGCGACCGGGAACGACGTCGACAGTCAGGAACGTGTGCTTCCAGTATTCGAATTGCTCGCGGGACATATAGAACGGGATGCTCCGGGAATCGGGAGAAGCTGCACCTTCACCCCGAGCATCCCCTATCTCGAGCTCGCCCAGGAGGATATCGGAATCGCCGGTGATGAAGTCGCCCAGCGGATAACACATGGGCGAACTGCCGTCGCAGCATCCTCCCGATTGATGGAACATCAGCGGTCCGTGCTGCTCCCACAGCTGCCGAAGCAGCTCGACAGCGGATGCCGTGAGCGCGACCCGCGGCTGCGTCTCACCCTCAATCGTGATGCTGGCGACGACAGCCGCCCCTGTGCCATCCATGAAAATCAGTCCCACTTCCTAGAAGAAACCCTGCGCGGTCTCGCTGTAGCTCACCAGCAGGTTCTTAGTCTGCTGGTAGTGATCGAGCGCGAGCTTGTTGTTCTCGCGTCCGATCCCGGAACTCTTGTAACCGCCAAACGCGGCCCCGGCCGGGTACGCGTGATAGTTGTTAACCCAGACACGGCCAGCCTGGATGTCGCGGCCGGCGCGATAGGCCTCGTTGCCATTACGCGACCAGACTCCTGCGCCCAACCCGTACAGGGTGTCGTTGGCGAGCGAGATCGCGTTGTCGTAGTCGGTGAAACTAGTGACGGCGACGACAGGCCCGAAGATTTCCTCCTGGAAGATCCGCATCTTGTTCTGGCCCTCGAAGATGGTGGGGGCCACGTAGTAACCGTCGGTGAGGTCCCCGCCGAGGTCGACGCGGTCGCCGCCGAGCAGCAGCTTTGCGCCCTCCTGCTTGCCGATGTCGATGTAGCTCAGGATCTTCTCGAGCTGATCATTCGAGGCCTGCGCACCCACCTGGGTGTCGGTGTCGAGTGGGTTCCCCTGCCGCGCCTTGCGGGTGCGCTCGATAGCGTCGCCGAGGAAGGAATCGTAGATGGATGCCTGGATCAGCGACCGCGACGGGCAGGTGCACACCTCACCCTGGTTGAACGCAAACAGGGTGAAGCCCTCCTGCGCCTTATCGTAGAAGGCATCGTGCCTGTCGGCGACCGACTCGAATACGATGTTGGGGCTCTTACCGCCCAGCTCAACCGTGCTGGGAATTATGTTCGCGCTCGCATATTGCAGAATCAGGCGGCCCGTCGTGGTCTCGCCGGTGAACGCGATCTTACGGATGCGCGGGCTCGATGCGAGCGGCTTGCCCGCCTCAACCCCGAACCCGTTGACGACGTTCACGACTCCGGGCGGCAGGATGTCTGCGAGCAGCTCGATCAGGACGAGGATGCTCACGGGAGTCTGTTCCGCCGGCTTCAGCACGACCGTGTTGCCTCCCGCGAGCGCGGGCGCCAGCTTCCAGACGGCCATGAGGATGGGGAAGTTCCACGGGATGATCTGGCCGACAACGCCGAGGGGCTCGGCAAAGTGGTAGGCGACGGTGTTGTTATCGATCTGGGTGAACTCACCCTCTTGGGCCCGGATCAGGCTCGCGAAGTAGCGGAAGTGATCGGCGGCGAGGGGAAGGTCGGCGTTGAGCGGCTCCCTGATCGATTTGCCGTTATCCCAGGTCTCTGCCACGGCCAGCATTTCGAGGTTCGCCTCGATACGGTCTGCGATCTTATTCAGCACGGCGGCTCGTTCGGCCGCGGTGGTCTTGCCCCAGGCGGGGGCTGCTTTGTGGGCGGCATCGAGCGCCACGTCGATATCCTCGGCGGTGCCGCGGGCAACCTCGGTAAACGGCTTACCGTTAACGGGAGAGATGTCCTCGAAGTACTGTCCCTTGACGGGCGGAACCCACTCGCCCCCGATCCAGTGCTCATATCGAGGCTTGAACGTTACGAGAGATCCGGGAGTCCCCGGGGCTGAATACACGGTCATTGTGTCTCCTTACTGCGACTGCTCTGTCTGGTATCCCTGGGCACAGGGTGTTTACACCATAGCAGCCAGGGGGCTGCACAGGTGTGCAGGAACTGCAGGGATGCACGGATGCACGGATACGGTGATGCACGGTATCGACAGGCGACGGGTTCAGGCCTGAGCATCCATTATCTCGAGCCGGGAGAGCACGTGCGCCCTCTTCGGCGACCGCGCGGGCAGGAGTCGCAGGCAGGCCTCCCAGGCATCGCGATCGTCGGCCCCGACAGGGGATTGAATGTAGGCGAGGAGCACCTCGATGGAGGCATCCGTCAGCAGGGACTCCTTGAGGGTGTGGGCAACCTCGGCACGAATATCGACGATGCCGGGAGCCTCCGATTCGGGCAGCAAGACCCCCGGGTAGGCCGCGAGCGCGAGGCGGTGAGCTCCGCGATCAAGCGCGGACAAAACATCCCGCGCATCGAGAGTGATCGAACGCGGCAGGCGATACGGCCGGGACAGGGGAACAAGTGTGGGGTCAAGCCCCTTCAGCACGGTGCGCAACCGCACCATTTCCGCGCGCAGGGTCAGGGCGCTGTCGTCTCGTCCGTAGAGCAGCTGGGCCAGCTTTTCGGTGGAGAGGCCGTTCTGATGCCAGGCCAGGAGGGTGAAGATTTCGGCGTGCCTTCTGCTGAGCTCGACGAACTCCGTGCCGATGTAGAGTTCGCCACGTTCCCTGCCGAGAACGTTCAATCGGGTGATGCCGGTCCCCTTAACCGGCCGCCTATCGCTGGTCCCGCGTGGCCCGCGACGCGATTGCGCCGCGACCATATCGTTGCGCAGGGTCTGAATCCGCAGCTCGGCCTCGACGGCAGCTACGGTCGCCTCGACGAGGGGAAGCGTGTGCGGCGCCACGACCTCGTCGCCGCCCGTGATATCGATTACGCCCAGTAGCTCGCGGGTTACGGGGTCGTGCACAGGCACGGCGGTGCCGCTCCACTGGTGGGCTAGACGGTTATAGTGCTCAGGCCCGAGAACCTGGATGCCGTGGTTCAGCGCGATGGCTGTGCCGGGGGCGCTCATCCCGACGACGGCCTCTGACCAATCGGCCCCCGCCACGAAGTACATGTTTTCTGCTTTGCTGCGCAGGTGATCGTCGCCGTCGATCCAGAGCAGGCGACCGGCGGCATCCCCCACCGCGACGATGAGGCCGGCATCGGCGGCATCCTCAATCAGCAGGCGCTGCACCACGGGCATGATGCTCGATAACGGATGCCCCCTGCGGTAATCGTCGAGCCTATCGAACTCCCAGATTCCCGTCGAGGGAACCAAATCGGGATCGAGAGCGCGCGAGATGGACCGCTGCCACGAGTCGCGCACGACGTCACGGATGTCGCCGGGCAGTTCCTCCCCCGCCACGGCTTTTTCGTGCGCGCGGGCGAGGACCCTGCGCCGCTCCCGCGCGGATTCGCCGCGCCGTAGAGCAAGCCACGGATTAGCCACCCGGTACCTCCCGCAAACCGATTGTGAGAGAAAAATCCCCCACCTCTATCTTACGGGGTTGCACCTGTCAGGGAACCTAGAAGGATCAGGACTCTGCCAGGTCGAGCATAGGCGTCGACCTGCGGAACATCTTGGTCACAAACGCGAGATAGGCGATGCCCACCGCGAGCCAGATCACGCCGATGATGATGGTACGCGGAGAGAGGCTCGTCCAGAGCCACACTGTCAGACCCAACCCGATCAGGGGCAGCACTAAAAACCTCAACACGTCCCACCCGGCCCGATGCTTCTCCCCGACGAAATAGTGCTTAATCACCGCCAGGTTCACGGCGGAGAACGCTACGAGCGCTCCGAAGCTGATCATTTCGGAGAGCATCGTTAAATCGATGACGATCGCGAGCAGCGAGATAACCGACACGATCAAGACTGCCGTGACGGGTGTCTTGAACCTCTCGCTCAGCACCCCGAAAACGCGGCGGGGCAGGACCCCGTCGCGCCCCATCGCGAAGAGGATTCGAGCGACGGATGCCTGGGACGCCAGGGCCGATCCCGCCGCCCCCGCGACATACGCTGCTGTAAAGAACGTCACGAGGAATTGGCCGCCGGTGCGGGCCATCACGTCGAGGGCTGCGCTGTCTACATCCGTAAAGTTGTGGCCGGGAAAGGCGAGATAACTGACATATGAGAGCCCGACGAAGAGCACTCCGGCGAGCAGGGTGATCACTGTGATCGCACGGGGCATCGTCTTTGCGGGGTTCTTGGTCTCTTCTGCCAGGGTAGAAACCGAGTCGAACCCGAGGAACGAGAGGCAGAGAATCGCGGCCCCGGCGGCGACGGGGCCGATCCCCGGCTCGCTGCCGTCCCCCGCGAAGGGCGCAAAGAGGTCAAGAGTGGTACCGCTGACGGAGGAGAGCGCCAGCGAAACAAACACTACGATGAAAATCGATTGCACTGCGATGATCACCAGGTTGGTTCGGGCGACCGAAACAATCCCGACGATATTCAGCACCGTCACTGCTGCGATCGCGGCCAGGATGAATACCCACGAGGCCACGGCTGGGAAAGCGGCGTTCAGATAGATCCCGATCACCAAATAGTTGATCATGGGCAAAAACAGATAATCGAGCAGCAGCGCCCATCCCGCGAGAAAGCCGATACCGGGCCCGAAAGTGCGCTGGGTGTAGGTGTAGGCAGATCCGGCATACGGGAATGCCTTGGACATGAGCCCGTAGGAGCGCGCGGTGAAGAGCATGGCGCAGAGCGTGACGATATAGGCCAGCGGGAGCCTGCCGCCCGATACCTGCGTCACGATTCCGTAGGTGGTGAAAACGGTGAGCGGCACCATATAGACCAACCCGAAGAGCACGAGAGAGGGCAGGCCTAGTACGCGCCTGAGCTGCGCGGGTTGCTGGCTGGGTTGCTGGCCCGTCGTGGAGACTTTAGCCGAGCTAGCGGAGGTACCCGCGATAGTTTCTGCAATATTTACCATAGTTTTTCCTCATCGTTGAGTCCCCGTGGAGGGAGCGCGGAACGTCTGTGTTCCAGCGAGATAGGTAGCACGAACACCGATTGCCGGTATCCGCATTGGGTGGGTGGTGCGGGGATCGGAATCGAGCCAGACCAGATCGGCAGAAGCTCCCGGGGCGATCTGCCCCCAGGGGGCTTCGTGCCGATCGGCAAAAGCCTGGTGCGCGGTTCCACTCGTATAGGCGTGCAGCGCCGTCTGCGTATCGAGAATCTGATGCGGGGTCCAGCCGCTCTCCGGATGGCCGTGTTCCGTCTGCCGCGAGGTGGCCACGGCAATCCCGTCGAAGGGCGAGGCGGAGGAGCACGGCCAATCGGATCCAAACGAGAGCACGGCATCCGATTCAGCGAGGGTCTTGAGCTTATACTGTTCGTCCGCGCGTTCTAGGCCAAGCCGGGGCAGGGTCAGTTCTGTCATCAGGGCGTCGAGCTGGGCCCACAGCGGTTGCATATTCGCGGTGACGCCGAGGGCGGCAAATCGTTCGAGGTCCTCGTCGGTCGCGAGCTGCACGTGGGCGATGACTGGCCGCAACCCGAGATCACCGTTCTGCGTGCGGGAGTACTCGATGGCGTCGAGGGCGTAGCGCACCGCGGCATCCCCAATCGCGTGCAGGTGAGCCTGGAATCCGGCGGCCTCGATCGCGGCCACGGACTCCGCGAGATGCTGCGGCTGCCACACGAGCATCCCGTGATCGTGCATCCCCGAACAATACGGTTCGAGCAGGGCCCCGGTCTCGTTTTCGACGACGCCATCGGTGAAGAATTTCACGCTATTCGCCGTCACGAGGGGATGCCCGAGGTCGATAACCCGCTGGCGCGCCGCGATCAGGGTGGGAAGCGATTCGGGAAAGGTACGGGGTTCGGCGCGCAGCGCTAGGTTGATCCGGGTCTTGAGGATCCCGCGCGTCGCCGCCTCAAGATAAACGTCCACGTCATCTGGCTCGACCCAGGCATCCTGCACCCACGTGATTCCAAGAGCCGCAAAGTGTTCGGTAGCGATCCGCAGGGCCTCGACACGATCGTTCAGTGAATGGCCGGGGCTTACCGCCGAGATCAGGTCGATAGCGCCCCACTCGCGCAGGGTGCCAAGGGGCGTCTTGTCGGAGCGGCGGGGTATTTCGCCCAGGGCAGGCTCGGGCGTTTCAGCGTCGATTTCGGCCAGTTCGAGTGCCTTCGAGTTGCACCAGACCGTGTGGTAATCCCACGCCCTGAGCACGACGGGGCGGTCAGATACGGCCTCGTCGAGCCACCGTGCGTCGAAGAGGCTCGACGGTGCGAGCGACCCGTCGTAGGATCCGCCAAGGATCCACTCCTCGTCTGGATTAGCCTCGGCGTAGCGCCTCACCTCTTCCACGATCTGGGCCACGGATGTGCACGACCGAATCTGTGGCCCGAGGGATTCGAGCCCGCCAAAGATGGGATGCGCGTGGCCCTCGCCGAACGCGGGCATGAGCATCCCGCCATCGAGATCAATTGAGCGGATGCCGTGATCGCTCCCCGATTCCGCCTCAGCTTCCAGCTCCCGAAAGCACGCTCCCGCCTCGGCGCCGATCGCAAGCACTTGCCCGTCGCGCACCAAAAGTTCTGTTGCGTCGGGGGTTCCGGGGCCCATCCAGACGGTTCCATTTGAGAAGTACACGGCTGCGGCGCTGCTTGTCATGGGCCCTCCATTGGGTTGTGTGTGCGAATCGGTCTGGGTGGTTCCGCCATAACGGGTGTTGCCCTGCATGACGTTTGCGCGGAAAACATCTAACGAACGAATGACGTTCGTACTGGGTTACCAGAGTACAGTTTTGTTCACGTGATGCCAAGTCGAACAGCGACACTTCACAGCCCACGATGGACGGCAATATCAATTTCTGAATCAGGTGGCCCCAAATGCTGTGATTTTCCCCCTGGATCACGCCATTTGGGGCCACCTGATTGACGCAAGCATCCCTCAGCGTGACAAATGTTTGCGAATGTATGGGATCAACATTGTCGCATGCTCAGTTCAACTGTATAGTTCAAATAGACAGTTGAACTGAATAGATGGACAGACAACATGCGTAACTCGCTCCTCCCATTGACCGAAACGGTCTTCTACGTGTTACTAGCCCTGCGAGATCCAGCCCACGGGTATCTCATCATGTCTCGCGTCGAGTCCCTCAGCGAGGGAGAGGTGCGGCTTGCCGCCGGGACGCTCTACGGCGCACTCGAGAACCTCCTCAAACAAACTCTGATCGCCCGCGTCACGAGCGACGATCCCAGACGCAAGGTATATCAGCTCACCGAGCACGGCCGCCAGACCCTCCTGCAGGACACCCAACGCATGAACCACATGATCAACGCTTTTGACAATGCCCAGAAAGAGTGAATCCTCATGAAAAAACTCAAGTTCTTCATCAACTACGACAACGAAGAAACATGGCTTAACCGCTTGGCCCAAGACGGGCAGCTACTGAGCAGGCGCAGGCTCTTCTATACCTTCGAACCGGCGAAGCCCGGCAGCGCAGTGGTCAGGGTTGACTACCGCGCCAAGATGATGCGCGCCGACTTTGACGATTACATCACGTTATTTGAGGACGCCGGCTGGGAACATCGCGCGGGCAACCGTCATGGAGGTAGCCAGTATTTCGCAAAACGCTTCTCCGGCCCGGCCTCTCCTTCCCCTGAAAAAGACGCGGCAGCAAACGATATTTTTTCGGATGCGGAGTCGAAGGCGCTTCGCTACCGCCGCTCAATCAACCGTCGCTCGGTGGCCCTGTACCTGTTTGCACTCCAGTCATTCATTACACTTTTTGTCAATGGCAATTTTTCTCTCGAACATCTGACCCATCTGCAGGACTTTTATCTGACTCCTGGGCTATGGGATCTCACCGGGGTGGAGTTCGTTCTGAGATTTGCGTTTGAAACGCCCCTCGTGCTGACCTTCGAACTATTTCCGCTGCTAATTGTGGCGTGTACCCCGGTGCTACTGGCCCAGGTAATCTTGCAATATCGACTCCTCAAGAAAGTCGATAAATCTAAACAAGATCCTTTTATCCAAAAACGGGAACGCACGTCGTAATCCACGTCGTAATCCACGTCGTAATCCACGTCGTAATCGAAGGAGCATCATGGCACTCACCCGACGCAAAATAGCGATTGCAGCGCTCGATCTCGTAGAACAACACGGCTGCGAAGCCCTGACGATGAAGAGCCTCGCGCACGAACTCAACCGCAAGGCATCCTCTCTCTACAATCACATCACCGGACGACAAGACCTCATCGAACATATGCGGGCTATCATCGTTGAGAACATCGAGACGTCGAGCTTCGCCTCCAAACCCTGGGACGAGGCACTCGCAGACTGGGCCCATTCCTATCTCGACGCGTTTGCAGCCAGGCCAAACAGCATCCCCCTACTCGCGACAACCCCGATCAGCGACCCCTCGACCCTGGTCATGTACGAAACGGTTGTGGGCTCGCTGCAACGAGCTGGCTGGTCGGACGGGCGAGCCGTCGCCGTCATGCGCACGATTGAGGCCCATGTGCTCGGGTCCGCGCTCGACATCGTTGCGCCGGGAACCCTCTTGACCCTCAGAACGATCCCGAACGAATTAACGGCGCTGAGACAGGACCTCCAACCGCATAACGATGACCGAACGAGCGCGCGATCAGGTTTTTCGATCGGAATTCGCGCCCTTATCTCAGGACTGAAGCAGGAATCCGCGATCGGCACGTTGACCAGCGCCGCCACCGATCAGCGTCGCGCCGGTCAGTAATCCACAGAGTTGAACCCTGAACTTATGACTGCGGGCTTGCGGTAAAGCTGCAAAAAACTTCGTCCTCTTCGTATTGAGCGTCGCTATCGATGATATGTCCATCAACCGAAGCGGTACAGGTGACGACCTCGAAGGAGTAGTCGTCTCCCCAGGCATAGAGCTCCACCGTTTGTCCGGCAGGTACGTTCACCGTCTTTGTGCCCTCGTAGTCAAGAGAGATCGTCGTCATATCTAGCTCGTTATAAACCGCATCGTAAAAGTAGATCTCGGCTGAGCCGCTCGTGGGAACGGTTATGTCGAAGGTCACATCGTAGGACCCGTCGGCGTTGGGTGTGAGCGGCCCATCATATAGCTCAACATCGTAATTGCTGAGGTCTTCTTTATAGAGAGAGTCAGGCTGGTACGAATCAGTTTCCAACGAGTTGCTTACACCAGTCAGTGCTACCCCTGTTAGTCCAATACCAAAAAGAGTGAGCACAAAAACAAGAATGAGACTCAACAAGACAGTTCCGCCGGAGACGCACAAGGCTGCGATCGAAAAATTCTTTGCGGAACGCGCCGACTCGGATGCCCCGAGATAGTTCCCCATTTCGGCACGCTTCGTGGAGTCAAGAGATTTGAGGAGCGCCGGAAGCCCAAGGGGCCAGAAAAAGACCAGAGCAACAATCGACAAAGCACGGTAGTCCTGGGGTACAGCCGGTCCGGCGGGAGTCCATCCCTGCTGGTTCGGCAGCGCACCATAGCCGGGTTGACCGCCATACCCAGGCTGCGCACCATACCCAGGCTGCGCACCATACCCGGGCCGAGCACCATATCCCGGAGGCCCACTGTAACCCGGGGGCGCGCTGTATGCCGGAGGCGCACCTAGCCCGGGCTGCGGCTGCTGGTTCGCGGGGTTGCCGCTCTCGGGGGTCTCCGGGATATTTGTCATATTTGCTTTCCGATGCGATGTAGAACTTCACAGGCCGATAAAGTGCGTTACCGAACGGGCTTGCTGCCTTCTATCTGACAGTATTGCGCAGGGTACCGATTCCGTCGATCTCGACCTCTATGGTGTCGCCGGAGACAAGCGGGCCCACGCCGGCGGGTGTTCCCGTGAGAATAACATCTCCGGGGAGCATCGTCCAAACGCTCGACGAGTATGCCACGATTTCCGCCGCGGAGTGAATCATGTCGGATAGCGGTGCGTCCTGACGAATATCACCATTCACCCGCGTGACCAAGCGGGCCTGCGTCGAATCAAACTCCGTATCGATGACCGGGCCAAGCGGACAGAAAGTGTCGAATCCCTTGCCCCGAGCCCACTGCCCGTCCGCGTATTGCAGATCGCGCGCGGTCACGTCGACGGCTACGGTATATCCGAAGACGTAATCAAGAGCATCCTCTACGCGAACGTTCTTCGCTATACGCCCAATCACGATGGCAAGTTCACCCTCATGTTCGACCCGCTGGGACTGCGGAGGGATCACAATGGCATCGTCCGGCCCAATCACCGAGGTGTTTGGCTTCAGGAAGAGAAGCGGAGCCTCAGGGGCCGTTCCTCCCATTTCTGCCGCATGGTCATGATAGTTCTTGCCGACACAGACAACCTTTGACCTGGGAATCGAGGGGGCAAGCAGCGTCGCCTCCGCGAGGGGAACTCGCTCCCCCGTTGTATCGAATCCGGTGAACATCGGGTCACCATCGATAACGACGATGTCGCCGTCGTCGATTATGCCGTATGCGATAACGTCTTCGTGGCTAAAACGGACTACCTTCATTCTGCGGCACCTTCTCCTGCACCATCTACCGCATCGAGGCGGGTAAGCCACCCGTGGCGATCGGGCAGACGACCGTATTGGATGTCGGTCAGCTCTTCTCTCAGCGACATCGTGAGTTCACCGGCCGGAGCGTCGGGGTTTCCAACGGTGAAGTCTGGTCCCTTCAACACGTTGATGGGCGTCACGACGGCGGCTGTGCCGCAGGCGAAGGCCTCGACGAAATCGCCGGAGGTAAATCCGTCTTTCCACTCGTCAATCGAGATGGGGCGCTCCTCAACGGTGATCCCGCGGTCCTTCGCGAGCTGGATGATGCTGGACCGCGTCACCCCGTGAAGGATGTTTCCGTTCAGGTTGGGGGTCAGCAGCGTTCCGTCTTTTCGGACGAAGAATACGTTCATCCCGCCGAGTTCATCGATGTAGTTCTGGGTGACGGCATCGAGAAACAGTACTTGCGCGCATCCGTTCGCGGAGGCCTCCATCTGGGGAAGCAGCGAGGATGCGTAGTTTCCGCCGCATTTTGCCTCACCGGTACCTCCGCGACCCGCGCGCGAGTATTCCGCCGAGAGCCAGATCGACACGGGCTTTACGCCTCCGGTGAAGTAGGGCCCAGCCGGGCTGGCGATGACCATGTAGCTTGCCTTCTGCGCGGACCGCACGCCGAGGAAGCTTTCGTTTGCGATCATGAACGGGCGAAGGTAAAGGCTCATATCGTCCCCAGACGGAACCCAGGCTCCGTCGACCGCGATAAGTTCGCGAAGCGATTGCACGAAATCTTCAACGGGGAGTTCGGGGAGGGCTAGCCGCTTGGCCGAGAGATTCAGGCGGCGCCCGTTTGCCTCGGGACGAAATGTCCAGATAGATCCGTCGGCATGCCGGTATGCTTTGAGGCCCTCGAAGATCTCCTGAGCGTAGTGAAGAACCGACGCCGCCGGATCCATCTGGATCGGGCCGTAGGGCTCGACACGGGCGTTTTCCCAACCATTTTCGAGCGACCAATCGATCGCAACCATGTGGTCGGTAAACTTTTTCCCGAAACCGGGGTCTCGAAGGATAGCTTCGCGATCAGCATCGCTCACGGGGGATGCCGGATGCGTAACACTGAATTCGATGGGGGATGCTGTAGTAGCGGTCATGTGAGTCTTCCTGACTTTCTGACTAGGAGTGAAAAGTTATGCGAGCTGTGTGACGATACGGTCGCCAATATCCGAGGTGCGGGATGACGCGCCCTGTCGTTGGGCGACATCCCGTTCGACGGCCGAGCGAATCCTGCCTGCCTGCTCTGGGAGCCCTAGATGATCGAGCATAAGCGCGACTGAGAGGATGGCGGCCGACGGGTCGGCTTTCTGCTGACCCGCAATGTCCGGGGCCGAACCGTGTACCGGCTCGAACATGCTGGGGAAGTCACCGTCCGGGTTGATGTTGCCGGAGGCGGCGAGACCGATCCCGCCGCTGATTGCGCCCGCGAGGTCGGTGAGGATATCGCCGAAGAGGTTGTCCGTAACGATGACATCAAATCTAGCAGGGTCTGTGACCAAAAATATAGTTGCCGCATCAACATGCAGATAGTCCACCGTTACGTCGGGGAATTCTTGGGCGATCGCGTCCACGTGTCGCTTCCAGAGGGATCCGGCGTAGACGAGCACGTTTGTCTTGTGAACGAGTGTGAGTTTCTGGCGGTCACGTTTCTGAGCGGTCTCGAACGCGTAGCGCACGACGCGCTCCACCCCGTGCGCGGTGTTTATTGACACCTCGTTGGCGATTTCGTGCGGTGTTCCCTGCCGGATGGCTCCGCCGTTGCCTACGTATGGGCCTTCTGTTCCCTCGCGGACAACGACAAAGTCGATGTTGCCGGGGTTGCTCAGGTGGCTAGTCTCGCCTGGCAGCAGGATGCTGGGGCGCACGTTTGCGTAGTGATCTAGCGCGAAACGGAGTTTGAGGAGCAGGCCCCTCTCGATGTTTGCGTTGGCCAGCCGAGGGTCGCCGGGGGCACCGCCGACGGCCCCGAGGAGGATCACATCGTTCCCTTTTATTGCCGCGAGGTCTTCGTCGGTCAGGGTATCCCCCGTTTCGAGGAATCGTTGCGCCCCGAGCGAGAACTGGGTGCGTTCAAGGGTGATGTCGGAACCGGCCAAGACGGCGTCTAACACCTTGTTGGCTTCTGCAATAACTTCGGGGCCGATACCGTCCCCTGGGATGACGGCAAGTTTGATGTGACGGGGCACGGCAACTCCTGGAGTTTCGGCGAATCAAGGCTGAACAGCATCAGCGCAGAATGGACCTCTCTAGCCTACTCCCCCGCTCTCCTCGCTCGCGTCTTTATCGTTGTGTATCGTTCAGCTCAGGCTTGGGAATGTTTCCGAAAATAATTTTTCTACAAAATAAAATATCGACAAATCGAGTTCCCTTGCTAAATACTGGCCACTGCCGTTGATAGCTGATAAGAATTAGAGATATTCCTAAAAAGTACCTTTCTTCGTTCAGAACGGTGGGCTCCAGCTGGACTCGCGGCCGCTTTGTTGGGCCTATTCTTCCTGCCCGCCACCGCGATTGCTGCCCCCGCTCCTACTGCAGGACCAACGACAGGGGGCACCTTGGTTTCTGGCCCCGCCGGCATAACGTTCACGCAGGTATCGGCCGGCTACAGTCACTCAGTGGCGATCGGATCCGATGGCAAGACCTACGCATGGGGAGATAACGAATTCGGCCAGCTCGGCGACGGATCAACTACAACCAGCACGGTTCCGATTGTCGTCAGCGCAGTACCGGGGGTGGACTTTATTCAGGTGTCGGCCGGATTTGGCTTCACTATTGCCATTGGCTCAGATGGCAATAGCTATTCCTGGGGATATAACAACTATGGGCAGCTGGGAAACGGCAACCTGACGTCCCGATCCGCCCCCGGATTACTCGCCACCCCTCCAGGAGTGACGTTCTCCCGGGTATCAGCGGGGCTTGAATTTGTGTTGGCGAGCGGTGCCAACGGTAATACCTATGCCTGGGGACACAATAATCGTGGACAGCTGGGAAACGGCAATGTGGTCTCCCAGACAGCCCCGGTGCTTGTCGCTACTCCCCCGGGAGTAACGTTTGCTCAGGTGTCCGCTGGTTTTGAGCATTCGTTAGCGATTGGCTCCGATGGGAACTCATATGCCTGGGGTGATAACAACCTGGGGGAACTAGGCGATGGGACGGTCCTAATTCGCACGACACCGGTCACAACGATTCTTCCTCCGGGGGTGACGTTTACATATCTTTCCGGTGGTTTTGCTCATTCGTCCGCTATCGGATCCGATGGGAATACGTACTCTTGGGGCAGCAATATTAACGGACAGCTGGGGAACGGCACGACCGCGAATGAGCTCACCCCGGTGACCGCAACACTTCCTGCCGGAGTAACGTTTACCCGCGTATATGCCGGAGACACCCTTACGGTAGCGCTGGGATCGGACGGAAATACGTACTCGTGGGGCCAGAACCTTTCGGGAGCCTTAGGGGATGGAACAACCATTCAGCGCCTATCACCGGTGCGAGTGGATGCTCCTCCCGGGGTAACCTTCACGCAGATTTCGACGGGAGGATTTACCTCATTGGCTATCACTGCTGCTGGCCGCACCTACTCTTGGGGGTCGAATTCCGATGGCCAGATAGGCGATGGCACAAACGTTTCCCGACTCTCACCCGTGGTAATTACGGATGCCACGATCAATCAGGTCTTCTTCGGTGCGCTCCCGGGGAGTGGCCTCTCTCAGGCGGGGAACACCTGGACTGTCGCCACGCCCACCGGTTGCGGCCCGGTAGACATCGTCGTCGACTACACGCAATTCGGCAGGGTACAGACGGAAACGACGAATGCAGGCTTTCTGTTTGGGCAAGCGCCTATAGTTACGCTCCAACCGGTCCCTGCCGTTGTCGGTTTCGACAGCCGATTTATGGCAAGGGTGTCCGCTACCGGTGACGATAGTCCGAGCGTGCAGTGGCAGCAGCTGACAAGCGCTGATGGCACGTGGAGCAATGTTCCCGGGGCCACGTCCGATACGTTGTCGGTGAACGTCCCAACAAGCACTGTGTTTCGAGCCGTTTTTACGAATTGTGTGGGAGAGATCATCACAGATGCGGTCACGGCGACTGTTCAGGTTCCTCCAGAGACACCTGGGGAAAAAATCCCTCCGGCGGCAAAAGAGCTGACCCACGATGCGAGCCTCGCCTCGACAGGCGCTGACTATTTCGCAGGCATCGTCACGATGATCGCCCTCTTTGGCGCGGGTATCGCCGCAACTTTTACTGCCCGACGGAAGAGCGCTTTCGCACCGCGCACGTAGTGCGTTAGCCCTTAGCGGGGGACCGCAGGCTCCACCACGCAACAACAGCGGCCATCACCATGAGAACCGCCCCGAGGGCACTCGTAATCCCGACGCCGCTTTCGAAGGCCTGCTGGGCGGACAGCATCAGGTCACTGCCGATATCTCCCCCAACCTTTTCCGCCACGTTGTGAGCCCCCGCGAGGGTCTCACGGGCTGCCTCGGCATTCGCGGGCGTCAAGCCCTCGGGTACGAGGATCTCCGCCCTGTAGTGCGCCGTCAAGATTCCCCCGAGCAGCGCGGTGCCCAGTACTGCCCCGATTTCGTAGGCCGTTTCCGATAGGGCGGATGCCGCTCCCGCCTTATGCGCTGGCGCCGCATTCAGTATCAGGTCGTTGGAGACGGTCTCGGCTGCACCGATTCCCGCGCCGAGCATCCCGAAAGCGATCATTACCCGCTCGAGGCTCGGCTCTGCCGGGGCAGCCGCAATGAGAAGATAAGCCGCGGCAGAGACCAGCAGAGATACCGGAACAAGAATGTGGGGAGGCACTCGACGTGCGATAGGCACGACAGAGAGCCCGACGAGAATCATGATGAGCAGACCGGGCAAGAGCACGAGACCTGCCGTGATTGGGTCCAGCCTGAGCACGATTTGCAGGTGCTGCGATACAAAGAAGAGAAACCCGACAAGCGCGATGACGCTGAGGAGGTTCATCAGGATGGCTCCGCTGAAGATTCTGTTGTTGAACAGGCGAACGTCTAACAGCGGAAGCGGCCTGCGCAATTGGCGACGCACAAACAGGTAACCAAGCAGGAGTCCGCCCACCAGGAACGCTGGGCCGACCAGGTCAAACCCCTCGCTCGCGAAGTGCTTAATGGCGTAGACGATGCCGAACATGGCGACCATCGATAGCAGGATGCTCACCGGATCCACCGGCCCGGGGTTGGGGTCGCGCGACTCTCTCACCAGGAGCGGCACCGCGATGAGCATCGGCACCAGAACCGGCACGGCAAGAAGAAAGACCGATCCCCACGCGAAGTTGGCAAGGAGAAGTCCTCCCACCAGGGGGCCAAGAGCGGCTCCTGCCGCGAACCCGCTGGCCCAGATTGCTATGGCCAAGCGACGCTGCTCGCGATCGACAAATGTGCTGCGCAGTAACGATAGCGTCGAGGGCATGAGCATCGCGCCAAAGAAGCCGAGGGCGGCGCGCGCGGCGATGAGCTGACCTGCGGTATCCGCAAATGCGGCAAGAACCGAGATCATGGCAAACCCGCTAGCCCCGATCAGGAGTAGCTTACGGCGGCCGATGCGGTCGCCGAGGCTTCCCATCGTGACCAGTAGGCCCGCGAGCACGAGTGGGTAGACGTCGATGATCCACAGTTGCTCGGTGGCGCTCGGCTGTAGGGCCTCAGCGATCTGGGGAAGCGCAAAGCTCAGCACCGTATTATCGACCGAGACGAGAAGCACGGGGAGCATGAGCGCTGCCAACGCTATCCATTGCTTTGCGCCTGCGCGCTGAAGCTGGAGGCTTTTGGTGGGGTTTTCAGTGATACGAGACACAATATGAAACTATACCGTCTACCCGGTACAGTAGCCAGTGGTGCGTTTTATTTCACCGAAAACGCTCAGGATGAGTAACATTATGAACATGCCCTCCGGTTCGAGCAGCTCACAACAGGACAGCCCGCGACGCAAGAACACCGCTCCGGCCGGAGCCCGCGACAGAATCCTCGACGCATACACGACACTTCTGATCGACGGAAACCACCGATCCGCCACTCTCGACGCCGTCGCAGCACGGGCCGAAGTGTCAAAGGGAGGCCTGCTCTATCACTTTCCCTCAAAAGATGCCCTTGCGAGCGGACTCATCACGCGATTGCGCGAGCTCGCGGAGCTCGACATTGCAGGCATCCTACAATCTGATATCGGAGTGGTCGAGTATTTTATTCGCACCTCGATTGGCAATAATGCACCCCTCGACCGGGCTCTCATCGCGACGGTACGGCTCGCCCAAGACTCACAGGAAGCCAGAGACGCGCTCGCCGACATCAATCAGGCTTGGTACGAAGTTGTGCTCGGGGCAGTGCACGACCCCCAGCTCGCGCTTACCATCCAGCTCATAAGCGACGGCATTTACTACAACACCGCCCTCAACACGGACATCAGCAAGGCCACGTCGAATCAAGAATTGGTGGATGCCGCGGTGTCGGTCATCAATCGACTCGCCACCTCGAGCGGCTAACCTCTTCACCTATGCGTAATTAGTGTCTCGCGCGGGATACAGGCCCCCGGCGGGCTGCTTTTCTGCCGCGAGGGATTTTCCGTCTCGGGGGATTTTCTGTCTCGGGGGCTTTTCCGTCTCGGGGGCTTGCCTGTCACAGGGGGATTGCCTGTCGTAAGCGACCTGGCCGCCACAAGGGACCTAGCCGCCGCAAGGAATATGGCCATCCCGGAAGGCTGGGCCTTCGTCAGGGGACGGGTCCCCTGCGGGAGACCGGCCCATCCGGGGCACCCGTCCTCTCATTAGGGCCTTAACCTGGAGCACATTGTCCTCCACAGGTGAGTTATCCACGACTTTTCAACAGATTACCTTTCGCGTATAGACATATATCTACGATCTTGAAACAATTAAGACATGGCAAAAGTAGCAGATATATTCGCTCCTGAGGGTGAGGAAACGTCCCCCTCAGGCGCTGCTGCTGAACCCGGTGTGCACACGCCCGGTACACACACGCCCGGTGCAGGCGTGCCCGGTGCAGGTGGGGCTGGCTCTGCTTCTGGTACTGGCTCCGCTTCTGGGGCTGACGGGAGTGATGGAACTGCAGGT